>CAMYZE010000003.1 GCA_947303805.1 uncultured Clostridia bacterium | reverse complement strand
GGTTAATAAGTGAAGAGGTTGTACTTAGCAAGTTAAATATCAGTAAAGAAGAGTTGAATGAAAAAATGAAGGAGTTAGCTGTCTAATATAATATAACTCTAGAGCCGTAACGGAAAATAAGGAAGGAATGATAAGTCATTCCTTTTTTATTTGCTGTTTTGTGTCCAATATTTGTCAATTTTTTGCCCCCCTATCATAGGGGGATTTGCCCCCTATCTTTTTCATTTTGTAGGGGTGGTGCTGGACAGACATTCCAACTTGGGCTTCAATATTTACCTTCTGTGGTGGCTCTGGACATAGTACTTCTATCAATAGCGATTGGAAATGGTTAAACGGAAATACAAGTAAAGCATCATTTTCTGTTTCATCAAGTACAGCACTTATTCCATTAATAAACTCTTCAAGAGGCGCATCTAGTATAATAAGAGTTCAAGACAGGATTAAGACTGCACCAGCAAAGGACTATATAAGTAAAGCGGCATATTCTATGTCAAAGAGTGTGACTGGTAATACTAGTGCAACTACAACATGGAAAGATAGGCCGCGTGATCCGCTTTGGTGTCGTTTCTCTTATTGGCCTAGGGTTAACTTTCAGACCAATGCAGGTTGGTCGGGACTAAGTTCAAATGCAGAGAGAGCAAATAGTGCAGTTATTCCTGTAGATAATTTAAATTCAGATACACTAATTAGTGATTTTACTGTTGGTGACACAACTTATCCAATTAAAGTTTGGTCAGGTTGCCCTCTTTATAAGATTGATCATGAAAGTAAGGAGTGCGAATTTGATATTACTTTGAATAAAGCATGGGATGCAGGTAGTGATGTTAAGTTCAAATTATATATACAAACTAGTAAAGAAGGATTTACAAAGCAACAGCTAACAGATAATTATACTGAAAATTACCTTGTTGATGGAGTAAAAAACAATGCTGAAAATTGGATTACAGCAGGGAAACATACCATAAAATTAACTACTGGTGCAAAGAAAGATGACTTAATATGGTTGTCTTGGAAAACAAATGTAGATGGAGATGGAGGAAAACTAGTTGCTTGTAGTGATATGGTAGATTGTACCGCTGATAATTAGAAATATTATTAGTAATGACAAGAGGGAAAATATTGAGAAATATATAGTCTTATGATATAATACTCAAGATGAATACTGAAACCTTAAAAAGCTCAAATTACATTGCAAATGTTAAAGCATTTGCAATATTTTTTATTGTATTGATGGCTATAGATATAGTCTTATTTGTGGTGACTGGTGTTAATGCCGATAGAAACTATATACATGTAGCCATTTTAAATTTTGCTTTGTCAGGAGTGCTCCAGTTTTTATTTATACGATTTGGCAAAAATGGCTTACTCGCTTCTGAGATAGCAGTTGCACTAATCTTAATTATTACAATAGTAGAGATAATACTATTTGAAACCTATGGTATTTTTATGCCACCTAGTTCAGCTATAAATAATGCAAAACATGTAAAAGAAAACTATTCTGACGAGTTGGTAAAAGTTATTGCAAAAAATGTAACTTTTATAGTCAGATTTATAATATTTTATGGAGTGTTTTTAATTTCTTCAAATGAATATTTGGTAAAGAAACAAGAATTGACTACATTTGAAAATCTAAGCAGTGTTAAAAAGAAGATTAATTTTGTTGTATTAACAGTATCTATAACATTATTGTGCACTAGTTTTATATTTATAGACAAAAGTAATGACTTCTCATTTAATGTTCAAAAATATGGAGTAAAAACAGCTCTAGTTAAAAGTTTTTTTAAAACGAAAGAAAATCTTAAGATAGAAACAAATAATGTTGTAGAAATTAAAAGAGATAAAAGTTATCTAGACAAATATAATGTGTTTGACATCGATTATGAAAACTTAGACGATACTGGTTTTGATGAGCGATGTAAAAATGTGAATGAATATGTAGCTTCACGGACGCCGAGCAATAAAAATGATTATACAGGCTTGTTTAAAGGAAAGAATTTGATTTTAATTTGTGCCGAAGCATATTCTCACTATGTCATAAATGAAGAACTCACTCCTACACTATATAGGCTTACAAACAACGGATTTAGGTTCACTGATTTTTATGTGCCATCATGGGGAGGAAGCACTACCTCTGGTGAATTTGCATTTTTAAATGGAATAATATCGAATGATGCAGCTGATAGTATGAAAAATACTATTGGAAGAAATATGTGTTTTTCAATGCCTAGAGTTTTAAAAAGGGAAGGATATAATACAGGTGCTTATCACAATGGCAACTTCAGATATTATGATAGGCATCTTACTCACTGCGAGCAAGAAGGATTTGATTATTATCTAGCAAATGGAAATGGACTTGAAGAAATTGCTGGGAACTGGCCTACTGATGAAGAAATGATAGAAAAAACCTTGGACACTTATTATGACAAAGAACCTTTTTGTGTGTATTATATGACAATAAGTGGACATGCATTTTATAATGACAGTTCAAATTATAAGGTTATAAAAAATATAAAAAAAGTAAAAGAAGTTCACGGAGATAAGTATCCCGACCAGGTGAATAACTACATCTGTTATCAGTTATATCTAGAGGAAGCGTTGCATACATTGGTTACAAATCTTGAAAAGTATAATTTACTTGACAACACTGTTATATGTATGGTTGCAGATCATTACCCATATGGTTTAAATGCTGCATCATTTACAGATGGCACAAACTATATCTCTCATCTATATGAGATTTCTGATTTAAATCAGTTTAACCTTGATAAGAGTATGCCTATTATTTGGTCCTATTCTCTTGAAAACGAGCACAAACATTTAGTAAAAACAATTGATACACCTTCATCTTCAATAGATTTACTTCCTACACTTTTAAATCTTTTTGGGGCAAGCTATGATTCAAGACTTATAGCAGGTCGCGATGTATTTTCAGATGAAGAGCCTTTTGTAGTCTATAACAGTGGTTCGTATATAACTAATAGGGGTAGATATTCAAAATTGACAAATAAGTTTACTTCATATGATGGAAATGCTGTGAGCAAGGAGTATATTGAAGAGTATAAAGAAAAGGCGAGAAATCTAATTTTGTTTTCAGCCTACATCACTTATGCCGATTATTATAATTATGTTTTTACAAATAAAAATGCCCCAGATGATTTAAAGCAAATGATGGCTATGCCTGTAGTCAAAAAGTCACAATAGATATATTAACAAAATTGTGACTTGATATGATATAATTTAACTGTATGGATATTAAAAGAGCACAAAAAATAAACTTAATGTTACTTAAAGAGTTTGATAGATTTTGCTGTAAGCATGATATAAAATATCGTCTTGAAGCGGGCACACTACTAGGTGCTATTAGACATAAAGGTTTTGTGCCTTGGGATGATGATTGCGATGTGGCACTTACAAGAGAAAACTATCAAAAACTTCTGGACTGCCTAAAATTTGATACATTTGATAAGCCTTTTAAGTTTATGAGAGCAAATGAATATGGAGATAGTCATTTTTTTGATTTTGTCGATAGACTTTTTTATGTAGATGAAGTATATAGAGAAGAAGATAAGTATAAAAATACTTATGATGGCTATCTACAGTATCTGTGGCTTGATATTTTTGTACTTGATGATGTGGATGAGAGTAAAAGAAATAAGAATTACTTGTCACTTAAGATTTTATATGGTCTTGCTATGGGGCATAGATATCGTATTAATTATAAGAAGTATAATTTTTCAAACAAGATAAAGGTTTTTGTATTATCAACTATTGGGAAGTTAATCGACTGTAAGTATCTAATGAAAAAATATTTTGACATAGTAAATAAAAACCTTGAGGCAATTAAAGGAAAGGACTGTAAGAAGTTATACTATATGAATTATCCTATCGTATACATTGAGTACGAAGTAGATAAGGTAGATGAAAAAGATATAATCTATGTAGATTTTGAAGACACTAAACTTCCAGTTGTAAAAGAGTATGATAAACTCTTGAAAGTACTCTATGGGGAATATAAAACTCTGCCCGATGAGTCAAAGAGAGTACCAGAACATATAGATATTATTTAAAATTTTATAAATTTAATATTATGAAGATTAAACTTTCAGATTTCGTAGCAGATTTCTTAGTAAAAAACAAAATAACTGATGGATTTACGGTAGTTGGTGGTGGTGCCATGCATTTGAACGATTCATTTGGTCATAAGGATGGACTGAATATTTTATATTGTCATCACGAGCAAGCTTGTAGTATAGCGGCAGAAGCATATGCAAGACTTAATAATAAACCAGCACTTGTAAATGTCACTACAGGACCAGGAGGAATAAATGCTCTAAATGGTGTTGCCTCTGCATATCTTGATTCTTTACCTATGTTTGTAGTGAGTGGACAAGTAAGATATGATACTACTATCGTGTATGCGAAAAGAAATGATGATGCAACACTTCGTTCACTTGGAGATCAAGAGTTTAATATAGTAGATACTGTAAAAACCATGACTAAGTATGCTGTGATGATTGATAATCCTGACGATATAAAATACCATTTTGAACGAGCTTATTATCTTTCTACCCATGGAAGAATGGGACCTGTATGGATAGACATACCTGTAGATTTTCAAGCTGCAATTATTGAGACCGACAATTTAAAATCATATATAGGTACAAAAGAGAATAAAGATGATATCGTGGAAAATGAAGTCTGCGATTTCGATGACAAAAAGATTAATGAAGTATTAGAATTTTTGAAAAATGCCAAGAGACCAATAATCTATGCAGGCTATGGTATAAGACTTAGTGGTGGATATGATGTGTTTAAGAGAGCTGTCGAAAAACTAGGTATACCAGTTGTCACATATTGGAATGCAATTGATTTGATGGAGACTGAAGATAGACTTTATGTTGGTCGTGGTGGCAACATGGGAGATAGAGCAGGTAATTTTGCAGTAGAAAATGCTGATTTAATTCTTGCGATTGGCACAAGACTTAGCATAAGACAGGTTGGATATAACTATAAAGAATGGGCAAAAAAAGCAAAAGTCATAATGGTTGATATAGATAAGGAAGAGTTTAAGAAGCATACTATCCACGTAGATTTGGCTATTCACTCAGATGCAAAACTTTTCTTAGAAGCTATTGAAAAGTTATTGGATAATGTAGGAGCGAATACTTGCGAGCCAGGTAATTGTAGGGGCGAATTTTACGAGCCCAATTGGATAAATATTTGCAAAACCTGGAAAGAAAAATATAAAGTAGTAGGTCCTGACAAGTACAATAAGAAAAAAGATTTTGTCAATGTATATGCCTTTATAGATTACTTAAGTAAATCATTACCTGACAATAGCCTCACTGCAGTTTCAAATGGTGCTTGCTGTGTAGTAGGAAGTCAAAGCTTCTATATTAAAAAAGGAACAAGATTCCATAATAATTCAGCGATGGCTTCTATGGGTTATGGATTACCAGCTTCTATTGGTGCTTGCATTTCAAATGACAAAAGAGAAACCTATTGTCTTGAGGGCGATGGCAGTATAATGATGAACTTGCAAGAACTGCAAACCATAGTTACCAATAAATTACCTATAAAAATATTTTTAATTAATAATGAAGGTTATCATTCTATAAGAATTACTCAAAATAATTTGTTTAAAGATCATACAAAAGTTGGAATAGGTGAAGAGTCAAATGATTTGTCATTTCCAAGTTTTGAAAAAATAGCAATGGCTTTTGGCATAAAATATCTAAAGGCTCATGATGATGATGAGATGAAGAAGGTTGTTGATAATGCTATAAAAGAAAGTGGACCATTGTTTGTAGAGATATTTACAGATAAAGAGCAGGTATGGGAACCAAAGAGTAGTGCGAAGCGACTTCCTGATGGTACACTTGTGAGCCCACCGCTTTATGATATGGAGCCGTTTTTACCAGAAGATGAATTAAAGCAGAATATATTGTAGGGGCGAGTTTTGCAAGCCCTAAAGGAGAGATATGGGGAAAATTAATGTTCTTGACTGCACACTTCGTGATGGTGGATATGTAAATGACTGGGCATTTGGCAAAGATGCTATTATTGGATTGCTTAACAAGATGTCTCTTGCCAATGTGGAGTGTGTTGAAGTCGGATTTTTGAGACCTGTAGCATACGACGTGAATAGATCACTGTTTCCTGATAAATCTTCTCTTGATGGCATTTTAAAAAACAAAAATAAAAATGTAAAATATTTTGTAATGTATGATGTAAGTAACCCTATAGATATAGCTAGTTTTCCAAAAAATGATGGGAAAGGCATAGATGGAATTAGAGTTATATATAAAAAGGATAAACTTAGTGATGGTATAGCAGCAGTCAAAAAGTTTATGGAACTTGGCTACTTAGTTGCGGCAAATTTTGTAAGCACTAACTTCTATACTGATGAAGAGTTTATAGATGGAATTAAGGTTTTTAATGAGATAAAGCCATATACTATCACTATAGTAGATACTTTTGGCTCAATGAAAAATGACGAGTTCTTACATTACGTTAGACTTGCTGACCAGTATCTTGATAAAGACATAATGCTCTCATATCACGCGCATAATAACTTGCAGCAGGCATATCAAAATGCAGTTAGTTTTGTGAATCTGAAACTTGACAGAGATATATTAATAGATGCTTCAGTTTTCGGTATGGGAAGAGGAGCTGGAAATCTAAATTTGGAGTTATTTGCGGAATATCTAAATACAAACTTTGGAAAGGACTATCATATAGTACCTGTTCTTGAAACCATGGATGAGTATTTACAAGAAACGTATAGAAAAAACTTTTGGGGATATTCACTACCGCTTTATATATCAGGAACTTTAAATGTGCACCCAAATTATGCAATATATCTTGCGGAGAAAAACACTCTCACTGAAAAATCACTCTATGAAATTTTAAAAAATATAAAAGAAGAGGATAGGCAGAAATATAAAAAAGAGATTGCTGAGAATTATTATATTGAGTACATGAATGTGTTTAAGGATGATGTAGAAGATATAAAGAAACTTACAGATGAGATGAAGGGCAAAAATATTCTTGTGCTTGCACCTGGTAGAAGTATAAATGACAATAAAGAAAAAATTAATAAAGAGTTATTAAAGAGTGACACTATAAGCATATCACTTAACTTCTATAATAATGATTTTAAGACAGATTATTTATTTAGCAGCAACATGAGACGATATAGTAAACTTGATGATAAGATAAGAAATGACATTAAGACTAAGGTAATACTAACTTCAAATATGAGAGAGGCAAAGAATAAAGACTATATAATTAATTTCTTTAGTCTAGCACTTGAAAGTAAGGACATAATTGATAATGCAGCACTCATGGTATTTAAACTTTTAATAAAACTCGGCATAAGTAGTGTAAAAGTGGCAGGAATGGACGGATACGATGTTCATAATCCTTATGTCTATAGCGATGAAAGTACACAGTTTGACTTCTCAAATGTTGCTGATATAAGAAACAAATTAATAAAAAAAGAACTTGAACAGATTAAAAAATCACTAAAAGTGGAATTTATAACTAAGAGCTTATATGAATAAATAGTCCTCGCATAAGGACAGAAAAAAAAGAGGCTGGTAGGACCTCTTTTTTATTTATGTAAAGGTAAAGAAACAGTACATATTTATTTGAGTTTTGAAAGATCTACACCCTTAGCTGAATGAAGCTTTGTGATATAGATACCAGCTATAGTAACTTTTACTTCAGTTTTAACTGGCATTATCTTGAAAACCTTAGGATCACAGATAAAACTCATAACCTGTGCCCCTCCCGCAATATTGGCCTTTATAACTCTAGCCTTAACTATAGGGAATTTTCTCCATCTGACATATGCTGGAATTGCATCTTGAACCTGTTTCATAAGCCCTGAATCTTTAATACGAAGCTTCTGCTTATCTATAACAAGTAGAGATACAACCATAGACATTTGTTGCATTGCTTTGTCGGCATTTGCTTGCTTGGTCTGGAGTTTTGAGCCTAAGAAGTAAAGTATTATCAAAACAACTGCAATTATGCCTAGTACTATCAAAACAATGTTCCATACGCTTAATAAAAACATCATCTATCTCCAATACTTATTGTGTAGCAAGATTATAACTTTTTAAGCCCCAAATAGCAATGAAAATATTAACAATATGCTAACAAAATACTTGATTTTTGCGAATTTTAGTGCTAAAATGCATAATACGAAGCCCCAGAGGGGATTAGTTTTTTTGTGCTCAAAAAATGATATATAATAAATGGAGGTTTTTAACTAATGAAGGCTAGCAAGATGCATCCAGTGAAATCTGGAAAGAACCTAAGAATGAGCTTTTCGCAGAGAGAAGAGATTAAGGACATGCCAAACCTTATCGACATTCAGCAACAGTCTTATGCGTGGTTCATTACTAGGGGTATTATTGAAGTATTTAAAGATATCTTCCCTATTGAAGATCCTACTGAGAAGATAAGACTTGATTTCGTAAGCGCAAGACTTAAGACAGAGGATCAAAAATACGATAGAGAAGAGTGTAAGCAGAGAAATGCAACATTTGCATTTCCTTTGCATGTTCGTCTCCGTCTCACTAAGAAAGAGAAGAACGAAATCATCGAAAATGAAATCTACATGAGTGATCTTCCATGTATGACTCCAAATGGATCATTTATTATAAATGGTGCAGAAAGAGTTGTCGTATCACAGATGGTAAGATCTCCTGGAATCTATTATGAGATGTCTCGTGATAAGATTGGTAACAAACTTTATTCTTCAACTTTGATTCCAAATCGTGGTGCTTGGATCGAATATGATTCAGATGCAAATGATGTAATGTGGGCGAGAGTTGATAGGACAAGAAAAGTTCCTATAACTGTATTCCTACGTGCTCTTGGTCTCTCTACAGATAGTGATATCTTAGAACTTTTTGGTGAAGAAAAATATTTGAAAGCATCTATGGAAAAAGAACCAGAGGATGAAAGAAATCACGACAGAGGTATCATAGAACTCTATAAGAAGATAAGACCAGGTGAACAGTTATCTGTTGATGCCTGTGAATCATTATTTAGAAACTCTCTCTTTGATGCAAAGAGATATGATTTAGGTCGTGCAGGAAGATATAAATACAATAAGAAACTCCATTTTAGATATAGATTAAATAATCAAGTATTGGCAAAAGATGTTATAGATGAAAGTACTGGCGAAGTACTTGCAAGAAAAGGAACAAAGATAAATGAACAGACAGCAATTGATATTCAAAATGCTGCCATCCCATATGTCTATATAAAAGTTGAAGGCGAAGAAGAACCACAAAAGATTTTGTCTTCAATGATGGTAGATATCAACTCATATGTAAAAGGAGTTAAACCTCAAGAGTGGGATGAGATGGGAATCTCAGAATTAGTTTACTATCCAGTTCTTAGAAATATTTTAGATGAAAATAGAAAAAATAAAGAGGGCAAGGAAGCACTCCTTGAGACTATAGCTGAGAGAGCACTTGAACTTGTGCCAAAGCATGTCACAAAGGAAGATATACTTGCATCAATAAATTATTTCTGTCATTTGTCAAAAGGTATAGGAAATACTGATGACATTGATCATCTTGGCAATAGAAGAATAAGAGCTGTAGGTGAACTTTTACAAAATCAATATCGTATGGGACTATCTAGACTTGAGAGAGTTGTAAAAGAGAAGATGGTGGCTCTCCAAGTTGATGAGATGGATATCACATCACTTATTAACACAAAACCAGTGTCAGCAGTTATTAAAGAGTTCTTTGGTTCATCACAACTTTCACAGTTCATGGATCAAAACAACCCTCTTTCAGAATTAACTCACAAGAGAAGACTTTCAGCTCTTGGACCTGGTGGTATAAGTAGAGAGAGAGCAGGATTTGAAGTCCGTGACGTTCACTACACTCACTATGGTCGAGTATGTCCTATCGAGACTCCTGAAGGACCAAACATCGGTCTTATAAACTCGCTAGCAACTTATGCAAGAATTAATAAATATGGTTTCATTGAAGCTCCATACATAAAGGTTGATAAGGAGACAGATCCTAATAACCCAACTGTTCTTGGAGATAAGCCAGAAGATATTGTCTACATGACAGCTGATGAAGAAGATAATTATCACGTAGCTCAAGCCAATGAGCCACTTGATGAAAATAGACATTTTAAAAATGCCAATGTTTCTGGACGTTATAGAGAAGAAACTTCTCTCTATAGAAAACAAGATATAGATTACATGGACGTATCACCTCGTATGGTATTCTCTGTTGCAACCAACATGATACCATTCCTTCAAAATGATGACGCCAACCGTGCCCTCATGGGATCAAACATGCAACGTCAGGCAGTTCCTCTTATGATCACAGAGTCTGCAGCAGTTGGTACAGGTATGGAAGCTAAAGCTGCATATGACTCAGGTGTATGTGTGCATGCAGATGTAGATGGTGAAGTAACTTATGTAGATGCTAAAACTATAAAAGTTAAAGCAGACAATGGAGAAAATAGAGAGTATCAACTTCTTAAGTTCTCTCGTTCGAACCAATCTAACTCATATAATCAAAAACCTATTGTTGATGTAGGACAAAAGGTAAAAGTTGGTGAGATAATCGCTGACGGTCCGTCAACAAATAAAGGAGAACTCGCACTTGGAAAGAACCCTCTAATCGGTTTCATGACTTGGGAAGGTTATAACTACGAGGATGCTGTCCTAATAAGTGAAAGACTTGTAAAAGAAGATGTCTACACTTCTATACATATAGAAGAGTATGAGATAGAGGCAAGAGATACAAAACTTGGACCAGAGGAAATTACAAATGACATAGCTAATGTATCTCAAGAGACTTTGGCAAACTTAAACTCAGATGGTATCATTCGTATCGGTGCAGAAGTTAGAACTGGTGATATATTAGTTGGTAAGCTCACTCCAAAGGGAGAGCAAGATTTGACAGCAGAAGAAAAACTTCTTCGTGCGATATTTAAAGAAAAGGCAAAGGATTTTAGAGATACATCACTTAAGATGCCACACGGTGCCTATGGTACAGTTATAGCAACCAGAGTATTTACAAGAAAGGCAGGAGATGCAGTGCCAGCTGGTGTATCTACTAAGGTAAGAGTGTATGTAGCTCAAAAGAGAAAGATTTCAGTTGGTGATAAGATGGCTGGTCGTCACGGTAATAAGGGTGTTGTATCTAGAGTACTTCCAGTTGAAGATATGCCATACTTACCAAATGGTCGTCCGCTTGATATAGTTCTTAACCCACTCGGTGTTCCTTCTCGTATGAATATAGGACAGATCCTTGAGACTCACTTATCACTTGCAGCTAAGGTTCTTGGTATAGATATTTGCACACCTACTTTTGAAGGTGCAAACGAAAAAGACATTCAAGATACTTTAGAAGTTGCAAATGATTATGCAAATATGGAGTGGGATGACTTCAAAAAGAAATATGAAAGCACTTTGGAGCCAGAAGTAATAAAATATTTAGGGCAACATCTAAGTAACAGAGATGAGTGGAAGGGTGTTCCTATCAATAAAGATGGTAAAGTATTACTTCGTGATGGAAGAACAGGAGAGTATTTTGATTCACCTACTACTATAGGTTTCATGCATTACTTAAAACTCCACCACTTAGTAGATGATAAGATTCACGCAAGATCAATCGGACCATATTCTCTCGTCACTCAACAACCTCTTGGTGGTAAGGCACAATTCGGTGGTCAGAGATTTGGAGAAATGGAAGTTTGGGCACTTGAAGCATATGGTGCCGCATACACTCTCCAAGAGATATTGACTGTCAAGTCAGATGATATGGTAGGCCGTGTAAAGAGTTATGAAAATATAATAAAGGGTCAAAACATGCAAAGACCTACAATTCCAGAAAGCTTTAAGGTTCTCTTGAAAGAATTACAAGCACTTTGTCTTGATCTCACAGTTCTTGATGGACATGGTAACGAAGTGCCGATGCTTGAAAACTTATATGATCCAAGAGAAGAGATGAGAAAATTCATGGAAGGTAATGACAGAAGGTTTGGAAAAGAAAGCGAACTTAAAGAAGGATTTATAACACAGGCATTTAATAGCAGTGGTCAGTTAGTAAATGTTGATGAGAAAGGAGGAGAAGACAATGAGTAGAGATAATAATTTCAAGCCATTGGAGTTTGAAGCGATACGTATAGGAATTTGTTCTCCCGATAAGATACTTAGAGAATCTCATGGTGAAGTAAAAAAACCTGAGACAATAAACTACAGAACATTAAAACCAGAAAAAGATGGTTTATACTGTGAAAGAATTTTCGGACCTACTAAGGACTGGGAATGTCATTGTGGTAAGTATAAGAAAATTAGATATAAGGGCGTAATATGTGACAAGTGTGGCGTTGAAGTTACTAAGAGTAGTGTTCGTAGAAGTCGTATAGGACATATCACTCTTGCAGCACCTGTATCACACATTTGGTATTTTAAAGGTATCCCTTCAAGAATCGGACTTATATTAAATATGAGTCAAAGAAATCTTGAAAAGGTATTATACTTTGCTGCCTATGTAGTATTGGACCCAGGAGCAACTAATTTCCATAAGTTAGATGTACTTACTGAGAGAGAATATAATCAGGCAATAGAAGAATATGGCGAAGAGGCATTTAGAGTTGGGATGGGTGCTGAAGCTATAAGAGAGTTGCTCTGCGATGTTGATTTGGTAAAACTTGAAAAGGAGTTAAAGGAAGAATTAGTAGATGCTAAGCTTCAAAAGAGAACTAAGATTGTTAAGAGACTTGAAGTTGTAGAGGCATTTATAAAATCAGGAAATCGTCCAGAGTGGATGATACTTACTGTGCTTCCTGTACTTCCACCAGATCTTCGTCCTATGGTTCAACTTGATGGTGGTAGATTTGCCACTTCAGATTTAAATGATTTATATAGAAGAATTATAAATAGAAATAATCGTCTTGCTAAACTCCTTGAACTTGGTACTCCTGAAATCATAGTAAGAAATGAGAAGAGAATGCTTCAAGAGGCAGTTGATGCTCTTATTGACAATGGTCGTAGAGGTAGAGCAGTCACAGGTCCAGGAAGTAAAGCCCTTAAATCTCTTTCTGATATGCTTAAAGGTAAGCAGGGAAGATTTAGACAAAACTTACTTGGAAAGAGAGTTGACTTCTCTGGTCGTTCAGTTATAGTCGTAGGACCAGAACTTAAAATCTATCAATGTGGTCTTCCAAAAGAAATGGCCATTGAATTATTTAAGCCATTTGTAATGAGAGAACTTGAGAAGAGAGGTCTTGTAACCTCTATGAATGATGCCAAGAAAAAAGTCGAGAGACAGGAAGATAGGGTTTGGGATATCTTGGCAGATGTTATAAAGGATCACCCAGTTTTACTTAACCGTGCTCCGACACTTCATAGACTTGGTATTCAAGCATTTGAACCTATCCTAGTAGAAGGTAAAGCAATAAAACTTCACCCACTTGTATGTACAGCATTCAATGCTGACTTCGATGGTGACCAGATGGCGATACATATTCCACTTTCTCTTGAAGCTCAAGCTGAAAGTAGATTCTTGATGCTTTCAACCAATAACTTGCTTAAGCCATCGGATGGTGGTGTGGTTGCAGTTCCATCTCAAGACATGGTTCTTGGTATTTACTATCTCACACAAGAGAGACAAAATACTACAGGTGTAGTTCGTATGTTCAAGTCTTTTGATGAAGCATTATTTGCATACGAGAATAAAGCTGTGACATTGCAAGAAAAGATTAAAGTGAGAGTTGATTCTAAGATTGGAAGAAAGGATGAGCACGGCGAGATAGTTAGAGGAATGATTGAAACTACTGTAGGTCGTCTTATCTTAAATGAGATAATCCCACAGGATTTGGGATTTGTAGATAGAAGTAAGCCTGAAAATGAATTCTTACTTGAGATCAATGGTCTTGTTAAGAAAAAAGAGTTAAAGGGACTTCTTGAGAGAATCATGGATATACATGGTCCTGAAAAGATTGCTCTCGTACTTGATGATATAAAAGAACTTGGTTATAAATATAGTACAAAAGCAGCCATGACAGTTTCAATTGATGACATAAAGGTACCTGATAGTAGAGAGAGACTTCTTTCAGAAGCTGAAGATGCAGTTGAAGCTATAAGAAAGAATTACCGCAGAGGTCTCCTTACTGAAGATGAGAGATATCGTGAAACTGTAGGTATCTGGGAAAAGACAGATAAGAAATTACTTGAAGAAGATTTGTTCGTAGGACTTTCAGTATTTAATAATATATACATGATGGCTGATTCAGGAGCCAGAGGTAGTAAGCAACAGATCAAACAGCTTTCAGCAATGCGTGGTTTGATGGCAAATACTACAGGTAAAACTATCGAACTTCCTATCAAGTCGAATTTCCGTCAAGGCCTTGACGTTCTTGAATATTTCATATCTGCGCACGGAGCAAGAAAAGGACTTTCAGATACAGCCCTTCGTACTGCAGACTCAGGTTACTTAACTCGTCGTCTTGTAGATATTGCTCACGACTTAATTATAAAAGAGGATGACTGCTGTCATGAGGGCCAAGAGATTCCATATATGGAAGTGGCAAAGTTTGAAGAGGGCGTAGAAAAGATAGAGTCATTGAAAGAGAGAATTACTGGTAGAGTAGTCGCAGAGACTATCATAGATAGTGTAACTGGTGAGACTATTATAGAGGCAAATAATTTAATCACCAAGACAATCGCAGACAAGATTATTGCAGAATTAAATAAATCAAATAGAGAGTCTGTAAAGATAAGAACAGTGCTTTCTTGTAAGTCAAAGAATGGTATTTGCTCACACTGCTATGGTGCAAACATGGCTACAGGTAAACTTGTAGGCATTGGTGAAGCAGTAGGAGTTATAGCAGCTCAGTCAATCGGTGAGCCGGGTACTCAGCTCACTATGAGAACTTTCCACACTGGTGGTGTAGCCGGTGGAGATATAACTCAAGGTCTTCCTCGTGTAGAAGAGTTGTTTGAAGCGAGAAAACCAAAAGGTATGGCTATAGTAACTGAATATTCAGGAAAAGTGAAACTCACTGAAAATGGCACAAAGAGAGAAATTCAAATCTTAGGACCAGATAAACTATCATTAAACACAAAGCCTTACTTAATTCCTTTCGGATCACTTTTGAAAGTAAAAGATGGTGATATGGTAAATGCCGGAGACCCACTTACAGAAGGTTCTATAGACCCACACGATATTTTGAATATACAAGGTGTGAGAAAAGTTCAAGACTACCTCTTGAAGGAAGTTCAAAAGGTTTATAGATTGCAAGGTGTTGAAATAAACGATAAGCACATAGAGATGATAGTTCGCCAAATGCTTAGAAAGATGTTTGTCACAGATGCAGGAGATAGTAAGTTCTTACCTGACACTGCTGTTGATATTGTAGAGTTTGAGGAAGAGAATGAGAGACTTCGCGCAGAAGGAAAGAAGGAAGCAAAGGGAAAAGAAGAGTTAAAAGGTATCACAAAGGCTTCGCTCACTACTGATTCATTCTTATCTGCGGCTTCATTCCAAGAGACTACAAGAGTGCTCACAGAAGCATCTATCAATGGAAAGATTGATAAGCTTGAGGGATTAAAAGAAAATGTTATCATTGGACGTACTATTCCAACAGGAACAGGTATGAAGAAATATCAAAACACTACTATCTCTACAGATATTGAAGACAAAATTGAAAATGAAGAGGATAGTTTTGAAGTAAATTCTGATAGCATTTCTTATGAAGCAAAAGAATATAAAGTGCAAAATACTGATGATGAAGAGTAGTATGAAAATAAGAAACTAAGTATTTGCAATTGTATTAATGTTAGCTTCAGTACTATTTTTGGAAGGAACGACACAAATGGCAAAAGAAGATAAGAATATTTATTCAGATGATGGTGAACAATACCATTTAAAATTAAAGCCAGGTGATGTAGGAGAATATGTCATAGTTCCTGGAGATCCTAAGAGATGTGAGAAAATTGCAAAATATTTTGATAATGCAAAGTTCATAGCTGATAATAGGGAATATATGACATACACCGGAACACTTGATGGTGTAAAAGTATCAGTTTGCTCTACCGGAATTGGTGGGCCAAGTGCGGCAATTGCCATGGAAGAATTGACTAAGGTAGGAGCAAAATATTTTATCCGCGTAGGAACTTGTGGCGGAATGAATATAAATGTTAAAACTGATGATGTAGTTGTTGCAACAGGTGCTGTCCGCATGGAAGGAACTTCTAAAGAATATGCTCCGATAGAATGGCCTGCAGTTGCTAACTTTGAGATTGCCAATGCTTTAGTAAAAGCATCTAAAAAATTGAATTATACCTATCATACAGGGATAGTTGAGTGTAAGGATAGTTTTTATGGTCAACATTCTCCAGAGAAATCACCGGTTTCGTATGAACTAAAGAATAAATGGGAGGCATGGTGTAAACTTGGGTGTAAAGCTTCTGAAATGGAGTCAGCAGCGCTTTTCGTAGTTGCAAATGCTTTAGATGTCCAAGCCGGCACAGTTTTACATGTGGTAGCAAATCAAGAAAGAGAAAAACTTAAGCTTGAAAATCCAGTATCGCATGATACTGATAAAGCAATCAAAGTAGCAATAGAAGCGATAAAAATAATGATAAGTGACAAAGCAAATGTTAAAAGTTAAAGTAAATAATAATAGTGTAGAACTCAATGATAGAACTTCATATTATGAATTGTCATTAAGAGATGATTTGAATGGTGGAAAGAAACCATATCTTGTCAATGCAAATGGAGTTATAAAAGAACTTAGACGATTTGTTAAAGATGGAGAAAACATTGAGTTTTTATATTATGACAATGAATTTGTTAAAAATGCTTATGCGAGAACAGCAACACTTATATTGCTTAAAGCTATAAGAGATTTGTATGGCTATAAGGTGAAGGCAGGGCTCAGATTTAGACATAAGAATGCCTATTACTTTGAAATTGAAAATCAGCAGGTTAGTGAAAATGATGTTGAGAAGATTCAAAGTAAATTTGACGAAATAGTAAGAGAAGCAGTAATAATAAATAAGACAGTTTACTCAAAAAACGAGGCTCTTAAAATATGTAAGGATGAGGAACTTGAGGACTTGAGATTGCTATTTACATATAACTATAGGCCGAAAATTAATATGAGACATATTGGTGACTATGTGAGATATGTAAATGGCGAAGTGCTCTATGACACAAGTTATGTAAAGTATTATAAGTTAATAAAGTACAATAGAGGTTTCAACCTTTTATTGTCGGATAATAATGATGAGACACAAATTATAGTTGGACCTATCGGTGAAAAGAGTTTTAAAACACTTGATATATCGACTTCATGGGCTAGAAAACTAAATATAAATACTGTGGGTAAACTAAACCAGCAAATAGCAAAAGGTTTGTTTAATGATTTGGTGATTATGACTGAATCATTTCAAGACAAGCAAATAGGCGACATAGCCGATGCTATAGTAAAGTCAGGCAAAAAAATTGTGTTCATCGCAGGTCCATCAAGCAGTGGAAAGACATCCTTTTCACATAGACTTATGTATCATCTAAGAGCACTTGATAAGATTCCACACCCAATAGCCAGCGATAACTTTTTTAAAAATAGAGTTGATACACCAAAGGATGAAAATGGTGAGTTTAACTTCGAATGTATCGAAGCTATGGATGTAGAACTTTTAAACAACACCCTGATTGGCCTACTTGAAGGCAAAGAAATGGATATGCCTACATTTAATTTTATAAAGGGTGTCAAAGAGTATAAAGGAGATAAGCTTGCTATAAGAGAGAGTGACATAATTATATTAGAAGGCATTCACTGTTTAAATCCAAGACTTGTGCCACACATCAAGGAAGATGAGATTTTCAAGATTTACATATCAGCACTCACTGAAGTATCAGTAGACAATGCAAATAGAATTGCAACATCAGACTTGAGACTTATAAGAAGGATAGTTAGAGATAGTAGAACTAGAGGTGTAGATGCAAAGAGCACTATAAAGAGATGGCCAAGTGTAAGACATGGTGAGATAGAATCTATATTTCCATTTCAAGAAAATGCTGACATCTACTTTAATTCAGCTCTCATATATGAGTTTAGTGTATTGAAAAATAAAGCACTGGCTAAACTTTATGATTATTCAGAAGATGAAGAGGTTGGAGCAGTAGCAAGGAGACTCATAAAAATATTAAATTATTTCTTAGGTTCAGACTTTGGTGCTATACCAAAACATTCTATAATAAGAGAGTTTATAGGCGACAGCATTATGGAGGTAGGCTAATAGAAATGAATTTAAAAACCACACTTAAAGTATGTTTTATAGTGGCGATAGAATTAATATTTTGCTTTACCCCACTTGGAACCATACCTATAGGTCCTATAGCAGCCACCTTATCTATGGTGCCAGTTGTCATTTCATCACTTACTTTTGGAAAAAAAGTTGGGATGTTTATGGGAGGAGTTTTCGCTCTATGTAGCTTTATTTATTGGACTTTTATAATGCCAGCCTTTCCAACAGCATTTCTATTTACTCCATTTTCTGAAGCTGCGATGTATAAGGGAAATGTTGGAAGTTTGATAATTTGTTTTTTGCCAAGAATACTCGCGGGTTTAACTCCTATAATAGTTGCAGATTCATTTTCAATGACTAGCAATAATGATAATAGTATAAAAGGAGATGTATTAGGCTCGATTGTAGGAAGCATGACAAATACTGTATTGGTACTTTTATTGATATTTATATTTTTTGGTAGAGAGTATTCTACTATCGTGGGCAAGAATATATTGACCATACTTGGTATGACAGTGATTACAAATGGTATACCAGAGGCAATTATCTGTGCGATAGCGTGCCCGATAGTAGTGAGAATTTTAAAAAGTGTTTAGTGAGCAATAAGATAGGAAAACTATATATAGTTTCAACTCCGATAGGTAATCTTGGTGACATGACCTTTCGAGCTATTGAAACTTTAAAGGCTGTTGATTTAATTGCGGCAGAGGACACGCGACATACAAGAGAATTATTAAATCATTTTAATATTGATACTAAACTTACTTCCTACCATGAACATAATAAATATGATAAGGCAGAAGACATTATAGGAAAGATTTTAGAGGGCAACGATGTAGCTATAGTTACAGATGCGGGGACACCTATTGTATCAGACCCAGGTGATGAATTAGTTAAAAATGCCATATTAAAAAACATTGAAGTGACTGCAGTGCCGGGCTGCTGTGCAGCGGTAAATGCACTTGTTATAAGTGGGCTTAGCTCAAAAAGTTTTGTGTTTGTGGGATTTTTATCTGATGATAATAAAACATTGAAAGAACAACTAGACGAATTAAAAAATGAGACTAGAACAATGATTTTTTACATATCACCTCATGATGTTTTAAAAAATTTAAAATTACTTATTGATGTATTTGGTGAAGACAGAATTGCATCTATATCAAGAGAGATGACAAAGATTCATGAGGAAACTATAAGAGGGACACTCAAAGATATTTTATCTAACTTTGAAAGTAGAGACATAAAAGGTGAGTTTGTCTTGGTAGTAGCTGGAATTGATAAAAGTGTTATCAAGGATATAGAGACAAAGAGGTGGCTAGAATTAACTGTCAAAGAGCACTATGACAAGTATATTTCTGAGGGACTTAATGATAAAGATGCTTTAAAAAAAGTTGCAAAAGATAGAAATGTAGATAAGCGAGAAATATATAGAGAATTAAAGATTAAATAGGGGGAGATAAAATGGCTAAGGTAAATAAGAGTTCGAAAGTGAAAAAGACTATAAGCAAGGCGGCAAAATCTGTTAAATCAAAGAAAAATGATAAAACTAGCAAGAAAACAAATGCTGTCAAAAAGGAAAAAGTAGTTAAGAAGACTAGTAAAACTGTAAAGCCAGGTGCGAAGAAGCAAATCAAGGTTGATAAAAAATCAATCAAGCAAAGTAATGCAATTGAGAAAAAGAAAGATAAGCACGGCATAAATAATGCTGAAGCAATAGATGATGAAGATGATGGAGCAAGTGATACCCCTATCGCTTTTAATTTTAAAGGAAAAGAAAAAGATCTAGTTAAAAAATTAAAAGAAGAAGAGGATGTATTTATTGAAGAGGACGATGACGACAAGGACCCAGAGGAACCAAAAGATGAAGATGTAATTGCAGTAGATGAATTTGATGAAGTAGATGATGCAGGGACTAGCCAGGGAGATATTTTTGAAGGAGTAAGCCTTGATGACCCTGTGAGAATGTATCTAAAGGAAATAGGCCAGTATTCATTGCTTAGTATAGATAGAGAAAAGAAATTAGCAAAACAAAAGCAAGATGCCCAGGTATTACTTAGAAGAAAAAAACTTGATGAGCAACTTCCTATCGATGCTGCAAGGAAGATCAAGTTAAATGACGAAGAGCTAAAGATAGTAAAAAAAGGTGAACTAGCTCAAGAAGTATTAATCAAATGTAATTTAAGACTTGTCGTGTCTATCGCTAAAAGATATATAGGTCATGGACTTTCGCTTCTTGATTTGATTCAAGAAGGTAATCTTGGACTTACAAGAGGTATAGAGAAGTTTGATTATAAGATGGGATTTAAGTTATCAACTTATGTTACTTGGTGGATTAGACAGGCTGTGTCAAGAGCACTTGCCGACCAAAGCAAGACTATAAGAATACCAGTTCATATGGTTGAAACTATCAATAGGTTAAATAAAGAGAAGAAAAGACTCACAGCAGAACTTGGATACGAACCTTCTATCAAACAGCTCGCTAAAGCCATGAAGATGACAGAAGAAAAGGTTGAGGAAGTTATCCAGATTGCTATGGATCCAATATCACTTGATAAACCAGTTGGCGATGAGGATGACTCAATTGTCGCAGATTTCATAGCAGACCAAAATGTAATATCTCCCGAAACCAATGCAGAGAGAGTTATGCTAAAAGAAAAGATTCAAGGATTGCTTGAGGGATTAAAAGAGAGAGAAAGAAAAGTTTTAATTTTGAGATTTGGTATAAATGATGATCACCCAAGAACACTTGAAGAAGTAGGAAAAGAATTAAAAGTTACAAGAGAGAGAATAAGACAGATAGAGGATAAGGCACTCAGAAAACTTAAGATAAGAGCGAGAAATTTACAAGACATTATAAAATAGATATATGTCTAAAGCTAATAAAGTAAAATTAATTATAGGAAGTCATGGTTCAGGTAAAAGCGATTGGATTTACAATCGCTTTCTTGATATGTCAAGAAATACTAATGATAAGTCCAAGATAGATTTAAAAAAGAAATTAATATTGGTAGTTCCAGAACAAGATACTAATGACAAACAAAGAACTATGATTAAAAAGTCCATTGAAAAGGGCTTTGGTCCAGGCATTCTCAACATCGATGTAGTTTCGTTTGATAGGATTGCCCATAATGTATTTGAGATACTCAATATAGAACCTATTAAAGAAAATGTGATAGATGATGATATGAAGACTATGATTTTGTCAATTGTATTGTCCAAACTTGCCAAGGCTAAGAAATTGAAATACTGCGACAAAATGGTAAATAGAGTGGGCTTTGCTAGAAAATTGACACAGGTAGTGTCAGAGTTTTATTCCTATAGTGTAAGTGATGAGGAAATCGACAAAGTAATAAATGCAAAAAAAAGTGATGTATATAGAGATAAGTTAAATGACTTTAAGCTAATATACGATGAGTTTAAAAAAGTACTTATTGATATGCATTTTTCAATTAAAGAAGATAAATATGATTTGCTCGATAAAAGAATAGGCGATGTCAATATTTTTAATAATGCAATTGTGGCATTTGATGGATTCACTGGATTTACTCCTATTCAGCTAAGTATATTTAAAAAGATTGTAGCAGCGGCGGAAGAAGTGTATGTGACCATTGATTTTAGAGACCCGGAAGAAATTTTGTCATTAAAAAGTGATTCTAGTATTGATGATATTGATTTATTTTATCTTAGTAAAAAGTTTGTGAAGGACATAATGGAATCAGTCGACTCTAAAAGTGTCAATGAATTATTATGTGATGATAGTATTAAAAATATAAATTACAAATACCAAGATGTCGATAAATCTGATTTGAGTTACATTGAAAGAAACATATATAGGTCAAATTTTGAAAAAGAAAAAGTTGAAATTAAAAATATTGACTATTCTGTAGCGGATAACATAAAAGAAGAAGTTTTAAATGTAGTCCAGAAAATTTTTGACTTAGTCAGAAATAAAGGTTACAAATATAATGATATAAGAATTATTGTGCCAAAAGTTGAAGATTACAGGCATTTCATTATTAAGACATTTGACAAATATAATATACCATTATTTATTGACGACTCTGAGAGGATAATAAATTCACCATACATTGAAACTATACGTTCAGCACTTGATGTAATCAACTATAATTTTTCTTATGAAAGTGTAATGAGATATATTAATTCTGGAATTAATGAGAAAAACAGGAATGTATATGAGTTTGACAATTTTATATTAAAACATGCTATACGAGGCTATGATAGATATAAAACAGGCTTTGAAAAAATAAAAATGTCATCAGAAACTAAGACAAAAGTATATGACATAAAAAAACTTTATATTGACCCATTGATTTTGCTTTATGAAGATTTATCAGATGATAAGAGTATTAAAAGCTATATTGATGCAGTTGTTAATTTTATCAATAATTCTGAGTTAAATAAAAAATATGAATTACTTGATAGTCAGATAGAGGATTTAAAACTTAGCGACATAAACTATAGCCGATTAAGTGCTATATTTAGATATAGCAAAGAAGTTGTAGAAAATGTAATTAATGATCTAAATAACCTAGAAAAATATAAAGAAAAAGATAAAAGCAACTATTTGATTTCAGATATGACTATAGAAGAGTTTAGAAGGATGTTTGATGCTGGATTAAACAACAAATCTCTAAAAAGCATTCCATTTTCTCTTGATCAGGTTGTTGTGGGTGATTTGATGAGATCTAGGTTCGACAATCCAAAGGTTGAATTTTTTCTAGGATTAAATCAGAGTGCTGTACCATCTAAAAATTCTGATGTTAGTTTAATAGATGATGCTATAAGGGAGTTATTCGCAAATAATGTTAAAGAACTATCACAGACTACTGTTGAGACAACTCTAAATCAGAGAATTTATATATATCTTGCGATGACTAATCCTACCGATAGACTAATATTATCATATACAAAAGTGAACAGTGCAGGTGATTCAGATGAAAAATCGCCAGTGCTGATAATGATTGAAAAGATGTTTAACTATGATGATAAGGAAAGTATACTTAAACCTCAAAAGGTTGAAGGTGACTTGTTTAATTTTTATGATTACGAAGATTTGATATCCTATGTATCAGTCAATATGCAAGATATAAATAAGTATAATAAAAAGGATAACGATGGAAATTTTGTCTATGAATTTTCGGATGAGTTGGAAAAAAGGATAGTTCGGGCAAAAATGGTTTTAAACTATCTTAGAAAAAATAAGAATTATGATGAGATAAGTAAAAAAATATTATTCCAACCACAATTTGTCAAAGATATAAAGTTAAATAATAATATTAATAATGATTTACTAAATGTAGGAGAAAAAGAGTATAAGGGTTCTGCCACTGCTATTGAAAACTTCAACGCTTGTCCGTATAAGTTTTTTATGGAGAGGACACTAAAATTAAAAGATGATAAAGAGTATAATGTAGAGCCTATTGACATAGGAAACCTAGCACATAGTGTGTTTGAAACCATATTTAAAGACAAAAAGATTATAGAAAAAAACAGTGAAGATTTACATTCACTTGTTGACAAGAACTTAACTGCAATTTTTGAGTCAAGTGATGTCTTTAATGAATTCAATAAAAAAGATAAAGATTATATCGGAGCTAATAAATTAGAATATCTAAAAAGTAGGATTAAAGAATTGATGCATCATTCTACTGATGTGTTAGTTGATATGGCAAAGGTAATGAAGTTTAAGACAGATGAGACAGAATGTAGTTTTGACTATGACATCAACGAAAATATTGATATTGACACCAAATCAATACTAACAGGTAAGATAGATAGGATAGATATTTGTGACATAGACGGAAAGACTTATATCAATGTTATTGATTATAAAACAGGTTTGAAAGAGAAGGAACTTGATTTAAAAGAAGTTGAATCAGGTATTAATATACAATTAACTCTCTATATTGACTATTGCCTAAATAAAAAATATAGAAATGAAAAATCAAACCCTATTTTTGCAGGCTCATTTTACTTTTGGGTTGGTGAGGGAAGACCAAGGGAAGATAACTTCAATAAGACAGATAATAATGCTAAGGAGTTTGGCAAAAAACTATCAGAGGAAATTGGATATAGTGGAGTGTCAAGTGCAAATGATTCAGTGATAGAGGCTGTATACGATAGCCCAGTAATTTCTAAAAATAGTAGAGGAAACATAAGTTCTATAAATCTCAAAAATGGGTACAAGTTGGATGGGAAATATATTGATGAAGTTGAATTAAACGATTTAATAGAAAAGATGCATTTAAAGGTCAATGAAACTATAGACAATATTAGAAATGGAGTAATAACCGCAAGACCTTATAAAAGTACAATGTGTAAAAATTGTCCATATTCAAGTATATGCAGAAAAGAACAACTTATAGTTGATGAAGGTGGCGACAGTGACATTTAATGAAGAACAAAAAAGTATTATAGAAGAAGGTATTGGAAATAACCTTCTTGTATCTGCGGCGGCTGGTTCGGGTAAGACTACGGTATTGACAGAGAGAATCACAAGAAAAATCTTGGGAGAAAATTGTGATGAAAAAGAAATTTCTTTGTCCAATATTTTAGTTATGACTTTTACTAAAAAAGCCACAGCCGAGATGAAGGCAAGAATAAAACAAAAACTAGAAGATAAATTAAATGAAGGATATAACATAAAGAAGTTAATTAGAGAGAGCTCAATTATCCAGAATGCAAATATTTCAACTATTGATGCATTTTGTAAAAAAATCCTTGAAGAAAATTACACTGCACTCACTAAAGATAATAGTTTATATTTTGACTTTGATTTAACATATAGAATAGCTGATGATAAAGAGATTGCAGTTCTATGGGACGATGTGATTGAAGATTTTTTTGAAATGCAATATTTAAACGAGAAATACAAAATACTTTTTGATTCATATGTTGAAAAGGTTGATGAAAGTAGACTTAGAGCATTGTTAATAAAGGGATTAAAGTTTCTAACATCTGTCACTTGGCCAGACGAGTATCTGCATAATCAAATATTAGACTTTGAGAATAATTCAAAAAAAGCTTATGATGAGTATATAAAATTGCTTACAGACAAATTGGTTGATTTTAAAGATGAAATTAAAGCATTTTTAATAAAAATAGTTGATATGCGTCAAAAATATAGTGACTCTCTTAGTTCTGGATTAAATGCAAAAGGCAATAAACTGACTGACAAAGGGAAAGAGGACTTATCAAGTGCCATATCATATCTTGATGGTATATGCTCTTTTTTAAGTGGATACTGTGAATTAAATTTTATTATAGAAGGCAAGGATAGCAAATCAATTGATAAGTTAAGCTTTGATAAAGTATATAAGGATAGTATAGACATAGCTTCGACAAAACCTAAATATCCTATGGTAACTTATGTATCTGGAGTTGATAAAGATGAGTTTGATAATTTCAAAAGTAATTTTTTAAGTCTCATTGAAGATCTTGACTTGATTAATGTAGTACATAGCGCTCTCAATTTTTCCAATGAGAGAATATGCAACACGAGTGAAAAGTTATTCCTTGAATTTTTGAGAGAATTTTATCTTAAGGTAGTATCAGAAAAGAGAAAAAGAAATATGTATGAAATTAGTGACTATGCGAGAATGACATTAGATATATTATATGATAGAGATATAAAAGAAGATGGTCACATTGATAGAAATATATCAAGAAGAGCTCATGATATAGGAAATAGATATGAGCTTATATTTATTGATGAATATCAAGATACTAATTATATACAGGAAAAGATTTTAGCAGCAATTTCTGATAATTTTGTAAAAGGCAATGTATTCATGGTTGGAGATGTGAAGCAAAGTATCTATGGGTTTAGAAATGCTGAACCATCAATTTTTATAAATAAATACGAGGAGTTTTCAAAGGGTAAGGGTGGTAAGAATAAAACACTTAGTACAAACTATAGAAGTACAAAGGAAATAATTTCTTATGTCAATGACTTATTTTCCAAAGTAATGACACCTAAGTTTGGAGCTATCGACTATAGTGTAGACAACGCACTTGGACTTAATGAGGCAGAAAAACAGCGAGAAGTAATTGATAAAAATAAAGTTGAAATCCATGTAGTATATAAAGAAGAAGATGCCGATAGCACATTTGCCCCTATTGATTATGAAGCTGATTTTGTAGCCACAGAGATTAAAAAACTCGTTGATGAAAAAAAGTGCAAGTTTAGTGATATAGTTATATTGCTTAGGAGTGTTAAATATAAGGCCAAGATATTTGAGGAAGCACTGAAACGTCATAAGATTCCTTCTTATGCGGAGCAACGCACAGGTTTTTTTGAAAAACTTGAAATCAAATTAATGACTGATATATTGTCTATTATAGATAACCCTCTGCAAAATATTTCTATTGCTGCTGTTCTAAAGTCCAATATCTTTAGTTTGACTAACGATGAACTAGCATTTATAAAATTGGCATCAAGAAATGAGTACCTATATGATTCTTGTGTATATGTAGATAATTTATTGTCAGAAGATGATAATAATGAAAATAAAGAGTTAAAAAGTGAATTAGAAAACAAAATTAAAAAATATAATATTGACAAAAAATTGTTTGGGGCTAAACTTAGGAGTTTTTTAACATCGTTATCTGAACTACAATTTAAGGCTAGATATTTTAGCATAAGTAATTTAATCGAATGCATATATAATAGTTTAAATGTCAAAGAGATTGTATCGGCAATGACCGACGGTAGGCAAAGAAGTGCAAATCTTGATATCTTATATGATTTGGCAGTTAAGTTTGAAAATAGTACTTATGCTGGTTTATTTAATTTCAATAGATACATTGAAAAAATTAACGATGTTGCGATTGATCAAGGTCAAGCAAAAATATATGATGAAAACTCTGATGCGGTTAGAATTATGACTTTGCACACATCAAAGGGACTTGAGTTTGACACGGTTTTTCTCTGTGGATGTAATTCTGATTATAATTTTATTGATTCGTCAAAAGAGGCGGACTCTCAGTTTGATCAAGAATATGGCGTTGGACTAGATTATTATGATTTAGAGCTAGGCTATAAATGCAATACTGCTAAAAAACTATTAATAGCATCAAAAAAAGAAAAAGAGACAAAACTTGAAGAACTTAGAATGCTCTATGTCGCACTCACGAGAGCAAAAAGAAAATTATATATTACAGGAGCTGCATCAAGAAAAGGTGGTCAGGGATTTACATATAAATTGCTTTTGGAATTTATTGATAATAAAAATTTGAATCTTGATATATCTGAGTGTAGTAATTATCTTGAGGTCGTACTTTCAAATTATCCTATTGAAGACGAAAAGTATTGTACATTTGAGGCACACGAGTGGAAAATTAGAGAAGAAGCAGAAGATATAGATGAAGTATCTATTGAAGAAGTTTCAAAAGATTTGAGAAATGAAAAAAGTGTAATTGAAAATAATATTGAATATTTTAGTTCTGTTGAAGAGAATAAACTAGATTTAAACTTAATTGATAGTTATAACTATTTGGATTATCAAAAACTTAAGCCAAAATATTCAGTATCAGATATTAAAAAGGCTAAAAATATTGCTTTGTATGATAGAAGAGAGAATGTAGTTATATCTTATGATGATAGGGATGATGCATTGGATGATAAGAAAAGAGCAGATAGTGATATTGTGAGTGGAGCTGAACTCGGAAATGCATATCACAGATTTATGCATTTTTTTGATTTTAAAGAGAAAAAATACATTTGCGAAAAAGAAAGAGATTCTTCTATTATGGACGTTGTTAAAAATGAAAAGATTGATTCATTTTTACACACAAAGATTGGTAATGAAATGGCAGATGCATTTTCTAAGGATAATTTGTATAGAGAACAAAAGTTTATGAAACTATATAGCCAGTCAGAAGTAAATAAATATCTCGTAGATGCAAATGAAAAAATATTGGATATTAAAAAAGAGATACTAGATGAAAAGAACATTATAATACAAGGTATTATTGATGCATTTTATATAAAAAAAGATGAAGATGGTAATGATTATGTGGTGCTTGTTGACTATAAGACGGACTCAATGAGCAGACAAGATTTAGATTCTTCTATGATAAAAAAGAATCTTATAAATAACTATAAATTGCAACTTGATATATATGCAGATGCAATACACGAATTGACTGGACTAGAAGTTAGAGAAAAGTATTTATATTCATTTGCGATAAATGAAGTGATAGCAGTATAAGGAGATAGAAATGATTATATCCGGTCTTCAAAAAGTAACACTATTGGATTATCCAGGACATATTGCCTGTACTATTTTCTTTGGGAATTGTAATTTGAGATGCCCATTTTGCCATAATATGGAATTAGTATTACATCCAGAGCACTTTCCGACATTTTCAGTTGATCAGATACTTGATTTTTTGAAAGAGAGAAAAGGAAAACTTAATGGTGTTGCAATTACAGGTGGTGAGCCGCTTTTAAATAAGGATATTGAAGATTTGCTTATACCTATAAAAGAATTAGGTTATCCAATTAAGCTTGATACAAATGGTTTCTTCCCAGAGATGATAGAAAAACTTATTGATGATAAGCTTGTGGATAGGTTCGCTATGGATATAAAGGCAGGTTGGAAAAATTATTTGAAAGTTGCTGGCATAGATGGTAGGAGCAAATTTAGTGAGTCTGATTGGCAAGGTAAAATTAAGAAATCAATATCTTTACTAATTAATCGAGCAAATGACTATGAGTTCCGCACAACATGCGTTAAAGGTCTTCATAGCGATGAAGACTTTAATGATATTAAAGACATGATAAGAGGTGCAAAAAACTATTTTTTACAAAACTATAAAGCTGCTCCTGACATGAAAGATTTACCATTTAAGCCATTTTCAAGAGAAGAATTGGAATGCTTTAAAGATATAGTGAAAGATAGTGTACAAAATATTGATATACGTGGCGTAGATTAGTCCTAAGTTATATGATATAAAGTTTTGGAGGAATTATGGAAGAAAAGTATTTAAACTTAGTAAAGAGTGCATATGAAATTAGAAAGATGGCATATACACCATACAGCAGTTTTAATGTTGGGGCAGCACTTTTATGTGACAATGGTAAAACATATGTGGGATGTAATATTGAAAATGGTGCATATGGACCAAGTATTTGTGCTGAAAGAGTAGCATTTGTTGAAGCAATAAAAAATGGAGAGAGGGGTTTTGAAGCTATAGCGATTGTGACCGGACCAAAAGATGC
This sequence comes from uncultured Clostridia bacterium, assembly GCA_947303805.1. GTDB lineage: Bacteria > Bacillota > Clostridia > Lachnospirales > Lachnospiraceae > UBA3633. Next base: position 249,587 of record CAMYZE010000003.1, on the reverse strand, counting down.
TGATATATATGAGATGGGGTCACCTTGTGGAGTGTGTAGACAATTTATGTCAGAGTTTTGTGATGATGATTTTAAAATTATTATGACTAAGATGACTAAAGAAGGTGAACTACTAGATAGCAAAATTCTTACAATGAATGAAATATTGCCAAGTAGATTTAAACTAAAGGACTTTAAAAGTATATGAGACATGTAGACATATGGACAGATGGGGCATCAAGAGGAAACCCAGGGCCTGGTGGTTATGGGGTGGTGCTTAAATTTGAAGATATTGATGGCAAAGTTCATAGAAAAGAGTTGAAGGCAGCATTTCCAGATACCACCAATAATAAGATGGAGGTTATGGCAGCAATAGTTGCACTTAAAGAACTTAAAGGGAGTTGCGAAGTTACTTTAAGTTCAGATTCAAAATATCTTGTGAGCGCATTTAATGAACATTGGATAGATAAGTGGATCAAGACAGATTTTAGAAGAGGGAAGAATGATGAGGTAAAAAATATAGAACTTTGGGAAGAACTTTTAGAACTTACAAAAAAGCATAAAGTAAAATTTGTGTGGGTTAAAGGTCATGCAGATAATGTAGAAAACGAACGGTGCGATAAACTAGCAAATGAAGCAATGGATGAGATGGGAAAGTGAGTGCTAAAATATAAGTGACATCTCTTTAATTTATAAAATATATTATACGAGGAGTAATATGTATGACAAAAAGATTTAAAAGATTGCAAAAAACTATACTGGTAATATTAGTTTTTTTGGCATTCTCATCTTGTAGTAAAGGCGAACTTAAAGAAGTAGATATTGATTTTGATAAAAAGGGAAGTAGTTATAAACATATTAATAATGGTGGAATAATTAGTGATAGTGATTTGCCATATAATATTGATACAATAACAGGTGCTACTATGACCGTAGAAGGTGCAGGAGTTGTGACAAGCATTCCATTATCAATTAGAGAATTAGAAAATGCCACAGGCGGACAGGTTAGAGGTGAGTATAGAGATAAAAATGGTGTTTTTAAATATGAGGGTGTAGATTTATATTATTTATTATATGAGATGAAAGATGGTGAAAATGGAATTAAATTGACAGATACATCTTATAAAATTATATTAAAAAATAGTAATAGAGAAAATATTTCAGAGTTTACTTTAAATGAAATTAAAAATGCACATAATGATAATAGACCAATACTTCTTGCTTATGGAATAGCAGATATAGAAGAAGAAGTGATTGCTCCATTTGTTTATGATGGGAAAGAAAAAGGGTCTCATTCACTTGGATATGTAGAAAAACTTAAAAATGAAGATGGGTGTATTAAATTAGTATATGATATAGAAAAATATGGAAAAAATAATTATAAAGAGTTTTCAAATGTCGCATATGTATATGTAGCAGAAATGACAGAACCTGGATTTAAGCATAAGGAAAATAAAATAAATACTCTATATGCGGAGTCAAAATATGTTGATTATATAGTAACAATTAGTGGTAGTGAGATTGGAAATGAAATAAATATGACAGTTGGAGAAATTGAAGATTTGGTAAAGTATGATAAAAATAAAAATGTAATTCAAGGCGGGCTTGGATACAGAGATGCCTACAGTCTTGCAAATAATGCATATTGGTATGTAAATACTTATGAGGGTGTTGATTTATATAAATATCTAAAATATCTTGGGATGGAAGATGCAAAAGATATGGGATTAAAAAAAGCAAGGACTACATTGATTAAATTTAAAGCATCAGATGGTGCAGAGTCAAATGAAACCTTTTCAGTTGATACATTGTCATATCCTGATGCATTTGGGTTTTATAAAAAAAATGTAAATGATAAAAATGATGGGACATATATATCTACAAATGAGGATTTGGTAAAACTTGGCTTTCCTGTGTTAATTGCTTATGGTGTAAATAATTATCCATATGCTATATCAAAAACAGATGAAGCATATGTATCAGGGTTATCAAATAGTGGAGGCCCACTGCATATTGTATTTGGTAAAACTCAATACAATCACCCAAATGGTTCTAATCAAATACAATATGTGAGTTCTATAGTTGTAGGGGATGATGTATTGTATAATACACATTCATATACTGATGACGAAGATATAAAAAAATATAAAGATGACGTTATAAATATAATTATTAATAATGAAAAGGGTGAGAAAATCGTAGAGAGAGAAATTTCAGTAAAAGAGATTGAAGATTTAATATATGGAGAAGATGTCACTAAACAGCAATCAAAATTATATAAGGTAAAAGACCATTATGAAAGTATAATTAACGGGGAAATAGAATCAAATATATATGAGGGAGTAGATTTAACAAATTTTTTACTTGAGTATATAAAATTAAATGGCATTATTGGGAATATAACATTTGAAGGTAAAAATAGTGAAGGAAAAACATTTGATTTAGAAAATATATTTAATAATGGTTATAATATTACTTTAAATAGAGATGGCATAAAACCTATAATTGCATTTTCAAAAAATGGAAAAGCATTGGTAAGAGATGAGAATAGTAATGGTTATGTAAAAAACATAGATTTAAATCCAATTAATAATGAAAAAAATAATTATAAGGTAGAAAATAGTGGTGGGCCTTTGATGGTATTATTACCAAGTAGTAATAGTGATGAATATGATGGAAAGAGTATTAGTAATTTAGAAAAAATTATTATAAATCTTAATATTGATGAACATTCGCATTTAAGTGGTGATTTTAATAATAGTATATTAAATAGCGCTATATTATTTACAGGAGCAGGACTTGAAAAGGAAACATCACTAAAAGTTAGAGAAATTGAAGAAATGCAAACTAAAGCAAAAATATATTATTATGATAACATTCCTAAATTTTATGAGCCTTTTGATGAGTATAAGGGAATACCTTGTTATGAATTATTTAAATATTTGGGAATTAAAAATAATGCTGGTGATGTAACCATATATGGTAGAAGTGGGGATAAAATGACATTGCCACTTTCAAGATTAAAAAATCAATATGTGAATGGATTTGATGATAATATCACTGCAATGTTTGCTTATGGAAGTCGATGGTATAATGAAGTAGATGCTATAGTTGGTCATCCACTTACAAAAGATGAAGGTGGTCCTATTAAATTAGTTGTTCCAGCGGAAACTGATGGTAATATTTTATTTGTTAATGATGTGTTTAAAGTTGAAATTTCTGCAAATGAGATAGATACTTGGTCTCATACAATGAGTGATGTCTATAGTGATTTTCTTGATAGCAAATTTACTATTTCAATAAAAAATGATAGTGATGAAATTGTAAAAGAGTATACTGTAAAAGAACTTGAAGATATGAAAGATTTTATTATAAGAGATAATTATTATGTATTAAATATTGGAGAGTGTGAGGGATTAGATATTTATAGATTTATTAAATCAATTTATGACATAAACAAACAAAATCTTATATCAATCACTTTTTATGCGGAAGATGGTTACAAGAATGATGTTTTAAGTGTAGTGGGTTTAGATGCACTTGAGAGGGGGATAGAGATTGATGGTCAGAATAAAAAAGTGTTGTTGTGCTATGCAATAAATGGTTACCCACTAGTTAATGATGAGATGCATGAGGGATATACAGGACTTGCTAAAAATACAGATGGACCACTAAGATTAATTGTTGAAAATGTTCAAGGAGCATCTGTAAAAAAATGTAACAAAGTAGTAGTGACAGTTTCTGATGAAGTATTAAAAAAATAGTACTAAAATTAAAAGGAAAAATATGCAAATAAAGCAAATCTTAAAAAAAGTATTTAGTGTTTTTATAGTTTTTAATTTATTTTTGGTATCTTGTAACACTAACAACATAAGAAAAAATTTATCAGAAAATGAGTTTTATGATGCTTCAAATAATATATTAAAGATTAAAGAAAATGCAGATGAATTAACTGTAGCTTCAGTTTATGCTGTTTCTGTTCCATTTTTTTATGCGTTAAAAATGACAGACAGAATTAAGGCAATAAATACAAAATCAAAATTTTGGAAAGATATAGATAAAAACATAGAAAATGCTGACACAGTTGGAAGAGGAACAGTTGATCTTGAGAAACTGGCAAAAATTAGACCAGACTGCTTAGTACATAATGCATATGATAAAACCACTGTTGAAGCGGTTAGAAAACTTGGAATAGATGTTTTTTGCATTAAAGCGGAAAATTTAGATGATATTATTAATACTCTTGGTTTAATGGGCAAATATTTTGGGAAATCTAAAGAAGCAGATTATGTTATTACATATATTAAAAATAAATTTGATAAAATTGATAATATAGTTAAGAGTATAAAAGAAGAAGACAAAAAAACAGCTATTTTAATGGGAGGAACACTTGGGAGAATTGCAGGGGCAAATGCCCTTCAAAGCTTTATGATTGAGAGAGCAGGCGGCATATGTAAAATTGATGAGAGTAAAAATAGCAACTGGGTAGATATAGGAGTTGAGAGGATTTTTGAATATAATCCTGACTATTTATTTATAACTAGTTCTGCAGTGCTTGATTATGATAGAGAAGAATTATTTGAAAGTCCTACTTGGTCTGGAATGTCCGCAATTAAGAACAAAAATGTGTTTAATATGCCTGCAAAAATTGATTCTTGGGATATGCCTGGAATATCTTGTGTGATAGGCACAATGTACATTTTGTATAAAATGTATCCAACATATTTTAGCAGAGATGAATTGGAAAAAGAAATTGATGAATATTATATGATGATGTTTAATAGGACTTTTGATAAAAACTATCTTGGGTATACATTAGATTAAATGTTAAAGAAAATTAATATAAAATTAAATAACAACTTACTAATTATATTATTAATTATAATATTATTTTTTACTGTTATTTTTTCTGTCTTATTAGGAAAATATGATATATCAGTTATAGATATTTTTTTAATCATTAGAGATTTTATTTTTAAAGCAAATTCTGGAATAGATGAAATGTCCAAAAATGTTTTGTTAGGACTTAGACTCCCAAGAGTTGTTGCAGCATTAGTCGTTGGGGTTTCTCTTTCAATATCTGGTGCCGCATTTCAAGGAATTTTCAATAATCCACTTGTGTCACCTGATTTTTTGGGAGTGTCGCAAGGTGCTTGCATAGGTGCAGCCATAGGGATAATATTTTCATTTGATGCATTTTTTATAAATGTTTTTGCGTTTCTTTTTGGAATTTTGTCTGTACTAATCACAGTTTTCATTTCAAAATTCATTAATTTTAAGTCAAATATTACCATGGTACTTGCTGGAATTATTGTTGGAACATTAATGTCAAGTGTACTCGGATTTATAAAATTCATTGCTGATCCATCTACAGAACTTGCATCTATCACATATTGGACTATGGGAAGTTTTGCTTATGTTGATACAAAACTTATCAAAGTGGCAGTCGTAGTTTTATTAATTTGCTTTATAGTACTATATAAAATCTCGTGGAAGATCGATATATTAGCAACTGGAGATGAAGAAGCAAAAGTTTTAGGACTCAATACTATGCTAATTAGGAATATAGTAATAATATGCTCTACTTTAATTACTGCCACATCAATATGTATAGCTGGAACTATAGGATGGGTAGGGCTAATAATTCCTCATTTTTCAAGAATTTTAGTTGGTTCAAGTAACAAAAAACTATTACCGATATCTGCACTTTCTGGAGGTATATTTATGATAATAGTTGATACACTGACAAGGATAATTGGAAAAGTAGAAATGCCCGTAAGCATACTCACTGGATTTATTGGCGCACCTGTTTTTTTATTATTGATATGTGTGAAGAGAAAAAAATAAATGAATATTTATAGTATAAAAAATCTTTCATTTTCATATAATAGTGAGAGACAAATATTTAAAAATGCAAATCTATTGATAGAAGAGGGGAAATTATATTCTCTACTTGGTAAAAATGGTGCTGGGAAGTCAACACTTTTTTCATTGTTACTAAACATTAGAAATGATTATAGTGGACAAATTTTATTTATGGATGAAGAAATAAAAAATATTTCAAGAAAGAGGCTTGCAAAAAATATAGGCTTTGTTCCACAAATTCCTAAATTATCATTTGATTATACAGCAAAAGAATATGTAGCGATGGGACTTTTAGCAGAGACAAGTCTTTTCACTGAGTTAAATAAGAGACATTATGAATTGGTAGAAGAGGCATTTTTAAAACTTGAAATAGAAGATTTAATGGAGAAAAGTTTTTTTGATTTGTCAGGTGGTGAAAAGCAACTCGTAGTAATAGCGAGAAGTATAGTATCAAATCCAAGGGTGATTTTATTTGATGAGCCAACTGCACATCTTGATATAGCAAATCAATATAAGGTTTTGAAAATTATAAAGAATTTAAATTCATTGGGTTATACTATTATAGTGTCAACTCATGACCCAAATCAGGTGACACTTCTAAATAAAAATGTTATAATTCTAAATGGAAATGGGAAGATAGAATCAGGTAAAACTGAAGACATTATTAACGAAGAAAATTTGAAAAAAATTTATTCTAGTGACATGATAGTGGAAAATGTTAAAAAATTTGATAGAAAAATTTGTTTTTTTAAAAATATATCATAAATATATTGACTCTATGAGTTAAAAATAAATATATTAAGGAGATTTAAAATGAAAAAATTATTTAAAACTTTACTAACAATTTTAGTAGCAATTTCTTTATTTGCTTGTGGAAATGGAGCAGAAACTAAACTTTCAACAAATTCTACTCAACTTGAGGAAGTAAGAGGTGTAACTATACCAGAATTTTCTATAACAATTAATGATAAAACTGTTACCAATCAAGATTTAGCAGAATATCCTATATACAAATCACAAGTTACATCAGTTAATAGTTCAGGCACTGAATCAACAGTAAATTTTATTGGTTTTAAATTTGTTGATGCATTGGAATTCATTGGTTTTCCATTAGATGTAAAATATGTTGAAGCAGTTGCAGATGATGGTTATTCAGTTAAATATGAAAATAGAGATGTGAATTATATGTTAATTGCTATATCAAAGGATGGCTCTCAGTTCAAAAAAAATCCTTGGTTCTGTCCTTGCGATTCAGATGTGACAGGTGAATTTTTACAAGGGCTCACAACTATACTCGTAAATAATAAAAATGAAAAGCCAAATTTAAATGTTACTGAAAAAGTAGATGAACAAGATAGTAAAACTTTGAGTAAGCCTGATAAATCAGATAAAACTGACAAAGTTACATTTGGAGAATATAAATTTAAAGTATCAGGGGTAGATGTTACAAATAGTGATTTGGATGGATTAAATATATATAAGATTTCTTGTGATGCTTTAAATAGTAAAGATGCAGTTATAAATTCAACTTATACAGGATATGTTTTAAAAGATGTTTTAAATAAACTTGGCTTTTCAAATATTTCAAAAGTTAAAGCTGTAGCAGATGATGGTTATAGTGTTGATATGACAAGTGAACAAATAAATAGTGAATATACACTAATTGCTATTGAGAAAGATAAAGAAGTAGGTAAAAATGGAACAGTTTGGCTTGCTCCTTGTGAAGAAGATAAAACAAAAAAATATATAAGTAATGTAATAGAAATAATTGTTGAATAATATGAAAAAAATATTATTAATTATAATAGTTATATTACTTTGTTCTTGTAGTAGAAAAGAAACTGAAATCAAATTACCTGCACCTGAAGCAGAAAAATCTGATATGTTTAGTGTTGACAAAAATATAAATATGTCAACAATAGATAAATATTTATTTTTAAAAGATGTGGCATATAGAGATGTTAGAATGCTTTTTGATACAGCAAATTTTTCAGATATTGGAGGAGATGCCGATTTATCTGCAACTATTGAAGGATTTAAAATTGTGCCATATCCATATATAGCAAGCCTTCAAGCATTACCGGTTGGGAATGCCTATAGTGGGGATACTCTATTTGATGTAAAGTGGGATGAGAGTGGAAATATAATCAGCGCTACACCACTCTACAATGAATCTATGCTAATCCTAAAAGAATTATTTCCTATGGATAAGAATATATTTATTATGTGTGGTGGAGGTGGCTATGCAAATATGATGAAATTATTACTCATACATCTTGGATGGGATGAGAATAAACTTTATAACATAGGAGCTAATTGGAATTATAAAGGGAAATATAAAAAAGAATTAGTCATATATCCAGAAGATGTAAATGGTGATAAAATATATGCTTCGTGGAGAGCAGATTATGCATATATTCCATTTGAAAAATTAAATAAAACAAATAATAAATCAAATTCAAAAGTAAAATACACACATTTTGCATCAGGTGGACTTGCTGAAGATTATGATTTTGAAATAATATTTGAAGAATCTAATTCAACTTTTACAGCATATCAAGTAGCATATTCATCTTGCACTTGCAGAGATGAAATAGTGAATTTTAAATCAATATGTTATGTAGAAATATTAAATACGAGAGATAGTGGTGATGATGCAGCTATAAGATATATTACATTCTCAGAAAACAAAGGATTATTTGGAGATAGTAATCCAAATTATAATGATTCAAAAATTGATGAAAAGTATTATGATATACATTTAATAAAACCATTGATTGGTGTGACAAAGAGAGAGATGGATAAATTCGCAGGATATGGCTACTGTATAGATGCAATTGATGTGGATGCAATGACAGGTGCGACTGTGACAAGAAGTAATTTACAATCAATGTTAAAATCATTATTTAATTATCATAAAAATAAATATTACCATGGCAAATAATTATTTTTTGACAGGTGAAAAAGGAATAGGGAAATCAACAATTATAAATAGTTTTTTGGAAGAGTATAAAGGAATTGTTGGTGGATTTAGAACCATAAAGAATATTAGTGAAAATGGTATAATTTCATTTCATATAGTCAATATCTTTACATCTGAAAAACCGAACAAAGATAATTTTTTATTTAATCGTGGCGAAAGATCTAAGGATGTGAATAAAAGTTTTGATAAGTTATCTGTTGTACTTGATGATTACAATAATTATGATATAGTGGTAATGGATGAGTTAGGTCCCACCGAGGAAGACGCCAAAGTTTTTAAAGAAAAAGTATTTAAAATTCTAGACTCTAAAAAAATTGTTATAGGTGTTATACAAAAAGCAAAGTCAGAGTTTTTAGAAACTATATTGAAAAGAGATGATGTAAAAGTTTTAGAAATTACAAGAAATAATAGAAATGAAATTGATTTAAATAAAGAAATAAAATTCTAAATTTATGTTGACTTCCATTAAGCCGCATCCAAGAAACCTAAACAATAAAAAACCCCAAGAATGGGGTTTTTTTATTGACAATAAGATTATATTAGTTCTATTAATTTTTATCTAGACTGTTTTTCTTCTTCAAGATATTTATTTACATCTTTGAAGAATGATGCAACTACGAGTATAACTAGTATAGCTCCAGGAAATCCAAATATTACTGCTATATTTTGAAGATTGGCTGCAGTTCCTTCGGAGAATATGAGAGCTACAGGGAAGAGTATTAAAAGAATTGCCCAAAACTGTTTTACAAATCTATTTGGTGTTTCATTATTTGTAAGGTTTTTATATGAATAGTATGAACAAGTGAGTGATATTGAGTCAAAACTTGTAGCATTGAAACATATCATAGAAATGATAAGTATAAATAATGCAATCTTAGGGAATGGAAGTGTATTCACAATTTCACTAATTACTGTGTAGGCATTTCCAGTTTCGTTGTAGATTGATATTAAATCTATTTTGTTGAATATCTGAATGCTTTCAGAATAGTTGGCAAGTACAGAGAAACAGAGCACACAGCCAGGAACTGCAAAAGCAAGACCACCAAGGATAGTTTGTCTAATAGTCCTTCCGCGACTTATAACGCCTATAAAGAATGGAACAGTTATAGCCCAAGTGAGCCAGAAAGCATTGTAGAATACACAGTAGTCTTGAACGAAGGTGCTCTCTCTTGTAGGGTCTATATCAGTAAATACGATAAAGAGATTATCAAATAATAAACCAAGTTGTTTAAATGTACTCTCAAGTATAAATCTTGCTTCACCACCTAATACAAATACATAAAGTATAAAAACTAAGAATACATATACACAGATACTTGATAAGAACTTTATTCCTTTAAGTCCATTTGCAAGTGAGATGCTGTATATCACACATATAAGTATAAGCAATACAATAGTAGTGACATGTGTGTTTGGTATACCAAATAAACTATTTAAGCAGGTTGTGATTACAGGTACAGTAAAAGTGAGCGAACATGCAACTGCAGCGATTATAGCCATAGTTGCAAAGATGTCTATAATTTTTCCTATAACCCCGTCTGAATGTTTGCCAATGAGTGGTCTTATAGCTTCACTATATTTTTGCTTACTTCTATTTCTCACATGTATCATAAAAGCAAAGCAAGTGCCAAGCACTAGATATTCCCAGAAGTTTGACCAAAAGAAGAAAGAATAAACATTTGAAAAGTCAAATGGATTTCCAAGTGAGATGATGTATGCCTCTTGAGAATAGTTTAGCCATTCAGTGAAGCCATAGTAGAGAACATCTGCAGCCATACCTGCACAAAACATCATTGCGCCCCAACCCCAAAATGAGAACAAAGGCTTTTCACCTTTTTTGCCAAGTACTATGTCACCATATTTTGAAAATGATAAAAACATAGCTATAAGAAATAATGCAAAACTAACAAATAGGTATAATAGAGACATTGTGTCGCCAAAGAATGGTTTAATAGCCGAGATAAAGGCATTCGTCTCATTTGGTCTTAAGAAGAGAAATAGACATATTAAAAAGATAAGTGTAAAAGGCACCACCATTATAGGTATGTCTAATTTCTTGAATTCTGATTTAAACTTACTCATAAATCCTCCAAATACTCTGTTCATAATTTATTATATTTATTTAACTTTGAACATACTATCATAATTGAGATATTTTGTCAATAGCATATTATTCAATATATAACTAAGCTTTTTATAAAGTTTGAAATGCCTATATAAATGTAGTATAATAATTTTTTACGGAAATTTGTATTGTTTTTGTGTATAACATTTTGTCGTAATTTAAGGAGTTACTATGGAAAGAGTTTTAAATTTTGCAGCTGGTCCTGCAGCTATGCCTTTAGAGGTATTAGAAAGTATCCAAAAAAACATTTGTAATTATAATGGAGAAGGACTTTCAGTTATGGAGATGAGTCACCGCTCCAAAACTTACGATAAGATTATAAATGAGACAAAAGAAAATCTTAAAAAGATTTTGAATTTAAATGACGATTTTGAAATATTGTTTTTACAAGGTGGAGCAAGCACCCAGTTTGCAATGGTACCACTTAATCTAGCAAATGAAAATGATTTAACTTATTATGCTGTGACAGGAAATTTTGCTAATAAAGCCTTTGAAGAGGCGAAAAAATGGACCAATGCAGTAGACATCACAAATTCAAAAGCTGATAAATATAAGTACATACCAGAAATTGATGATTCAAAAATTGATAAAGCAGCAAAATATCTTCACATAACTGCAAATAACACTATCTTTGGTACTATGTATGAAGAACTTCCAAAGATAAATATTCCGCTTGTTGCTGATGTTAGTTCAAATGTGCTTGGAAAAAATTATGACTATACTAAGTTTGCACTCGCATATGCAGGAGCGCAAAAGAATCTTGGTCCTGCAGGTCTCACCGTAGTTATTATGAATAAAAAATATATAAGTGAAGATGTGAGATCAAAAGTTCCAACTATGATGCGCTATGATATACACTCGAAAAATAATTCAATGTATAATACCCCACCAACATTTGCAATATATGTAGCTGGTGAGATGTTCAAATGGGTTATTAATCAAGGCGGAGTAAAAGAACTTGAAAAGAGAAATATTGAAAAGTCAAAACTGCTTTATGATATTTTAGATAATTCAAGTTTCTATAAACCTTTTGCAGATAAAAAATCCCGATCTATAATGAATGTAACCTTTAACCTTCCAAGTGAAGAACTTGAGGCAAAGTTCGTAGAAGAGGCGAAGGCCGCTCACATGATAAACTTGAAAGGTCATAGAGTTCTTGGCGGCATAAGAGCATCGATTTATAATGCGATGACAATAGATGGAGTAAAGGTACTTGCTAATTTTATGGAGAGTTTCGAAAGTAAAAATAAATAGAATGTATGGGCGAGCACTGCGAGCCCTGGAGGAAAAATATGTATACAATTAAAACATTTAATAAAATTAAAAACTTAATGGGTAGCGATTTTATTCTTGATGAAAATGCAAAAGATTATGATGCAATCATGGTCCGCTCTGCAGATCTAAAGGAAGAGACATTTTCAAAAAATTGTCGCGCCATAGCGAGAGTAGGTGCAGGTGTAAATAATATACCGATTGATAAATGTACAGAACTTGGTATTGCTGTGTTTAATACTCCAGGTGGAAATGCAAATGCAGTAAAAGAATTAACTATATGTGGAATCATAGGCATTTCAAGAAACATAAAGGCAGCTGGAGACTGGCTTAGTTCTGTAAAGAATGATGACATAGATTTAGCAAAGACTGTAGAGAAAGAGAAGAGTAAGTATGTGGGAAACGAAATACTTGGGAAGACTCTTGGAGTAATTGGCCTTGGACAGGTCGGAGGAAAGGTTGCAAAAGTTCTTCATAATCTAGGTATGAATGTGATAGGATATGATGCTTACCTTAGCCCACACGCAAAACAAGATTTAAAACAATATGTTGAAATAGTTGATAATGTTGACACCATACTTGAAAAGTCAGATTTTATTTCCCTTCATATGGCTACTACTAAAGAAACTACTGGCTTTGTAAATAAGGCAAATATAGAAAAAATGAAAGATGGTGTCTCAATTGTAAATTATGCAAGAGGCGAACTTGTAAATCACGAAGATCTAATTGCAGCACTTAAATCAGGAAAGGTCAGAGCATATGCTACAGATTTCCCAACTAAAGAGGAGTTGTCGCTTCCAAATGTCTTAGCTACACCACATCTTGGTGCAAGCACTATAGAAGCAGAAGATAACTGTGCAGCCATGGCAGCTTCTGAGATGAAAGAGTTCTTAGTAAATGGAAATATTGAGAATTCGGTAAATTTCCCAAATGTCACTATAGCAAGATCGACAGGAGCAAGAGTGACTGTGCTTCATAAGAATAGAGTAGGTATGCTTGAAGAGATCACAAATAAGATTGCGGATTTTAAACTCAACATCGAAGGTCTTGCCAATAAAGGTAGAAATGACATTGCCTACACCATTTTGGATTTTTCGGGGGAGATTCCTGAAAATATAGAAAGTAAAATCCTCGAAATTCCCGACGTAATTTCTACTCGTGTTATTTTGTAGTAAATATTAATATATGAGCAAAACTTTTGAAGAAAAATTAAATGAAGTGGGTCTGAAAATCCCACGCATCTTATTTCCGCGAGAGGGTATCAACCTCTCTAAGTTTGCTTGTATTGCGGCAGACCAATTTACCCAAGACCCTGCTTACTGGGACAGAGTGAAAAAGTATATAGGAGATGAACCATCCACTTTTAATCTCATTTACCCAGAAGCCTATATGGAACAAGAACTAGCAAATAATAAAGACAACTTTGAAAATATATTAAATGATAAGATAGCTGAAATCAATACTAATATGAATAAGTATATATCTGAAGGAATATATGAAGATATAGGTGAGTGCTTCATATTTGTTGAGAGAAAGGCAAAATCTGTAAATCGTAGAGGTTTGATAGTTGCCATAGACCTTGAAAAATATGACTATAATAAAGGCGCAAAAAGCCTTATGAGGGCGACAGAACTTACGGTTAAAGAGCGACTTGTTGTTAGAGAAAAGATTAGAGAAAATGCAAGCCTTGATATACCTCATGTGCTAGTATTAATAAATGATAAAGAAGATAAACTTTTTAAGAAGGTTGAGAGTATTAAGTTTTCTACTTTTTTTAGAATGGCAGGAGACTCAAAGAATGATATACTTTATGACTTTGATTTGATGGAAGATAGCGGATATATAAAGGGCTACAAGATTGCAGACAAATCCGATATAGAAGAAATAGTAGATGTACTTATAGATTTAAAGAATGATTCGGAAGATGGTTTACTCTATGCAGTAGGAGATGGAAATCATTCTCTTGCAGCAGCAAAAGATGTATATGATAAAACTGGTCGCGGAAGGTATGCTCTTGTAGAATTAGTTAATATTCATGATGATGGACTTGCATTCTTTCCAATACACAGGTTACTGATTAATGTAGATCAAAATGATTTTGTTAAAAAGACAGGTGTTGATCCCAATAGACCTCCGGCACTTCAAGATTTGCAAAAGATTCTTGATGACTATGGTTGTAAAATCGATTACATTCATGGGAAAGAAGAATGCATAGAACTTGGAAAGAAAAAAGGAAACATATCTATTACCTTTGACAAGTTTTCTTATGAGACACTTTTTGAAGATGTGATTAAACACGGATCACTATGTAGAAAAAGTTTTTCAATGGGAGAGGCAAAAGATAAGAGATTTTATCTTGAGGCACAAAAAATTATGTAGGGAGACAAAATTATGAGTAGTTTTATAGCACCAAAAAATTATAAGGCGGAATTATCGCTTCACGATACACAAGTAGGTATAAAGACAGTTAAAGATTATTTTCAGACATCACTCGCATATGAGTTGGATTTGCTTAGAGTTTCAGCGCCACTATTTGTTGATAAGAACTCAGGATTAAATGACAATTTAAATGGTGTTGAAAGACCAGTTGCATTTGATATGAAAGAAGATAAAAATATAGTTGCAGAAGTTGTCCATTCACTTGCAAAATGGAAAAGATATGCATTAAAAAGATATGGTTTTAAAACTTATGAAGGTTTATATACAGATATGGTTGCAATAAGAAGAGATGAGGACCTTGACAATATTCATAGCATCTATGTAGATCAATGGGACTGGGAAAAGATAATAGAAAAGCCGGATAGAAATATAGAGTACTTGAAGGAAACTGTAAGGCGTATCTATTCTGCATTAAAGAAGACAGAAAAATATATGGCTATACAGTTTGATTATATAGAGGAGATATTACCAAAAGATATTTTCTTTATAACTTCAGAAGAACTTTTACAAATGTATCCTGACAAAACTCCAAAAGAGAGAGAATACTCTATAGCAAAAGAGCATGGCGCAGTATTTATTATGCAGATAGGTAAGTATTTATCAAATGGAGAGAGACATGATGGGAGAGC
Source organism: uncultured Clostridia bacterium (assembly GCA_947303805.1). Taxonomy (GTDB): domain Bacteria; phylum Bacillota; class Clostridia; order Lachnospirales; family Lachnospiraceae; genus UBA3633. The sequence continues at coordinate 234,295 of CAMYZE010000003.1, read as the reverse complement.
TCCAGATTATGATGACTGGGAATTAAACGGAGATATAATGGTCTATTATCCAGTTCTTGATATAGCACTTGAACTCTCAAGTATGGGTATAAGAGTTGATGAAAACTCAATGGCGAGTCAGCTTAAGACAGCTAAATGCGAAGATAGAGCAAGTTTGCCTTTCCACAAGGCGATTTTAAATAAGGAACTTCCTTATACTATAGGTGGTGGAATTGGACAGTCAAGAATATGTATGTTCTTTTTGAGGAAGGCACACATAGGTGAAATTCACTGTTCGCTTTGGACTAAGGAGATACAAGACAAAGCAAACGAAAATGGCATTTTGTTATTATAAAAAAATTGTATATTGTCTCTTAATATCATTATTGTTGCAGGTTATAATGCCTGCAACACTTTTTGCTGATAGAATTCTATGGCCTAGTGAGATGAATCTTGACAACGATTCAGTAAATCTTGATGATATTTTGCCAAAGGACGCAACAACATCAAATAGTAAAAAAGGTTTTCTTCTTTCGGGAGACCCAAGAGAGATATTTACTTTAGGGGCAGGTCATATAGCTATCAATGTAACTCTCTCTGGTAAAGGTCACACATTGATTCAGTATTTACAAGGATTAAAAAAGAGAGGAATTAAAGTTACTCTCATACTTGTAAATGACAAGGCACCAGTGGGAGTTGATTTAATGGCTGCGCCAAAAGATTATCAGAAACCTTATTTTTATATGATAGATTTTCATGCAAATAATGGTGATTGGCAGAGATATAATTTTGAAAGAATTGTAGATGATTATTCTACTTATGTAGATAACTGGGTTATTGGCAATGAGATAAACTCACAACTCTATAATTTTTATGGTCCATCAAATGTAAGTGACTATACGAAAGTGTATTGCGATACATTTAAAATCTGTTATGATAAAATCAAAGAGAAAAATCGCGATGCAAATATTTATATATCATTTGACCAAGGTTGGGACATACCTAATTATGATTCAAGAGATAGGCGATTTGATAAAGTTTTAGGAAAATATAGATATAATATGAAGGAGCAACTAACTCTTATCAATAAATATCTTGGTAAAAATGTTGACTGGGGAGTAGCACTTCATCCCTATCCAGCACCTGTTGAGTCAGCATATTTTTGGGATGATAAGTATGCGGGATATGATGTCAAGGCAAAAGATGAGTTTGACAAACCATATCTTATTACACTTAAAAATTTTGAAATAGTGATCAATTTCTTGGCTGATGAGAAATTTCTGAATAAATATGATAGTGTGAGAAATATTATTATAAGCGAGTTTGGACTTACATCTCATGACGGTGAAAGAGTGCAAGCAGCAGGACTTTATTATATGTGGGAGAAAATTGGGGATAATCCTTTTATAAAAGCACTTTTATATAATGCTCAAACTGATTTAGCAGATGGCTATCATTTTGGACTCACTAGTGTTAAAAATAGGAAGAGACTTATCTGGGCTGTGTTTAGAGATATGGATAAGGATGAAGAAAATAGAGCTTGGTGCAAGGATTTACTTGATTCAGTGCTTGAAGAGCATGGATATGTAGATATAAATAAGGTTATATTTAATAAAGCAAGTGTGAGTGAGGCATCAAATAAAAAATGATGGAGTAGTGCTCTCTAACTTTCTATTTTTAAAGTAGTAATTATATAGATTGCTAGCAAATATATTTTTTGATATAGATTTTGAAAGAGTAAAACTGCCATTTTTATTTTGTACAACTTCCCGTGATTTTGGGAAGTTTTTTATAAGTGTCTTATAAGAACTTGGCGCAAAACTTAAGAGATAAGGAACTTTTATATTTTGCATATAAGGCAAGAAATTTTTCTTAACACCCAAGATTCTTATGTACTTTGGTAAGGATTTTAAATTGGTAACATCTTCTTTATCTATGCCGAGAATAATATTAAGTAGAACTCTTTTTATGTTTGCAAGAGTTCTATTTTTTGTCTTAAGAAGTTTTGCTATTTTTTCAAATGATAAATAGCGATTTGGTAGTTTAGTGATAGCATTATGAAAATCACTTGTCATAAGATAAATATTCTCTAAATTAAGTAAATTATTTTTTGTAAGTAACAATTTGTAGTTAAGAACTTGTGAGAAGCTATCGTTAGTGATTTTTTTATTTATTTTTTTTCTAAGTTCGCTGGCTGTTGGTATATCGTTTATTCGTTTTATGCTTATAGGGGTAATTTTACTTTTAATTTCTTTTATTGCTGCTATATATTCGACTGCGAGTATGTCATTTGGTGAAAGTGTTTTGCCATACAAAGTTGAGAGAGCAGCTGAATATGTTGCTCCACTTTTCATCATCTCTTTTACTTTGCTATTATTTTTACTTTTTATGTTTATATCTGCTAATTTAGATAGTTTATTGACATCATTTATTTTAGAACCAAATATTAATTTATCTACAAAAGTTAGTTTATCAAGTATTTTTATAGATGAGCTAGCAAAATATTTTGCAGAAGAAAGTGAGTATTCGACTGGAAGTTCTATAACTAGAGACACTCCATTATTTAAAAGTTTTTTGGTCCTTTCGTATTTGTCATTTACTGCAGGTTCACCTCTTTGTACAAAGTTTCCAGACATAATGGCTATCACTATGTCAGCTTCCTTTTTTGCTGCACTAATAAGCCTTTTATGCCCTGCATGAAAGGGGTTACATTCGCATATAAAAGCCACAACTTTCTTATTATCTAACATATGGCAATTATACATAAAAATGTGAAAAAAAGCCAATAATATGCTATAATAAAATGTTATGCAAAGACTAAGTTCTTATAATCAATATGATCAAGGCAGAAGAGGTCGTAGTTCTAGCGACCTATCTTCGATTGTGAGAATTTTGGTATCATTTTTTGTCATAGTTCTATCTGTGCTTGCAGTTTATGTAGTAGTGATAAGGGTGATGGACATAAAGATATTAGAAAAGATTAATCTTAAAGATGAGCCACATGATAGTTTAAACATAACTACAGATGCAAATTCTGGCACTTCATTTTTCGTAACGGATGAAAAGGGGCTTAAGTTTAGAAAAGAGGATAAAACATTTGCAAGAGAAGAGTGGATAGAAAAAAATGGCGAGCTATTTTATTTTGATACAGCTGGCTATGGTTTAAATGGAGATCTAAAGAGAGAGGGTCAGGTATATACATTTGAGAATGGAAAGCTTAAAGCTATAAAGAGAGATACCTCATATGTGTCAAGGGCTAAAGATGAATTATTTAGCAGTATTGAATCCGCGCAATATCTTGTGTGGCTTGCCGACGATGAAAAGACAGGAAGTTTTTATCCTATAAAGTATAGACAGTATAGTGATGACTTTGAAGATTATCTTGGCACAGAAGCAGACAAACAGTATTCATCTCCAAATATGATAAAAATATATATGAGTAATATCTATTATCTTGCAGCTGGAAAAGGAACTAATTATGCAGGTCGCCTCTATCGGATGAGACCAAATGCTATTCATAAAGAAACTGTAGGTATAGGAGTTACTGGTTTCATAGTTTTGTCTGATGAGGTAGTATATTACTGTGATGGAGAGAGGGTTTTGAAAGCTAAGAGCTGGAAAGGTGTCAACTTAAAACTTCCAGAAAATGAAGAACTTAACGATGAGGGTGAGATTGTATTCAAGGTTTCAACTAAGTCAGAAGCTAGTGTAATTGTAAACGATGAAGGAAAGAAATTGGAAGTTGATATAGTAGACCTGCCAAAGCCTGACGAAGAAGTAAAAAATGTGCAAGTAGGTATAAGTCCTGGAGACATAAGTAATCAAAGAACTAGTGCAGTGAAAGATGAAAGAGTTGAGATTGGAGTTGGACCTAAAGTTGTAGAAATGGAAGCACCAAGATAATGATATTTTACATTATGGGAAAATCGGCATCTGGAAAAGATAGCCTTTATAAAAAATTATTGGCATCAGACCTTAGATTAAATAGGGTTGTTATTTACACTACCAGACCTAAAAGAGACGGTGAAAGTGAAGGTGTAGAATATTATTTTGTAGATAAGAAGTTTTTAGATGACAATAAAGAGAAGGTTATTGAAGAGAGAGTATATCATACGGTTTTTGGAGACTGGTTTTATGCGACTATTGATGATGGAAAGATAGAAAAAAATAAAAATTATGTAATGATAGGGACACTCGAGTCATACAACAATATGAAAAAATACTATGGAGAAGAAATGATTTTTCCTATATATATAGAAGCTAGTGATGAAATAAGAAGGGAAAGAGCTATAAAAAGGGAAAACATGCAGAAAGTGCCAAAGTTCGATGAGATGGAGAGGAGATTTAAGGCAGACGAGATTGACTTCAGTGAAGAAAACATAAAAAAAGCTCGGATAGAAAAGAGATATAATATTAATGAGCTTGAAGAGTGTTTTAAGGAAGTATCTGCAGATATTAGGAAAAATGGTTAGTATTCCTCATAAAAAAATATATAATGCCTATATCATAGAAACATATAATTATGCTTCTATAAAAAATAGTATTAAAGAGTTTGCTATATCATGTGGCCTAGATGCAAAATTAGTAGAGAGTGAGAACCATCCAGATATATTTTATATAGAATCTCCAGATGATAATATACCAATAGATACGATAAGAAGAGATGTGGTAGATACTGCCGCATTTTCACCTAAGATTTCTGATAGAAAAATATATATGATTTATGATTCTGTAAATCTTGGTGAAGCCGCACAAAATGCAATGCTTAAGACATTGGAAGAACCACCAATATTTGACACATTTTTTCTAGTGACTAGCAATGCCAACAAACTTCTAGAAACTATAAGAAGTAGATGCATCACTATTAAAGACAATGAAGACATAGATTACAAAAGTATTTTGCAACTAGAGTTTTTGAAAGATGCGGTTTTCGCACTGGCAAATGCTAAGTACTCATCAGAGAGTGACAAAATGAATTTTGCAGAAAATTTTGCGGGCAAGGACAATAGTCTTAAAGATTTAATACGATTTTATAGATATCTCTTAAGAGATGCAATGATATACAAGATGACTTTGTCTAAAAAAAATCTGTACTTAAAAGAAATTATAGATGATATAATAAATATTTCAAATGCCTATGACTTAAAAGAAATGGGTAAGCTTGTAGACAGTTTAAACATACTAGCTGATGTAAATAGAAATAATGTAAATAAAAAAATAGCAGTATTTAATTTTTTAGGGGTATAAATATGGAAAAATGTTTGGGAATAAGATTTAGGACAAGTGGAAAAATATATTATTTTAAGCCAAATGATGAAACTATAGAAGTTGGCGATGCTTGCATAGTTGAGACCATAAGAGGAGTTGAGTTTGGCAAGGTAGTTAAAAAGGATATTGAAGTTGACGAAAAGTCGCTCAAATCTCCACTTAGAACTATAATAAGAAAGGCAACTCCAGAGGACTACGAGACTCATAAGAAGAATAAGGAAAAAGAGGGCGATGCATATGCAAAGTGCAAAGAGAGAATAAAAGCTCACGAACTTCCTATGAAGCTTCTTGATTGTGAGTTTACATTTGACTCTACAAAGGTGTTATTTTATTTCTCTGCTGAGAACCGGATAGATTTTAGAGAGTTGGTAAAGGATTTAGCCTCTATATTTAGAATAAGAATAGAGCTTAGGCAAGTCGGAGTTCGTGACGAGACAAAAATTCTTGGAGGGCTCGGATCTTGTGGTAGACCATATTGCTGCTCTACATACCTTTTTGATTTTAAGTCAGTGTCGATAAAAAATGTTAAAGAGCAAGGAGTTAGTCTTAATCCAGCAAAAATTTCTGGTGCCTGCGGGCGACTAATGTGCTGCTTAAATAATGAGAAAGAGACATATGAGAAATTAAATGAATCAATGCCACAGATTTCAGATTTTGTAACTACTAAGGATGGACTTAAGGGGACTGTTCAAAGTATCAATACTTTAAGGCAAAAAGTCAAAGTGCTCGTCAATCTTAAAAACGATGAAAAAGAAATGAGAGAGTATGATCCGTCAGAACTGAAATTTAAAAAGAGACAGGTAATATCTCAAGAGACTGAGGATGAGAAAGAGGCAAGGAAACTTGAAGAACTTGAGAGAAGAGATGTGAAGGCGGATTTGTAAAAAGTACAAGTTGGTATTTTATCAATATATGTGTAATAGTGTAGAGTTTATTTATTTAGGATCTGTGTTTATTGAAAAAATGGCATGGAAATGGTAAAATATACTCTACATTGTCAGTATTTTTAGAAAACTTGTAGTTAGGTTTGAATTATAATGAAGGTTTATTTAATTAAAAAATGAGGTGAAGGTATGAAAAAAATTTTATGTGCTTTATTATGTATTTTATTAGTGCTTAATAATAGTTATGTATTTGCTAAAAACAATCAAAATGATTTTGTAAAAAATATTCTAAAATTATCGGATGGTGATAAGATTACTTTTGGGACTTGGATCAATTATTCAAAATATGGAAAAGATAGAGTCGAAGAACCAATAACATGGAAAGTGTATAGGACAGGGACATCTATAAAAGATTCCAAGTCTTTTAATCGTTATACGCTGATTTCAGACACAGTAGTTAAAGATGACATTCCTTTTGCAAAAGTAAAAAACGGTATGACTGAACCGGGTTCTTGGAATTATGCAGAATCTAATGTTAGAGACTGGCTCGTAAATACTTTTTATGAAAAAGCATTTAGTTCAGTAGAAAAAGAATATATGGAAAATATATTTAGCAAAAAAAGTGGGATAAATTCTTATGTCATAGATTCAAATTTAAATCAAGAAAAAATGAAAGAAGCTGAGGAACTTGCTGAAGATAAAGTTTGTATTCCTTCTTTTAATCATTTGACTTATTTGGGGTGTAAGATTGATGCGGATGAAAAAGATAAAAACCATATATACTATGATTTTGGGACCAATGATGGTCAGTGGTATATAAAAAGGGTTGGACCAACATCTCTTACAACTACTGGTAATTATTCTTATTGGGTATTGAATAGAGGATATACAAATTACAAAGATTTTAAAGGAAATGCAGTTAATCATCCAAGAGTATTTGTAAATCATCAAGGTCTTATTGCAGGATTAACAGATGAAACATATAAATACATAACAAATTATTCACAAGATTATGCTAAATTTATTAGCCCTGAGTATGATAAGCATGGAATTCGTGCTGTAATAAGAGTTTTAATTCCAACGGAGGAATAGATAACAATATGTTTTATAAGAAGAATAGAATCATTGGTTGCATTTTGATATTGTTATTGTCATTTACTCTAACTATCAATACTTTTGCTGCTAATACTTGTAAAGAAAATAATTGTAATAATGAAGTATATAAAGAGGGATATTGTTTAGATCATTATAAGGCAAATAGATTAAAGGAAATAGCAACTGATTATGTTCTTGATCTTATACCATTTGGATTAGGTGGACTTACAAAAGATGTTGTAGAAGTTATGCTTGAAGGCAAGGATAATGAGCAATATGATAAAATATTCCAAAATGCAGCAAACAAGACAGAAATTGTTAAATTTGGGAAAATAAAAGTTCCTGCATCTGGTCAAATTAAAAACTTAGAATGGTATGTTGTAGATAAAAATAATAATAGGAAACTGTTGTTGCTTAAATCAAGGTGGAGCAAGTTATGTGCACCTTATGATAATGTTCTTGGGGATAAAGCATATTATAATATGGATTTAAATGATACTTTTGATGATGAGTTTATAGAAAATCAAGAAGTATTAGAAGAGGCCACTAAGAAAAAGTTAGATTATAAAAATAGTTATGTCCGCAAATTTTTAAATTCAACATTTTTGAACGATTGTTTTAGTGAGGAAGAAAAGAAAAAAATAGCATTAACTGAACTTAGTACCGCTCATATGAAGTTAGACAATTCATTAGACAGTGTTGAAACTACGAATGATAAAATATTTATTCCGGGCATATCGGATATTGATATGTATTTTAAAAATAATATAGAATTACTTAGAGAAAGAGACATGATTGAAACTCAGGAAGAAACATTAGAATATTTAAATCTTTATAAATATCATTCCAATTATGGTAGTCTTTTGCTTAGGGATATAAAAGAAGGATGGACTTATGATATGCAAAATGACGAAATAGTAGGGCAAGTAAGTGATTATAGACCATATTTGTATTCTCCATATACATATGATGGAACTATAGACATAAATGCAACTAGTGCTGGTGGTTTTATGTATGAATTACAACCCATGATGTGGATAGAAGACTAGAATTTTATCATATTTAGATTTTTAAGAGAGTGTAAACTCTCTTTTTTTGTTTTAAAAAGTTATATGCTTATTGTTAAAATGTCATTTAGTTTGCTTGAAAATTAATTATTGAAAATAGTGCATAATTGAGGTATAATAATGGTATCATTTTGATGCCAATTTGAATATTGGAAAAGAGGTAGATTATGGAGCAAGTAGCATTCACAGTTAGAATGAATAATGATTTGAAAGGACAATTTGAAGAATTGTGTGAAAATTTTGGTATGTCAATGTCAACAGCCATCAACATATTTGCAAGAGCGGTTATTAAGCAAAAAAAGATACCATTTGATATTGAGTATAATTCTGATGTTAATCTGTCACGTGCAAAAAGTATCACTGACAGTATAAGGAAGGATGCGATAAAAAATGGCACAGCAGATATGAGTCTTGATGAGATAAATAAGGAAATATATGGAAGATAAAAAGCTTAGCATAATTTATGATACAAATGTATTGGTTTCTTCATTTCTTAGTTCGTACAATGATAGTGCAACGGTGAAAGTACTCGATTATTTTTATGATAAGAAAGTTAATCTAGTATATAGCGATGAGATTTTTGAAGAATATTTGGATGTATTAAATAGAGAAAAATTTGGATTCAACAAAAATAAAATTAAAGAATTATTATCAATTATAAAAAAAGAAGGACATAAGATTAATCCAGATAAGATTGGTAGTTATGAATTTGATATGAAAGATAAACCATTTTATGAATTGGTTATAAATAAAGATGAATTAGATAAAAGATTAGTAACAGGAAATGTTAAGCATTACCCTAAAGTTGATAAAATTATTACACCGAGTGAGTTAGTAGACTTAATTGAAACATAGCATTTATCAGCAAATAATATTTATGAGCAACATCAAATTAGTAACAGATTGAGTATTGTTAAAGAGATTATGAATGATGTAGAGAGAAGAAAAAAAAATCAAAGAGTTCATTAGCTTTTGGTCAAACAAAGAAAACCTTGATAAAGCAAATGCCGAAGAACTATTAAAAGAAAAGTGTAAAAATGATAAAATCGGCGAAAGAAAGTTTTATCAAACTTTTTGGAATATGCTTTTAGATGAGGTTTTTGAAGTTAAACCTTATAATTTTATTGAGTATGAAAAAGCAGTAACAGTAGATGAAAATACTAAGTTTATAGATGGCTATATAAAAGAAACGCGAGTTTTGATTGAGCAAAAGGGTAGTAATATAGATTTAGATAAAAACAAAACATGGATCTATTTTCATAACCACGAAATATGGGTATAAGAATTTATCAATTTGATTCCTGCATAATGAAAAGAAATACTATTCTTAATGCTATAAGAAAAGGTAGGTAGTGTTATGAAAAGTAATTCAGAAAGTTTTAATAATGCAGGATCAAGTAGTGTTGGTCAAGTAGATGTAATTAATAAAGTTAATAATAAGCATAGTCTTCCACTAAATGGCACACCAAACTCAGTCACTAAAAATTATAAAAATGGTAAATTACATTCTGAAAGATACTATGATGAAAGCGGGAGTGCATATCTAGACATTGATTATACTGATCATGGAAATTCAAAAATGCATCCGGATGTTCCTCACCAACATAAAATTATTAATGGAAAAAGGCAAAAGAAAGGAGAAAAATTAAATAATGACTAGAGAAGAATTAAAAAAAATAATAGAAGAAGGTCATGAAATAGAGTTTGAATATAATGAAAAAAAATATTCAATCACTTACGGAGAAATAAAAGGAAAAGAAGTTATTTCATTCTGTGAATTTTATAAAGAAACAACAGAAGTTTCAACTTTTGAAGAATTATGTGAGGTACAGCGAGATGGAGTAAGAGTAATTGATATGATTACATCTATCACAATGGATGATATATGGGTATATTAGAAATATCTTTGTGGAAATTATTATTTATCATGGATTAAATAATCTTGACAAGTAAAGAACAGCATAATATAATGTATATACATAATATATACATAGGAGGTTATATATGACAGCTGTACTTCAAAAGTGGGGAAATAGTAATGGTATTAGAATACCAAAACAAGTTTTAATTGATTTAAATATTAAGGTTAATGATAAATTATCAATTCGTTCTGTTAATGATGAGATAATTATAAAAAAGGAAAATAAACATAAAACTTTAGAGGAACGGCTTACAGAGTTTTATAAAAAGCCTATTTCGAAAATAAAAAAACTAAATGTTGAAGAAATAGATACTGGAAATAGTGTAGGGGAAGAAATATGGTAAAAAAGTTTAAAAAGGGCGATATCGTTTATTTGAATTTCAACCCCCAAAAAAGACATGAGCAACAAGGAAGAAGACCTGCAATAGTTGTAACTAATGATTTGTATAATAAAATGTGTAATTTGACTTTTGTATGCCCGATAACATCAACTGATAATAAGCATCCTTTTCATGTTGCATTAAATAGTAAAACAAAAACGCGAGGAGTCGTATTGTGCGAGCAGCTAAAAGCGCTTGATTTAACAAAGAGGGATGCTGAATTTGAGGAAGTGGCACCAAAGGAAATTGTTGACGAGGTTGTTGACATTATAATGAGTTTTATTGAATAGTAATTTTATAAATATTGATGTAATAGACATGAGCAACATTAAATTAGAAAACCTAGAAATAAATGGCTACCACATTTACCAAGACAAGGACAGCTTCAATTTTGGAATTGATGCTGTCCTTCTTGCTAATTTTGCTTTGAGAGAGGGCTCGCAAGCTTCGCCCCTACAAGTGATTAAGATTTGTGATTTTTGCACTGGCGCACTTCCTATACCGCTTATTATGTATGCTAAGAGAAAAATGTTTTTGAATGAGAATGTAAAGTTCACTGCCTTTGAGATAGACAAAGGCCAAGTTGAACTTTGTAAAAAATCACTCGAGTATAACAAAACGAATGTAGAAGATGCAAAAAACATAGATGAAGATATAGAAGTAATTAATGATGACATAAAGAATATTTTTAATGATAGAGAAAAATATAAGTCAATGTATGAAACATTTGACATGATAACTTGTAACCCGCCTTATATAAAAGCTGGAAGTGGGATTACTAATTTGAATGATAAAAAAATTGCAGCAAGGCACGAGGTGCTCATCACATTTGAAGAGATATGCAAGGCTGCAAGTTTAATTTTAAAATCTAATAAAAAATTTTATATAGTTCATCATTCAGAAAGATTTACCGAGTTATCAGAAATATTAAAATCAAATTCATTTGAAATAAAAAAAGTTCAATTCATATATCCAAATATTGATAAATCATCTACCTTATGTCTAATAGAAGCAGTAAAAAATGCCAAATCAGGTATTAAAGTTCTTGAGCCAATAATTGTCTTTGAAAATGATGGATATTATACTAAAAAAATCGAAAAGATCTATGGAAAATAGTGCCTAAAAAAGCCTTATTTTATGCGACATCCTTATATAATCAACTTATTGCAACCACAACATATAGTGGTTGCAATTTTGTTAATAACTATATATTGACTTTGGGTATCATTATGATATAATAATCTAACTTATGGTGGGTATGTAAAATATATATTTGAAGGGGAAAAAATATGTTCATTGTAGCAAAGAGAAATGGGGAACAAGTAGATTTTAACATCCAAAAAATTAAGGATGCTATCGATAAGGCATTTGTCGCATGTAAGAGAGAAACTCATCCAAGTATTATTGATGATCTCGCACAGCGCACAGCAGCTGCCTTTGGATCAAAAATTAAAAACGGTATCATAACTGTTGAAGAGATTCAAGATTCTGTTGAAGAAGTTTTGATTAAGTATGACTATGGTGATGTAGCTAAGGCTTACATATTATATAGAAAGAAACATAGTGATATAAGACAGGCCAAGGAGACACTTCTCAACTATAAGCAGGTTGTAGATAATTATTTAAATGTAAGTGACTGGAGAGTAAAAGAAAATTCTACAGTAACTTATTCTGTAGGTGGACTTATACTTTCTAACTCGGGTGCAATAACTGCTAACTATTGGTTGTCAGAAGTTTATGATGACGAGATTGCTCAAGCACATAAGAATGCAGAGATTCATATCCACGATTTATCTATGCTTACAGGATATTGCGCAGGTTGGTCTTTGAAGCAACTCATAAAAGAAGGACTTGGTGGCATACCTGGCAAGATTACAAGTTCCCCAGCAAAACATTTATCAACTCTTTGCAACCAAATGGTAAACTTTTTAGGTATCATGCAAAATGAATGGGCAGGTGCTCAAGCATTTTCATCATTTGATACATATTTAGCTCCTTTCGTAAAAATAGATAATTTGAATTATGATGAAGTTAAGCAGTGCATACAAAGTTTCATCTATGGTGTCAACACACCATCAAGATGGGGAACTCAAAGTCCATTTACAAATATAACACTTGATTGGACAGTTCCAAATGATCTTGCAGAACTTCCAGTAATCGTGGGTGGAAAAGAACAAAACTTCAAATATAAAGACTGTAAGAAAGAAATGGATATGGTCAACAAAGCATTCATTGAAGTTATGATAGAAGGTGATGCAAATGGCAGAGGCTTCCAATATCCAATTCCAACTTATAGCATTACAAAGAATTTTGATTGGTCAGAGACAGAGAACAACAAACTCTTATTTGAAATGGCATCAAAGTATGGTACACCATATTTTTCAAACTATGTAAACTCAGATATGGAACCATCAGATGTACGTTCTATGTGTTGCCGTCTTAGACTTGATTTAAGAGAACTCAGAAAGAAATCAGGTGGATTCTTTGGTTCAGGTGAGTCAACTGGTTCAGTAGGAGTTGTAACTATCAATATGCCTCGTCTTGCATATCTCGCAAGTTCAGAGGAGGAGTTCTATCAGAGACTTGATAGGCTCATGGATATATCAGCAAGATCACTTAAGATTAAGAGAAATACTATAGAGAGATTTATGGAAAATGGTCTCTATCCATATACTAAGAGATATCTTGGCACATTTAACAATCACTTCTCAACCATAGGTCTTGTAGGTATGAATGAAGCTTGCTTAAATGCTAAGTGGTTAAAGAAAGATTTAAGAGATGAAGAGGCAGTCAAGTTTAGTATAGATGTACTTAATCACATGAGAGAAAGACTTAAAGATTATCAAGAGAAGTATGGAGATCTCTATAACTTAGAGGCAACACCTGCAGAGTCAACTACTTATAGATTTGCAAAACATGATAAGGAAAAATTCCCAAATATCATCACTGCAAATATGCAAGGCACTCCATATTATACTAACTCATCACACCTTCCTGTAGGAACTACTGATGATATATTCAACGCTCTTGATGTGCAAGATGAACTTCAGACATTATATACTTCAGGAACAGTATTCCATACATTCCTTGGAGAGAAACTTCCAGATTGGAAGGCTGCAGCAAATCTTGTTCGTACTATTGCAAATAATTATAAATTACCATATTACACTTTATCTCCAACTTACTCAGTATGTAAGAATCACGGTTATATTCCTGGAGAAGTATATACTTGCCCACACTGTGGAGAGCCAACAGAGGTTAATAGCCGTATCACAGGATACTATAGACCAGTTCAAAACTGGAATGATGGTAAAGCTCAAGAGTTCAAAGATAGAAAAGAATACTCTGCAAAACTCGCAGCTACTCGTATAGAGCAGATGGGAGAAAACTTATTTAAGGCAGAAACTCCTGATACTGTAGTCGAGAAGATGAATTTTGAAAAAGAGCGTGCAGCAGAAAAAGAGCAGGCTGAAGCAACACCATCATTTAATGATGTATTTAAGAATAATAATGAGCCTTTGCAAAATGTAAATGCAGAAAATTTCTACAAGGATGAAAAAGCTGATGTGGTTGTAGAAGCAGATACAGTAGATAATGTAGTAGCTCATGAAACAGCAAGAGAAGTAGCACATGAAATAGAACACGAGATACCAAAAGCAGACAACCTCAAATTATTTGTTACCAAGACTTGCCCAAATTGTAAGAAGGCAGAAGAACTTCTCGATATGGCAGGAATTAAGTATTCTATAGTAGATGCAAATGAGAACCCAGCAGATTGTGAGAAGTATCAGATAATGCAGGCACCAACGCTTGTGGTAAATGATAAAGATAAGTATGTAAATCTTTCAAATGTAATAAAATATGTAGAAGAAACAAGTGTCGCTATCTAAGCGACACTTGTTTATGTTCTGCCCACCTTTTTTTATAGTCGGGCATATATTTATTTATAAGTTCATAAAACTTTTTACTATGATTGTGTACAAATAGGTGTGCCATCTCGTGCAGCACTATGTATTCTAAAAAATAATCACTCATATAGTAAAGCATAGAATTAAATCTTATAGTTGATTCTTTAAACGAGCAACTTCCCCATAGCGTTTTCATTTTTCTTATACTATATTTTTCAACTTTGGTATGAAGCAGCATTTCATATTTACATATGTATATTGATATTCTACTGAGTAGTTCTCTCTTTTGTTTCATTTTTAGTGCAGGAAAATCTGATAAGTTAGTAGTATTCTCTTGCTTAGACAAATTCTTTCTAATCCAAGATTCCCTTTCCTTTATAAAATCAAGCAGTTCATAATCTGCCACATAGTAAGGACAGGTGAGCTTTATTATTCCTTTGCCATCTATAGTTAGTCTTATATTTCTATTCTTTCTATATTTAGCATAGTAGATAGTAAGGTCTTTATATTCTAAAGTTTTATATCTAAGTTTTATCATAATTAAATTATACCATATTTTTTACCCCCTATGTCCCCCTATCATAGGGGGTTTTGACCCCCTATCTTTTTCATTTTGTAGGGGGTGGTGCTGGGGAGACCCCCTAAACCATAGGGGGACATAGTAGGCTTGTAGGGGCGAGTTACACGAGCCCAGGTCGTAGATAAATAAAATGAGCAAAGGGACAAGATTGATAAAGAGAGTGGCAGCACTATTTTTAGTGCTTCTTTTTAGTATAGAAAGTTTTGCTGCAATAGTAAGTGACAACGACGGTTCAGCCTTTATCACAAAAGCTGAATTTGACTCGCTAAAAAACGACTTCCAAACTCAGATAGATAATTATAACACAAGTATAGATAGCAAGATTGATGGTGCGATAGCTGCATATCTCGCAGGTATAAAAGTTTCAACCACAAAGATTGACAGAGCTCTATTTGCTAAAAATGCTGGTGCTGCAAATAATATCACTTGTAGATTATATAATTTCGGACCATTTCAAAGAAGTTACCATAGTATGAGTATATCACTCACATATGCAGTAACATATACAAGAGCAATAAATAATGATGGTAAAGCACCTTGGGGTATATGGGCTAAAAACTTTAAAGGCTCATTAAGTAAAAATAAGAGTACGTTTGAAGGTAAAAGACTTTTAGTAAATGAAATTAAAAACTCAAGTGGAACAGTCACAGGTTATAAGTACGTAGGATACTGTGAAAACTATGGAGAAAAGTGGGATATAGCTTGGGTTCGTGATATGATTAATACAGATGATGGATTTGCTAGCGGCACACATTATTTACAGCCATTTTGTTGGTTAGGAACTCAAGAATCAATATTTAATGCTGGAGGTTGGACCAACTGGCAGACATCTGTAGTTCAAAATAGTGGTAGTGGGCAATTGCTTGCTGGAACAAATGTTATTGTTAGTGTGACTATACCAGATCATAAAATAGAAAAGGCGTTTGACTTTGTATGGGAAGACAATGCCAATAATTCAGATAGCACAAGAGTATATTTATGGATTGATAACCAGGTAACTAAATTTGTGGCTGGAAAAAAGAATGGACAATATTTTGGATATACAAATAGTGATATGTGGGGTCAATTGACAATGAGTGGTGCTTCCATGCAATATATGGATGCTTCAAGTAATGGTAGTTATATGAATAGAGTCCTTCCAACAGTTAATAAAGGCACTGGAAGCGGTGTTTCAAGTACTAATAAAAATAAATACCAACCTATGACAGCACCACTTGATGTAAATGGTAAAAAGTGGTCTACGATATATTACAATGATACCAATGAGTATTCATATAAATATAGTGCTACATCTGGTGCCTCATCAACGGAAAAGACGATAGACAAATTCAATATGACTAATGGCATACCACTCTATCCTATAGAAGAAGATCAGACAATAGAATGGGCTTACCGATTTAGTAATGCTCAAGATGGTAGAAAAATATATTTAAAACCAGGTGTATTTGACGGTTCAGCAACCCAAATGAATGACAGTGAAGTGGTGTCATTTGATGCATCTAAGCAGACAGGCACTATAAAATATACAGCAAAAAGAAGTGACATGCTATTTGTCAAATGGACAGCCGGAAATACTATTGTCACTGCTAGTAGTGGTTCAGTAAAGATTACATCACCACAATAGGCCCAATTTTCTATCTTGACAACAGCCACTAAAAGTAGTAATATATATAAGGTTAAAAAAGGGCAGCGAGCCCTTTTTTAAGTCCTGTTTTGAAGTGAAATTGAAAAGGAGATTTTTATGGCTAGTAAGCGCACTAAGATAACTTTAGAATGCACAGAGTGCAAACAAAGAAATTACGATACAACAAAGGAAAAGAAAAAACATCCAGATCGTATTGAGACAAGTAAGTATTGCAGATTTTGTAAAAAGCATACAACTCATAAGGAGACTAAGTAATAATGAGCGAAGTTAAAGATAAAAAAGATAGCGTTGTTAGCAAAGTAATTAAAGGTTTAAAGTCTGAGTGGATGAAAATTATATTTCCATCTAATGAGCAGATTTTAAATGACTCAGTTACTGTGTTAATTTGTTCTGTAGTGATTGGCGTTATTATTTTTGCACTTGATTCATTAATTGGATCAGGATTTGGATTCTTATTTAATAGATAATTAGGAGTGATTGTAAGTGGCAGAAGAGAGATCAGGAAAGCCTGAGTGGTATGTAGCTCATACTTATTCTGGCTATGAAAATAAAGTTAAGCTTGATATAGAGCAGTCAATAAAGAATCGTGGCATGGAAGAACTCATATTTGAAGTTCGTATCCCTACGCAGATGGTCACTGAACTTAAAAATGGAAAAGAAAAGAAGTACGAGAAAAAACTTTTCCCTGGTTATGTTTTAGTCAATATGATTATGACTGATGACACTTGGTATGTAATAAGAAATACAAGAGGTGTTACTGGGTTCGTGGGACCAGACAGTAAGCCGGTGCCTATATCAAAAGCAGAATTAGAAGCACTTCAAGGTAAGGCAGTAAAAGAAGTTGTTATAGAAGTAAATGTTGATGACACAGTAGTAATCACAAATGGTGCATTTAAGGATTCTATAGCAAAGGTACTCGCAGTAAATCCATCAAAGAAAAATGTTACTGTGGGAGTTGACTTCATGGGTGGCGAAAGAAAACTTGAGATAGGTTTCGCTGATATTAAAAAAATATAAAGTTGAATTTTAGGCGCTCGTAAAACTCGCGCATACGATTTATTCGTAGGGGCGAGCTATGCGAGCCCTTAAGATTATAAATTAATTTGGGAGGGTGAAAGCCCGACAATACCAAGGAGGAAAATTATGGCAAAGAAGATTGAAGGTTATATCAAACTTCAAATCCCAGCTGGCAAGGCAACACCAGCTCCACCAGTAGGACCAGCACTTGGTCAACATGGTGTAAATATTGTTGCATTTACTAAAGAGTTCAATGCTCGTACAGCTAATGAGGGAGATGTAATAATCCCTGTAGTAATCACTGTTTTTGCTGATAAGAGTTTTACTTTTATTACAAAGACACCACCTGCAGCAGTTCTTATTAAGAAGGCTTGCAAAATTAAATCTGGATCAGGTGTACCAAATAAGACTAAGGTAGCTACAATCAAGAAGGCAGACCTTCAAAAGATTGCAGAGACTAAGATGAAAGACTTAAATGCAGCGTCACTTGAGACTGCTATGTCTATGATAGCCGGAACTTGTCGTTCTATGGGCGTAACTGTAGAGGAATAGGGGAGGTATCGTGATGAAAAAGTTAGCAAAGAAATATGATGCAAAGTTAAAAGCATATGATCCAAAGAAGATGTACGATTCTAAAGAGGCAATCTCTGTAGTTAAGAAAAATGCAACTGCAAAGTTTGATGAGACTATAGAATTACATATAAGAACTGGCTGTGACTCTAAGTATGCAGAGCAACAGATAAGAGGTTCAGTAGTTCTTCCAGCAGGAACTGGTAAGAAAGTAAAGATATTAGTATTTGCAAAGGATGCTAAGGCAGATGAGGCTAAGGCAGCTGGAGCAGATTATGTAGGTGCAGATGAGTATGCACAAAAAATACAATCAGAAGGTTGGCTTGACTTTGATGCAGTAGTTGCTACACCGGATATGATGGGAACTATTGGTAAACTCGCAAAGATTTTAGGACCTAAGGGTCTCATGCCAAACCCAAAGACTGGTACAGTTACAGCAGACGTAAAGAAGATTATAGAAGAGTTAAAAGCAGGTAAGGTTGAATATCGTCTTGATAAGCAAAACTTAATTCACTGCCCACTTGGAAAAGCAAGTTTCAGTGAAGATAAGCTTGAGCAAAACTTAGATGCACTTATGAATGCAATCGTTAAGGCAAGACCTCAATCACTTAAAGGAACTTACTTAAAGAGTATCACTATTACTTCTACTATGGGGCCAGGAGTAAAACTTAATACAATAAAATACGGAGTATAATAAAATAGGATGGCGCCGATAAAGGGGCTCGCAGAGCGAGCCCCTTTTGTATGGGCGAGTTTTACGAGCCTTTTTTGTATGGGCGAGTTTTACGAGCCCCTTTAAAAAACAGTTGAAATTACGGCATTTTGGCCGTATAAAATTAAGTATTTTTTAATAAAAAAATATACAAAAAAAGCACATTTTTTGATATAATATATGTAGTAATAATAAGCGATTTAACGGAAGTTTTGTGAGTAATCTTAGAAAACTTTCAATTTTTGTATTCAAATAATTTTGTAAGGATTTGGCAAATATGAAAGTAGTAATAGGCAATGACCATGCAGCAGTAGATATGAAGTTTAAAATTAAAGAGTTTATAGAATCTATGGGGCATGAGGTTATAAATGTAGGTATAGATGAGGTAGAGAGATGTGATTATCCTGACTATGCATATGCGGCTTGCGAAAAGATAGTTAATGGTGAAGCGGATCTCGGAGTTTTAATCTGTGGCACTGGCATAGGTATGAGCATAGCAGCAAATAAAGTAAAAGGCATAAGAGCATGCGCATGCTCTGAAAGCTATTCTGCAAGACTTAGTAGAGAACATAATAATGCCAATGTAGTTTGCTTTGGTGAACGAGTCATCGGTATAGAGACAGCAAAGGAAATTGTAAAAAGTTTCTTGAATGCAGAATATCAAGGTGCTCACCACGTGAATCGTGTACAAAAAATTATGGATATAGAAAAGGGTACTTATAAGATATGATATATAAAGAAAAGATATTGGGATCCATAGTCAAAGATTTTTTTGACACAGGAATTATAAAAGATAGAGATACTTTATTAGTGGCACTTAGCGGTGGTATGGATTCTATGTGTCTAATTGATGCATTTTATAAACTTAGGTCTGAAGTTGATTATAAACTTATTGCTATACATGTGCATCACGGTATAAGAGGCATAGAGGCAGATAGAGATTTGCAATTTGTAAAAAATTATTGTAAGTCTATGGATATAAAATTAATAACAGAGAAAGTAGATGCCGTAAAATTTTCAAAAACTAAAGGACTCACACTTGAAGAGGCTGCAAGATTACTTAGGTATGAGGCATTTGAAAAAAATTGGAAAAAAATATCTGCGAAGTCTCATAAAAATGATACATATATATTAGTAGCACACCACGAGAAAGATCAGGTTGAAACCATCATCCACAATATGATTAGAGGCACTGGCTTAAAGGGTATGGTTGGGATGAAAAAACAGAGTGGAAATATTTTAAGACCACTTCTAAATATAAAAAAATCCGAGATAAAGAAATACATTGATACTTACGATGTGCCATATGTAGATGACTTGACAAACTTTGATACTAAGTACACAAGAAACTACATAAGGAAAGAAATTGTAGATAAATTTGAAACTATAAATAAAGAAGCTAATACTCATATAGCTGAACTTGCAAAAAATGCAGATGAGATTAATGATTTTATAGAAGCAGAAAGTAAGAAAGCATACGAAAATATTGTTATAAAAGAGACAAAAAAATCTATAATATTAAATCTTGAAGGATTTAATGAGTTAGATAAGGTCTTAAAGGCAGGAGTTGTAAGAGAGGTATTTGATAAGCTAGTTAAGACCCTTAAAGATGTAACCAAAATCAATATAAGTGACATTATAGATTTATCAAAAAAGTCAAAAGGCGGACATCTTGATTTGCCATATAATCTGACAGTGGACAAGAAACAAAAGGAACTTATATTCAACAAAAATGAAAAGAATGTGAGTATGAGTAGGAGGAAAAAGAAATGAGCAGGAGAATAGAACCACTCATTACTGAAGAACAAATAAAAGCAAGAGTTAAAGAACTCGGAAAGCAAATTTCAGATGACTATAGAGGAAAGGATTTATTGCTTATAGGTATACTTAAGGGAAGCATTCCATTTCTATGTTCACTTATGTGGGAGATAGATAATGAAAAACTTGCTATGGATTTTATGGATGTGTCAAGTTATGGAAGTGAGACAGAGTCAAGTGGCGATGTAAAAATACTTAAGGATATTGATGCATCAATCAAAGGTAAAAATGTGCTGATTGTTGAAGATATAGTTGATACAGGCAGGACGATGAATAAACTTTTAGATATGCTTAAGACAAGAGAGCCAGCGAGTTTAAAAATATGCACATTGCTTGATAAACCATCTCGTAGAGTATGTGATGTAAAGGTAGACTATATTGGATTTGAGATTGAGAATAAGTTTGTAGCAGGTTTTGGACTAGACGATGATCAATATATGAGACAACTTAAGTATGTAGGAGAAGTGATTTTTTAAATATTTATACACCATAGATATTGAATGATGAAAGGAAAGAGGATGATGTTTAAATTTAAAAGAGTATTAGCAATTATACTTTGCATGACAATGGTTCTAGGTAGCACATTGCCTAATTTTGCGAGCACTGATTTGACTAATAATGAGGAAACTACATCAGAAAGTATTAAAAAGGATGATAAGTTAGAAAAAGAAACTGAAGAAAGGATAGAAGAATCTGAGACTGATGAGACTGAAAATAAGTCTGATGAGACTACTTTTAGTGACGAAAAATCTGAATCAGAATCTGAATCTGATGAGACTAAGACAAGTGAAGAAGAACCTGAATCAGATGAGACAGAAGTAAGTGAAGAAGAGATAGAGTCTGATGAGACAAAGAGCAGCGAAGAAGAGACAGAATCTATCGAAACTGAGACAAGTGAAACTGAGACTAGTGAGACAGAGTTAGATGAAGAAAAAACTGCATCTGCAAGCGAGATAGAAAGTGAAGAGACTGATGAAAATGATGATGATAAAAAATATGATAATATAAATGTCGCAACTAGTAGTGAAACTTTAAATTTAGATGACACTATTAAAAAGGCAACTGAAAGTGAAATAAAACCAGTGTATGAAGATAATGAAGAACACGGACTTGGTTTTATACCAAATGATTTTGAAGTTCCTGCCGTAGAAGAGATACCTCGTAAAGGTTTATTTAAGCTTTTTGGTGCTCCAGCAATACCAGAAAGCTATGACCCAAGAAATGAGACGTTATCGACAGGAATTCCAAAACTTCCTCCTATAAGAGACCAAGGTAGTTTTGGAACTTGCTGGGCATTCTCAACCATAGGTATGTTTGAGACATATTTGAGATTACACGGTTATGTCGATAATGAGACAGATTCAAATTTGAGTGAGGCAGCTCTCACATACTTTACCCAATATGGATTATATGAGAAAGAAGTTACCAAAGCTGGTTCGACAAATTTAGATGTACCGGGTCTAGAAGGTTTTGACTATACAACAATATATGACAGAAGTAAGCTTGGTAAACTCGGAGGAAACCAAGCAAGAGGCCTATTGACTATGTCATCTTATATCGGTGCAGTTATAGAAGATGAAAATACTAATTACGAAAGTAAGATGGCTGAGATTAAGAGGGATGGCTTAGACGGAAGTTACGCCTTCAAGAAAAATGGATTTTTACTTAAAAATGGTATCTTCTTAAATAAGAATAATATAGATATGGTTAAGCAGGCAATAATGGACAATGGTTCAGTTGGTATATCTTACCATGCAGGTAGAGCGACAGCTGATGACGACGCAGGTGCCGATGCAAGTTATGTCCATACTTCTGGCGGAGAATATTACTATTATACAGGAAAGAATTCAGATGCTAACCATGCTATATTGGTAGTAGGCTGGGATGACAATGCACCAAAAGAAAATTTCTATGTAGGTGACTCTAATTATAGTGCAAGTACAAAAAAAGCACAAAATAATGGCGGCTGGCTCTGTAGAAATAGCTGGGGCGGTGTAGGTAATGGCACAGATGGATATTTCTGGATGTCATATGAAGAACCAAGTCTTGAAAGTACTATGTATACTGTAGAGGCTATGGGCGCAGACACATATAAGTATAATTATCACTATGATACTTCAGCAAGTACCAAGCTTAGAGGACATGATATTTCTGATGGCGATCCTATGGAGTATGCAAATATATTTAAAGTAAGTAACGATGAAGACCAGGTGCTAGAAGCAATAAGTGTAGCTTTAAATAGTACAAATGTTGAATATGACATATTGATATATACTAGTGATACATCTATGGCAACTCCTACAAATAAAGGGACAAAAAAAGCTAAACCAGATGCAACTCTTGCACTGACTCAGTCAGGTACTATAAGTGCAGCAGGAATATATACTATTGAATTAAACAAAAAAATATCTTTACCTAAGAATTCTTATTTCTCAGTAATATTTAGAGTAAAATCAACATCAAGTGGAGTAATCTACATCTTTTGTGACGAAAGTCAGAATGATGGAAGCTATGCTACTGTAAATGAAGCAGCAGCAAAACAATCTTTCCATGGATATAAATATAATTCAACAAGTTACCATTGGGATGATGTCAATGCAGTAGATTCTGAATGGGGATCTATTGACACCAATGCATTAGATTCTGAAGGACATGGAAGAAACTACAGAATAAAAGCATTTACAAATCCTGCCAAGCCATACACATTGTCATATGGTTGGTACAATGAGTCAGCAGCAGGAAAAAGTGCAAACGACATCACAAAGATTACTCTTGCAAAAGGTTCATCATCAATACCTTCAAGTTTTGATGCAAGTTGGGATATACCAGATAGCAATGGATTAGTAGGATATATCAAAGGTACAGAAGTTACAATCTGTGCTCCTGAAAACGGAACTATTTATGCAGCAGATAATAGTGACCATTTATTCTCAGGCAGAGGTTCTCAAGATTCAAGCGGAGATTATGCCCTTGATTACAATAAGGCATTTATTAAGTGTAAGAACATAGTCAACATAAACTATCTTGACACAAGTAATGTAACCAATATGAATGGCATGTTCCAGGGCTTTGGTGCTAGAAATATTTATCAATCAGATTATGCAACTTTATTATCAAGCCCTGAGGCATCTCTAATTGATGTGACAAGTTTTGATACATCAAAAGTGACAAGCATGAACAGTATGTTTGAATTGTCAGCTATAAAAACCGTTGATGTAAGTAATTTTGATTTAAGCAAAGTTACAAGTGTTAAATCTATGTTTGCCCGTGCAGGTATTATAGAAGAAATTGACATACATAGTTTAAATACTGATGAGATTACAAATGCTTCATCTATGTTTAGAAAGTGCCTGTCACTAAAAGAAATTGACATGACTGACTTGACATTCGTAGAGGCTTCAAACTTTGATTATATGTTTGCTGAAAGTCCTAAACTTAGAAAGATATTGGTATCAGACACATTCTTTTTGAGTAATACAGTATCTACAACAAATATGTTTTCTGACTGTACTTCGTTAATAGGAGGTAAGGGAACAAGATATGTAGATAAATTAGTAAAAGATGGAAAATATGCTATTGTAGATGGAGGTCCTACAAGTAAGAACCCTGGATATCTTACTGGTGAAAACCAAGGTCCTATAATGATAACTTTTAACTTTGATATGAATGGGCATGGCACACAGATTAATCCAGTAGAGGTAGAAGAAGGTAAAAAACTACAAAAACCAACAAATCCTACAGCGACAGGTTATACATTTGCATATTGGTATGAGGATGATGCTACTAAAGAGTTTGACTTTAATGAAGCAATTCAAATAACTGCTAATCTTACTAGAACTTTATACGCAAAATGGAATCCAATAACTTATACTATAAACTACAACACTGTAATCTCTGGTGCTACTATAGCAAAAAATAGTATACCGAAAACTTATGGAGTAAATGCAACTTTAGATAATCCAACAAAAACTGATTATGAATTCGTGGCTTGGTATAAGGATAATGCATATAAAGATTTATATAATGGAACCACAGATTTATCTTCTACTCAGGGTGGAAGTGTCACTATCTATGCTAAGTGGAAAGCAAAAATCACATTTAATGTAAATGGACATGGTTCACTTCCAGCAGGTACTACTTCACCTACTTATGTAGAATTAAATGGAAAGATTACGCTTCCTACACTTTCAAATGACGGTGTTACTGGATATACATTTGATGTAAATAATAGCTGGTATGATAATTCAGATATAAGCACAGCAACTTTAATTGGAAAAGCTGGTGCGAATTATACTGTGACAGAACCAAAAACAATTTATGCGCGTTGGAATGAAAATTCATATGGTATCATATATTATGAAAATGGTGGTACTTATGAAAGTGGTTACACAAAACCAACTACAAGATTATACTCTGCAACTACAAATCTCCCAACTAGTTCAGAGATAAAGAAGACAGGATATGACTTTGATGGATGGTATGAGACAAGTGACTTTATAGGTTCTTCTATAAGTGCTATAGGACCTAATGTTGCAGTGCAAAAAGTTGTGTATGCAAAGTGGAAAGAGAAAACATATACTGTGACATATAACGATGGAAGCGCTTCAATCACACCATATGCTGATGATAATAATGCACACTGGAAGAGTGGATATAATTCTGCTCCAACAAGTAGAAAATATACAGAAGCTCTTGCGCTCCCAGGAGATGGAAATGTAGTAAAGAAAGGATATTTCTTCCTTGGATGGTATAAAGATGGAGATGCAAGTGAAAAAATTATTACAAGTATCCCGGCAAATACTGCTGAAGACTATGTGCTTAAAGCAAAATGGGATGCTGCACACACTGTAACATTTAATTACATGGGATATGGAACTAATACTACAGATATAGTAAGAAATGGATATAAAGTAGGAAAACCTACTAACCCAACTTATCAGGGTAAGAGTTTCCAAGGTTGGTTTGTAGATGATCATTATAGTGCTTCATATGATTTTAATGCCAATGTAACATCATCATTTACACTTTATGCGAAGTGGGAAGATGTACCTACATGGACAGTTGAATTTAACTTAACATCTGGTTCAGTTCATCCAGATGCAAGCAAAATATCAGATATACCTTCTAATCAATATATTGAAAATGGCAATAAAGCAACAGCCCCATCTATGCCAGTAGCAAATGGATATGCATTTAAGGGTTGGTATAGAGATGCCAACTTTGCAACACCATGGAACTTTGACACAGCAGTTTATGAACATAGAACACTTTATGGTAAGTGGGATATAATTACATATACTATTACATACAATAAAAATAGAGGCGACTGGGAGAGTAGTTATTCTGCACCAGCAAGTTGGACAGTAGCAGATATAAAGCAGCTTCCTTCAGGCGACGATATCAAACGTGAACATTATTCATTTGACGGATGGTTTACAAAGAGTGACTTTAGTAGTGATTCAAAGGTAACCACATTAGTTGGTGTAAATGTAAATCTTATACTTTATGCTAAGTGGACGCCGATTGGTAATTATAAAACTATTAACTTCTTACCAAATGGTGGCTCAGGAACAATGGAATCTCAACATGCTTTTGAAGGAGAAGATACAATACTTTATTCAAATGCATATTCAAGATCAGGATATTCATTTAGTAAATGGACATCAGATGATGGAAGAACATTTACAAATGGTCAAAATATAGGAAATGTAACTACCGACTTAATTCTCACTGCTGAGTGGGTACAAAATCCAACCCCATCACCAAGCCCATCAACAAGACGAAGTTCTAGTGGCGGCGGCGGAGGTGGAGGCGGTGGAGGAGGCGGCGGAGGCGGCGGAGGAGGAATCCCTGCTAGTAGCCTTCCTACTACACTTCCAAATGGTCAGCCTCTCGTACAAGCTGTTGAACCTGTAACTACTGTATCTCTACTTGGAATCGTAGAGACAGTTGCAACTGATGCTGCTACAGGAATAGTTTCTACAACAGTTGGAATGAATTTTAGCCCATCTTCAGTAATAAGTAGTTTAACAAATACAAGTTGGTCAGCTGATATAAATGGTAAGTATCGATTACAAGCAACAAATGCATTTGGACAGATAGTAGATCCAAAAGATTCTTGGGTATGTATTGATACTAATGTAGTAAATGCTACAGGTCAGACAATCGTAGTTTCTGATTTCTATTTCTTCAATGGAAATGGAGAGATGGTTACAGGTTGGTTAAATGACATAAGCGGAAAGACTTACTTCTTAGAGACTCAAGCAAATAGTGAACAAGGCAAGATGACAAGAGGTTGGAAATCAATTTCTGGAAAGTACTATTATTTCAATTCGGATGGAACTCTTTTAAAAGGCGGAGTTACACCGGATGGATATACAGTAGATGCAACAGGTATGTGGATTGCATAGACATATAAAAAACACAAATTAGAGATATAATATTTTCATGAAGATAAGAAGACAAGTTTTTACAATTTTACTATTATTTATAGTGTTTATTGTAAATTTAGTTAATGCTGAACAAATAATAGATAAAAAAGGAAAAATTATATATGACATCATAAAGCCTACTGCAGAATCGACTATTAATCCTGATACTATATCAGATGCTTTAAGAATAATACCTGACACATCTATTGATTATAATGGCGATCTTTCAAAAAAGTATGCGGGGCCACAAAAAAATATTTTTTCAAAAGATATATTATATCAAGATATTGATAAAATATCGGATGATGTTAAAGAATATACTCTCATAAGGCACACATCATCAATTACAGATTTGACAGAAGAAAAGTATTTTTTAACACAAGATTATAAAAAAGATAGACTTAAGTTAACTATAGTTACGCCAGATGGTCATATATATGGAAAAGATGGTTTCTTTAAGATAGACGACAAGATATATTACTTTGATAATGAAGGACTTATGGTTCTAGGTCCATGTTATGACAATATCGGAAATTATTATTTTTTCTCATATGATACAGGAGAATTGCTAGAAGAAATACAAAAAAAATAATAGGGAGCTAAGCTCCCTATTTTTATGTCTTTTCAATATCTATTGAATTAAAGTTTATGCCATTATGCGAAAGAAGTGCTCGTTCTCTTGTGTGGCAGGTAAATATTATAATTTGTGAATCGAGATTTTTTGATAAGTAGTTAAGAGTTGAACTGAGTCTATCATTATCATACATGGCAAAGCAGTCATCAAATAGAAGAGGAAGTCTTTCTTTGCCAGTACATACTATGTCAGAGATAGCGAGCCTTAGTGCAAGATAGATTTGATCCATAGTTCCTGTGCTTATCTTATCTAAGTCTATAACTTTATCTTCATAATTGATAGTTACATTCAAGGCATTGTCGACATT
The DNA here is from genome assembly GCA_947303805.1 of uncultured Clostridia bacterium. Lineage (GTDB taxonomy): Bacteria > Bacillota > Clostridia > Lachnospirales > Lachnospiraceae > UBA3633. The sequence goes on along the minus strand of CAMYZE010000003.1, from coordinate 206,079 downwards.
TAGGCTATTGTATTTATGGTTTGTGAGAGCATCTATATATTTGCTGACTGATTTATTTAAGTGAGTTCCAAACATAACTTGTATCTCAGTGGACAATTCGGTGAGAGTTTCAATCGCAAGGTCTATACTGTCAATTTCTTTCTTTATCTGGTCATTGTAATTTATCTCTTGTTTTAATTTCTCGCTTTCGTTTTTTAGGTTATAAAGTTCGGTGTATTTCTGCTCCACGTCATATTGGATACGCTGCTGAGACTTAATAGTGTCTGAGTATTCGGCTTGATTTTTTAGCAATATATTATTTTCCTCAGTAAGTAGAGCTACCCTAGCCTCTGCATCATCAATAGATTTTGCAAGCTTTTTCATGGAGTTTATATGTTTTTTAAATAGTAGCATATTATCTTGTGTCACTTCCTCATCATCTATGTGCTGTGCGAAGATATCTGAAATTATATTTTGTATTTCCTTTGACTTGTTGAGATTTTGGTAGTTATTATAAAGTAATAAGAAGTTACCTACTATAAGTATGATACCAAAACATAGAAAAAGAGATATAAGTATTATTGGGTGGAATGGCAGGTTGACTATAAAATTAGTTATACCCACAAGCGAATAATTTACATTGTGAACATTTAATATAGTAGCCACATCTGGGTAGGTGACAACTAAAAACATAAAACTTAGTACTATTAGAATTATGCCTGTTGCGATTAGCGATATATTGAAAATGAACTTAGTAAGATGAGCATTATTATTCATTATAGGTTTATAGTCGAAGAATATTTTATTTGTTTGATTGGATAGTGACTCAATATCATCTTTAGATGCAAAACCATAGTTCTCAAGAATAATTCTCTTTTCTACATTGCTTTGTCTTAAATTTTCAATTTCCTCGTTGTTGTGTTCTATTTTTAATGATTCACTAGTTTTCTTTTGGAGAATTTCAGGCAGTTTATTTTCGTAGTTTTTATTTGACAATTCTTTTTCGATATTTCTGATATCTCCGAGCTGCTTATTATACTGCACAGCGATGTCGGATTTTAAACTCATCTGTAGAGAATCTCTTCTCTGTTTTAGGAAATTAATGGCAGAGAGGGTGTTGATTGACATATCACCTGAAGTATTGAGATTAGAAATGAATCTCTTAAGCTCATCAACCATTGATTTATCTTGGGCTGACTTAAGTTGACCTATACTTATAGTGTTGTCAAATGAATCAATAGAGAGGTTGTTTAAAACCCTATTTAAAAACATTTCTGGGTTATTAATCAACTTACCTTTTCCGCCTATTTCTCGTATCTCCAGTATAGGGTTTGTATCATCAAAAACTCTATATATCTGATAATTTTTATCTTTGTGATTAAAACAAAGAGTGCCTTCGTATTTATTTGTATTGTCCCAAGGTTTATATTTAGAATAAATATCTATCTGTGCTTTACCTTTTTTCTTTTTAACCCCGAAGAGCATAGATTTTATGAAAGTGTGGGTAGTACTTTTTCCAGCCTCATTATTTCCATACACGACATTAACACCATCAGTAAAATTGATGGTCTTGTTGGCGAATTTGCCGTATCCATTTATGTTTATGCTGGTAATCTTCATTAGTTCTCACTTTTCTCGCTAGTTTTTATAAGGGCGTGAGTTCCCAAGTAAAGAGCCCTCTTTTCTATATCTGATAATTCAGCACTGTTGGTAGTCATCTTTCTTATAAAAGCACCAATCATATCTTGAGGATGCTCAGATGAAAGTTTTACAAAGTCATATTTTGGTGTAGAATTATCAATTATTTCTGAAATCCTAATCTTTTGGCTAAACATTTCTCTAGTTATTTCTAGGTCTGGATTTCTTAACCCAGTAATTTTAATTCTGAAAATATTTTGAGCTCCAAGTTTTATAACTTCCCTTACAACAATTTCCACAATATCATCTTCGTCGTTAGAGCCATTTATTTTTATATTTATAGGTATGTAAGCTACCTTGGCTATCTTTTCAAATTTTATATTTTGGACTAGTCTAGTATTGTCGTTTATCTCTCCAATAATTATCCCGTGGTCAATTGCATCACTTGAACTCAGTGGTTCAGGGCTTCCGGCGTAGTAGGCTTTATTTTCAATGACAGGTTGAAAATTGTGACTTGAACCGAGGGCGACATATGAAAAATTCTTTTCCATAAGCTTATTCACATCAAAAGGAGAGTGGTTGGAGTCACCACCATATGCAAGAAGTATGTGAATATTTTTGTCATCGGCTGGAGTTATTGAATTGATGATAGGAGTAGAGTCTTCAAGTGAATAGTATGAGAAGCCGTGAACTATCACGGTTTTATTTAACACCCTAAATGAAAAATCTGTTTTATCTAAAAAATAATAGACATTGTCTGCGAATTTATAATTAAGTATTGGAGAGCTATGCTTGATGTGATCAGCACTGCCAGCTATTATTGCCACTTGAGTCTGTGGAATAGTTTTAAATAGATTATTTATATAGTCAAGATCTTCAGTGACGGGTTGATGATTGAAGAGGTCACCAGAAATTAGAAGAAGGTCGGCTTCTTCATCTTTGCATTTGCTTATGACATTGGAAAAGGTGCTCCTTATGTCATTGGCCCTATCCTCTGACCAAAACATAGTAGGGTCAGGAGACATTCCTATGTGTATGTCCGATACATGAATAAATTTCATATTAGATATCACAATTTCCTACTGTTCTTGGATATGGTATTGCGTCACGGATATTTTGAACTCCAGTTACATACATTACTAGTCTTTCAAATCCGAGGCCAAAACCTGAGTGGACTGTAGAACCATATTTCCTAAGGTCAAGATAGAAAGCATAGTCATCAACATTTAAATTTTGATCTTTCATCTTTTTTAATAATACTTCGTAGTTGTCCTCTCTTTGAGAGCCGCCTATGATTTCTCCTATGCCTGGCACTAGGCAGTCAACTGCTGCTACAGTCTTACCATCTGGGTCAAGTTTCATATAGAAAGCTTTTATCTCTTTTGGATAGTGGGTTACAAACACCGGTTTTTGAAATATAACTTCAGTCAAATATTTTTCGTGCTCTGTCTGTAGATCTGCACCCCATGAAACCTTATATTCAAATTTATCATTGTGTTTTTCAAGTTCTTTTACAGCATCGGTGTAAGTTATAACTCCGAAGTCTGAGTTTACTACATGGTTAAGTCTTTCAAGTAAGCCATTGTCAAAAAACTTATTGAAGAAATCCATCTCTTCTGGAGCTTTGTCGAGGACATACTTGATTACATATTTGAGCATCCTCTCTGCTACATCCATATTTCCTTCAAGGTCGGTGAATGCCATCTCTGGTTCTATCATCCAAAACTCTGCGGCATGACGAGCTGTATTGGAATTTTCAGCTCTAAAGGTTGGACCGAAAGTGTAGATATTTTTAAAAGCCTGTGCAAATGTCTCGCCATAAAGTTGACCACTTACAGTTAAGTTTGTAGGTTTGCCAAAAAAATCTTGATTAAAATCTATGCTGCCATCTTTGTTCTTTGGTACATTTTTTAAATCAAGAGTTGTAACTTGAAACATTTCCCCAGCACCCTCACAGTCAGAGCCAGTGATTATAGGTGTGTGGACATATATGAAATCATTTTTTTGGAAAAAGTCATGAATTGCAAATGCGAGAAGTGATCGAACTCTAAAAATTGCCTGGAAAGTATTGGTTCTTGGTCTTAGATGATTGATAGTTCTAAGAAACTCAAGAGTGTGTTTTTTAGGCTGTATAGGATATGTCTCATCGCAAGGTCCTTCAACTAAAATTGATTCAGCATGAAGTTCGAATTTTTGTTTTGCCTCAGGGGTTGCAACTATAGTTCCTACTATATTAAGTGCACAGCCTACATTTAATTTTGCAATTTCGGCAAAGTTTGGTAACTTCTCATCATAAACTACTTGCAAATTGCTAAAAACAGTGCCGTCGCTAAGTACAATAAATCCAAAAGTCTTAGAGTCTCGGTTAGTTCTAATCCAACCAGTGACAGTCACTTTTTTGCCTATATATTTATCACTCTCACTAAAAAGTTCTCTTAAATTGATTGATTTTTCCATAAAAATACCTCAAAAAACTAAATTATATATAACATTTAATTATATCTTAAAGGGCTTTATTTAGCAACCCCCTATCATAGGGGGATTTGACCCCCTATCTTTTTCAATTTGTAGGGGGTGGTGCTGGGGAGACCCCCTAAACCATAGGGGGACATAGTAGAGCTTGAATTGTAGGGGCGAGTTACACGAGCCCAGGTCGTAGCAAAATAATGTTAGGGAAAAGATTGAAAATGGCAAAGAAGGCTTTGTGCCTTATTTTTGTATTGTTATTGAGTATAAATAGTTTTGCGGCCATAGTAAGTGATAACGATGGATCAGCTTTTATCACAAAAGCAGAGTTTGACTCGCTAAAAAATGATTTCCAAGCACAAATTGATAAGTATAACACCAGTATAGATAGTAAGATTGATGGTGCGATAGCTGCCTATCTTGCGGGAATTAAAACATCTAAGTCGGTAAAGGTTACATTTGACTCAGCTAATGATTGGGATTTTCCAATATGGCTTGATGATGGGGATGAGAAGTGGAATAAAAAAACTAGCACAAGATATGAAGTAGCGAATCCAGAAATACACACATATCAAACAAGTTTATGGAGAGATAATCGAGGCGATTCGTCATGGGTGGCTGGAAGTGGTCGTTGGAACACATGGAGTTATTTTGACAGAGCTTCTACTACAGTATCAAGAACCGGTTGGTCGTGGCACAAAAATAATATAGCAGGAGAGAAAGGCTGTCTTACTGAGGTGGAAAAGAAAGATGAAAAAAGAAAAATAGGTACAGAAAATCTTACAATATTTGATAGAAAACAAATAGGTCATGGTTATAAACTAATTTATTGGATTGCAGATACTCCTCTATTGCAAAATTACTCTAGTGGTGAATATAATATTTGCGGAAATTACGAATACGGTGCAATATTAGGTAAAGAGTCAGGTAATGCAAGTAAATGGATAACTAATGCTCAAGAGATTCATCCTAAGCAAATTAGTGCAACTATGGTTGCCGGTTATGCGTCGCAATTTGACAAGAGTTCATACAAAACAACATTGCCAACAGGGAACAATAGAACTACACAGTATTTAACAAATAATAACATAAGAAGTTGGGCGAATACTTCCGGTGGACACCCTACATATTTAAACATACAAGAAGAACGCATATCTGCACAAGCTGTATGGAAAGATTATAAAAGAAATTGGGTGTATGTAAAAAACGCCAATATGCCTGCAGAAACAAATGATGATTTTTGTTATAAACCACACCTGCCAAGCAACACAACTATTTATCGATTGATGGTAATACAAAATGTTGGTTGGAACTATTATACAAGTCATAACACGGTAGGACGTTATAGTGTAGGCGGAATGACAGCATTTTCTCCAATTGTTGTCCCATATTTTGTAACAGCTCGAAATTCCTCATATTTAACAAATGATTACTTTTCAAATTTACCTGCTCGCTCAGTAAGATATTATACAAAAGATGGTGATGAACACTTTATGGATGAAGGATTATATATGCTAAAAATTGATCAAACTGGAACATTGACATTTAATATGAAATTTAATTCTGGTGATGGAACAAGCAGCTATAATACGGATGTTCAATTTGCAAAACAACCATTTAACAACACATTTAATGACAAAGACTTACTTGAAGCAAAAGTAGGAAGTGATTCCGCAAAAAAGACTAATCAAATTAAAACAGGGCAGTTAGTATCTATTCAAATACCGGATTTACAAAAAGGAACAAGCATTTATCTTAAATGGACAAATGCGGGTTCAGAAGATAAAGAACAAATTTCATTATCAAGTTTAGATAACATGGCTTTAGTAGTTGATAATTAAAGTCAGTTATATGTAAACAATAGTGGGACATAGTAGGGGTGAGTTTTGGAGCCCAGGTCGTAGCCAGCAAAGGAAAGGGAACATGTTTAGAAAATCGTGTAAAAAAATAGCAATTTTGCTTATTTTATCTTTAAAAATTAATAGTTTAGCGGCAGTAGTAAGTGATAACGACGGTTCGGCATTTATTACGAAAGCTGAATTTGATGCATTAAAATCTGATTTTAACTCTCAAATTATTAATTATGAAAATAGCATAGATGGTAAAATAGATGGTGCGATAGCACAATATCTTAGCGGTATAAGACTAACGACAAGGACAGAAGAAAACTTGGAAAAAGTTTCTTCTGTTTTTGAATATCCATTAGAATTATACATGGATAATACAGAAATTAATGTAAATAATTATAACTCGTGGACATATGATACTTGTTGGAAGCCAGATTATAATTTTATATGGACATTTCAACGTGGCTCAAACTTTGGTATGAAGCGATTGCAATATGACGACAATAGTAAAAAAAATAATAAGTTAAAATGGTTTTATAAAGGTTCTGTATCAGGTGAAAATTACAAGATAACAAACCAGTTAAATGATTACAAAATAACTTTAAATGGCTCATTTAATTTGATGAACACAACTAAAACCTCAACGGGTAATTTATCAGGAGCTGTATTTTTTGACCAAACTTCAAGGAATGATGAAGTTGCAAAAGGAACTTCATATGATAGAAGTAGTATAAGAGATGACCTTGTACTTAATTTTTTGCTGGGTACGAGCATATCTAATAATATACCGACATTGGAATTCGTGGATAATTGGAATACCACACAAAATTTAACTTTATCAAAATCAACCAAATTGTTTTCTAGAGTTACAGGAACGAACGTGTGGATTGGTAGTGCAAGTCCAACCACAAACTGGATGTCAGGAGATATAAAATACGAACAATCTAAAGTAAAAAAAATATTTATGTATAGTACTGATGGGAATGATGTGAAAGCTCCTGTGACATATGGTAGTAAGGCCGATATTTATATAACAAATAAAGATAATCAAAAACAGGATGTTACGAAAGAAGTAATAGTTACGCTATATAGTGATAATGCAAGTAGTGGAATAACTTATTATATGCGTCACATGGTTGATCCTGGCTGGTGTTTAGAGCCTGAAAGCACAACATTAGGTAAAACTGGTAGAAGTTGGACAAATAAATCGCTTATAAAACCTTCAAGGCTTGTGTATGATTTTACTTTACCAATTAGCCAGAAAACAAAATCAAATCATTTAATGATTGAGGGTATTCCACTTACTGAACTGCCAAAGAAAACTAGTGGCGTTAATTATGAAGCTATACATGTTAAGTTTAACTTGACAAAAACAAAAGAAATGAAAGCAAATAAAGCAACACCAAGTATCATATTTTTTAGCACACCAAGTGACATATATAAGTTAAGCGATGTGAAAGGAGATGACTATCTTGATATAAGTGAACAATATGATATGCAAGATAGCGTCAAAGTATATCCTCTAGTTGATGGTGAAAACAATATCTATATATCAAATAAGAAAAAAGGCTTAAATAGTTATGACATAATATATTACAAGATACTGTGGAATAAAAGTACAAGAACTAACTGCACTATAAGTGAGCCAGTGGTAAGTATAATTAAATCGCAATAAAAACTTTGAGGTATAGGATGAAAAAAAGTACAAAAATATTGAAATTAATAATAACATTTATGTTATTATTATCCATAAATACAAGTGCTGTGACGGTAAGTGATAATGATGGGTCAGCATTTATAACAAAGGCTGAGTTTGATTCGTTAAAAAATGATTTTCAAAGTCAAATCAACAAGTATAATACATCTATTGACAGTAAAATTGATGAAGCTATTGCTTCATACCTGGCTGGTATAAGAGTTTCCGTTAATGAAGAGCAGAATTTAGAATTAGTTTCTTCGGTTTTTGAATATCCATTAAGCATTTATATGAATAACACAGAGTTCGCAGTTTCTAATTATAATAACTGGGTTTATAATTCATGTTTTAAACCAGATTATGACTGGACTTTTACATTTGAACGTTCGGATAGGTTTGGACAAGCGCGATTACAATACAGTAATTATGATAGAAATAATAACAAATTGAAATGGTTTTTTAATGGAAAAAGAGATGGAAATAATTTTGTTATAAGCGACCAATTGTCAAATTTAAGAATTAAGTTTAAAGGGAGTTTTAACTTAATGAATACATCAAAGACATCAATTAATAATTTATCCGCAGCTATTTTCATGGATCAAACAAGTAAAGGGAATGAAAATAGCATGGGAACAAGTTATACAAGAAACAACATAAGAAATGATTATTATTATAATTTTTTGTCAAAGAATGTAAGTAGTAATAAACCTGTAGTTGAATTTGTTGATAACTGGGGATATACTTCGGGACCGAACTTATCTGATTCTACAAAGAAATTTCAAGTTGTATCAGGAAATAATTTGTGGAAAGGTTTGACTAATGCTTCAAATGACTGGATTGATGGTGAAATAACATATGATGTTGATAAATTAAATAAACTTTTTATGTATTCAAGTTCATCAAATCAGGTTGTGAGCCCTGTTGCTTATAATAAAGATATTTATATAACAAATAAAGATAAACAGAAGCAAGATACTAATTATAATATATCTACTTATTTATATAGAGATAGAGGTAATACTGGAGAACTATATTATATACCACATATAATTGATCCAGGTTGGTGCCTTGAGCCTGAAAATTATGGTAGTACAAGTAGAAGTTGGTATTTAAAGTCATTAATAGACCCAAAGAGGTTAGTTTATAATTACACATTACCTATTAGTAGAACAATCAAAAAAAATCATCAAATGATTGCGGGAGTACCACTTACTGAAGTGCCAACTTTAGATAAAAATACAACTTATGATTACTTATACATTAATATCAATTTAACAAGAAGTTCAGAGATGAAGTCTGCAAATTTATATCCTAAAATTATATTTTTTACAGCTCCAAACACTGTATATACATTATCAGAAGTTTCTGGTGATGAGTACTTAGATATATCATCAAACGATAAACTTACTAGTTCTACAAAAACATATACATTGAATGATGGTGTTAATGGATTGTATGTAGGTAATGCTAGTGGAAAACTTAAGGGTAATGAAGTTATATATTATAAAATTTTGTGGAATTCGTCTTTGGATACAAATTGCAGCATAGCAAAACCTATAGTAACATTATATAAAACTAAAGAAAACTAGAATAATGGGGACGGACTTATAATCAGGCGTAAGCCTGATTTTTTTATGTTTGACAGTAAAGGTAATCAATAGTACAATATAAAGACAATGTCTTTATAGGAGGAAATATGTCAGTATTGGTTAATTTTAGAATTGATGAGCAATTAAAGATGAGGATGGACAAGGTTTGTAAAGATCTTGGAATAACTATGAGCGCCGCATTTAATATGTTTGCGAATGATTTAGTTAAGAGCAAAAATATTAATTTTTCACTAAACAAAAAATTTAAATCTGGGATTGACTTTAATTCTCTATTTGAAAAGTTGAGTGGAGATAGTGAAGGTGATAAATATTATGTCAACAAAATTGGAAATATTATTATGTTGGTACCAAAAAATGACCCTTGGGCTGGCATTAAAGATAGTGCCGGGAAAATGTCCGATGATTATATGATCGACAGAAAGCAAATGCCAAATGAAGTGAGAGAAAAACTATGATTTATATGCTGGATACAAATATATGTATTTATATTTTAAAAAATTATAATGAAAAACTAATTAGCAAGTTTTCAAAGTATAAATTTGGCGATATAGGAATCTCTAGCATTGTATATAGTGAATTGATATATGGTGTAGAAAAGAGCTTAAAGAGAGATGAAAATCTAAAGAATCTTTTAAAGTTTTTATCTTCAATTATAATTTGTGATTATGATGTAGAAGCAGCTAATGAATATGGAAAGATTAGAAGTGATTTAGAAAAGGCTGGGAATATTATTGGATCCCTTGATATGCTTATTGCTGCACATGCAAGTTCAAAAAAAGTTATACTCATAACCAATAATGTAAAAGAGTTTAAGAGAATAAAACACTTGAAGGTAGAAAATTGGGTATAACTTATTATTACCCCCCTATCATAGGGGGTTTTGACCCCCTATCTTTTCAAATTTGTAGGGGGTGGTGCTGGGGAGACCCCCTAAACCATAGGGGGGGGGACATAGTAGAGTTGTAGGGGCGATACAAATCGTAGGGGCGAGTTACACGAGCCCAGGTCGTAGCCAAACGAATGAAAGGGATTAGATCGAAAAGCATGACGGCAAAAATAGCCGCAATACTTATAGTTGCTATATGTTTTAATAGTATGTCGGCAATAGTAAGCGACAATGACGGTTCTGCTTTTGTTACAAAAGCGGAATTTGAGGCAATGAAAGATAATTTTGCTGACCAGGTAGAAAATTATGAAAATAGTATAGATGGTAAAATTGATGGAGCGATAGCAGCATACTTAGCTGGTATTAAAACTACACGAAAAATGGTAATTACTAATATGTTTATAAATGCTAAAAAAAATGATAAAAATAATTTGGTTTTTGCATTGTGGGCTACACCAGCACAGGCAATTAATGTTGAAGATGTAGTTGCAGGTTATTTTGTAGGAAGAGCAGATGGTGGAGGCGATGGTGCTAACGCAACATCGGGTGGAAAATATGGGTATTGTCAAGTTTCTAACGTTAATGCTGGATCTGGAGGTTATGGCGAATGCGAGTACTTAGGGACAACAAAGAAAAATAGCAGCAAGTTTTATAACGACGATAAGAAAAATTGGACTTCGGCATATTACTTTGTGAATTTTCCTTTTAAAGGAGAAAATGAAAAAAAGGATTTGGATAATTGGACTCTCCAAGAAATTAAAAGGAAAAGACTTCACATGCATCTTAAAGCAAATTACTCGGCGTTCATGTCTGCTTCATATACTGGGAATATAGGAAGCAGATTTTCTGGAACTGTGACTACTGACTATACGACAACATTGACACAGCCAGGTAGTTTCAAGCATTCATCGCAAGGAAGACATTGCCATATAAACTTGGAACCAATTTGCACTCAAGTTCATGAGTGGTCAGATTTTGATAAGGATTCCAATTTTAGTAGTACTAATGATGATGAAAAGAAAAATCAATTTTTAAAATATAATTTAGCTGGTGAAGTTAAAGATAGTACTGATTGCTATGCAGTTGAATATGAGTATCGCGATTATTATAATTCAAGTGATGAAGAAAGATTTGGAAGCAAAGAATCCAAAAATATTCAAATCCAGGATAGAGAAAACGATGGGGCGACAGCAACTTCATATCGGGGCGCTGGTTCAAATAGTGCATATTTTCAATGGACGACACAGTTATTTAACCCTACCTCGAAACATGATTGTACATTTATGTTTAAATATTATTTTCAAAAGATCTTCAACTTAAAGTGGACAAAACTTACCAATAGTTATTATGATTCATTATTCAATGAACCGATATATAAATATAATGGAATACCTATTACAAATATGAATCAAACTGGCAAAATTTCATTTGCTTTAACACTCAATAATAGCACCGAAGATTCATTTAAATATTGTATTATGGATAAAAGACATGAAAATGGGGTAGTGCCGGAAGAGAAGAAAGAAACATATAGCGGGCGTAGTATTGATAGAGTTTTGGCATATGGCGAACTTTCTGGTAAAAAGAACCATGTAGTTAATATAGAATTTGATAAAGAAGTTATATGGGATAAGGATAAGGGAGATTATATATATTTAAAGGTAGAGCCATCTAAGAATGGACAGACGGTTACTGCAGATATACCTGGTAATATAAATGCAGAGTTTAAATTATATTAGTATATGGATGGTAACGTGTATGAAAAGGATTAAAATTTTTATATCATTGATGATGGCGGTTGCAATGGCTTCTGTTGAAATATATGCAGCTGTGGTGTCAGATAATGATGGTTCAGCTTTTATATCAAAGGCTGAGTTTGACTCTTTAAAAAACGATTTTCAATCTCAGTTAAATCAATATAATACTGCTATTGATAGCAAGATTGATTCTTCAATAGCATCATATCTTGCGGGTATACAAATCGCAGCTCAGGAAAGATTAACTAATTATATAACAAATGCAAAAAAGGATTCTGAGGATAATGTAGGATTTATGCTTTATGGCTCGCCAAAAAATTCAAGGTCCTATAATGATGGTTATTATGATGTTGAAGCAGCTTATGCAGTTGGAAATGAATGGGGAGTCGGCGTCGGATCAAATGTGAATGGAAGTGGCTTATATAATTATATTATGATGAATAATGAAAGAGCATATGATGCGGCAATTGCATTTGTGGATTATAAAGGAACATCACAAAGTGGTGGTGAATGGACCGGAAAAGTTAAAGACTTTAAGTCAGCATACTACTGGATAAATTTGCCATTTAAGGGAGATGGTGAAACATATAAGAATGTAACAGACTGGACATTAAAAGATGTGGTTAGGCATAGATTACATATGAAACTTGAAGCATCAAAGCTAGGATTTTCATGGGCTCAAAGCGGTAGTTATTCTAGTAGATCAGCTCTTGGGAGTTTGAGAAAGATATCAGGAACGACATTAACAACAGATTTTACAAACTTTGAGCAACCTGGCATTAAGGAAGGAGCAGAACAAGGAACACAAATGATTCTTACATTAAAACCAGTACTAACACAAACTCATTCATGGACTCAATTTGATAAGGATAGTGATTTTTCAAGCGAGGACGACACGGCTGCGAATACATTTTTAAAGTATAATATTTCAGGGACAATTCCTGATAAAACTATATCAGGAGTAGAATATGAGAAAAGAGATTATTACACAAGTAGCAATGTAACTCGTACAATTATGTTGTATCCTCCTAAAAGTGGTGATAATGGTGGTGCATATCCAGGTACCGTTTTGGGTGTCAATTGGAAAGGAGAAAAGGTTGCACAGATAAGAGGGTGGTATAATAATTATAATGATATAATTTTTTCATTTAAGTGGAAAAATCCTAAAAATTATACTTTAAACTTTAGAAAATTAACCAATGCATATTATAACAATCTTTTTACAGAAGCTCATTACAAGTATTTTGGTATTCCAATAACAAATGTTAATAAAGAGGGTAAACTTACATTTAGTTTAATATTTAATAATTCGACTGCTGATGATTATACATATTGTATAATGGATAAAAGGTTTGATAATGGTGATATGCCATCATCGCAGAAAGAAACTCGTGGCGGAACTTCATATGAAAGAGTTCTGAGCACTGATACTATAGTTGGTACCAAAGGTGAAAAAGAGGTTAAATTTGCTATAGAGAAACAAGTGATTTTTGATACTGAAAATGGTGATTACATCTACTTAAAGATAGAACCATCAGTTGCGGGACAACTTGTGACTGTTGACTGCACTAAAGATATAATGCTTGAGTTGAAAAAGTAAAGAACATAAAGAGGGGCGATATCACAAAAAGGATGATAAACATTTAATATAAGAAAAAAACGACGGGCTTCAGCCCGCCGTTTTTATTTTTTCTTCTTTTTATCTAAGCCACCATTAATCACAGTGAGGAAGTCGTTTAGCTCTTTACTAATATTTGTTTTGTTGTATGCATATCCCACAGAGTATTTAGGGATCTTGAATTTTACAGGTATTTTTACTAGTTGTTTTTTGTCTAACTCATCCTGCACAAATTCCTCTATGACGCAAGCTATACCCACACCATTTTTAGCAAAGTCTATCATTGATTCGGTGTTATTTACTTCCATAATCTGCCTTGGAATTATCTTGTTGCTTTCAAAGATTTTATCTATGTAATCGCGAGTTGTATTTTTCTTGTCAAGAAGCAATATATTGCCATTTGCAAAGTAGTCTGGGTCACTTGGGAAAACCTTTGAAAAGTATGACATGTATTCTTTTGAAGCTACAAAGCAGTAGTGAATGTCGAGAAGTGGCACATATTCAATCTCTTTATAGCCAACATCGTTTTTATGTAAGAATGCAAGATCTATCTTTTTTTCAGTTAGTTTTTCAAAACATTTGGTAGTGTGCATGGTAGATACAGAAAGTCTGATATTTGGGTGTTCTCTTGCATATATACTTATATAAGACATAAGTAGGTGCTTTACAAGACTTTGAGAAGCGCCGATTCTTATGTGACCAAAGTTGATATTGCTAAATGTCTTAAGCTTAAGTTCAGCATCATTTATGTGGTTAAATGCAGTAGTGAGGTGCTCATAAAGTAATTTTCCCTCTGAAGTTAAATTTAAACCAACTGTAGTTCTGTCAAAGAGTTTTACCCCAAGAGAATCTTCTAGTTTTTTTATAGATTTTGACACTGCTGGCTGAGAAATTAATAATATTCTCGAAGCCTTAGAAACATTTTCTGACTTTGCAACTTCATAAAAAGTTTTATATTGTGTAAGTGATTGCTGCATATATTCCCCCATCCTAAAAAGCCTTAAAATACTTGATATTTAGTATTTTAACATAATTTTTAATTGTTGTAAAATAGTTTTTATTATAGTATAATTATTATCAAGAGTTAATTATGGAGGGACGTATGAGCGAGTGCACACATAATTGTGATACTTGTTCGGCTAATTGTGCGAGCAAGGAATCTAACATAGAAAAATTAAAACTCGGTGAGGGTTCTAAGATAAAAAAAATTATCGGAGTTTCATCAGGTAAGGGCGGAGTTGGAAAATCATTCGTCACATCTTTACTCGCAGCAGGACTTCAAAAGAAAGGTTACAAGGTCGGTATATTAGATGCAGACATTCTTGGTCCATCTATTCCAAAATCATTTGGCATAGTAGAGAAACAATTACTTGCAAATGACAAGGGTCTTATGATTCCAAAAGTTTCAAGAACAGGAATCAAAATTATTTCTTCTAATTTATTACTCGATGATGACACACAACCAATTATATACAGAGGTTCACTCATAGCAGGTCTCCTTCAACAATTCTATCAAGAAGTTGATTGGGGAGATTTAGATTTTTTATTTATAGATATGCCACCAGGAACTGGAGATGTTCCACTTACAACTTACCAATCTATACCTATAGATAAAGTTGTGATTGTTTCATCACCTCAGAATCTTGTGTCAATGATAGTAACTAAGTCTATCAATATGGCAAACAAGATGGATATAGATATTTTAGGTGTGGTTGAGAATATGTCTTATGTCGTATGTCCTAATTGCGAAAGCAAGATTGAAATATTTGGAAAGAGCAATATTGATGAGATTGCTGATGAAAATGATTCAGAGGTTATAGCAAAACTTCCTATGAGAGTAGAGTACTCTAAGATGGTTGACGAGGGAATGGTGGAAGATATAGATATAAAAGAACTTGATTATTCATTAGAATTATTAGGTGGACTTATTAGATGATCGAGCATTTTAGAAACATCTTTACATTTATTGGCGGAGTGGGAATGTTCCTCTATGGCATGAAGACCATGTCAGAAGGACTTCAGAAAGTTGCAGGTCCAAAATTTGGAAATGTATTAAAACTTCTTACCGCAAATAAATTTACAGCAATTGCAGTAGGTGCCATTGTAACGGCAGTTATTCAAAGTTCAGCGGCTACAACTATAATGGTTGTTGGATTTGTAAATGCAGGTTTGATGAGTTTGTCAAATGCTGTAGGTGTGATAATGGGAGCAAATATAGGTACTACGGCTACTGCTTGGATTGTTGCTCTTGCAGAACTTGGTTCTGCTATAGATATTTTTAAACCAGACTTTTTTGCACCAGTTCTTTTTGGAATTAGTGCCTTGATATTCGTATTTACAAAAAAAGAAAAAGTAAAAACAAAAGCAAATATATTTGCAGGAGTAGGACTTTTGTTTTTAGGGTTAACACTTATGTCAACAGGTGTTTTACCATATGCAAAATCAAAAATATTTATTGATTCGTTTGAAATAATGGGAAAGATACCTATACTTGCAATACTAATTGGTGCGATAGTAACTGTTATATTATCAAGCTCTTCAGCATCGGTATCTATTCTTCAAACACTTGCCCTAACTGGTAGTATTTCAAAATCAGCAGCTTGTTTTATAACTGTGGGACAAAATATAGGAACTTGTATCACTACCATAATCTCATCTGCAAATAGTAGCAAAAACGGAAAGAGAACTGCACTTTTACACTTGCTATTTAATGTTTTCGGTGGGATAATCTTTTCTTTATTGGTACTTATAACATATCCATTTATAAAAGACTTTTTAGCAACGAGAATAACTATTTTTGAAATATCGCTTTTCCATACAGGATTCAACATAGGAAATACAATTATACTTTTGCCTCTTTCTAATTTCATGGTTGACATAACAAGGAAATTGATACCAAGTACTGGTGAGGAAGAGGAAGACTTTAATCTTTCAGAGAAGACACAGGCTATACTTGATGAGAGAATACTCAACCAACCGGCAGTAGCTATCTCTACGACAAGAAATGAAGTAGAGTTCTATGCTAAGTATGTGCTTAAGAATTTGAGAAGGGCTACCAGCCTTATTTTAAGAGATAGAAGTGAAGAATTAATTCATGATGTAGTAACTCACGAAGAACAAATTGATAAGACTACCAATGTGCTAGTTAGTTATCTCGCCAAGATTAATAATCTCAGTCTTAATGAACAAGAGCACATGGAAGTTGAGCACCTTATGTCAATCTGTAGTGATATAGAGAGAATTGGCGATCATGCTGAAAATATTTCTGAGAATGCTGAGCAGATGTTAAGGGATGAAGTTACATTCTCAAAAGCAGGTTCTGAAGAGATGCAAAATATTGTAAGTATCACTTTGGAATCAGTAGAAAGTGCAATCAAATGTATAAATAATAGAGATGAAGAAGCACTTGCAAATGTAAGAAGATGCGAGGAAGAAGTCGATAGACTTGAAGATGTGTATAGAGACAATCATATAAAGAGAATGAGTGTAGGGGATTGCAACACCATAGCTGGAATAGTATTCCTTGACATTATAGGTAATCTCGAAAGAGTTACAGATCATGCAAATAATTTAGCTGATTATAGAGAAGCCGAAAATAACAATAAAGTTATAATAATAAAGAAATAGTCAGTTATAATTAAATATAATATAATTTATGGAGGGTAAATATTATGGCAGTAAAAGTAGCATTAAATGGATTTGGACGTATTGGTAGACTTGCGTTCAGACAGATGTTTGATGACAAAGATTTTGATGTTGTGGCAATTAATGATTTGACAGAGCCACAGACACTAGCACATTTACTTAAATACGATTCTACTCAAGGCAGATATAAATATGCCGATGAAGTTAGTTTCGGAGAGGATTCAATTACTGTAAAGGGAAAGACTATAAAGATTTACAAGGAGAAGGATGCAAATAATCTTCCTTGGGGAAAACTTGATGTAGACGTTGTATTTGAGTGTACAGGTGTTTATGCAAGTAAAGAAAAATCTATGGCACACATCAATGCTGGAGCAAAGCATGTAGTTATCAATGCCCCTGCAGGAAATGATTTAAAAACTATTGTTTTCAATGTAAACCATACAATTCTTGATAAAGATGATCAAATAATATCTGCAGCATCTTGTACTACTAATTGTCTAGCACCTATGGCAAAGGCGCTTAATGATGCATATCCAATTAAGTCAGGTATTATGTCTACTGTCCATGCTTACACTCCAGATCAAATGCTTCTTGATGGACCACATAAGAAAGGCGACCTTCGCCGTTCTCGTGCGGCTGCACTTAGTATAGTTCCAAACTCAACTGGTGCTGCGAAAGCAATCGGTCTTGTAATTCCAGAGTTAAACGGAAAGTTAATTGGCTCTGCTCAAAGAGTTCCTACACCAGCAGGATCTACTACTATGTTATTCTCTGTAGTTGAGGGAAAAGATATTACAAAAGAGAAAATAAATGAAGTTATGAAAAAAGCTTCAAATGAGAGTTTTGGATACACAACTGATGAATTAGTTTCAAGCGATATTGTAGGAATGACTTATGGTTCACTCTTTGATGCTACTCAAACTATGGTAAATAAGATAGATGACAACCTCTATGAAGTTTGCACTGTAGCATGGTATGACAATGAAAATTCATACACATCACAAATGATAAGAACTGGTAAATATTTTGCAAGTCTTATAAAATAAGGAGAAGAATATGGCTAAGAATAAGTTTAATAAAAAAACTATTGAAGATGTAAAAAACTTTAAAGGAAAGAGAGTTCTTTTGAGATGTGATTTGAATGTGCCTATTCATGATGGGAAGATCACAGATGATCAAAGAATTAGAGCATCAATTCCTACAATAAAATATTTAGCTACTCATGGAGCAAGAGTGGTAGTTTGCTCTCACTTAGGAAAACCTGAGAAGAGACAAGATATTGAGCCAGTTTGTAAGGCTCTTTCTAAGACACTCAAGATGCCAATTAAGTTTATAGGTAGCGACAGAGTCGTCGATGAGCATGTAAAAGCAGAAGTTGATGCTATGAAAGATGGCCAAATTGCTATGCTTCAAAATACAAGATGGAGAGATGAAGAGAGTAAAAATGAAGATAACTTCTCTAAAGAGCTTGCTTCACTTTGCGATATATTTGTAGGAGATGCATTTGGAACTTGCCATAGAGCACATTGTTCTAATTATGGAGTAACTAAGTTTGTAGATGAGGCTGTAGGAGGATATCTTATTAAAGCTGAGCTCGACAAACTTTGCAACTATATAGACAACCCAAAGAGACCATTCTTAACAATACTTGGCGGTTCTAAGATTGCTGACAAGTTAAAAGTTATAGATAAGGCTCTTGATAGATCAGATGTAGTTATTGTAGCTGGTGGTATGTCTTATACATTTATGAAGGGATTTGGATATGAAGTAGGAAAATCACTTTTGGATGAGAGTAAGATTGATTACTGTATGGAGATGGTTGAAAAGGCAAAGAGACTTGGAAAGAAATTAGTTCTTCCAGTTGACTGTGTAGGAGCAGATCATTTCCCAGAACCACTCACAGATCCAAATATTAAAACTAAAGTATTTGATCTTGATAAACTTGACAAGAATTATTCAGGATACGATGCAGGTCCAAAAACTGATAAAATTATCATGGAAGAGATCATGAAAGCAAAAACTATTCTTTGGAATGGACCAGTAGGACTTTTCGAAAATCAGAAGTTTGCTGTTGGTACATATTGTATAGCAAAATGTATGTCTATGAAAAAGGATGCAGTCACTATTGTAGGAGGCGGAGATTCTGCTTCAGCAGTAAACCAATTCAAACTTGCTGATAAGATGACTCACGTATCTACAGGTGGAGGAGCAACTCTTGATTTCTTAAAGGGAGAGCCACTTCCTGGCGTTGAGTGTCTTACAGATAAGTAATTAGTTAATAAGGGGGCTTAAAGAGCCCCTTTTTATAAATATGCAGAAGATTGATCAAAATAAAATAAGAAACTTTTCTATAATTGCCCATATTGACCACGGCAAGAGTACTTTGGCTGATCGAATACTTGAACTTACAGGTACACTTACGGACAGAGAAATGAAAGAACAAGTGCTCGACAATATGGATATAGAAAGAGAGCGTGGTATAACGATAAAGTCGCAGACTGTTCGCATCACCTATAAAGCAGATGATGGTGAAGAGTATGTGTTTAATTTGATTGATACGCCAGGACATGTCGACTTTACTTATGAGGTAAGTAGGTCTCTCGCAGCTTGTGAGGGAGCACTGCTTGTTGTAGATGCTGCTCAAGGCATAGAAGCACAAACTCTTGCAAATGTCTACCTCGCACTTGACCATAATCTTGATATAGTTCCAGTAATAAACAAGATCGATTTACCTTCTGCTGAACCAGAGAGAGTATGTAAAGAAATAGAAGATGTAATCGGAATTGACTGTAGCATGGCACCAAAGATTTCTGCTAAGACAGGTAAAAATGTTCACGATGTACTTGAAGCGATAGTAAAGCAAGTGCCAGCTCCAAAAGGTGATGAAGATAAACCACTTCAGGCTCTGATATTTGATTCAATATATGATTCGTATAAAGGCGTAATAGTTTTCGTTCGTATATTTGATGGAATTGTAAAAAAAGGAACGAAGATTAAGATGATTGCAACGGGAGCGACATTTGAGACAGTTGAAGTGGGAGTTTTTGGCGCAGGAAAGTTTATACCTTGTGATGCACTTTACCCTGGCTATGTGGGATATATTACAGCATCAATAAAGAGTATAAAAGATACAAGAGTAGGTGATACTGTCACAGAACTTGGAAATGAAGCCAAAGCTCTCCCAGGTTATAAAAAAGTAACACCTATGGTATATTGCGGTCTCTATCCAAGCGACGGACAACAATATCCTGACTTAAGAGATGCACTTGAAAAGTTGCAATTAAATGATGCATCACTGCAGTATGAACCTGAGACATCAGTAGCACTTGGATTTGGATTTAGATGTGGCTTCTTAGGACTACTTCATCTTGATGTCATAGAGGAAAGACTTGAGAGAGAATTTGATTTAGATTTAGTAACCACATCGCCATCAGTTGTATACCATGTGTATAAGACTGATGGAACGATGGAAATATTAACTAACCCTTCCAATCTTCCAGATCCTTCAAATATAGATCATATGGAAGAACCGATAGTCAATGCAGAGATTATGGTTACCAAAGAATATATAGGTGCTATTATGAAACTTTGCGAAGAGAGAAGAGGTGTTTACCTCAACATAGATTATATAGAAGAAAATAGAGCAGTTTTAAAATATGAACTTCCTCTAAATGAGATTATATATGATTTCTTTGATGCACTAAAATCAAGAAGTAGAGGTTATGCATCGCTTGATTACAATTTAAAAGGATATCAGAGGTCTAATCTTTGTAAACTTGATATATTGGTCAATAAAGAAAATATTGATGCACTTTCCTTTATTGTATTTAGAGGTTCTGCCGAAGAGAGAGGCAGAAAAATGTGTGAGAAGTTAAAAGAAGAAATACCAAGACAACTTTTTGAGATACCTCTTCAGGCTGCAATAGGTGGTAAAGTTATAGCAAGAGAAACTATAAAGGCACTTAGAAAAGATGTACTTGCAAAATGCTATGGTGGTGATATCACTCGTAAGAAAAAACTTCTTGAGAAGCAAAAAGAAGGAAAGAAACGAATGAAACAGTTTGGAGCTGTAGAGATTCCTCAGTCGGCATTTATGGCAGTGCTCAAACTTGACTCAGAATAGTAGCGAGTTTTACGAGCGATAATTGTATGGGCGAGTTTTACGAGCCCCAAAAGAGAATAATTATGAAAAAAATAAGTATATTGTTAATCTCAATATTGTTTATGATAGCAACCAGCTGTAGCAATAAAGTGCAAGACGATCCAAATACACTCTTTGTCTACAACTGGGGTCTTTACTTGGACGAAACAGTTATTGGTATGTTTGAAGAAAAATATGATTGCAAAGTTGTGTATGATGAGTTTGATACCAATGAGGAGATGTATGCAGTTGTATCTTCAAACGGAAGATTATATGATGTTTTATGTCCTACGGACTATATGATAGAAAAAATGATAAAGAAAGATATGTTATATGAATATGATATAACGGAACTTTCAAATTATAGCAATATAGACCCTAAGATATTAAAAATCATTAGTTCATTTGATAAAAATAATTCTTATGTAGTGCCATATGTTCATTCAACACTTGGTATGATTTACAATAAAACTCAACTTGATGATATGGGTCTGCCATATCCTAAGAAGTGGGCAGATATGTGGAGAGAAGAGTATAAGGGCGAACTTTTGATGCAAGATGCCATGAGAGATTTGCTAATGGTTGGTCTTAAGAAAAATAATTTTTCGATTAATACTTTAGAACAAACTGAACTTGATAAAGCAACTAACGATTTGATAGCACAAAAGCACCTTGTAAGCGCTTATATGATAGATGATTTAAGAGATAAGATGGTTGCAGGCAATGGAAGCATTGCAGTGATGTATAGTGGAGAAGTTGAGTATATACAAGAAAATGGATCAAGTTATAAGTATGAATATATATTACCTGAAGAAGGTGTTAATTTTACTATAGATGCTTGGGTCATACCAAAAAATGCAAGGCATAAGGAACTTGCTAAAAAATGGATTGATTTTATGCTAGATCCAGAAATTGCATTACTCAATTTTGACGAGATGCACTATGGTATTGCAAATCTAAAAACTATTGAGTTGATAAAAAATAGGGATGGGAAATCTGTAATTAAAAATGAGGCAGTATTTCCAAATCTTGATGACATAGATAAGTATGAGCTATACAGAGATTTAGGTGGCTTTGAAGTAAACTACAATGAAAGTTACAAAAAAATAAAAGCTTATAAGGTTCCAAAAGAAGAAAAGGAACAAAAGTGATGGAAATTAATATATTTACATATATTATAGCTTGCCCGCTCGTATTTCTAGCTGGATTTGTGGATGCAATAGCAGGAGGCGGCGGACTTATATCACTTCCTGGATATCTATTAGCCGGACTTCCACCTATTATGGCTTCGGCAACTAATAAACTTTCTGCTGGTATGGGTGCTACAGTTGCATTTGGAAATTATTTAAAAAATGGTCTAGTTAATTTAAAGCTTGCAGTACCTTGCATTTTAGTTTCAATGTTATTTTCATCTATAGGTGCAAGAGTGCAGATGATGATACCGGAGTATTACTTAAAAATATTTATGCTTGTTGCACTTCCTATAACTTTGCTTTTAGTTTTAAATAAAGAGACGCTAAAATCTAAATCAATATTTAATACTAAACTTACTAAAAGAGTATTTGTTCTTGCCCTTTTTATTTCAGCGGTAATAGGATTTTATGATGGTATATATGGACCGGCGACTGGTACATTTCTACTAATATTTTTTGTAAAAGTAGTTGGTATGAATATAAAAGAGTCAAACGGCATCGCCAAGGCAATTAACTGGGCGACCAATATGGGAGCACTTGTATTATTTATGTCATCTGGAAGAGTGTTAATATCACTTGGCATAGTATGTGGACTATTTAATATGCTTGGCAATTATTTGGGATCTAATCTTTTTATGAAGAAAGGTGTTGATGTCGCAAGACCAATAATGATAGCAGTCATGATAATATTTATTATACGAATCACTTTAGAATTGCTACACATAATATAGTAGGGAAATATATCATCAGTTACATTGTAGGGGCGAGTTTTACGAGCCCGGAGGATTTATGTATGTAGTAATTACGGGAGCAAGCCGAGGAATTGGAAAGGCGCTCGCCTATAAATTTGCAAAGCATAATTATGATTTGCTCTTAACTTGCGAAAACAATATCAATTTATTAAATGAAGTTAAAACTGATATAGAAAAAAATTTTCATAGAAAAGTTATTACTATAAAGGGTGAAATTAGTGAAAAAGACCTGCCTAGCGACATTTACATATTGATTAATAATGCAGGTAAATGTGACTACAGTTTAATTCAGGATGTGAGTTATGAAAAGTACAAAGAAATAGTGTATTCAAATCTTGATTACACTTTTTTGACCACTAAATTAGTAAGTAGGCAGATGATAAAAAAGAAGCAAGGTATTATAGTCAATATCTCATCAATGTGGGGAATACTTGGTTCTTCAATGGAGTCTATATACTCTTTGACTAAGGGCGGAATCAATGCATTTACAAAATCACTTGCAAAAGAATTAAAAGAGTCTAATGTTGATGTAATTGCATTTGCCTTAGGGGCGGTTGATACTGATATGAACATGCATTTAAGAGAAGATGAGATGAAAGATTTTCTAAAAACTTTAGACAATGGAAGAATGTGGAGTCCTGATGAAGTTGCAGAAAAAATACATAATATTGTCACAACAAAAAAGTATAATACAGGAGATATTATAGAACTAAACAATGGTTTAATATAGCCCGAAAGGTTATTATGGTTTACGATATAATTATAATTGGCGCAGGCCCTGCTGGTATTACAGCAGCTATATATGCAAAGAGGGCATGCCTTAATGCTCTACTTTTATTTGACCCATATTCTGTGGAGAGTCAGATTTGCAATACTTATGAGGTTTGCAATTATCCTGGATTTAATAATGTGTCTGGGCAAGAACTTCACGATAGCTTCAAGAAACATGCAAAAGAGTTGAATGTAGAGATGCTAGGAGAAAGAGTTACTGAAATTACTGATATATATTTAGATGTAAAGAAAGTTAAGACACAGAAAAATGAGTATGAGACAAAAACTATAATTCTCGCAACAGGTGGTAGCCCAAAGAAAGGCGGTTTTGAAAAAGAAGAAGAGTTTGTAGGGAATGGTGTGTCGTACTGTGCAACTTGCGATGGAGCATTCTTTAAAGATAGAGATGTAGCAGTAATAGGTGGTGGAGACACTGCTGTAGAAGATGCAATATTTTTATCAAGAGTTGCAAAAAAAGTATACTTGATAGTGAGAAGAAATGAACTTAGAGCAACTCAAGTTTTGCAAGAGGAAGTTAAGAATGCGAAAAATGTTGAGATATTGTATGAGACAGTAGTTAAGGGTATTGTAGGAGAAAATAAAGTCGTAGGAATACTAATTAAAAATAAAAATGATGTAATAATGTCAGAACTTACTATTGATGGACTATTTGTCGGCATAGGTATGAATCCTGACTCTATGCTTCTAAAAGATAAAGTAGAGATGGATGGAGACTACATAAAGGCGGATGAGACATGTGAAACTAGTGTCAAGGGAATATATGCAGTCGGCGATGTGAGAAAAAAACAATTGAGACAAGTAATTACGGCATGTGCAGATGGTGCGAACGCCATTACATCTATACAAAATTATTTGTCAACAAAAAACGATAAATAAAATGTATGAGTAATTATAAAATAAAAAAGAGCTCCAAAAGCTCGACCCTTAGAGACGTAGATTTAAAGCTTCAAGTGTATTATGTGTATATATTGCAATGTGAGGGTGATATTTTATATACAGGTATCGCAACAGACTACAAAAGAAGATTTGATGAGCATTCTAATGTTAATGGTTCAAAAAAAGGTGCTAAGTTTACAAAAAGTCATAAGCCAGAGAAGATAGTGGCCGTGTGGAAGACAAAGAATCGAAGTGAAGCATCAAAACTTGAATCTAGAATAAAACAATTAGATAAGAGCGACAAATTGTTGCTTATAGGTGATAACAAGTATTTTAAGGGCTATTTCGCAGGCCTTGTAGATTGTAGAAAATATAGAAGAGTAGTATAATAGAGGTAACGATGCATAAGTATTTAAGAGCAGTAGGTTTTAGTCAATTTGAAAAAAAATCGCAGATTGATAATTTTTTCAAAGAAAACCTAAAAGAAGAAAATTTAATAAGTACATACATAACTCAGGACATGAGGCTATGTGGCCAATATAATGTGCCAGTTTGTAATGGTGCTGGAATATCAGTAATCGGTGAGCAGGAAAAAGATGAGCTAGCACTTATTGATTTTTATTATCCATATTTAAAAGGTTATGACTATACTTTGATACAAGAATGCACTATAGAAAAGCACAGTGACAAGGAATCATATGCTGGTATAATAGATGACTATAGACTAGGCATAGCACTTATATTTTATTTGACAAATGGCAATGTATACAATAGTTTGATTAAGTCGCACAAAATTAACGATATCAAAATTGACAAAATATTTTTATCTGCACTATCTGTGGGAGGAAGAATCATTCTTCCTATTGATAAGAAGCAACTTTCTGGAAATGAGTTTAATGACAAGAGTAAAATTAATCCAAATTATGAGTATGAGGATTATGATGAAGATGATGAGGACGATGAAGATAATCCTATAACTACAAGAATAATTGGTGACATAGATGATTTTTCAGATGGCATAGGTGGTAAACCTATAAGTATAGGAATAGGAATTAAACTTCCAAGAAATCCAATAGGCTATCAAGAAAGTAGACTAAAAAATGAGGACCTATATTCTATAGTTGAGACAAGTTTAGTTCCCTATGGTATAGAATGTGATAAGTATCAAATTGTAGCTGAGATTTTGAGTGTAAATAAAAAAGTCAATCAATATACTGATGAGACTCTTGTAGAGATGAGAGTTGATACGATGGGACTTCAGTTTAATTTAATGGTAAACGAAAAAGACTTAGAGGGTGAACCACTGCCAGGTAGAAGATTTAGAGGAGTTATTTGGCTTCTTGGTGAAGTTGAATTTTTGACAAAATTTGAAGAAAAAGGTAAGGCAGCGCCAAAGCAATAAGCATTGCGATTCCAATTCTTAGCCCATAAACCATAAAGATTTTTTCTGGAAGCAAGCATATAATATAATCTTCATTTGGATCAAGTAGCCAAAGGTCATTTGCAAATAGTATTTCGTGAAATTTTGTGAAGAACAGGTCAAAATTATTGCTTGCAAAAATAATTAGAGATACAAGCAATATTGCGACTACCAATAAAGTTTTTAAATAAGCAGCTTTGAGTCTCTTTATTGGTTCATCAAGATTTTGAATTTTAAAGAGTGACAAGATACATACTATTATAGAAACGAATGAAATATTTCTAAAATTGATAATTAGATTCCTTACATCTGCCATGTGTATCTTAGATCTAAGACTATAAAAATCAGTGAGTACATTATTTATAGTAACATTAGTTTCAAGAAACTGCATTTTGCCGGATATATATAGCATTAGTTCTCTTGCGATGTTTTTTATATCAAATTCGCTTAAAGTAAAAGGAAGATTCTTATAGGTTTCATTTTTAACAATTAACTTATATAAACCATCTATATCAAAAAAACATACAATATAAAATGCAGCAAATAGCAAAAAATAAATAATTGCTATTGAAAATAAAAATAAGAACATTTTATTATAGTTATTTCGCATAAATAATAATCTCCTTGGAGGTAAATATGAAAATCATGAAAAGAATATCAGTTATAGCTACCAGCGCACTTATTATTTTAACTTTAATTTCTTGTGGAGTCAATAATAATGCTAATAATCAAACGGTGTTTAGAACAGAGACTGCCGCTGCCATGTATGGTGGTGCTGGATTCTCAAGATCGAGTGCTAAGATGGCTGCAGTTAATGATATTGCAGTTGAAGAGATGGAAGTCGATGGAGTATATTTTACTACAGACGGAAGTAGTATTAGCGAAAGCGATAGAAAGATTATCAAAACTGTAGATTTAAATACTGAGACGAAGGCATTTAATGAGTCAATAGAGTGGCTTAAGTCTTATGTGGAAAGCTATAAGGGCATTATAGATAGTTCTTATGTGGATAGTGGCAATATTAATAACAAGAACTATAGAAAAAATGCTAACTTCAGTATAAGAGTGCCAGCTGAAAGACTAGATGCATTTCTAAGCAAGATTGGCGATAATTTAAATATTGTATTTAGGCAGGAAAATATATCTGATATTACTGAGGAGTACTCGGACACAGAGTCAAGGTTAAGTAGTCTCAAGATAGAAGAAGAAAGTTTAAATGCTATGCTAAAAAAAGCAAAGACTGTAGAAGAGATGATAAAAGTTGAAGATAAACTTTCATCTGTGAGAACTGAGATTGAGAATATAACAAGAAGATTGAAGAGATATGACAAACAAGTTACATATTCTACTGTTCATATAAATATCTCAGAGGTTAAAGATTTGACAGAACCTCAAGTATCTGATGATTTCTCTAGGGAGACACTAGTTAAACGGTTAAAGAAAAATTTTGAAGAGGCAAAGAGTTTCGTATTAAGACTTGGAGCAAATATATTTACACATATACCATGGATTATTCTTGGGCTTGTAGCTATATTAATACTTGTTATTCTTTCTGCTATTTTTAAATCATTATTTAGTGGCAAAAAACAAATAGAAGATAGCAAGCACAAGACATCTAAAAAATAAAGGATGGGGAAACCCATCCTTTTTATCTTATTATTTCATTTATGTCATCTGGTATTTTTGCATCAAATCTCATCATCTCGTGAGTTATTGGGTGGTTCATAAGAAGTTCGCTTGAGTGAAGTGCCTGCCTATTTATAAGAGAGTAGTCTGGATTGTAAAGGAAGTCACCGATTATAGGGTAGCCAATATGCTTCATATGAACTCTTATTTGATGAGTTCGACCGGTCAGAAGTATAAATTTACAAAGCGATACATCAAGCCTTTCTATATATCTCAGAGCAAAAATTTTTGTTATTGCCAATTCTCCATCAGGTGCCACACACCTTTCTATGGTTGAGTCATCGACTCTTTTGATAGGGGAGTCTACGACTATTTCAAGGTCTGACATACACTCAAGATGATCGATATTTTTGAGATTGGGGTTTATGTGAAGAGCATTGTATATATTTCCCTTAACTAAACCGAGATACGACCTCTTTATAAGATTTTTTGCAATGTGTTCTGAAAATATTGCTGCAGAGAATTTATTTTTAGCTATTAGACATACGCCACTTGTATCTCTATCAAGTCTCGTGATTGGCCTATATACAAAGTTTCTGTTATTGAAGTGAGAAGCAAGTGCATTGCCTAAAGTATTTAAGTGATTGCCCTGAGATGGATGGATAGGCATATCAGATGGTTTGTTGACAACAATCATGTCTTCATCTTCAAAAAGTATATCGTATTTTAAATGAGGATTAGGTTCTATATCAGAATTTTCATCCTCAATGATATCTATTCTTAATTCTTCGTCACTTGATAATATGTGAAACATATCCATGCCAAGTGTTTTTTTAATATGTTTTATAAGTTCCTGAGAAAAACCCTGTGCAGCTAAAAAATCTTTGAGGTATTTACCATCAAAGCTTCTAGGTACTACATATAAAAGTTTTCTCACACTGTTTTCCATATGTATGGGCGAGTTTCACGAGACCTACTTTAAATCTTTGAAAAGTGGGTGTTTTGTATCTTTTTCTGATAATATAATTTTAAAGTTTGGGTCATTTGGCACTGGCCACTTGATATTCAAATCTGGGTCATTATACATTATTCCGCCTTCATCATTTGGATGATAAAAATCGGTAACTTTATATGAAAAGATAGCAGTGTCTGACAAAACCAAAAAGCCATGCGCAAAGTTTTTTGGCACAAAGAACATAGTATTGTTATCTTCTGTGAGCTCTACACCATAATGTTTTCCATAAGTGGGAGAGTCCTTCCTAATATCAACTGCCACATCAAAAACTCTACCCTTGAGGCAACGAACAAGTTTTGACTGAGGATAATTTATCTGAAAATGTAGTCCGCGAAGCACTCCCTTACTGCTCATAGACTGATTGTCTTGGACGAACTCTTCGGAGATTCCCATTTGTTCAAAATCCTTTTTGTTGTATGACTCATAAAAATAGCCACGGGCATCCAAAAATGGGTCAAACTTTATAACCTTTAAATCTTTGATTCCAGTTTCAATTACACTAAATCTTCCCATATAATCCTTTCGGGCTCGCTACTACATTATTGATCTTTTAGGTTGGTAAATGCAGTAGAGAGCATAAGTTTAATTCTATTTAATTGATTTACTTCTGACGCTCCTGGGTCGTAATCAATTGCCACTATATTTGCATCTTTAAAATCTTTTTTTAATTCTTTTATGACACCTTTTCCAACTATATGATTAGGTAGACAGCCAAATGGCTGAGTGCACACAATGTTAGGAACACCTGTCTCTATAAGCTCAAGCATCTCACCAGTTAAGAACCAACCTTCACCAGTCTGATTTCCTATTGATACATATCTTTTTGCCATGTGAGCAAGATTTCTAATATGTGCTTGTTCATTGAAATGCTTTGAAGCTTTTAATGCTTTCCGTGCGGCACCTCTTATAAACTCTATGAAGGATATACCTATATTTGATAAAATTTTTGATGCTGCTTCAAAACCAAGATATTTTGATTTAAAGTTTGCATTGTAAAGTGAGTAGAGCATAAAGTCCATAAGGTCTGGCATCACAGCCTCTGCGCCTTCTTTTTCTAGAAGCTCAACTATATTGTTATTTGCAAGACTTGAGAACTTAACTAATATTTCTCCAACTATACCAACACGAGGTTTTTTAATATCAAGTCTTTCAATATTATCAAAATCTTTTATGATATCTCTACAAATCTTTTGGAATGTAAAGAATGAAACTTTTTCTTTGGTTAAAAATTCTATACATTTCTTTTTCCATTCATTATGGAGTTTATTTGTTTCACCTGGATTCTTTTCATATGGTCTAGTTGCATACACCACTCTCATAAAGATGTCACCAAATATTATGGCAAAACATATTTTCATAATCATTGGTAGACTATAGGTGAGACCAGGATTTTTTTCCATTCCATTGTAGTTTATTGATACTACAGGTATTTGTTCCATATGAGCTTTTCTAAGCGCACGGCGGATAAAGCCAACATAATTTGAGGCACGACATCCTCCACCGGTCTGAGTCATCATAATGGCTATGTGATTTAGATCAAGAGATTTGTTGTTTATCAACTCGTCCATTATCTGACCTACAACTATTAGAGATGGGTAGCAGGCATCATTGTTTACAAACTTAAGTCCCATATCTATGACATTTCTATTGTTATTTTGTAAGATTTTGATTTTATATCCGCAAGAGTTCACTGCAGGTTCAAGTAAATCAAAATGTATAGGGCTCATATTTGGAGCAAGTATAGTGTGAGTTTTTCTCATTTCTTCAGTAAATACTACACGATTGTAATTTGAAGGCATGATAACTCTTGTCTTATCTTTTCTTATGTTGATTGCTGAAATTAGTGATCTAATTCTTATTCTAGCGGCGCCAATGTTATTTACTTCATCTATCTTAAGCAGTGTATATATTTTAGAAGAACCAGAGAGTATATCAGCAACCTGGTCAGTGGTTACTGCATCAAGACCGCAACCAAAGGAATTGAGCTGAATTAAATCTAAGTCATCTCGATTTTTTACGAGATTTGCACATGCATAAAGTCGACTGTGATACATCCATTGGTCTGTGACTATAGTAGGTCTTTCTATCCTACCTAGGTGAGAAACTGAGTCCTCCGTGAGAACTGCATAGCCATAGTTTTGAATTAAGTCTGGTATGCCGTGGTGAACTTCACTATCTACATGGTAAGGACGACCAGCTAAGATGATACCATGACCCTTATTCTCTTTAATCCACTTGATAGTTTCTTCGCCTTTTTCTCTTAAGTCGTTTCTTGATTTTTCTAATTCTTCCCAAGCGACATCGCAGGCATGGTCTATGTCGGAAATTTTTATGTCGTTAGGGAAATAGTTTAGATTTTTAATTGCTTTTTCAAGTGAAGCAGTTAAAGAATCCTTATCTGTAAATGGCAAGAAAGGATTATAGAATTTTATATTTTTTAAATGAAGATTCTCGACATTATTTTTTATATTTTCTGCATATGATGTAACCATCGGACAGTTATAATGATTTTGAGCGCCTTCAATTTCTTTTCTCTCAAATGGTACACAAGGCATGAAAATGAAATTGGCACCATTATCGATTAACCATTCTATGTGACCATGCACTAGTTTTGCAGGGTAACATTCTGATTCTGAAGGTATAGATTCTATGCCCATCTCGTAAATTTTTCTACTTGAGATAGGAGAGAGTAGTACTGAATATCCAAGTTCTTTAAAGAAAACTGCCCAGAATGGGAAATTTTCATACATATTTAAAACTCTTGGTATGCCAATTACTCCATATTTTGCTTTTTCTTTTGGAAGAGGCTCATAGTCAAACATTCTATTAGCCTTATATTCAAATAGGTTTGGGACTTTGTTGTCTTTTTTTTCTAAACCTAGACCTCTTTCACATCTATTGCCTGATACAAATCTTCTTGTGAACTTTCCATCATTGTCTGCAAATGCATTTACAGTGAGAACACAATTATTGAGACATTTGCCACACCTTGCAATGGTAGTCTTATACTCAAGGTTTACAATATCATCAAGTGAAAGCATAGAAGAAGTAAACTTTCCTTCCTTCTCAAGTGTGAGATAGTATCTTTCTTTTGCTATAAGTGCTGCACCAAAGGCACCCATGATTCCGGCTATGTCTGGACGAACTACAGTTCTGCCAGTTATCTTTTCAAGTGCACGAAGAACTGAGTCGTTGTAGAATGTACCACCTTGCACAACTATGTTGTCGCCAAGAAGCTTTGGGTCGGTGACTTTTATAACTTTATATAATGCATTTTTTATAACTGAATAAGATAGGCCTGCACTTATATCTGATACTGTAGCGCCTTCTTTTTGTGCCTGCTTTACATTTGAATTCATAAATACAGTGCAGCGAGTACCTAAGTCAATAGGACTCTTGGAAAAAAGTGCGACCTTGGCAAATTCTTTAACTTGATACCCAAGGCTTTTTGCAAATGTCTCAATAAATGACCCACAGCCTGATGAACAAGCTTCATTTAATAAAACATTATCTACATATCCATCCTTGATTTGTATATACTTCATATCTTGACCGCCGATATCAAGTATTGCGTCGACATTTGGATTGAAGAAGGTTGCTCCATAGTAGTGAGCGATAGTCTCTACTTCACCGTAGTCAAGACAGAATGCTGCTTTTAAGAGTTGTTCACCATAACCGGTTGAGCAGCTAGCAGCAATTTTACAATTCTTAGGTAGTAAGTCTTTTAAGTTCTTGATTGCTCGCTTTGCTGTGTCAATGGTTGAACCATTGTTATTATCATAGAAACTATGTAAGAGCTTGCCATCCTTTGAAATAACTGCGAACTTAGTTGTAGTAGAACCAGCATCAATTCCAAGAAAACATTCTCCTTCATAATCTTTTATATCCATCTTGCCAACTGTAGCAAGAGAGTGCCTATATTTAAAATCTTCGTATTCTTTGTCATCATTAAACAGTGGCTCGAGTCGCTTTATCTCTACATTTAATTTGATTCCTGCTTCAAGCTTGGCAATTAAATCAGATAGAGATAAAATAGTATCCTCTTTTAAATCGCAGAGGCAACAACCAATCGCAGCATATAGATGGGAGTTGTCTGGATTTATAATTGTCTCATCAGTAAGTTTTAAAGTTCTTATAAATGCATTTCTAAGCTCTGAAAGATAGTGAAGAGGTCCACCTAAAAATGCAACATGACCTTTTATAGGTTTTCCACATGCAAGACCTGATATGGTTTGATTAACTACTGCTTGGAAAATTGAAGCAGCGAGGTCCTCTTTAGTTGCCCCTTCGTTGATGAGAGGTTGAA
The DNA here is from genome assembly GCA_947303805.1 of uncultured Clostridia bacterium. Classification (GTDB taxonomy): domain Bacteria; phylum Bacillota; class Clostridia; order Lachnospirales; family Lachnospiraceae; genus UBA3633. The sequence continues at coordinate 172,816 of CAMYZE010000003.1, read as the reverse complement.
TGTCGGATTTAGCAAATACACCACATCTTGCAGCTATAGGATAGAGCATCTTATAATTCTTTGCATATTCGTTTAATCCGGATGAATCAGTTTTAAGAAGTGACGCCATCTGGTCTATGAAGGAACCTGTACCTCCTGCACATATGCCATTCATTCTCTGATCAACTGAGGATCCATCAAAATAAATTATTTTTGCATCTTCACCACCAAGTTCTACTGCTACATCACATTTGCCATTTAAAGTTTTTAGCGATGTAGATACAGCTATAACCTCTTGTGTGAAGTTGACTCTTAGTGCATTTGAAAGAGAGAGACCACCTGAACCTGTGATGCAAGTATTTACGTCTATGTCTCCAAGTTCATCTTGTGCATCCTTAAGTAGACCTGCAAGACATTGTTGAATATTTGCAAGGTGTCTCTTGTACTCCCCATATAATATTTGATTTTTTTCGTCAGTAATTACTACCTTTACGGTCGTACTACCGATATCTATTCCTAATCTATTCACAATATATTATTATAGCATTTTTATAAAATATATGCTACAATTCAAGAGTAGCGGATGGCCTAAAATACGTATGTATTCAAAGGTGTTATGCGAAACCGTAAGGGGTATAAATGGAGTACTCACTTATGTGGAAGCTGATAGTAGCAATGGTTTACCTAACTTTTCTATGGTTGGAAACCTTGCTAGTTCTGTAAAAGAGGCGGGCGATCGTGTCCGCACGGCTCTAAAAAATTCTAATATTGAATTCCCCGCAAAGAAAGTAACTATTAATATTGCCCCAGCCGATATGAGAAAGGATGGGTCTGCTTTTGATTTGCCTATAGCAGTTGCAATTTTAAAATCACTCGAAATGATTCCAAAATCAGTTTGTGAGTTGATTGATGAATATGCATTTATAGGCGAACTAAATTTGAGTGGAGAAATTGTAGGGGTAAGAGGAATGCTATCTATGGTTTCAGGTCTTAAGGAGCAAGGTATTAAAGGGGTAGTAGTCCCGCGTGAGAATGAACAAGAGGCGCTTGTTGTAGATGATATGGATATTGTGTCGGTGGGAAGTCTGACTGAATTGATTAGTATTTTAGAGAGCGTGGAAAAATTTAAAAAATTCCCAAGACCAAAATTTGAAAAAATTGAGGAAGTAGATAACTATGATTTAGATTTTTCGGATATAAGTGGTCAAATGTTTTTGAAAAGAGCTTGCGAAGTTGCTGTGGCAGGTTTTCACAATATAATCATTTCGGGTTCGGCAGGTACTGGGAAAACAATGATTGCTAAAAGAATACCGACAATAATGCCAAAGCTTTCTATGGAGGAGGCAATAGAGATCACGAAAGTTTATTCTGTAGCAGGAGAACTAAAAAATAAAACTTTAGTTACGACTAGACCTTTTAGAAATCCTCATCATTCTATATCGGTTACAAGTTTGATAGGGGGCGGGATGTATCCGAGACCTGGAGAAATATCTCTTGCATCAAATGGAGTTTTGTTTCTTGATGAGCTCCCACATTTTTCAAAGATGGCAATAGAAACTTTAAGAGAACCACTTGAAGATAAATGTATAACTGTGTCAAGACTTAGTGGTTCCTACACATATCCGGCAAATTTTATGCTCGCATCCGCACTAAACAAAGTAATGGCTTGCTTGATACCGTATCTAAAAATTCCTTTGATTATTGGGGATTTCATTTTTGCTGTGTCAGCACATTTTTCAATTTTTTTAATTTTAAATGTTCATAGGGTTGCAGTTGGGGTTGCAACAGGGTTGCACTTTAGGGTTGCACTTTGGGGTTGCAGTAGGGTTGCAACAGGGTTGCTGGGGTTGCACGATTTTTAGGGTTATGTGGTAAATTATGCTTTTTGAATGCTAAAAATTGCTCTAAACAGCTTTTTAAATTAAATAATAAGGAGATTATTAGAAATGATTAATTATAGTAAGTTATTAAAGAGAATAGATGTAAATGAATTAAGTAAGGTAGTAAGCAAAAGCACTATAGAGAGAATAAAGGTTGGTGCTAATATGCGATTATCTACTTTAGAGAAGATATGTAAATATTTAAAATGTCAGCCGGAGGATATTTTGAGTTTTAAATAACAAGTTTATATTAATGAAAAAATGTTCTAAACATTTAATTTAGATAAAATGTAAAAAATGCTTTTTTTGAAAAGTTGTCAAGTATTTTTTCTTAGAAATCAGAAATTTTAATGCTGAAAAGCCTTGCCCACACTGTGTTTTAGAATGTTGATTTTTCCCTATTGACTTTTTATTAAAATCTAAGTAGACTATAAGTGGCTGGATTAGTATTAGCTTAGAACGAGTAATAAACAAATAAAAAAAAGTTAAGTAGGGGAGTCCCCAAAAGACATTTTTTCATTTGTTTGTTGCTCGTTTTTTTGTTTTCAAAAAAATTAATTATTAAAATAATGGGAGGTAATTATGGCAAAGAAAGAAATGCACAAAATAGTGTGCCCACATTGTAAAAGGGCATTTAACATTGAGAAGTCTGATTATGAGGCTTTATTAAAGCAAGTAAAGACAAGTGAGTTTAATATTGAACTTAAGGAAAGGTTAGACAATGAGAAGGATAAGTATAAGAATCAACTAGAAAAGCAAAGGTTATCATACGAAGAGGAAATGGCCAATATTGAGAGCAAGTATGAGAAAAAACTTGATAATTTCAAGTACCAGTTGCAATTAAAGGATAATGAGCTTGAACAGGCAAAAAACTACAAATTGCAACTATCTACCAAAGGAATAGGCGAAGACTTAGAAAAATATTGCAAGGCTGAATTTGAGAAGGTTAGAAGGATGGGATTCCCATATGCCTATTTTGAGAAGGATAATAAGGTGTCATCTCAATCTGGTAGCAAAGGAGACTTTATTTTTAGAGATTATGACTCAAAAGATAAGAACAAGATAGAATTAACATCTATAATGTTTGAGATGAAGAATGAGAGGTCAGTTACTAAATCTAAACATAAAAATGAGGACTTTTTGAAAGAACTTGACAAAGACCGTAAAGAAAAGAAATGCGAATATGCAGTACTTGTATCTACACTTGAGGCTGATAATGATATTTACAATGCCGGCATTTATGATGTTTCGCATAAGTATCAAAAAATGTATGTGGTTAGACCACAATTCTTTATTCCAATAATATCACTTATAAGGAATGCATCAACTAATGTGCTTGAAATAAGAAATGAGATAGCAAAGTATGAGAATCAAAATGCCACTATGAGAGACTTGAATGAAAGAATTAAGGAGTTTAAGTTTAACTTTGGTGGTATGGTTACTAAGTCAAGCGATAAGTTTAATGCTGCAATTAAGAAAATTGATGATACTATAGCTGACTTACAAAAGGTCAAAGAGAATCTTATGAGTTCTGGTAAAGAGTTAGTTAATGCTAATAACTTACTTATGGACTTTAGTTTAACTGATAAGAAGGGAGGCAGGAAGAATGCAAATAAAAAATAAGGATGATTTTTGGAAAACTATAATTGGAGACTCGACTGATAATGTTGAAAAATTATATAAGGTTTTATCTGCGAGAGGGTTTTTCTTAGAACTAAAAGATGGTATAATAAATGTGCTTGATAATAATCATATTGAAGATTTTGATTATCTAGATAAACTATTAAAAGAGAGCGGCATAGGACATTTAAAAATACTACACGAAAGAAGAAAAAATGTTAATGTTAGTGATAAATGGGATGGACATTTAAGAAAAGAAACTCATATAGTAAAAGATGGGGTTATAGAACTTGATGATTTATCAAGAACTACAGATTTAATAGCATTAATTACAAATACGATTGTAACTGACCAAATAGGATATGTATGCTGTTGGACTGGCGGAACTAATCCTTGGTGGAGATTTCTAAACCGTGTAAATGGTGAGAAAGTACCAGTAAAGGAACTCGAGACTTATATAGCAAGATTTATTAGAGCACTTACAGCTTGTGGAATGGGTACGGCAGTATCTTGTGATGGTAACCATAGGAAACTGGCACGAAAGGTATGGATTGGGTTTGAATGGAAAGGAAACGATATGTTTTATAAGGCTATTTGTGAGAAAGTTCTAAATGAAAGGTTTAATGTACATTTTTCACTCGAAATCCCACTATATAAAGAGAATCAATATGGTTTATACTATAAACTGAATAAAGCAGCTGATTATTTATTTGAAAATAGGGAATACTTTAGAAACTTAAAGAAAGAGTTTTATAAAAGATATACAGATAATTATTTGAGTAAAAATACTAATGATGAAAGATTAGTAATTGATTTTGATAAGTATTTAAATGAAGAAGTGAAATGGGAGGTTAAGTGTGCTTGATTTTGGTGGAATGTCAGATGATGAGTTTTTCTTAGGTTATGATGCAATGATACCTGAAGATGACCCTGATAGCATAAATTATGACCCAAGAGAGCATAGAGGTTCTAATAATAGTAAAGCATATTATGGTGGTGGATGTTGCTGCATCGCAATATTGCTAATTCTTATAATTATTATTGCAATTTTAAGTTTGATATTATAATTGCTTATTTGCGTTATGTGTGATAATATATAATCAAGGTAAAGAAATAGTTGAGTCAGCATTTGCTGGCTCTTTTTTTGTGTATTTTTAAATTACCACCGTAGAGGTGGGAAAAATATAAGTTTTGAAAATTACCACCATATTGGTGGTAATAATTATACGGGGAATATGGTATGATTAAATAAGGGGGTAATATGATAGTATTTGATAAATTATTTAAAACAATGAAAAAGAAGGGTGTAAGTCAGTATGATTTAATTAAGAAGTATGGAATATCGACTGGTCAACTTGATAGAGTAAGAAAAAACAAGAATATAACTACACACACCCTTGATATGCTTTGCAGTATTTTAAATTGTGGTTTATGTGAAATTGCTGAGTATATGTAATTTACACTCGAAAATGTAAGAATAAAAAATTTGCCTATAAAAAAAGTATTGACAAAATACGAAGAAAGTGATACTATGAATATGAAGTTGAAATATAACTTAATATGAAATTGATGGTATATTTATGGATTTTGGAAAGAAAATTAGAGAATTAAGAGAAAAGAAACATTTGACTCAATCAGATGTAGTAAATATGATGGGCAAAAACCTTGAGACTGGCAAACCATACCTATCCTTAAGGGGATATATGGCATATGAGCAAAATAATTCAAGGCCAAGACAAAAAAGCATATATGAAAAATTAGCAGAGATATTAGAATGTAATATAAATTATTTGTTAGTTGATGATTCTAATTATAATTTTGCGATAGACAACACAAGTGCTATATGGACAAGTATTAAAGAGGTATTACCAACTTTAAATTTAGCATTAAAAATAATAATAGATTATGATATAAATAATAAAGGGTTTTTATATAAAATATGGTCAGGGATAGAAAACGATCAGATAAAAAAAGACAAAACAAAAGATTATTTATTAGACATTAAAGAAAAAAATACTTTTTTTAATGCGGTTGCATTTAAAGTCATTATGGAATACTCAATGAGCCGTGGTGAAAATTTTGTAATAAATAGCAATAATAATTCTAATAGAATAGAAGACCCCGATGACATTTTAGTCCTTAATAAGGATAAACAGTATGAATGGTGGATTTATTATTTTTCAATAAGTTCATTAAATGTTGAAATCAAAAACTATAATGATATAATTAACGATTTCATAAAAAATTTTGTGCTTAATAAAGTAGATATAAATAGAAAGATATCAATTGTGACAGATGATGAAGATTTTAACAAAGCAATGGAAGAACATAAAGACAGTATAAGCTTATATGCTAATCTAACAGTCATACTTTTAGACATTGGTAAATATAGGGTTATTAGTGAAAACTATATAACTCAAATTAAACAGTAATCAATATTATTTATAAGGAGAGAAAAAAATGAGAGATAATCGCTTAAAATATGCAATTTTAGTATTACTTATAATAGTTTTTGTTTTGGCAGGAGTTATTTATATGCTAAAATCTGGACAACCGACTACAATATTTCATACACCGTGGTTTGATGTAGTTAAATAAAACAATATTTGTTAGTAATAGGAGATATTAACGATGGCACAAATTAAAATTAAAAGTAATCCGTATATAAAAAATATTTCATATGAATATTATGATGAAGATGCTAATAAGTTTATTGAAATTAATTACAAAAATTATCCAAATAGTAAATTAGTTGGTGAGGAATACACTAATGCATTTTTTGTGGTATGTGTTGGCAAAATACTAAAAGCAATATACGATTCTTTTTTTAGCAAGGATAAAAAAATATGCATTTGCTTTGAAGGCACAAAAGCAGAATATCGTGCATTGCAAGAGGTAGCAAATGAATATGAAGATACAATTTCCATTGAATGTGGAGATTATGAATTGCCAGAAGAACAAGAAACCTTAAAAAAACTCAAAGAGATTATAAAAAGTATAGGCTTAAATGCTGAATTAGAAGAAGAGAATAGCATATATGAAAGAATAAATGCTATAAGAAATGCATTTGACAATTATTTCATTAAAATAAAAAATGAACTAAATGATTATGAGCTTAAATTCAACAATCTTAAAAGTGAACAAGAAACAATAGTAAACGATTATATTGATGCAATTAATAAACAAAAAGAATTATTAAAAGAAGAAATTAAAGATAAAAATGCTACAAAAAAAGAATTTGATGAGTTTACAAATAAACATGTTGCTGATAAAAAAACATTAGAAATGATTTATGATGAGTTGAAAAATGGGGTTTTAAACAGCAATAAAGAGAGCAGTAATGATATGAAAGATAAACCTCTTATTTGCGAAAAAGACAGTATTGAAGAAGAACTTAACTATAAAAATGATTCCGATTCTAACAGTAAAATTAAGGGGAGTATTGTTAAAGATGTATTAAATACAGGAAAGAAAGTAATTGACTCAAGGCTTGACGTAAAAATAGTGAAAAGTGTTATAGGCGTTACTAAAGACTTTGTCTCAAAAATTAGTGAAGATGTTAATGCAAATAGTAAAACTGATAAATTGTTTATGGAACGTATAAATGAAATGTATAATAGTTCTTATAATAACATTGCAAGTGACATAAGTGGAAGTTATTATAAATGGCTTTGCGAAAAAGAAGAATCCTTAAGAGATAATATTATAGATATAATAAGCTTAAACTTAGGGGAAAAAGAGAATGAGATTATAAAAAATTCAATATATTCTATAGGACTGACCAATAGAAGTGTATTTGCAATAGAAAATATTAATGATCATAAACTTGATAGCATACGTGTTAAGTTTCATTTGCCTGGGTTACCAAGTGTATCTGGAATAAGAAGCGAATGGTCAAGTGAATTAAAAAGGTATGTAAAAAAGATATGCAATGAATTTGATAGGGTTAAGTATGAAACATTGGGTACATGGGAAGATAATATCATTAAAGAGTTATCCGATAATATTATCAAGATGAAACCAGAAGTCAAAGAAAAAATTGATAGCATCAATGAGTTGAATTTGAAAATTAAATCTCTACAGAAGAAGTATGAAAAAGCTGAAAATTGCAATAATGAAATTAAAAGTTTCATTAGTTTTAATTAATTATAAGGAGTAAGAATATGGGTATACTAAGAACATTAAAACATGCTGGTGGGAAGGTTGCTTCTGTAGCTAAAAAAATAGGAGATGGATTGGCTGATGCACAAAATAAAGTGTCAGTATTAAGTCCGTCTCAACTAAAAGATTTAGAAGATTCAAAGAATAAATACTATGAGGAATATCAAAAAGATAATCCAAGTAGTGATGAATTAAATACTTTGTCCAATAAGAAACTTGGTGAAGCTGCAATTGAGATTTATAATGAATACTTATCACAAATCAACGACTTATATAAACCGATTGATAACAAAATTGAGTATGGCGACAAGTCTTTTAACTCAAATAATAATATACGGTATATAAATATTACAAAGTGGGTTATAGATAAGAATGAAAATAGTCTTGAAAAATTAGTCAATGTTTATGAAGTATTATCAAATTCGGAGTGTAATATAGCATTGGTTTTTGATAGAAAGATTAATAATACAGATGTATATTTAGCAATCATTAATACTAATAATGATAACAACAATGATATAGTCGATGGTTATACTGAGAGAATGTTAGAAGCATTAAAGGGAAATTTTCCAGGATCGACGTACATTTATAATAGAGATAAAAATTCTGGAAGAATTGATTTTCTTGACAAAGCAAAAAATAAGTCTGTTGCATGTATTTCAAATATACCCGCTGAAAAATCAGAAAAGTTCAATACACAAACTATTGAAAAGTTGATTGATGGAATTCAGCCTGAAAATGAAAAAAAGGAATGGACTTTGATTTTATTGGCCACTCCTATTCTTGATGTAAAGACTAGAAAACTGCAAGTTGGGGAGTACTATTCTTTCTTTGCTCCTTATAAAAACTGGGAAACTAATTATACTGTTAGTGAATCAAAATCAAATCAGAGATCAACAGCTGTTTCTTTTAACCTCGGAGGCAATAGTAATGTGTCAACTAATATAGGTGGTGGTGTTAATGCTGGAATATTTGGCATAGGTGGATTTGCTTCGACAGGAATTAGCAAGGGTCGTGGGATTAATTTTGGTGGTGCTTTTACAAGCTCTATGAGCCAATCGGCTACTATAGGTAAGAATGAAGGACTTACGAAACATTTTGAAAACTATACCATAAAACACACATTAGAATTACTTGAGGAACAAATGAAAAGGCTAGAGCAAGCATCTGCTCTTGGTTATTGGGATTTTGCCGCTTATGTTTTATCTGAAGATGTGAATGTAGTAAATAATGTCGCTCATTCATATTTGGCACTAACGCAAGGTGAAAAATCATATATAGGTGATGCAAATGTAAATACTTGGAGAGGAGACCTTGGAGAGCCAAGCAATGATGCAAAAGAAATAGTTGAATATTTAAAAGATTTACGACATCCTATTTTTGCTTTAAACCCTGAAGTATTAGTTTTTGATGATTCGTATAATATGTATCCAACTATGATAACAGCAACTACACAATTATCAGGTAAAGAATTAGCATATTCATTAAACTTTCCTAAAAAATCTATATCTGGATTACCAGTTATAGAATGTGCGGAATTTGGTAGAAATATATCTACATTTAAAAATAGTGAAGATAATGAAAAATTCAATATCGGAAATATTTTTCATATGCAGCACGAAGAGAATGTTCCTGTACTAATAAGTAAAAACTCACTTGCATCACATATGTTTGTAACTGGTAGCACTGGAAGCGGCAAAAGTAATACTGTATATCAAATAATAAATGAAGCATTAAAAAACGATGTTAAATTTATGGTAGTAGAGCCGACAAAGGGTGAATATAAGGAAGTATTTTGTGTTGGAGACAAACCGTTAGCTAAAGTGTATGGAACAAATATGGAAAAGACACCATTGCTAAGAATAAATCCATTTAGCTTTCCTAAAGATATTCATGTATTTGAACATATGGATAGACTGGTAGAAATATTTAATGTGTGTTGGCCTATGTATGCAGCAATGCCTGCTGTTCTTAAAAATGCTATTGAAAAATCATATGAAGATTGTGGATGGGACTTAATAAAAAACACCAATTCATATGGTGAAAAACTATATCCTAATTTCAAAGACGTGGCAAGGAATGTAAAACAAATTATAGATTCGAGTGAGTATGACAATGAGAATAAAGGTGCTTATAAAGGTTCGTTGCTTACTAGAATTGAGTCTCTTACAAATGGTATAAATGGCTTATTATTCGTTGATGATGAGATTCCTCTAAATGAATTGTTTGATGAAAACGTTGTTATTGATATAAGCAGAGTTGGATCAAATGAAACAAAATCATTGATTATGGGGATGATGGTGCTAAAATTACAGGAATATCGTATGGCAAATCGTGATAAAATGAATTCAAAGTTAAAACATTTAACTGTATTAGAAGAAGCACATAATTTACTAAAGAAAACATCATCGGAGATATCTCAAGATAGTGGTAATTTGGTTGGCAAGAGTGTTGAAATGATATCTAATGCTATTGCCGAAATGAGAACTTATGGTGAAGGGTTTATAATTGTAGATCAAGCACCTGGATTATTAGATATGGCTTCTATAAGAAACACTAATACAAAAATAATAATGAGGTTGCCAGATGAAACTGATAGAAAATTGGTTGGCAAAGCAGCTAATTTAAATGAGGATCAAATAGTTGAACTAGCTAAATTGCCTATGGGAGTAGGAGCAATATATCAAAACGAATGGATACAACCAGTTTTATGTAAAATCCATAAGTATGAACTATCAAATGAAACATATAAAAATAAGGAATTGGTTATTGAAAAAGCAAAGAATACTGATAAATTAATAGACATTTTTGAACTTCTTAGTAAAGGCGAAAAAGTAATTGATGAAAATAGATTGAAAGATATTGTAGAGGAATTAAAAAATAATAGAATTGATTCATCGGTAATCGTTTCTATAGTAAAATTATTGAATAATCCACCGAAAGAGCCAAGAATGTCAAAATTTGCACCAATAACAGCTTCTTTATTTCCTAGATTAATTGATGCAATTAAAGATTGTTATAAAAATTCTGATGATAAGACTGAATGGACAGAAGCAATGAGAAATTCATTGCAAACAATAATTAATAAGCAAATAGATGAACAAGTTACAATGGATTTAATTTCATCAGCTGTTAAACAATATGTGAGATTAACATTAAATAAACCAGACGAATATGATGAATGGTGGAGATTGAACGGAGGTGTAGCATAATGGGATTTGAAAACTTATCAAAATTGACTAGTGAAATAGTAGAAAAATCAGTAAATGAAGCATCAAAAATGTACAAGGATATAGATAAAAGAATTGATGTTAGTGTTAGACTGAGAGAAAGTGTTGCTATCGATAAAATAACAAGTGACATAGATAAAAGAATCGATATTAAATCATATGGCGAAAAGCTATACACGACATATAAAGAAAGGTTAATGCATACTCCGAAGAATAATTGGAGTGGGCAAAGAGGTGAATCTCGTTATAAAATTCAAGATGAAGAAGGCAGAAAGTTGCTTGAGGAGAAAAAATTAGATGGGATAGAGTATAAAGATGGAATACCAAATTTTGATTCTATTTCAGAGGGAACTTGTAAGATTAAGTCAATGACAAAATATAGGGAAGATTACGATGACGAAGAGAATAAAGTTCATATTGAAGGTAATTTCACAAAATATGATAAAATCATGAAGAAAACATTAGAAGCAAAAGGCTTCCAACTTAGAGAAGTTAAGTGTACTGATGGTAGAATTAGAACAAATTGGTTTGATAGCAAAGGAGTTGAATATACAAGACACGAAAAGTCTGATATGAAAACTATGCAGTTGGTTCCGAGAAAAATACATGAAGAATGTAAACATTCTGGTGGAGTTGCTGAAATTAAAGCTCTTGAAAGAAGCAAAAATCAATAGATAGGAGGACATATGAGTAAATATAATATTTGGGGAAAAGAATTTAAATTGAGAGTTCTATTTGAATGCCAAGGTGATAAAAAGCCTACGAAGATACAATATCAGGCACTTGAAATGTTCGATAATGAATTATCAAAAAATAATGGAAATAAAGGAATTAATACAATTCAACATTATTTGGATTCACAAAAAGAGATAATGAGTTTTATATCAAATTTAGATGGAATTGATGATGTCGATACAAAATGTTCAATTTTGGAGTATTTAACTCCTACAGAGATTATAGTTTTGAATGAGAAAGATCGTATGGTAGAAATAGCCTGTGATTTTAAATTAGATTTGGAACATTCTATTTCGATACGGTTTAAAAACGAGAAATTTGATGGTTTTTATCAAATAGAAGTGTGATATTTATATAACACTAATTATTTCAAGAGGTATATATGAAAATAATTAACAACTTAAAAAATTATATCAGTAATATTTCTAGTGGCAAGATGAGAATAAAGTTAGATGATGAAATAATTATAGCAGATGGTTCTTACAAGCATGAAATTGACAATAAAATTGGGGACATATTTTTAAAGCAAAATGCGAATGCAACATCTATCTTAATGTATAGTAAATTGAAATATGGCGAACAAGTACCGATGAAAGATAATGTAGAGTTTATTCAAGGGTGTAGGAGATTCCTTAATAACAATCAAGGATTAGTAGAGGTAATAAATACTAAAACTAAAAGTGGTAAAACTTGTGCCTATTCAATTGTAAAAGAAAAGTTAGATCCATTTGGAATGATGTATATTTTAACATTGCAAATTGCCTATGATTGCTTTGTTTTTAATGTACATGGTGAATTTAGAGAAGAAGGAATGACGGGAGGAAGAGATGCAGTAATTTATACATTATTTAAAGAATTCAAGGAAGAAAAATCAGAAAAAGGTAAGAAACATAAATTAAATATTGATGAAAAAGAATCCGAATGGGCTCGAGACCCATATGATAATAATATTAAAGAAGGGTTGCTTATGAATATATCTGAATTACCTCAATTTGATAAATCATTCCCTGAGCATCCATTGTCAGAAGCAAGAAAAGTGATTAAGTTTTTTATTAAAAATAATTAAAATAGCAAAAAGGAGGAAAGCAATTAGAAAAATAGTTCTAATTGTATAAAACTTATGGATTTTGTAGATAAGATTAAAGAAATAGGTAGTGTTGCAGTAGAAAAAGGTAAGGAAATAGGTAATGTTGCTGTTAGTAAAGGGAAAGAATTAGGAAATTTAGCAAAATTGAAGATAGAAATTGTAAACCTTGAAACTGAGATTGAAAAATGCAAAACTGCTATAGGAAGTATTATTTATGATGAAAAAATAGTTGTTAACAATGAAGGTATAAAAGAACATTTAAAAAGAATTGATGAATATGTTAAGGAATTAAACAGTAAGAAAAAAGAGTTAAAAAATGAAATATAATAGGAGGAGGCTTTAACATTTAAAAATGAAAGAAACTATTGGATATAAAGCATCAAAAGAATTAGAAGAAATGCTTTATAAAGATTCAGGTATATATAAATATAAACAAATTGAAAAAGCGGCGGCTATAACCTTAAAATCAGCACATCAAGAAATAGAGATTCTTTGGAATCAAGATGTTAAATATAGACCTGGCTTTGCAATTGATGGTGGATATGCGAAAATCCCAGTGTTTTTTTCAAAAGTGAATGGAATACTTGATAATAGATTCAACTATTGGAAACATATAAAGTGTTTGATAACAAAGAATTCTATACTTGTTAAAAAATTCCATATTATTAAGTTGAGTTTTTTTAGAAGATTAAGATTTAAGTTTATTAATGTTTTCAATAATGATAACTTGGATGTTGGAAAACTTACGAAAAGCAAATTATATAAATATGGCACACTGCAAAAATCAATACAGAACCATTTAATTGAAAAAGTTAAATTCATAATAGACAATAGAATATTTAGAGGAACATTTGTTAATGGTACTGAAAATAAAATTATAAGCGTTTTTTTAAACTTACCGGCTAATATATTACATTTGATTCACAATTTTGATTTCGCTGGTAAAAACCCTAAAATAATATACATTAATGTTACTAACGAAATGATGCCAATTGAAGATGCAATTACATTAGTATTATTACACTATATAGGGTTTGATGTAATTATATTTACTCCGAGTGGAGTCAATTGTATTGATCAATATTTAAATGTTGATTTGATTAATGAATATCAAATTGGAAATTATGAAGAAAATGTCAAGATACCAAATTTATATTTAAATAAAATATTCTTTATTATTGGAGGTAAAATATGGGATTGGATTTTTCAAAAGCTACTGTCAATGTAAGTAATGAAGTTGAAAAAGCAACTAATGAGGCATTAGAGAGCTTGAAATATGATGTAAAAGAAGACAGAGAGCATATTAATAATAAGTTAGTCAATTCTAAAGAGGTTGATGACTTAGTAAGCACCATTGATATTAGTAATGTTAATTCGCTTGCAAATTTTGGGTGTGAAGTAGCAGATGAAATATCTAAATCATCAGATGTGATATTGAATCAGGCAAATATTTATCAAATTGATAAAACTAAATCATTATTAACATCTCTTGACAAAATAATGAGGAAGATTGATTTTAATGAGATAAATAAAGAACCAAGTGCGTTAGAAAACATATTCAATTCTGTTCGCGACAAATTAGATAAATTACTTAATAAATACAATAAAATGGGACAAGAAATTGATAATGTTTATGTTCAATTAAAACTGCATGAAAATGAAATACTGGAATCTAACAAGTTATTGAAGGATATGTTTGATACTAATGTAAAGTATTATCATAGTTTGATAAAATATATATTGGCCGGCGAACAAGCATGTGATGAGTTAAAAAAACAAATTAAAAAAAGAGAAAAAGACTTAGAACAAACCACGGATCAATCTATACAATTTGAAATAAGCAATTTAAAACAAGGATTGCTAATATTGGAGCAAAGAACACAAGATTTACGTTCGACAGAAAATGTAGCTATGCAATCGATACCTATGTTGAATACAATGGCCTACACCAATATTAATCTTGTGAGAAAAATTAATTCAGCATTTATAATTACATTACCGGTATTTAAACAAGCTTTAGCTCAAGCCGTGTTATTGAAAAAGCAAAAGTTACAATCAAATATGTTGGAGCAACTTGATGAAAGAACTAACAATATGCTAATTGAAAATGCAAAAAATACAGTATCCCTTTCTAAAAGTAGTGCCGAGTTGGCCACAAGTAGTTCTATAAAAGTAGAAACTTTAGAGAGCACATGGAAATTAATAATACAGGGAATTGAGGATACTAAAAAAATTCAAGAAGATGCATACACTAAATGTCAAGAGGATGCTAAAAGGTTGGCAGCAATAAAGCAAGAGTTTAATGAGAAATTTTCAAATTAATTATAATATTGACCAAAAAAACAAGTAGATTTTTCAATATTAATAAAAGTTATTTGACTATTTCAAACAACTTTAATTGCGATAATATTATAATATATTTACTACTAGATGTATATTTTTTAATGTAAAGAGAGGTGCCGGTATGGGATTAATAAGCTATGTATCTAAAAAAATGGAAGAAGCAAAAATTAAAGCAGAAGAAGAAAGAAGAAGAAAAGAAGAAGAAGAAAAAAGGCGAAGAATTAATGCTTTTAAGAAAGATTTTGAGTTTATTGAAGAGGCATCTAAAGAAATTGGTGTAGAAAAACAAGCACTTTTGACTCATCTAATATATTTAAAACTTAGTGATTTTGACAAGACATTGAAAACAATGAAAGAGTATGTAAGAGGATTAACTGATATTGATAATACTATATCAAATATAAACAGTCGCATTTCATCTTTAGACAGCACGATATCATCTTTAGATAGCAGAATTGATAATTTTGGAATACAATTATTGACTATGCCTGATTTAAAAGATGATCTTGAGAGTTTAAGAAATTCTTTAGATGCTATTAATTATAAAATGATGTGATTTATTGATTGAATTAATAAAAGTTTGGGGGATATAGCAATGAAAGTGTTTAATAAAATCAAAAATAACATTGATGATTTTAAAGAAAATGCAAGAATCAAGCGAGAAAAGAATAAGATAGAAAGAGAAGAAAAAAGAAAAAAAAGAGAAGCTGAAAGAAAAGAAAGAGAAAAACAGGAAGAATTGAATAAAATTGCACGTGAAAAGCGTGAAAAAGAAGAATACTTAAAAAAATTAGAGTGCGATATAAACGAAATAAATATCCTTGCAAAAAAGCTAAATGTTAATCCTGAATTAATACTATTGTATAAAATTCGTGATAGTTTAAATGAAAACTTTACTGATTTACATAAAGAACTTAAATCAATAGATTCAGCTATATGGTCTAATAGTTAAAATATAATAAATAGATAATTGCTAATACAAAAGACTAATTTTAGTGAATCAATTTGGATTATGCTTTGAAAACCATTTGAACTTATTTTTATACCTTGATAAATTACCACTGTAGAGGTGGGAATAATTATCTTTTTGAAAATTACCACCATTATGGTGGTAAAATTTTATACAAATTGTTATATAATAGTGGTAAAAAAGTTGATTTTATCGTATAATTTATTATTAAGATTAGTTAATTTGGTATTTGAGGTCTAATATGATTGTTTTTGATAAACTATTTAAAACAATGAAAAGGAAAGGCATATCCCAATATGACCTTATACATAAATATGGTGTTTCAACAGGTCAATTGGATAGAATTAGAAAGAACGAGAACATAACTACAAACACTTTAAATACATTATGTGAAATATTAAATTGTGACTTAAAAGCTATTGCTGAATTTAAATAGAGGTGTGGCAAATTTTGGACATGTAAAATAGTATGATTTAGTGAATAAATTAGGATGTAGGAGGTAATGTTATGGGTACTTTATTTTCAATTTTTATGTTGATTTTCATTGTATGGTTAACACTTAAAATTGTGCCTGCAATTCTTGGATTTACTTTTTCTTTATTTCTAGTGATATTTCAGATTATTGGTGTGTTGTTATTATTACCAGTTATTGGATTATTTTGTTTTGTAGTTGAAGGGTTGCTTTTGTGGCTAATTATTAAATGTGTTCAAATAGTTTTTTAGAACATGATTTTATGTTAAAACTCTTGAGGTATAGTTTATATGAAAAATATTAAGGTTGAAAATATTGATAAGTATAATAAAGATATGTATAATACTTGCGGTAATGGTATTTATGAAAAGAATGGTAATTACTTTATGACATTATCTTTTGAGCAAGAACCAG
The DNA here is from genome assembly GCA_947303805.1 of uncultured Clostridia bacterium. Classification (GTDB taxonomy): domain Bacteria; phylum Bacillota; class Clostridia; order Lachnospirales; family Lachnospiraceae; genus UBA3633. The sequence goes on along the minus strand of CAMYZE010000003.1, from coordinate 155,925 downwards.
AATATGAAGAAGGGGAATTCGCAGATAATATTTCGCAATATCCATTAGAAGATATTTTAGATAAATTTCAAGTTGTTGTATCAGATTTTTATAAAAAATTAAATAAGAAAAAAAGTAAAATATGCTACTTGGAATTTTCAAGCTCAGACTTAAGGAATATAAAAAAACTAAGAACTATTGTTGGGAAGCATGTGTATAACAAAAAAAAGACTGTTAAGGGCAATACATATGTAGACTTAGTAATAGAGGCAAAAAAATGATAAAAAGATTTATTGCAACATTTTTATTTGTTTCTTTGCTTTTAATCTCAATTTGTGATAAGGTTATTGCTACTGATTTTTTTACAATCAATGAAAGTAAGGTATACGAAGAACGAATTGAAGAAGAGAAAATAACACAAAAATTTGTAACACAGAATTTAGTTAAGCAAGATAACACTTATGAGTTTAAATTCAAAGAAGATATTATAGTTAATGCAAATATTATTGAATTAACTATTTCAGATAATTCAATTGAAGATTTAAGAAAGCAGCTACCTGATAGTTTTGATGAAAATAAAATTGAATGGAAAAAAGTAGTAACACAATTTGCAGTTGGAACTTCAATTATTGTAGTAGTCGGAGTAGTTAATTATGTAACGAAAGGTGCTTCTTCATATTTTCTATTTGCATCTCCAACTAAAGTCGCAAAAGATGCGATTGTCGGTGGAGCTATTGGAGCAGTTCTAAATACTTCATTTAAGGCTGTTTCATCGGGTAAAATGAGCAAACAGGCATGCACAAAATATGCGATAGAAGGCTTTGCTTCAGGATATATGTGGGGAGCTATTTATTCCGTTTTAGGAACTGCAGCCGAAAATTTAAAGCGATTAAAAGTATTTAAATTAGCAGTTGGTGATACTGCCACTATAAAACTTGATGGTACTGTACTTAACAAAGCAGGAAAAAAAATAGGTCAAGCATTTTATGATGATAAAATGTGGTACCTTGTTGATAATAAAAAACACATAGTAAAAAATGTATTTGATTTAAAAGGCAAGGAAATAGCAAAGAACATCCAACTTGCTGCGAATTCAAAAATAAATTTATCATCAGATATTTTAAAACTAATGGCATACACTGATGATGCAGCACAAGTGTATAGAACTGCTAACAATTTAATTCCTAATTTTAAATATAAGTTAAAAGGTTATGAGTATTTTACAGATAGTAAAGGTAGAATTAAGAAAGTTGTATTTAAAAATTTGAAATTAAAAGTCCCTCGCAATAGACCACGATTAGATATTGCTGACAAACTTGATGACATAGGCAAAGGTTTTCAAAAAATTACAGATGATAGAGGACATTTAATTGCTGATTTGTTTGATGGAGACCCAAGTTTAGCTAATATAGTTGCAATGGATAAAAAAGTTAATCAGCAAACGATAAAAGCGATTGAAGATATTTGGCAAAAGACATTAGAGAGTGGCGGAAAAGTTAAAGGTTCAATCGATTTAAAATATGTTGGTAATTCATTTAGACCACAAAGTTTTAAGTATACCTATAGTATAAATGATGCGAAATCAATAATTAGTAATATTATAAATTAAGGAGAGAATATGATGAAAAAAGTTATTAAAATCGCAATAATAAATTCACTTTTTGTTTTGTTACTGTCTACACAAGCTATGGCTTTTAAATTACCATTTTTTGGTGATAAAGATAAAGTAGTAACTGAAAGTGTAGATGAAGAAAAAAAGAAAAAGGAAGAAGAAAAAGCAGAGAAAGAAAGAAAAAAACAAGAAGAAGCGGAAGAAAAGAAAAAGAAGAAGGAAGAAGAGAAAAAACAAAAAGAAGAAGAAAAAAATAAAGACAAAAAATATCTTGCTGCTGAGACCACGATATCTTACTCAGCTGGCGAAGAAGATAACTGGGCTTATGGAAATCAAAGAAAAGAATTCCCATCAAACAAGCCTTGCTATGTAAGGGTTGGGAGCACTGCACTTTACGACAAGTTTTTTGGCGACTCTGAAGAAATTAGTGTCACATATAAAATTACAGGATTTAAAAATACAAAAGTTACTTTGTCTGATGGTAATGCCGATATTGTTTCTGAGGATAAAGAAAGTATTGTTTTTTCAAAAAAATTGATTGCAAACAAAAAGAAAAAAGCAAGAGAAGAAGTAGTGATTTTTAGATACCAACCATCACAAAAACCAGAGACTATTCAAATTGAGGTTATTTATGGAGATAGTGTAAAAAGCTCATATGATAAAAAAAGTACGATATATTTTAAATAATAAACACATTTTTGCTATAGATTTAAAGTGATAAAGATTTAATATAAATTTAACTTTTGTTATAATTTTACTCTGATTATTTAATTAATGACAATTATATTTTGGAGGTTGATTATTTATTATGAATAAAAAAGATAGATTCCCCGGAATAGATTGGTACTGTGACAATTGTGGAGCATTATTAAATGCACAAAATAATTTTAGTGATAGTCATTACTTGTGGAAATGCACAGAGTGTGGCTATAAAACAAGTATTTCTTTATCAAATATATCATTTAAAGATGCTGAAATCCCAATATCTACAAAAATATTAGGATATATTCTTGCTATTAGTAGATCAATTGTTTTGTATTTCATTATAAATAATCTATTATTTAAATATGATGTTATTAAGACAAGTAATGTATTGAAATTAAACTTACATGAATCTATATTGTTTTATGTAATATTATGTGTGCTATCAATGATATTTGAAATTAAAATTGTAAAATGTTTAAATTCATTATGGCATAGAGTATCGGAGCCATTTTGGTATATTATCGTTGATGTAATTAGACCTGTGCAAGAAACTATAAGCTTTTTCAAATCACTATTTCATATTAAGAATATAGGGTTTATAAATATTATTATTAAATTTATATATGTTATAATACTTTTTTGCGAGATAAAATTTATTTTAAATTTAGATATCTTGACATTTTTACACATTTTTACCAATTAGTATTGAAAATTTGCAATTGAATTATTATCAGCATGAAGTCTCTTTGTGGAAAGCCAATAATCTATACTATGAGCCACACAGGTGGCTCTTTTTTTTTGTAAAAAAGTAAAATTTATTTAAATTTATAGTTTATAAAAATCGCCAAAAATGGTATAATATAAGCCATAAAACGGCTCGCACTGGATATCTATAGAAATGGCGAGAAGTTGTTATTGTGCGACATTTTTGATGGTAGGCATTAGGGTTTTAAATCTCGATTGGAAGGAAAATTAGAATATGAATAAAGTAACACTTAAAATTGAAGGTATGGCTTGTCCTATGTGCGAGTCGCATATCACAGATGCAATTAGAAAAATTTATAGTAATGCGAAAGAAGTGAAAGCATCACATACAAAAAAAGAGGCTAGTTTTATTATCGACAATGAAGTTGATTTATCAATGATTAAAGATGCAATAGACAAGACTGGATACAAATATATTGATGGTAAGATAGAACCATACGAGAAAAAGAAGTTATTTGGTCTATTTTAGTGCGACATTTTTTGGACATCCGTTTTAGTAGAATTAAGGTATGAGAAGAAACAAATTATTAAATGAGTTTACTCCGATGGGGCTTGTAATATTATCAGCAACTGCTGTTGTGGTGATATTGCTTATCATTTTAGTAGTTTATGTAGTTAGTAGGTTATATGGATAGTGCTCAATTAGAAAACATAAATCAATATGAACAGGGACTTGATAAAGAGTCGAAGTATGAATTGGTATCATTAGTTGCATACCTTATTGGAGTTGAAAAAAGGCACTTTGAATCTGAAAAAGAACCACCAAAGATAGAGATTTATGAAGAACTTGAGAAGAACGATGCAGCAAAGATTGTAAGGGCACTGTGCTTGTTAAGAAACTCTATAGAGAGGAACTATAAGAAAGTAACTAATGCGATAATTCAAGAGGGAAGAAGTATTTATGCAATGCACGACATTCTTCCAACTAATGAAATATCATATCTTGAATCTAAAGGTATAAGATTTAGTGACCAAGAAAACAAGAATTCAAATAACTTTTTAATTAAACTCAATAGCGAGTTAAAGAATAGAATAAATAATTGCTCTAATCTGAACCATATTGTTAAGTGGGAATACTTAGTTAATATGATACTTATGCCTGATGGAGATACTAAAGCAGGACTTGAGAAGGCTGCCGAATTGTTTTATAACAATATGGCATATTACCCTTATAGCACTTACATTAACTGGATACCTCAAGATGAAGGTAATGTCCTATGGAGTGATTCGAGATTTTGCTATTTGCTTTACAAGTGGAATAATGATGAGTTTTTAGAATATAACAAAGTAAGAGATGCTGGAAAAGATACAAAAGAGATTATTTATAGTTTCTTAAAGAGAAATGACAACATCCACCTTGTAGTTGATTGCGAAAACTCTAATCCTTATAGATTACTAGCAACACTTAATGGTCTTGAAGAAGAGTATAGAGAGAAAATTACTAGAATTGTATTAATAGATGATCCGCATACATCAGAAACTTGGAATAAACTTGAACAGTATATTTCTATACCAATTAAGTATCTTGAAATTGAGAGAATTAATGACAATAAATCTATAGTTGATGAAGAAGTAATAATGGAATGCTCGGAACTTCACTATAAAGAAAATGTAGATGCATTCATTATGGCAGCAAGTGATTCTGACTATTGGCCACTTGTTAGAAGATTTACTGATTGCGACTTCTTATTCTTTGTAGAACACATAAAATGCGGACCAGATTTTAAAGAAGGACTTATAACTAAAGGTATACCATATTGTTTCATTGATGATTTCTATAGCAAGGATAGTGGCTGGATAATTGAGGAAATATTGCTTGATAACATACGAAAAGAACTAAAAGAGAAATGCACCATTGACTTAGAAGAATTACTCGACAAACAATTATGGAACCTGAAAGCCGAGTTAAATGATAGCGAGAAGAAATACTTGTTTGAGAGATACTTGCGAAACATTAAGATAAATATAAACGAAGATAAAGTGATGACTTTAGAGATTAAGAGTTAAGGATATATTTTAAGGAGTCGAAATGAAAAAACTATTATTATTATTTATGTTAATAGCCATTTTACTTGGTGGCTGTGGCGAAAAACAAGTAAGCCCTGAAGTGCTGGCAAGAAGAGAATCTCGTGAGGCTGCTAAAAAGGAAAGAGATGAGTCAATGTCGGCTGCAAAAGAATCAAGAGAGGCTGCAAATAAGGCAAGAGAAGAGTCAAAGGCTGCGAAAGAGGCTGAGAATAAAGCTCTGCACGATAAATATGATAAAGTCATTATTGATAATGATGTAGTTAAGATAACTCTTACAACTAAAATGTCTGCACATAATGCTATGAATTGTGTTATTAAAAATAAGACAAATAAGAAGATAACATTAATTGTATTACCAACATATATAACCACTCATAAGAGTAGTGAAGAAATCCATAATGAGCATACTGATGTGTTCCCAAGAGCATTAGATCCAAATCAAGAGACTGATTCTACATTTTATGTTACTCTTGGAAACAATACAAAACTTGGTATAAATGGATATGATGATTACTTTGACAATGATAATAAAGTGCATTTTAGAACTAACATTAAAGTAATTGAGTCGTATGATGGTGATTTAGATAAAGTTGGAGATTTGATGAATAATCCACTATGTGATGAGTTTGTGGAATTTGATGTTTATAAGGCGGATTAGAGATGTTTGATGATGATTATATGAACGATATGTTATTAAATCCTGATTTATATGGGTTAGAAGAAGATGAAGAAGTGCAAGGAAACGAAGAAGAAACTGAAGATGATGAAGAGTAGTGAACTAAGGGTCTATAAAGACAACAGTAGACCTGTAGTTTTTGAGGATAAAAGGTTTAAAGAGAAACATAAAAAGAAATTATATACTACAGATACTTAAATTTTACTATTTGAGTCACAGAGGTTGCAATGGGGTATATTGATACAAACAAAGATGGAATTGATTTTGACTTATTAAAAAAATGGTCAAAAGAATATGCAAACAAGGTGTATGCTAAAGATCCTATTAAAAAAGAGATATGCATTAATGCTAAAAAAACACTAGGAATCCTTGGCAACTATATTACTTATGAACTAAATAAAAAATCAAATTTAATTGGTATTGTGTGCAGGTCGTGGACTAATGTAAATGGCACAAAAATTCGTAAAAACCTATGGTATGAAATGAGATTTGATATTACAAAACCATTTTTTATAACTATAACAATAGGTGAGAATTATGAATATTTCAATATTACACTTGATGTAATTAGGAATAAACTACGTAAAGAAATTTATTATAATATTTATAATAATTATTTAAAGGAGTTTGATTTTAAAGATGAATATTTATATGAACCGTGTGACAAAATTGGAAACAAAATAGGTGAATATAATGATTATTTATCAGCATCACAACATATTGATGGCAGTAAAGTATACTATGTTAGGATAGTAAAGCCAATAAAAGTTGAAATTACTAATAAAAATAAAGATATATTGATTAAGGAAATGAATAGCGAAATCAAAAAGTTTATGATTATGCTTAAGAATTTATCAATTATTGAAGGGTAAAAGTGAGTAAAAAGGATAAAAAAATTAAAGTAGTTTCTTTGTTCTCTGGAATTGGTGGATTTGAAGAAGGAATACGAAAAAGTAAACTAGATTATGATTTAGTATTTGCATCTGAAATTGATGAAAATGCAAAAAAGTCATTTGCTGCTAACTTTGACTCATCTACAATGCATGGGGACATTACAAAAGTTGATGAAAACATAGTCCCAGAACATGATTTGTTAGTTGGTGGTTTCCCCTGCCAATCTTTTAGTATTGCTGGAAGTATGAAAGGTTTTAACGATGTGCGTGGTACATTGTTTTTTGATATTGTTAGGATACTAAAAGTAAAAAAACCTAAGTATTTTTTATTAGAAAATGTTAAAAACTTGATATCTCATGATAATGGCAATACAATTAGAGTTATACTTGATAGCTTAAATAGATTAGACTATTTTATCGATTTTTCAATAATAGATTCTAAAGATTCAGGTGTTCCACAAAGTAGAAATCGAACCTACATTATAGGTATCAAAAATGGCAATAAGGAACTTTATCAAGAAGATTCGCACTCTTCCAATGTCTCAAAGTTAAAAAGAGCATACAATACAAAAGAGTTTAATTCATTTAATTTTTTTAATTATGTAAGTTTTAATAACAAAATGCTTTCCTTGGTTGATGTTATTGATGATGAAGTAAAAGAAAAGTATTATTTTAATGCAGATAAAGTTGTAAACTATTTAAATGAAAATAAGTATGATGATATTACAAGTAAAAAGCATGAAATTGTAAAATTATTTGATTTGCCAAGATCCGTTCACAATGATTTAGATAGGCAAAGAAGAGTATATTCTGTTAAAGGAATATCTCCAACTGTGTTGGCGAGAACAGATTCTACAAAAATATATATAAAAAATAACAATTTGTTTAGAATACGAAAAATTACGCCTGAAGAAAATTTTTATGTTCAGGGATTTTCTAAATCATTTGTAAATAATATAAAGAAAATAGGTATGACTGAGGGGCAAATGTATAAACAATCAGGTAATGCTGTAAGTCCACCAGTAATAACTGGTATAATAAATCACTTGTATGATGAATACATTAGCAAGGAGTAACAATGAAATTTGTTGATTTATTTTCTGGATTAGGAGGATTTAGACTTGCATTTGAAAAACAAAAGTGCAAGTGTGTTTTTAGTTCAGAGATAGATGACAAAGTTATAGAAACATATAAGAACAATTTTAATGATGATTCAAAGTGCGACATAACGACTAAAGATCCAAATGAAATACCCGATTTTGATATTTTATGTGGTGGATTTCCTTGTCAACCATTTTCACTTGCTGGGTTGAGAAAAGGTTTTGAAGATTCAAGAGGAACTTTGTTTTTTAATGTTGCTAGTATTCTTAAAGCTAAGAAGCCAAAAGCATTCTTTTTGGAAAATGTCAAGGGAATTACAAATCATGATAATGGCAAAACACTTAAGGTAATATTATCTATTTTAGATGATTTGGGTTATGATTATAAATATTCTGTTTTAAATGCAAAAAAATATGGTATTCCACAGCATAGGGAAAGATGGTATTGTGTTGGTATAAGAAAAGATTTGAATATTGATATTAATAAATTCCAATTTCCTAAAGAGTGCGAGCTTAAGTTTAGAATTAAAGATATATTAGATAAAAATGTAGGTGAAGAGTATAATGTTACACCTATATGTAAAAAGAACATTCAAAAATTTGTAAAAGATAAAAACATCAGTGTAAATGATGAAACATTGGCTTATGAAGTTAGGGCATCAAGATGTCAATTTAAAAATGATGGGATAAGCCCATGTTTAACAGCAAAAATGGGCACTGGTGGAAATAATGTCCCTGTTCTTGTAAAACAAATGAGACAATTGACAGAAAAAGAATGTTTGAGATTAATGGGATACCCCGAAAGTTATAAAATAGGAACGGGTATGCAGGCATATAAGCAAGTTGGTAATAGTGTGGTTGTTCCTATTGTGACGGAAATTGCTAAAGAACTAGTTAAGTTGATTAGTTAGATTGGTTTAAGTACAACAGTAAAATCACCATGTGATCTACCAGATCCAGTAGTAACTGTAAATGGGATATATGTTAATTTTTCAATATTATCTCCGTGATATAAATACCATGCTACATATGGCTCTTCGTATAATTGATATCCGTTAAAAATTTTCTTTTGTAATTCTTTTGAATTATCTATTAGTTCTTTAATTTTCTTATTTGAATATTCCTTAATTTTTTTGCAAACAGCTAAATCGTTTATAAAGTTTTTATCAAGCTTTAATTCCTTAAAATAACTCATCATATTTGATATAGTTGTCTTCCAACCTTTCAAAACACTATCATTTTTTATTAATTCATTTTCTTTTAGACAATATATTGAAGCACCAGCGCCTAATTCATAATTACTAAATAAATTGTAAAAAGAATCAGGTTGCAACTTTAGAATTTGAAAATTATTTGAATCTATCATTTTGATTGATATGCCTGACTTTTCGATTTGAATAAATTTTATTTTGTTATTATTTAAAATATCTTCAGACAAATAATTGTCATTATCTTTGAGAACCTTTGTCAATTGTGGATCGCTACTTTCAATAAGATAACAATCGGATCTTGTAAAAACTCTTTGATTCGACAATTTTGACAATTGTTTTGTAGTTACACGGCACATCCATATTTTATCTATGTTTTTGCTGAATGACAAAATAAAATCTTTATAGCCGACTTTGTTTTTGTTAAAATCAGTTACAAATTTAATTTCTTGCTCATCGCCTTGCTTAGTTCCTCTATTCATTTTATTTACCTTCTCTTATGTTTTTTAGATCAATTAATATTTGAGACCATTTAACTTGCATTACATATCGTCTTTCTGGGTGAAGTGCTTCTCTTTTTTCGTTTCTTCCCCATACTTGGTAAGTTAAAGAAGCGAAATGAACAGTTTTGCTAATAAACTTATTACTTAAAAAATACTTATAGATTTCGTCTCGAGATGCCCATAATCCATTATTTAAATCGCCATGATAAATATAGTCTACAGTGTGTCCATTTTCAACATTCCCTGTAAACAATATTCTATCTAATATTTTAGTTAATATTTCTTTGCCATTTAACTCATTGTTTAATGCTTCTATCTGTTTGGTATATTTTTCAGCACATTCTCTTGCATCGTATCTAATCTTGCCAGTATCATTTATTGTGTCATCGCCATAATGAAATAGTAGCAAATTATTTATGTTTGATTTACTAACACCAATAGATTCTAAATATTTTGTAAATACATCAATTTTTTCTTGGTGCACACTATTACCAGAGCCTTTTTTTATACTAATGTATTTTGTAACATTTTTGTGAGTAATCATAATATCAGGTTTAGAATTACCAGAAATTTTTGAAACAATTAGCGGTGTTGTATCCAACTTGTTATTAAATATATCTAAGCAAAAGTGTTGTAAATTTGCATTCAAATCGGTATATGACTTATTGTTTAATGCATCTACTAAGTCTTTTTCATTTACAAATCCTGTGTTTAATGACATAAAAATACTCCTTATAATTTATTTTTAGTGAAACCACCATCTAAAGCCTTGTATAAATACCTCGCCACAATGCTTCGATATGGTTCAAATTTCTTAAATTTTTTAGTTATACTATCTTTATCTATTCTATTGGTGTTATAGCACCATTTATAGCCTTGTATGAATGCCATATCTTCGTATGGCAGGATATTTTGCCTATTTAGTACAAAAATAAGATACATTTTTGCTGACCAAGTTCCTATTCCGTGTATAGAAGTAAGAACCTTTATTGCATCTTCATCATTCATATCAGCTATTTTCTTAAAATTAATATCTTTATTTTTAATTGAGTTTGTAAGTTCTCTTATGAATTTGACTTTAGAATTTGATGTTCCAATTGACTTTATTTGCGAATCGGTCAATTCGTCAATTTTAGCTGGGGTAATATGACCATCGCAATGATTTTCTAATCTTTCGCAAATGATATCTGCAACCTTATTTGATAACATTTGGCCTATAATAGTTGATACAAGAAAAGAGTAGGGGTCACTATAAGGCTTATAGGTTATAGTTCCTACTAAATCTATTACTTTTGCCATTCGCTTACATTTTGAATATATGAATTTGACTGATTTAGTTCTTTTATTTAAAGTGTATATCATTAAATAATTATATCAAAATTCACACAAAAAATATACATTTTATATAAATAAATTTTATAAAATATGTTATAATTAGTTCGTGGATAAAGAAAAACAAAAACTTTATGAAGACCAAAAGAAATTACTTGATACATTTTTAAAGACTGGAGCAATTGATAAGGCACAGTATGAGAAGTCATTAAATGGGTTGAAAGAGAAGATGGGTATAAAAGATGAAGAGCAATAATCAAAATATAGATAAGTTAGTTCCACAGTTTTGTAAATATTGTATTGATAATTTAGACTTGAATGAAAACCATAGAATTACTAAATATAACAGTATTTCACTTTGCATTTTAGATTGTGTTTATTCATTGCGAACTAAATATGAAGTAACGAGAAAAATAGTTGACCGATATATAGAAAAGTACTTAAAAGGTGATAAAAACACCAAAGAAGACAATTGCAAAAATCTCTTAAATAATATAAAAAAAATAGGTGTAGATAGATTCGCAAATGATATACTTAAGAATAATCAAAAACTTGCTGGTAGAATAAAGTCTGAAATATGTATAGATTTATGCGAAAGATTATTATGGTTAAACATTAATTCGTTAGAAGAATTTAAAAAGTTTAAGAATATAGAGTTGCTTGAAGTTGTAATCAGTTCTATAAAAGGATTAGGAAATGCTGGTGTAAACTACTTATTTATGTTGGCAGGAGATAAAAATAGGTGTAAGCCCGATGTTCACATCAAAAGATTTGTTAAAAATGCTTGTAATGTTGAATTTACAGATGGAAATGACTATCAAATACTATTTTCTAAAGCAGTTAAGGAGTTGAAGAAGAAATATAAAAATATTAGTTCTGTGGGAGTTTTAGATGGTATTATTTGGCGAAAGTATCAATCAAAGTAAAGTGATATTGTAATGTTTTTCTTAATGTGGATCACAACTAAAGAAGAGCCTATAAACTATGATAAAGTTCATAGATGTAGATATTGCGATGATATCGGCTCATATAATATAGTATATACTTATCAAGTTTTAACTTTGTTTTTCATTCCTGTTTGGAGATGGAATAAGACATATTTTGCAGAAACCACTTGTTGCAACAAGCAATTTATACTTGATAAGACTGTAGGTGATATGTTAAGGAATGGCGAAGATGTAGAAATAGTAGATAGCGATTTGAGTGAGATTTATTAGTTGCGAATTTAGAATGAAAGTGTTATAATTTTAGTATTACCAAAGTTAACATGTCAGGGTATCGAAAGATATCACTTATTAATGGAGGTAAAGTTTATGAAAGACTTAAGGAAAGACTTAGAATGGGAAGCATTCAAAAAGACACACTATAAGACAAACACTGTATTCCAATGGTCAGATTATGGGAGCATTGATTTTTCAGAGAAATTTGCAAAAGGAATAGTAGGCGGTGAAAACCTAACTTATGATGAGTGTTTAGATTTGCAGAAAGAATCTAAAGGTAAAATGCGAAGTGGTTTTCAGACAATTTACTACAACATACCGTCAAGTTTTAAAGGGCAAATTGAAAAGAAAAAAGATGGTAGAGTATGTTTCAAAAGAATTTATATTGAGGGAATGTATCCTGATAATCTAGATTTTTTTGAAAGTAGAGAAGACCATGTATGGATGGATGAGAAAGGCTTTGAAGAATACAATGTTGGAGATTCGTTGGAGTTTTTTGCTGAAGTATATCGGTACATAAAAACTAGTAATGGTAAACAACTTGATTTTGGATTACGAAATCCAAGTGATGTTAAAAAGATTGAATCTTACAAATTACCATCTGATGAAGACTTAAGAAGACAAGCTGTTAATAGCATTATATGTGAGTCATGTTATTTATATGATACTTGTGACAGAGTGCTTTGCACAAGAAATAAAAAAGAAATTAGTGATGTAAAAAAGTCTATGCTTAACATCTTGAGAAATACATCGAAAGTTCAGGTGTAGTTATGTCAAAGTGGTGCATGAATTATGAATCAGGTGAATATGAAGATATAGACGAAGATGGCTATAGCTGGACTCGTGGTGAGTATACGAATAATTGGGATGATAGTGAATACCGTAGAGAACGCGAGGAAGAAGAAAGGCGAGAGCGCGAAGAGGAAGAGGAACGTCGTAGGGAAGAGGAAGAAAGAGAGCGAGAAGAAGAGGAACGCCGTAGGGAAGAAGAAAATGATTGGTAAATAGTTATAACCTACCTTGAAAAAAGGTAGGTTTTTTATTGAAATTTGACAAAACAACATAAAACCCTTATAAATAAGCCACAAAAATGTTGAAATGTTGTGTATTAAAAACTATGATAAACACCTATTATTTAGTATAATATAGGCACATACGGAGGGCATTTATGTCGTTTATTTCGACAGTTATTAATCATAGGTATTATAGTGACATAATTGAAGCCAGCAATGGCTTCTTTTTGACTGTGGCCGATGAAATAGACCTACATAAGATTACTAACTTAGTAAAGTTCTCTCCAAACATCAAATTAAAAGTTTGCGAGCGATTTGGTATTTGCAAAGGCAAAGACACAAATGAGATCGATGCATACTTTAGTAGTTTTAAGAAGTTAAATCAATATTCTATAAAAGATGAAGTTTCTAAATATCTAAAAGTTCCAAAGATTAATCGTGTGTTAAATATCTATGGCAACAGGAAAATAATAAATTGTGACCTCGAGATGAAGATTGACATCGACACGAGTTCTATGCTCAGCAATTTATTTTATCAAGTATTAAATCCATATAAACAAATGTCCGTAATTGAAAGAGAAGATTCTAAATTAAAAACTCTCACATATTATATCAAAGCAAGTTTTGTGGTTGATGGTATATTCAAAGAGTTTAAGGTTTTAGATGTGGTTAGAGATATGCCAGAGGCTCGAGTGCCAAAAGATGGTATAAGGTTATCTGCAAATTTAGTTCCTGTTATCAAGTCAGTTGATTTGCCATATTATGTTAATAGGTTTATGAATAAATATGACATCGATGGAATAGTAGATATAGATGATGTAGTAGACAAGATGGGGCTTATTATAATTGATGCATTTACGTTAAAACTAGTCAAGGGCAATAGAATCAAAGGTTTAGTTTGTATTTCAAATGGAACAGTAGAAGTTGAAGAATGCACTTTGAATGTACACGAAGGAACAATACTTATTGATAAGAGTTTAAAGGATAAGTCACTCGGCTCATATAGGTTTGTAGTTTTGCATGAGTGTGTTCATTATGATTTACACAAAGAGTTTTTAACAGTTCGTAAGCAATTGATGGATATAAATGCAGAGAGCAGCAATTATGAAACTGACACACCAAGAGCTATCATTGATGACATTGTAAAGAATGACAATCAATACTCTTGCGAAAATAAAATTGAATGGCAAGCCAATAATATTGCAGGTCGTGTACTTGTGCCAAGTGAAATGCTCGTATCAGAACTTTCAAAGAAATACGAAGAATACGATTATTTTAATTCAGACAATAAAGAGAACATACTTAGAGTTATTGCATCAGACCTTGCCGAGTTATTTGGAGCATCTAAAGAAGAGATATGCATAAGAATGAAACAAGTTTCATTCTTTACAAATGATATAGATTTAGTACCTTATGAGACACCTGCATTATTCCCTGAAGAGAAAGAAGAAATATACAACACTGATGTTACATTTAGACAATTAATTGATGATAACAAAGTAGTTTATGTAAATAATAGATGTGTAATTAATAATGACAAATACTTTAATAATGGTGCTATCACATTCTATGGCAGAAAGAATCCGAATGAGTCAATGATATTCTTTAAGAAGAATACCAACTATGATAGTTATGCAGATGATGAGCTTTATTATGTGAAACCTACTAAAAAAATGATAGACAAATCACTTGAAGAGTATAAAAAGTTATTCCCTGAAGATACTACTGATGCGATAGAGTTTACTAAATTAGTACAAAGTGAAAGTAAAGCTGATGATTTTATAAAAGCTGATTTAAGAGATACAATTGTTAGCATAATGAAAAATAAAAAGCTAACCTCTAATGCTATAAGCGAGAGAACCGGGTTATCAAGAACGGCTATTGTAAAATTATTAAATGATAGATCTGCAAAATCAATCAATATACCAAATCTCGCAATAATTCTTAAGGCGGTTGGTGTTCCACAAGGTAATACACTACGATATATAAAAAAAGTAATATATGATTTTGAAGATAGCTATAAGAATAAAGTAGTAGAACAAGTTATAACAAAATACTATGACTTAGATGATATGGAATTTTCAGAGAAAATGAAACAACTCGTTAAATTTGGCGAAATAATGGACAAAACAGGAAATGAGTTTTTATATGAAGAAGTAGAGTTTGAGAAAGTATGATAATAACTTATGATTATAAGGGGCTGAGCAGATGCTTGACCCTTTATTTTTTTGCAAAAAAACCTTAAAATCAAAATTTTGTCGACACATTTGTGTCGGTATAAAATGCGATAAAATAAGGCTTTTTTTATTTGTCTTAAAAATAAACCCAATAAAATCAAGGGTCGAGCCGACACATATGTGATTACACAAATAATGATAAAAATGATAAAATGGGCATAGTTGAAAATAAAGAGGTATAAAGCTATAAACGGACAACCAATAATAAAATTCTTAATTAAAAATTTATTGAGAAATATTGACAAAATATTCCTAATGTGATATTATATGTGCAAGAAAATAGGAAAAATAATGCAAGGAGTTCTATTATGTTTGATAAAGAGAAATTTTACAAAAATGTAAGCTATATGGCAAAGCAACGAAATATAGCAATGGGTGAAATTGAGGATAAACTAGAAATAAGTCACGGATATATTGCAAAGCTGGGAAGACCGAATTCACCATTACCATCAATTGATTATATCACTAAAATAGCTGATTTGCTAGATATAAGTATTGATTTGTTGGTGGATGGAGATTTAGGAAATCTATCAACACAAGAGCAATTTATTATAGACTTCCTACACAAATTGATTATTTTAACTAAAAACAATGCTATTGATTGGCTACCTGAAAAAATGGAGTTTTTTTCAAATGATGAAAGACATGGATATATTAGCAAGAATTATTTTTGGGGAAGAAATCTTTTTGAATCATCATTTAGAAATTACTATGTAATACCAGACTTGACTGCATATTTTGCAAAATTGCCGAATGAAGAGGCATCTGTAATGGTAGTCAAGGTAGGATATAGTTCAAATGATCCTGAACCATCACAATTTGAAGATTATGATTTACTGGCGACTGAAATATATATAGTCACAAATGGAGATTACAATGGAGTGTGTAGTTCAGAGTATGTTGCAGATGAAATAAAAAATGAAATTAGTAAACTTGACAAAGTAGTATGTAATGCTAGATCGAAAATAGGTTTAAAATCAGGTAGTAAAGAAATTATTAGCAGACTCTTAAATAATACCGATGATAATGGAAATCTAATAAATAATGGTATCGATCCAGATTTTTTTAACACTGAAGAAGATATACCATTTCAATAAAAAGGAGGGTGAATATGGAAAAAGGAACTAACTGTCCAATTTGTACACATAAGTTGTTTGTACTGGAAAAAAAGAACATAGAACTTGTTGTAAAATCCGAAGTAAAAACTGGTATGAATGTTGTAGGTTACATTAAATGTAAACACTGCGGAAACCAAGTGGCAATAGTAGAGCAAGTTTCAAAAGTTGCTGCATAAAGAATGTAGCAAAAAAAGGAATATAAGGCTATAGTCCAGCATTCCATTTTTACAATCGGGATCTGACATAGTAATTCAAAATGACTTTGAGTTATTATGTTTGATCCCGATTTTTTTGTTTCAAATAATTATAACCAGCAATAGCTGTTTATATAAATATCTGTTTCATTGTAATTACTAAACGATATCGAATGAGACAGTGGAAAATGTGTAAAGAGATAGTGTATTAAAACACAATCTTTACAGACACTGTTCTTTTGATACCGTTTTTTCTTTGCACATTTTTAATCAAAAAATTAAAAGATTGAGGTGCAAAGTTATGAAGGAACAATGTAACAAAGTAAAGAGAACTAGTTATTTTAATTCTAACCGTGGGAGTTACTTGGATGAAGAGAGGCAAGAATATGTATATGAGGTACTTACATATGATGAAAATGACAGACCTATACCATCGCAAGTAAGAGTAGCTGTTACGAAAGACAATACTGAAATTATTAAGTACTTAGATGAGCAAGACCACAAGGAAGATTTGCAAGAAAGATATCAAAAGGAAAACTCTATATGTTCCATTAACCAAGATGTAAGTTTTGATGATGGCAAAACATTTGAGAACAGTGTCTTAAATAAAATCACTGACCCTAATAGTGATATTTACAAGATTCTATTTGATGATGAATTAAAAAGCAAGAAAAAATCTCGAATAAATGAGTTCTATAAAACTCTTAAACCTATCGATATTGAGTTGATACAAGAGCATATTTTTAATCACAAAACGATATCTCAAGTAGCAAAAGAACTAAAGCAAAATGAGGATGCTCTTGAATCTCGTTTTAGGCGAATAAGAACTAAGGCATCAGAGTTTTATGGCATAGAACTACCAAAGCATAAAAATGACGGAAAGCAAGTATAGATATAGGAGGTATTTGATTATGAAACATAACATAAAAGTAATGTTAGAAACAAAAGATGGTAGAGAGCAGATTACTGAAAACAAACACTTAAAAATTAGAGAGCGAATAATGAAGTGGTTGTTTGGAGATTTTTGCGAAGTGATAGTTCTTAATCCATCTAAAAAAATTGACAAGATTCAAATTGAAGAAGTAAAGGAGTAGGTATGGTATCAAAAGATAAGACAAAAGAATATGTGATATTGGAGTTTGTGATAAAAGGCATTGACTATTTAAGAGCTTTGCTTATGGCTCGGAAAAACGAACTTGATAGGTCATATGAAAGTGTGGCTATCGATGAATGATTTAATAGATGTCATAAAAGTCAAACCATTCAATCATCAGCTAACAGGAGCTTCTTTAGCGGTAAATAGTTTTAATCTAAATCATCACGGCTTTGCATTCTTAATGGAAATGGGAACGGGCAAAAGTCTAACAAGCATTATGGTTATGGGGTCGCTATATAGAAATGACAAAATAGATAAGGTTCTTATAGTAGCCCCTTTATCAATTCTTGGTGTTTGGGAAGATGAGTTATCTAAGTTTGCTAGTTTCGCATATGACATAGTAATTCTTAAAGGCTCTACACAAAACAAAATAAAACTATTGAATGAACTAAAAAAATCAGAAAAACTGAAAATTGCCGTTATTAATTATGAGTCAGCATGGCGAATGGAAAAAGAATTATTAGGTTTTAATGCAGATTTAATAATAGCCGATGAAGGACACAAACTAAAAGATAATCGTAGTAAGCAGTCAAAGGCTATGCATACACTCGGTGACTTTGCTAAATATAAACTTTTACTTACTGGAACTGTTATTACAAACAAAGAAATTGACATATTCAGCCAATATAGATTTGTTGATAGATCAATATTTGGTGACTCATTCTATAAGTGGCGAAATTATTATTTTACTATGGGTGGTTATGGCTTACACACACCTATATTTAAAAAAGCACTAACAGATGACTTTCAAAATAGATTTATGTCAATTTCATATCGTGTAAGAAAAGATGAATGTTTAGATTTGCCACCAATTACTGAAGAAGTCCGTGCTATAGATTTAGAACCACAAGCATTAAAAATTTACAAACAGCTTGAAGATGAGATGTTTGCGAAATTTGAAGATGATAAGGAACTTACAGTTACTAATGTATTAACAAAGATATTAAGACTTTCGCAGGCTACAGGTGGCTACATACCAAATGATGATGATACAAGTTACTCAAATGTTAGTACGGCGAAGATGGAAGCATTAATTGATATTGTGGATGCAATGAAACAAGAAGATAAAAAGTTGGTGATCATAGCAAGATTTAACAAAGAACTTGATGCTATTGAGGATATGCTTTCACTTAAGAAAATACAATATGCAGTAGTAAGGGGCAATGTAAAAGACCGTGATGCTGAAATTAAGAATTTTCAAGAGAATCCAGAATGTAAGGTATTTGTGGGCCAAATTGCAACTTGTGGTCTTGGAATAACACTAACGGCTGCAAGCACTATGGTGTTTTATTCTATGGATTACTCAATGGCAAATTTCGAGCAGTGCAAATCAAGAATACATAGGGCAGGACAAACTAACAATTGCCATTATATCTATTTAGTAGCAAAAAACACTGTTGATAGAAAGGTACTTCGAGCATTAAGAAATAAGATTGATTTAGCTAAGACTCTTATTGATGACTTTAAAAAAGGCATAAAAACAATGGATTAATTAAAAATGACGGATTCTTCGTATAGATATAAGGAGGTACAAACCAATGAATGAGAAAATATTTGAACTCGCAGATGAGTTATCGGCACTTAAAAAAGAGAAAGAAGATCTTGACGCAAAAATTAAAGCACTAAATGCTGAAATTGAATCTGTGGATGCAAAATTAACAGAGGCAATGACTAATGCTGAGGTAGACAAGTTTACTCGTAACTCAAATACATATTATTTGAAATCGAGATTATTTGCCTCACCTATTGCAGAAAGAAAGCCTGAGTTCCTTAAGGCACTCCGTGATAATGATTGTGGAAATCTTATAACTGAACAAGTAAATGCTAACACTCTGGCATCTTGGGTTAAAGAATTTAATGAGGCGAATGGGTGTGAAAGACCACCATTCTTGCCTGAAGAATTATTAAACATTTATACAAAAGTAAATGTTGGTATCAGAAAATCATAGTTAAAAAAAGGAGATTTAAAAGTTTATGAGTAACGAAGTAACAAAGGTTAATGACAAACCATTCGCTATCGTAGCGAGCACTGATTTAATGAATTCATCTTTTGCAGATGAAGCACAAGGATTAAACATAACATTACCAAGGGTTAAGATTCCTTCAGGTGGAGCGACATCATTTGAAATAGACACAGGAGATTCTGAGAATCCTGATACTATCAAAGAATTACGTGTGGTAATTATCTACAATCATCCAGCTTACTCTTATTTTGACAAGCAATATGATGGAGAGAACCGTCCACCCGTTTGCTACTCAAACGATGGTGTAAACGGCATAAAGTTTGGTGATTGTAATAAGTGTAAATATAACCAATACAACACTGCATTAACTGGAAATGGTAAGGCCTGCAAAAATAAGCGAGCCATTTATATGATATTTGAGAACCAAATATTCCCATCACTCTTATTGCTGCCAACCGGCTCTATTCAAAACTTTACAAAGTATGTACAAAGTCAAATGTTTAAGGCAAGAAAGCTATCGCAAGTAGTGACAAAGATTACTTTGAAGAAAGCAACTAATAAGGGTGGTATTCCATTTAGTCAAGCTTCATTCTCATTCGAGAGAATGCTAACTGATGAAGAGAGGTCAAAGCTCACAGGAATAACTGAGTTTGTGAAAGAGTATTCAGCAACTCACACACCTACAATACAAGAAGATGATGATGTGCCATTTGATGATACTGTAGTTGAAAGTAAGTAATTATTAATTGAGAGTGGCTTGTACATTCAAGTCACTCTCTTATTTTATGGAGATGTGAATGAGTAATTTTTTTGATAATTTCAAAGTTTATTTAACTGATGATTTTTATAAGCAAGTTGAAGAAGCGGAAAAGTTAAATGAAGAGTTTTATAACAAAAAGGTATCCGACGGCATATATCGTATAGAGATTATGGATATGGTTGTAAAACAATCAAAGCGTGGCAACTGGATGATACAAGTTGGCTATAAGATTTTGAATGGCAAGTATGAGAACTCAGTCTTATGGTCATTTTTTGTTATAAGGCAAAGTAACATTTTAGTTAATAATGCATTTCTAAAGTCGCTTGGAACACCTATACCTATTGAGTGCACATCCATTACACAATACCAAAAATTAGTTGATGACATATTTATAACTATTCGAGGTGACAAAGAATACGATGCAGAGCTCACTACATCATTTAATGGTTTCACAAGTATCAAAATTATTAAGTCTTATGACATAGAAAAGGAAGAACTACCGTTTGTTTAGGAGGGGGTGATTGATATTTTATGGTTTGATTGCGAGGTATTTTCGCACGACTGGTTATTTGTTTTTGCAGAGTTGAAAACAAGGTCGTTTGTAACAATAAAGAATAACATAAAAGAACTAAAAGATTATTATGAAAAACACAAATATGAAATATGGGCGGGGTATAACTCTAAAAACTATGACACTTATATTCTTAAGGCTATTCTTTCAGGACACGATCCATATAAAGTGTCAAAGTTCATAATAGGTGGAGAGCAAGGATTCAACTATACCGATGACTTTAGAAACATTACTCTTTACACATATGATGTTTACAATACTTTAAATCATAGCCTTAAGTTTTATGAGGGTTCTCTCGGCGATAGCATAGAGGAGTCATCTATTTCATTTGACATTGACAGAAAACTAACCGATGAAGAATTACAAGAAGTAGAAACTTACTGCAGACATGATGTTGAGGAAACAATCAAGGTATTCTTTGAAAATTTAGCAGACTTTGAAGCACAACTTGGACTTGTAAAACTTACTAGACCTCAATATATATCAAAAACACAAACACAAATGTCATCAATAATTTTAAGAGCAGAGAAGCAGGATGATAATCAAGATGAATTTAATATTGATATGCCTGACACATTAAAGCTTAACAAATATAAATATGTTGCTGACTGGTATATGGATTATAAAAATAAATCATATGATTCATCACTTGAAACTAATGTCGCAGGAATAAATACAGTATTTGCTTGGGGTGGACTACATTCTGCTAAAGAGCATTATCACTATAAAGGTGACATACTTTTAATGGATGTGGCATCTCTATATCCTTCACTTATGATTAGATACAACTTGCTTAGTCGATCTGTTAGAAAACCTGAAATATACAAAGAACTCCGAGACCAAAGAATAGAGTATAAGAGGCAACATAACCCATTACAATTACCACTAAAACTTGTGCTAAATAAGACTTATGGTGCGATGAAAGATAAAAACAATGATTTATATGATCCAAGGCAAGCTAATAGAGTTTGTGTTTATGGACAACTATTATTGCTTGATTTAATTGAAAAGTTAGAACCATATTGTGACTTGATCCAAAGTAATACTGACGGTATTTTTATAGCAAATTATACCGATGAAATTAAAGACATTGTGACAGAGTGGCAGAGTCGCACGGGATTAACTTTAGAGTTCACTAAAGCAAAAGAGCTGTGGCAAAAAGATGTGAATAATTACATTTTGAAACTTGAAGATGACACATTAAAAACTAAAGGTGCATATGTTAAAGAACTAACACCTCTTGATTATGCTGACTTCCCTATAGTAAATATCGCATTAACAAATAAACTCGTTAATGATGTGCCGATAGAAGAGACAATTATTAAAAATGATAATTTAATTGACTATCAGATGGTCTGCAAAATCACAGGAAAGTTTGATGCGATATTTTATGGTGACAAACAATTAAATGAAAAATGTGTCCGTGTCTTTGCTGGCGATGATTCACTACCTAATATCACAAAGAGACATACTGAAACTAAAGTTTTACATAAAATATCAAATACTCCAGACCATGTATTTATTGATAATTCTAACATACACGGAAAGCTTGTACCTCAAAACTTAAATAAAAAGTTTTATATAAATATGGCAAATAAGAGATTAAAGGAGTTTTTAGGAAATGAAGAATAAAATTATAGCAGTGGACTTTGATGGCACATTAGTTGAAGATAAATATCCTAATATTGGTCATCCGAACTTCAAATTAATAAATAAACTTGTAAAGTTGTCATTAAATAACACATTAATTTTGTGGACTTGTCGCACCGGAAAGAAACTTGATGAGGCAGTGGCATTTTGTAGGCTTTGTGGCCTTAACTTCGATTACATCAATGAAAATGCACCATTCATAATTAAAAAGTATGGTAATCAAGACTCGAGGAAAATAACAGCGGATATTTATTTAGATGATAAGGCGAGGACAACATTATGAATGATTTAAATTCAGAGTTTTATAACAAAACGGTAGAAGAAACAATAACACATACAGATATCATTAAGGCTATTTTTGATGATGAAGAAGATGTGCATATTAGGGTATTTGATGATAAAGGTGGAACATATGCTGATAAGATGTCTTATAAGGCAGGTCTTTTTGAACAGCACATTGATGAACTGAAAGAAATAAATGCTAAAAATAATGGCATATTTTTTGTTGTAAATTCAGGTGGAGATGATGATGATCATATAACTAAATTTAATGCACAGTTCGTTGAGTCGGATAAACTGTCATTTGATGAAATGTTAAAAAGAATTGAGTTATTCCCACTTAGGCCATCGATTATTATTAAAACAAAAAAGTCACTGCACACATACTGGCTCATTAAGAACGGAGTAAGAGATAAGTTCCGTCCAATACAACTTGGACTTGTTGACTATTTTGATGGTGATATAAAGTGTCAAAATGAATCAAGAGTTATGAGACTTCCTGGATTTAATCACTGTAAGAATAAACCTATAGAAGTTAAGTGTATATTTTTTGAACCTCAAAACAGGTATTCGCAAGATGATTTTTTGGCAGCAATGCCTGATATTGATTTGACTCCTGTAGAGGTAAAAGATGGTACTAATGAGGGACTTGATATTGTGACAATGTCATGTGATTTTATGAAGCATTGTAAAGAAGACTCTAAAACTTTATCAGAACACGACTGGTATGCAATGATTACAAACCTATGTCCTTTTAAGGGTGGGGTTAAACTCATTCACGAGTACTCAAAGGACTATAATGGCTACTCAAAAAGAAAGACTGATAAAAAAATAGAACACTTTATTAAATCAAAAACAAAACCAATGACTTGTCAAACAATCGTGGAAAAAGGCTATCAATGTCCTAAGTATTTATCAGGAGAGTGTGATTGTAGAAGCCCTGCAGCCCTTGCTTATAAACCTTTATCACTTGATGTTCTCAATGCCTTACTTGATAAACTTCCAATAACAAATAACCCATTAACTGATATTCCGACAATAAATAAATTTGTGACAAAGTATCTTTATAACCAAGAGAGAACTACTGGAGATGTTTTTATTAGCTATTCAATTAAAGATAAGTTTAAGTTAAAGACTGAAGAAATAAAGTCTATTAAATCTATGTTTAATAAACTGAATAAAGAATACGAAAAGTCACAGAGTGGCAATGAGGATAATGAAACTCTGAAACCTTGGTATGCTGTGACTAAGTCAGGTTATAAGTTTATGCCAATGATTCTTGCTAATCATTTAAAAGATAATGAGCAGGTTATTTATGTGGCACAGGAACATTACAAATATATGAGTGGGGTTTATAAAAAGATTGAAACAATAGAGGCAGAGGCAATAGTGCAGAATAACCTTATGGAAACAGAGGGAAAACTCACACAAATTAAAGATTGCGAGCAACAGTGGCGAATGAAGACATTTACTCATATAAATGAATTGAATCCAAATCCTTATATCATAAATGTTAGAAATGGATTATACGATGTAATCAATGACACATTAAAACCACACGATGACAAGTATTTATCAACTATACAGTTTAATGTCAACTATGATCCAGATGCAAAGTGTCCATTGTTTATTAAATATTTAAATGATGTACTTGAAGGAGATACTGAACAGATAAATCTAATACAAGAAATTCTTGGATACTTATTAGTTCCAATAACATCGGCACAAAGGACATTTGTTATTCACGGAGAGGGTAATACAGGAAAGTCGGTGCTACTGCATGTTATAAATGTGATTTTACTTGGCAAAGAGAATGTGAGCAATGTGACATGGCAAGATTTAGGGGATAAGTTTAGAACTGCACAGTTGTTTGGTAAACTTGCGAATATATTTGCTGACTTACCAACCAAGAATATTGATGATACTGGTGTTTTTAAGGCGCTTGTTGGAGAGGACTTAGTTCTTTGTGAAGAGAAGTTTAAAAAACCATTCTCTTTCAAGTCTAATGCAAGGCTTGTGTTTAGCTGTAATAAAATACCTGTGAGTTATAACGATAAGACAAAAGGGTTCTATCGTAGACTTTTAATTATTCCATTTGATCATGTAGTAACAAATGTTGATGTGGACTTAAAAAAGAAACTTGAATCGGAAGCAGATGGAATATTTAACTTTGCCCTTTTAGGCTTGCGAAAACTTATGGCACAAAATTACAAGTTTTCAGAGACTAAAAAGAACAAGGATGCACTTGAGGTTTATCGTATTGAGTCGGATTCTGTGCTTTCATTTGTCAATGAATGTTGTGAGATTGACTTAACTTCAAAGAAGAAAAGCATAGAATTGTATCATAATTATGAGTGCTATTGTAAGAGAAGTGGGGCGCATCCAGTTATGCAAAAGAACTTCACTTTAACTTTAATGAGCAATTTTAAGGAACTATCCAAGGTTAAAGCTAATACTAATAATATGATAATTGGACTTAAGGTCTTAGATGATACTCTAAATAATTTTGGCACTTTTTGATTGCATATTATAGAAGATACCAGTAAAAAAAGTGGATGGTGGAGGGTAAAACCTATTTAAGTTTAAAAAATGATTAAAAAAGAAAAAATTTGATAAAAAAATAAGTTTTTATAAAAAGAGATAGAATCACCCTCCACTATCCACTATTGGTGGATGTAGATGAAAGGAAAAAAAATGAGAGAAAAAGCTATAGAAAACAAAATAAAGGCATATCTTAAAACAATTAAAGGTTTGTATTTCTTTAAAGAGCATGGTGGCTTATATGGAACAGCGGGTGTGCCTGATATTATTTGCTGCTATAAAGGTTTATTTATTGCTTTGGAAGTTAAAGCACCTGATGGGAAACTAACGACTTTACAAGAAGCCACAATTAGAAGGATTAAGGATGCTTATGGGATAGCAGAAGTTGTAAGGTCTGTGGAAGATGTAAAAATAATCATAGGGGGTATCAATGAAACAAAAAAAATATAGTGAAATTTTGTCGTATGATGAGATTAGCTTGCTTGTAGATTACATATCAAAGAAAATCAAGATATTTCAAAGAGTCAAAACTGATACTTTTGCAGAAATTAGAAATTTAAAAGATGGCGATGATGAGAGAAGAAAAGAACTACATTGGATCATAAGTGAGTATAGTAGTGACATTAGTGCTTACAAAAGGATGCGAGATAGATTACTCACAAATGACTTAGCACCATATAATGATATTTTAGAATTGTGGTGTATGGCAGATAACAAAGAAAAGTATGACAAGATTCATAATGACTTACATCAAAGCATTGTAACAAAGTTAAAAGAATACAATGAAAAACAAAGTGAAAAATAATCAAAGTTTATAAGATACAAAGTAACAAATTTACAAAGTAACAAATTTACAAAGTAACAAGGTCTCAAAAGAAAATAATAATTTTGGAGGTCTTGTATGACTAATAAAGAATTTGAAGTTAAGGAGTATTTATCTCAAGCATATTATTTAGAGTTGAAAATGAACAACTGTATGAATGAACTTGAAAGAATAAGGGCTATGATGGTTAAAAGTTCATCAATTGTAATTACTGGAAAGAATGATGGAATGCGAAGAAATAGAACTGAAGAATTGCTTGTTAAATTTATGGATTACACAACTCGACTTGAAAAGGGGATTGATAACTACAGTAAAAAATTAGTTGAAATATCTGATGCAATAAATCTTGTAGAAGATGAAAAGAGTCAATTGGTATTGTTTATGAGGTATATCCAGCATAAGAGTTGGGAATCTATATGTAGCACGATGCATTATGAAAGAAGGTGGATATTTGACTTACATTTAAAGGGATTAAAAGAATTAGTAAATAAAAAAGTATGCACTAAAATGCATTGAAATGCACTACTGACATATGATATAGTGTAAACTGCAAAATGTAGGATGATATTTTCATTTACATTCCTTTCAACAAGTAAAGAACACTCAAAAGTCATGCAGCGACTTACGAGTGTTTTTTATTTTGGCGGAGTAGAGTAATGGTAACTCATCGGTTTCATAAGCCGAGCAATGTTGGTTCAAATCCAATCTCCGCAATTCTCTCCTGACTACTTAGGAGAGATACCTTCCTTTGGCTCTCAAGCAGAGATGCTTGGGGGCTTTTATTTTATGAATATGAGGTGAATGTTATGCCATACAAAGCAAGAAGAGGATGTTCATATCCTGGCTGAGCTAACCTTGTGGTTGATGATTCAACTAAGGGGGGCTCGTTTTTAGAAGGGGGCAAGAATTTTGTAAGGGGGCCTCTTTTTTGTAATGAGCATATTCATTTACAAGGGAAGCAATACGATAAATTTGAGAGAAAGTATAACCATAGAGAACGATATGATTCACGATGGGATAAAGTTAGAAACATATACATAAAAGAACACCCATTATGTGAAGAATGTCTAAAAGAAAACAAAAGCACTATAGCAAGAATAGTGCATCATATAAAACCTATAGAAGATGGTGGAGATAAATATGCATTTGATAATTTGATGAGTGTATGTGATTCGTGCCACCAGAAGATTCATACAAGATTAAAAAAATCTTAGAATCCGTACAAGATAAATTTGAAAATCCGTACGAGTTATTTTTGAAATCCGTACGAGATATTTTGCGAATTCCTACCAAGATTTCTACCGAGTTCTTCCAAGTTCTGTAGCAAAAGTTGGTAGAGTTTTTTGTACTATAACATAAAGCAAAACTTGGTGCGAAGCAAACGGGCAAAGTCCTACTGGCAAATTCGTAACTGGCCAAAGCCGACCTGGGCAAAGCACGACTTCCAAAAACGGCAAGTGCCAAGTTCGACCTTCCTTGGGAAGTTCCGTGGCAAAAGTAAAACTTCAAAGCAAAACGGAAACGGGCAAAGCCTCACGGCAAAGCCGAAGTTGCCTTCCACTGAAAAACGGAAACTTCCGTTTAAGGCAAGCAAGAGTTCCAGTTCAAAACTTCAAAAATTTTTTGCAACCGACCTTTGAAAAAAGGCAGGTGTGCTTTTTTTAGTTTTAAGTCATTACCGTAGAAACGGAAAAAAGTCAAGCGAAAGTTTGGACAAATTTAGGACAAGGAAAGTTCGCCAAAGTGTAAGAATTTTTTTCTTGGCTTTTTTGCACACCTACGGTAAGGTGTGTAGCAACGAAAAAGAAAAAAGGCAGGCAAAAAAAAGAAAACACCTGCGAAAAAAGAAAAAAGGAAGGAAAAAGGTCATGAAAAAAATTGAAGTTTTTGAGAAGGCACTTGCTGCTGAAAAAGCGGTTTTTGAAAAGGCAGAAAAAAACAATGAACAAAAAGAGTGGAAGGAAAAATTCGGTCATTACAAAGAGGCCGTTTACGAAGAAGCAAAAAAGGCACGTGAAAAACTCGGTTGCACTTCCGTAGCCGTTTTAAGAGCCTACCTCTACCCAACGAAGGAAGGCAAAATGGTGCTCGAGGGCTTTTGGGAAAGTGAAACCAAGGAAGTTTTAGAAACTTTAGAAATTGGAAAAGTGAAGGAGTTTTTTGTAACGGATAAAAGCACTGGTTTAATGGGCGTGATCCACGGACTTGCGAAGGGTGGTTGGAAGTTTGAAGCAACAGAAATTCCTGACGACTTTGCTTTTGAAAAAGGCAAAATGAAAAAAGCTCTAAGGTTTACAAAAAAGTAAAAAGGAAGGTGCGAAAATGAAAAAGCAAAAAAGGAAGGTTTCAAAAAAGTTGTTTGTCGCTAAAATTTTCAGAGAGCCACTTTCTTTCACGGAAGTTTGCAGGCTCTACTGCTGGGGCAAAAACGAAATCGAAGTTGAAAAAAGGGTGGTTGAAGTTTTGAACGCGAACCACGACTTAAAAGCACTCGGCTTTGAACCTGAACTTTTAACGGTGCAGGTTTACAAAGTTGAAAAAGAAAATTGGGAAGCGGTGAGTCGTTTTGCAACGACCAACGAGTTCTAAAAAAAAAGAAAAAGGAAGGTAAAAGAAAATGAAGTTTGTAAAAATTTTAAGCGAAGAGTTCAGCACGGTTTTAATTCCGCTCGCTGACATAAAAAAGTTTGAAGTTGAAAGTTTGAACGAGTCTTTTGAAAACTTAGAAAAGGAAGGTGGTTTGCTTTTCGCAAAGCGAGTAAAAATTAACACGCCTTACGAAGTTTTCATTTTGGAGCCAGCGAAGCTCCGTTTAACAAAAAGGCTCTTCAAAGAAATTGCTGAAAAAGCTGACAACGAAGGCGAAGACCTCTTTGACTTTATAGGAAAAGACAAACGGTTCTGTGCAGCACAAGAAGCAAGCCTTGGCGAAGCTGAAAAGCTGGAACTGGAGTTTGAGAAGTTTTTAGAAAGCGAAGCAAAACTTTTAGACTTAGCAAAAGTTCACAACGAGTTTGACAAAATGAAAATTTAAAAAGGTCACACGACCTTTTTTCTTTTGCAAAAAAGTGTGTTGCTCTTTTTTGAAAAAAAGTCAAGTGGAAGTTAGGACGCAAACAGGACAACAAAGAAACACTGAAAGTTCGCTAAAAAGAACTTGGCTTTACTTCACACCTACGGTAAAGTGTGTGTTAACAAAAAAAGAAAAAGGAACCGCGAAGCAAAAAGCTCAAAGCAAAAAAGCTGAAGGCAAAAGCAAAAGCGGAAAAAAGAAAGGAAGGTAAAAAATGAGTACAAGGGCAAACTTAAAGCTGGTAAGCAGCAACAAAAACGAAAAGAGCTACTACTTAAGGAAGTGGCACGACGGTTACGGAGTTGGAGAGTTTTTGAAAACGATCCTAACGGGTTACAAGGAAGACGGCGAAGAAATAAAAATTGAAAGCTTGGTGGAAGTTTTACAGTCAGGTTTGAATTGCAAAGAAGACTCGGACTTTGACTACGAGCTTTTGGGAAGCACGGAAAGCGGAACTGAAAAGTTTGAAACTGGCTTTGAAACCATTTTCACGGATTGGTGTTGGACTTGCTTCTTGCTTGGTAACGGTGATGCGGTCATAACTGGAAGTGACGGCTCCACGGAAGTGGTCATAAGAGTTTAAAAAAAGGAAAAAGGAAAGGAAGGTAAATTTTATGAAAAAGTTTGAAGCAGTTTTTTGGAGAGGAAACCCACAGCTCGCAAATGGTGGCTACGAAACAAAAAGGCAGTTTAACGCAAAAAGTTATGAAGGCGCAAAAAGGCAGGCAAAGAAACACGAAAAGTGTCTTTACGGTAGCATGGAGCTTTTGGACCTTTACGAAGTGAAAGCTGAAGCAAAGGTTTAGAAAAAAGGAAGGGAAGGTAAAAGTTATGAAAATTGAAGGAGTTGAAAAGTACAAGTACGCTGAGCTTACAACTGAAAGTCCGGAGTGCGATGACAAAACGGAAGAGCTCCGTAAAAAGTTAAAAGGCAAAGCAAGGTTCGTTTTTGGAATTTTGGTAGACGAGTGGGGCGAAGGAGTAACTTTCCTTGACGGAAAGTACCACATAAGCACTGACGGTCAGTTCTGGGGTTGGGGCTGCAAAACGGTAGGTGGACCACAGCCAAAGTCAAGTTGGGTGACTCGTTTTTCAGGCACCGCGGAAGAAGCTCAAAGGGAACTTTCAAAGTTGGACCCTGAGTACACCGAGGACGGATCGGTTTGTGGGTTTAAGTAAAAAAGGAAGGAAGGTAAAAAAATGAGTACGAAAGCAACGGTTGAAATTGTAAGCCAAAGCAAAAGAAAAAGAAGTTTGCTTGTAAAGTGGTACGACGGCTACGACGCAAGTGAATTTGTGGAAAAGGCTCTTAAAAAAATGAAAAAAGAAAAGATTGAGTTCACGGTTGAAGGAATTGAGCAGGAACTTCTAAAAGGAAAAGGTGAGTTTGAAAAGTTGGCTGAAGGTAGTAAAAAGGAAATTCAAAAAGCACAGGACGAAGTTTGGTCGACCGAGTACTTTGTAACCTTAGAACTTCAAAAAGGAAACAAAGTGCTTTTTATAGCCGAGGGGTTCACTTGCAAAGAAAAAACGATTTGAAAGGAAGGAAAGTGAAAATGAAAAAGGAACTAAAAAGTTTTGTGGAAAAAAGAGCTGAAAAGCTTTTGAAGGAAACCTGCGGGGACTTCAACTACAAGTACGAAACTTGGCTGATTGATAAAGCTCACGAAACGGAAGTGGTACTTCTAAGCCTGCAAGCAGACGTGGAACAAGCCGACTTGGAACTTGTGATTTTGGAAGAGCTCGAGCCAAAACTAAAAAAGTTTATAAAGGAAAAAAGAGCCGAGTTGAAAGCCGCTAAAGCAAAGCTTGGAATGAAGTAAAAAAGCAAAAGTAAAAAAAGAAAAGGAAGGAAAGTAAAAATGAAAAAAGAAAAAAGTATTGAAGAGTCAAAAAGTGAAAGGTTGTTTGAAGAATTAACTGGTGACTTTTACTGCAAGTTTGAAACTTACTTGGAAAACAAAAAGGGCAAAGCACCAAGTAGCCTAGTAAAAGAAGACTTTGTTTTTTCAAAAACCGAGTACAAAGTTTTGAAACTGGTTGAAGTAAAACTCAAAAAGTTTTTGCAGGAAAAAAAGCAGGTTTTTGAAAAGAAGTAAAAAGTAAAAAATTAAAAGTTAAAAAAAGTTTTTGAAAAAGCCTTGACGGCTTTTTCTTGTAGGTGGAAAGGAGCAAGAGCTCTTTTTTGTTTTTGCAAAAAAGTTCTTTGCGAAAAAAGTAAAGCAAAACTGAAGTGCAAAAAAGTTCTTTGCAAAAGCAAAAACGGAAAAACTGAAAAAGTAAAAGGTTGAAACTGAAAACGGAAAAGCAACAAAGTAAATAGTCAAACTGAAAAAAAAACAAAAAACGAAAAAAGAAAAAGCAAAAGCAAAAAAACAAAAAGTAAAAAAACAAAAAGCAAAAAAGAAAAAAGCAAACTAAAAAAACGGAAGAAAAAAGTTGAACGAAAAAACTGGAAGCAAAAAAACTTTGCGAAGGAAAAAAGTGGAAGTTGCGAAAACAAAAAACGGAAAAAGAAAAAACAGAAAAACGAAAAAAGAAAAAAAGTTCACGACCCCGGAGGGGCGGTCGAAATCCTGAAAAGAAAAGCTTTCTTGGACCGCCACCCAGAAACGCGTTTGAAAACGCATAATCCGTGGGGCAAAAAATGATATTAAATCATACAATGTAGTATTTACAAGGGTTTTAAGGATTTAGAGATGTAAATATTGATAGTATCTCACATAAAAAAGCAATAAAAACGGACAACAAATCAAAAAATGTTCGCTAAAAGGGGCATTTTCGTTTGATTTATTTTTGATTATTTTTGATTTTTGCTAAAAATGACATAGCAAAAAAGGGGGTAAATATGTCAAGAGGTGGATTTAGGGCAAATTCTGGTAGGAAGAAAAAGTCCGACCAACAAAAGATACTTGAGGGAAAACTTGATGCAAATGTGCTAAAAGCAAAAACTGTGGATGGGGAGTCAGTAGATGTAGAAGTGGTTGATAGCGACTTGCCACCACTAAGAGACTATATGACCAAGCAACAAAAGAATGGCACATACCTACAGGCTGAGGAAGAGTACAAGAGAGTGCTTGAATGGATTAAAAAGAGTGGGTGCGAAGATAAAGTACCAAAGAACCTTATAGAGCAGTATG
This sequence comes from uncultured Clostridia bacterium, assembly GCA_947303805.1. Taxonomy (GTDB): domain Bacteria; phylum Bacillota; class Clostridia; order Lachnospirales; family Lachnospiraceae; genus UBA3633. The sequence continues at coordinate 123,385 of CAMYZE010000003.1, read as the reverse complement.
TTATGAATAGGTGCAGATACATAGAACTACAAAACTATGTGAGTGAGTATGGATATGTTGTCAAAAAAGGAAGTAATGGAAACATACAACCTAATCCATTCTTCCAAATGCTGCAAGAGCAAGAAAGAACATTAAATGTGTCATATAACAATATAGACAATATAATCCGTCAAAGGTCAATTTCAAGTCTATATTATGAGAATGATGATACAGGTAAAAAAATGATGGCCATTATGAATATAGGAGGAATGTAAAAATGTTTGAAAAAGTAAACCCAAGCCATCCTGATAAAATTTGCGATAGGATTGGTGGAGCAATAGTTGATTTAGGATATAAGATGCAAGATAGTCCAAAGATTGCAGGCGAGTGTCTTTTAGGGCACGGTAACTGTCACATAATCATTGAGACAAGTGTGAACTATAAGCGAGAGGATATTGAAGATATAGTTCATAGAATTGCAGGATTTAATGTTAAGGTTGATTTGCAGATAGTTCCTCAAGATGAACATCTCGCAAACAATCAATCTAAGATTATAAAGTGTGGTGACAATGGCATATTCAAAGGATGTAGAGTGAATGAGGAAGAAAAGAAACTCACAAGAATTGTAAGAGCACTTTATAAAAAATATACATTTGATGGCAAGTTCATCTATGATAGTGAAACTGATACGCTTATTGCTTGTCAATCAAATGTAGATAGCGATAAACTAAAAGAAGATTTGGAACTCACTGGTATCAAGAATGTAATAGTTAATCCACTTGGATATTGGACTGGAGGTTCGGATGTTGATACAGGAGCTTGTAATAGAAAGTTAGGCTCTGACTTAGGAAGAGCGGTAACTGGTGGTGGATTACATTTTAAAGATATCAGCAAAGCTGATGTAGCAGTAAATGTCTATCTGCATAAAATGGCACAGTTAAGTGGTAAGACTGAACTTCCTGTAAAGTATGCAGTATGTGCCATTGGTGATAAAGATGTAGTAATAGATGGTGTAAGTAAGTCATATAAAGAGATTACAAAAGTCGCACTTGATTACATTAAGGAGTTAGGTGGATTTGAGAAATTAGCAGAATGGGGACTTGTATAGAGTCTCTTTTTTGATGGAGGAATTAGATGGATAACCAAGAAATACAAAATCAAGAATTAAAATTTAAAAAGATAAAAGTATCAGAGTTGATACCATATGCAAGAAACTCACGCACACATTCTGATGAGCAAGTGGCACAAATAGCAGCATCAATAAAAGAGTTTGGCTTTATGACACCGATTATCATTTCAAAAGATAACACAATCATAGCGGGACATGGACGAATTCTTGCAGCAAGAAAACTTGGGCTTGAGGTAGTTCCTTGTCTTATGGCAGAGCATTTAACTGAAGCACAAATAAAAGCTTATGTCATAGCAGACAATAAACTATCAGAAAACGCAGGCTGGGATAATGAGATGTTAAAAGTTGAGATTGAAGATTTAAAGGGTCTTGATTTTGATATAGACATTCTTGGGTTTGATGAGAAAGAGTTAGGAGCACTATTTGAGATACCAACTGAAGCAAAAGAAGATGACTTTGATGTTGAGGAGCAATTAAAGAAACCTGTGTTCTCTCAAGCAGGAGACATTTGGCAACTTGGAAAGCATAGAGTTATTTGTGGTGATTCAACATTTGAAGGGACTTATAAACAGTTACTTGGAGATAAGAAAGTGAATCTTGTGTTAACCGATCCACCATATTTTGTTGCTCTTGAAAGTGCATCAGGAAAAATAAAGAATGATGACTTAAATGATATGGACGCCGTTAAATTTTTAATGTCGGTATTTGCGAACTTTAATGAGTATATGGCGAATGATGCATCAATTTATGTGTTCTATGCAACTATGAAAGCAAGAGTATTCTATGATGCATTTGAAGATTCTGGATTTAAAGTTGGTGCAGGTCTTATTTGGAAAAAACCAAGAGCACCATTTATGAGAACTGACTGGAAATTTAACATGGAACCGCTAATTTTCGGATGGAAAAAGCAAGGAAAGCATATATGGTATGGAGACCAAAAACAAAAAGCGGTATTTGAATTCGATGGCATAAAGAACTCTAAAGAGGACGGATTTGGTCACCCAAGTTCTAAGCCTGTGCCATTACTTGCTTATCTTTTAGGTTTATCAACACAAACAAATGGATTAGTTCTTGATGGATTCTTAGGTTCAGCATCAACACTTATAGCTTGCGAGCAGTTAAATAGAGTGTGCTATGGAGCTGAGTTAGAACCAAAGTTTGTAGATGTTGCAGTAGAGAGATATAAAAAGTTTAAAGAAGGCAATACATCTGATATTACTGTTATTCGAGGTGGCAAAGAAATGAAATATGAAGAGGTGTTTAAGAATGAGCAAGTTTAGAGTAATAGAATTATTCGGTGGCATAGGGGCGACTACTAAAGCATTAAAGAGAATTGGCATAGATGTAGAAGTTGTAGATTATGTTGAAATAGATAAGTATGCTGTAGCAAGTTACAATGCAATCAATAATACTTTGTTTCCTGTGCAAGATATAACTGGATGGGATAAAGATTATAAGGACATTGATTTAATCGGACATGGATCGCCTTGTCAAGACTACTCTATAGCTGGTAAACAAGCAGGTGGTGATGAAGGAAGTGGCACGAGATCATCTCTTATGTATGAGTCATTAAGAATTATAGAGAAGATAAAACCAAAGTATGTCTTGTGGGAAAACGTCAAAAATCTTTTATCAAAGAAACATATCCACAATTTCAATAACTATTTAGAGCGAATGGATGAGTTAGGGTATAAGAGTTATTATCAAATAATGAATGCCAAGGATTACGGCATCCCACAGAATCGTGAGAGAGTGTTCACCATATCTATTCGCAAAGACATAGAAAAAGATTTCACATTTCCTGAGAAGCAAGAATTAAAAATCTTCTTAAAAGACCTACTTGAAGATAAAGTAGATGAGAAGTATTTTTTATCTGACAAGTTAATCAAGTGTTTTAGCAAGGAAGACACAGGTGGGTATCCAAGGAAAGAGCAGTTTGAAGGAAGCATAGATAGAGAGGTTGGAAAGTGTGTAACTACTAAAGCGGGGAGTAGACCTGTAGATAATTTTGTGAGGCAATAATGAAATTACAAAGGCAATATTGCAATATGCTGATAAGAGAAAAACTTGTAAAACCATATGATGTCATAAGGCATTCTTACGGAACTTATGCAATGAAACATAAACAAGTTAAACTCACTAATGGCAAAGATAGAAATGTTTGTAGTTGTTTGTCCACTCATTCCGACACTCTTGGAGTAGTAGTTTATGATTAAAGATTTTTTTAAAGAGAATCCATCAATGCTTGGCATAAAAGCAGATGGGTTCTTTTATATTAAGAATGCGACCGACTTAGGATACTTAATTGCTGAAGTCTTTGATGGTATTGATTTATCATATATGGGGCAAAATACAAGAAGAGGAAGAGTGCAAAAGAGAATGTCACAAACCATAACTTGTAGTGGAAGTTTAGGAGTAGTTGTCTATGATGAAAGATGAAGTGATAAATAGAATTGTTAATAGTGACTTGTTAGAGCCTTATGACTTTATTGATTTATCATATGCGAATGCAAGACTAAATGAGATAAAAGATAACAAACTACATAAACAAATGACCGGTGGCATAAGCCCTTGTATTAAAACAAATGTAGTTAATTATGGAGTTGTAGTTTATGACAAAGGTTAAAACATTATGTAATAGATTAATTGCTGAAAATAGGGTAGAGCCATATGACACTGTAGGTTATCAATATCCAGAAGCACGACTAAAAACTCTTGATACAGGGATTGGACATCCAGTTGTTTATAAATCAAAGTTAGCACCTACAGTAACAAGAGATGGTGGAGGAGCGGTTGTTGTGTATGAAGATAATAGTTCTTGGTAATTACAAACCATCAGGACATGCTTGTGGAAGAATTATAGATAAGTCAGGCATTGCTCCAACAGTAATGGAAAATCACGGAGAGGTAACTTGCATAACAGTAAATGATGAGAATCTAACACTTGATGAGAAAATAGAACTTGTTAGGTTATTCATAGTAAGAAGGAATGGATATGTCAAATAAGATTATTCCACTTGGATCATACAATCCGAGAGGGTTTTGTAATGGACGGATAATTGAAAAAGATGGTATTAGTCCTGCACTATGTTTACTTAAAGGTGCGGACATGCCATAACAATAAATGATGAGGGATTTACACTTGATGAGAAAAAAGAGAAAGTGTGTGAATATGTTAAATTAAGGAATGAGGGAAAACTTATGGATTATGATAAAAAGAATTTGAGAATAAGAAAGTTAACACCAAAGGAATGCTGGAGACTTATGGGCTTTGATGATACCGACTTTGAAAAGGCACGAAAAATAAATTCAGATGCAAGGCTCTATCAGCAAGCAGGGAACTCTATAGTTGTAAATTGTCTTGAAGCAATATTTAAGAAGATGTTGTTTTAGAACACATTTAGAACGCTTATAGGACAAAATAAACAACTTGCTATTTACACAACTTACGGTAATATATGTGCTAACAAAATTGAAAGGAGATATGCGAAATGGAAATCAAGTATGGAGTACAAGGAAAAGACAGAAAGAAACTCGCAGAGAGTGTTGGCACATTTTTAAAGGCTGAAGTTGAGTACTTAGGAGTTCCAAGTTGTAGTTACAAGATTAGGTCAATTGAAATTGACAGGAATGGAACTATGATAATTGGAAACCGAATGTCAGAAGACACAATAAAAGTGTTGCTTGAGCATTTAAAAGAAGAAGGCTACAAAGAAGGAGCAGCAAGTAAAAGTAAGGTGGCAGTTCCAAAGACAAGACCAACCGAAGAAGCAAAAGAAGAACCAAAAGAAGTGGTAAAGAAAGAGAGAGTCAAAAAAGAACATCAAGTAATACCTAATGATTCAAAAATTGATGGGTATGTCATTTCATTCCCACTTGAGAATTATGATGAAGGAGCACTTAGTAGACTTAGGAGTATTATTGATTCAAAAGCAAACTTAATGAAGAAGGTGTTTGAAACTGATGACTTATCATTTAAGACCGAAAATAATGAATTAAGATTTGAATGGTTTAACGGCAATACAACACCTGAAGAATTAAAAGCCTATAGTGAGTTCTTGGCAAAGTTATGTCACTCGGCAAAGGAACAACAAAGGGTAAATGCAACTGAAAAGCCTATAGTTAATGAGAGATATCAATGGAGATGTTTTCTTTTAAGGTTGGAGCTTATTGGACCAGAGTTCAAAGAAACAAGAGCAATACTAATGAAAAACTTAAGTGGTAATAGTGCATGGAGGATAGAAAAAGATGAAAAATCCGAGTAGAGAAGAAATAGAGAGATTAAAAGAAGAGTATCCGGAAGGATGTACGGTAGAGTTAATAGAAATGAATGATCCATATCACCCAGTTCCAAGTGGCACTCGTGGCAAAGTAACTGATGTTGATGATATGGGGACAATACATGTTAGATGGAGCACAGGGTCAAGTTTAGGAGTAGCATATGGTGAAGATAGTTGTGTTCGCATAAGAACTTGTCCTATTTGCAAAAAAGAGTATAAAGGGCGACCTGCTCTTTCAAGAGTCGATAGTAAGACCGAGATTTGCAGTGAATGTTATCTTAATAAATAAGTTATCCAAGTAAAAATGGAGCTTTTTAATTTAAGCATTGAAAAAACAATGTATTTTTAGCTCCATTATATTATCTTCTAAGATAACTAAACTAAATATTTAAAAAACTTGGTATATTATTATTGCTTGTATTCTGTTCAGGTAAAGTAGGATAGTCATTAAACCATTTTTCATTCCATTCTGATACATATTTATCAACTGTATTTTGTGTTAATTCTGCATACACTTGAGTTGTTTGTATTGATGAATGCCCAAGAAAGTTCTTGATAACCATTATTGGTACACCAGCTTCTAACATATGTGTTGCAGTAGTATGGCGAAATGAATGAGGATGATAACTTTTCATAAGAAATTTATTAGGGAATTGTTGTTTTGCTTTTTTTATATATTTTCTAACAATCTCTTCAATACAAGAAACACTCATCTTTTCATGTGTTTGGCTTGAAAAAATATGCTTATTTGGTGTATGTTCAATATGTAATTTTGTAATATAATTTTTAAGAATTTTTGATGCATGCTCTGAAATCTTAACTCTTCTATATTTGTTTCCTTTGCCTTGTATATCAATGGTTGTATTATTATTAGAGAATCTAATGCTTGAAACAGTAAGGTCGCATATTTCTTGAGCTCGTGCTCCAGTAGCATACATAATACAAAGTAAAACTTTATCTCTGAGTCCTATTGCTGTATAATCATTTGGTAAATTTAGTATTATTTTAATTTCATCTGTATCAAACCAACTACGGCATTCACTTTTTGTTTTCTTAAAAGGAATTTTTATGATGCTATTCCTAAATACTGATGCAGCATCAAAATTTCTATTTTGAGCATATTCAGAGAATGACATTAGTGCAGCTAACCTTTGATTTCTTGTTTTTGTGCTACATTTTCTTATAGAAACTATCCAATCAAAGAATGATAATAAAGTATTATAATCTAAATTTGAAAATTGGATTTTATTCGCATCAATACCCTTTTGTTTATACATGAACTCAATTAGTAACCTAAATGCATATTTATATGATTTAATAGTATTTAAACTTAATCCCTTTCCATTTGACAAGTAATTTCCAATAAAGTCCTCTGAAAGAGAAAGAAATATAGAATAATTATTCATCAAACATTACCTCCGGAAATAGATTTTGTGAATATTTATCGAACATTTCTATTTCTTCATTAAATATTTCACTGTTAAATTTTAGATACTTTTCTGTTTCACGAAGATTTTTATGCCCTAAGTAAACTGAGAGCCAAGGAATTTGATCATTTATAGCCCAGCCATCTTTTAGTCCTTTTTTAAATGATTTGTGAGCAAAAGTATGGCGAAAACAATGTATGCACATTCCTCGTTCATGTTTTTTTCTATTTAGAACTGAAATATTTGACTTTTTAAGCAAATGATTAAAATGATTTCTAATGCAAAATGATGGTATAGGTTTGCTAAAGTTTGTTCCTGGGAAAATATATGCTTCATTGTCTAACCCTAGTCCCATTGATTTACAATATTGAGTAAGAATAGTAGTTAATGATTCACTCATTGGAACAATTCGATATTCTTTGCTTTTAGATTTTTTTATTGTTAATACATCTTTGTCAAAATCTATATCTTTTAATTGAATTGTTGTAGCTTCCTCTAATCTTAATCCACAACCTAAAATTATCCGTAAAATCATAGGTAATTCATATTTGAGCTTAAAATATTTGGTTGTAGGGTGTGATTTAGTTGCAGAATTTGGATTTGATGATAAACAACATAAATCTGCATTAAGGAATATTTGTTTTAGTTCTTCATCACTAAATTCATAAGCAATATAATCATTGTGAGGTTTGATTTGTTGTGGTTGAAATGGATGAAATCCATAACCAGCAAGGAATTTAAAAAATACCCTTATTACATTGATATATGAATTAATTGTTGCTCTTTTGCCATTTAATGATGCAATCCACTGTAATACTTGTGATTCTGTAAAATTAATATCCTTACAATTATTGTTTATTACAAATTCATCAAAATTTCTTAATATCCCACAACGGTGTGCATAAGTAAAGTCAGTAACGATAGATTTTTGTTGTAATAAAAAATTTTGTATATATTCTTTCAAAAAACTATTATATTCATAAATCATAGTGTAACACCCCCTGTAAGAAATATAGCAAAATTTCGTTTGGGGGCTGGCACATCAATCGAACATCGCCTTAATTTTTCAATATCATTCTTAGCATAATATTTAATACTATTGGGTGAAGAATGACCTAATATATTACGAACAGCCTCATAAGGAATATCATCATTAATCATAGATGTCGTAACAGAAGCTCTTAAGGCATGTGGCCCATGTCTTTTGCCAACTATGTTTATTTTTGCTTTATTAATGTATCTATTTACAGTATTGTTAACAACATTATTATCAATATGATTATAAGGCGCAAATAAAGTATGAAATAGATATCCATCAGATGTGTCAGCTTCACTTAAATACTCATCAAGGGCTATTTTGAGCTCAGGAATCATAGGCAGTTTTATTTCTATGTCAGTCTTTTGCTGAATAAAAGAAATCGTTGCTGTAGTAAAATCCAAATTACTGATTTTCATTTTTGCAATGTCACCTGAACGTATTGCTAAACGACTCGCCATAAGAATTATTACATAATCTCTCTTCCCTTGAAAAGTAGTTTTATCTATGTTTGACTCAATTGATTTGATTTCTTCAATGCTATAAGTGGTCGGTACTTTTTTTTCGCGACGCTTTTGAGGAACAAATATAGAAAAATCACTACTGGTTTTATTATGCATTGCTAAATATTTCAAAAATTGACGAATTGTTACCCAATCATCAATGTTTGTCACATTCTTACATATTAATTGTATAACTTTAGGTGTTAATTCACTTACAGAATGCACCGAACTTTGTAAACAGTTTGTTAAGAAATTATTTAAGGCTTTTGTTCGTCTATATATAGTTTTTTTTGAATTACCATAAAAACTGATATAGTTCATAAATGCACTCACATCTTTCTCAAAACATTGTGGTATTATAGTTTTCTTACTTGATGATGTATGCATACGAATAAATGAAACCTCATTATAAATATCATTTAATCGTGAAATAGATGCTTTCAATTCTTTTTTAGTCACATCGTTAGTGATATGAGTTTTTAGAAAATTTTGATAATACATAACACCAACTTTATCTGTATACTCAATGATTTTATTGGCTTTCATGTATGTTTGAATTGGCCTAAGCCTTGTAATGTAATTCTTTATCGTTTCTTTTGAAAACCCTAAAGATTTAAGTTGAGTGGTCAATTTGCTAATAAGATAAGATAATGATTCGTTATAGAAGAAACCTGCCTTTTGTCGAGTAATAAATTTGCCATCATAAGAGTCATTCAATAATTTAATTGTACGAACTAAAGTTTGTTCCCATCTTTTAGATTGCTTGTGGCTTTTAAAGTACTCATTTAGATAATTAATACCTATCTGTTTAGAATAATGAGCAACTCCTCTTAAATCCATAAATGTCTGAATGGGTCGTAATAGTATAAAGACACTGGTTAATGTCTGTTTGCTATAACCTGCATCTTCCATTTGTTTTAATAATTTTTGAACCAATGAGTTTAGCGATTGATTGTAAATAATTGAAGATTTTGCCATTTTTGATTACCTCCTCGTATAATATAATAATAATTAATTATACTTTAAGAATTAAATTTATCCGAGATAAATCATTAAAAAATCTTCAAATTTATTAACATATTTCTTATTTACTTGGATAACTTATTTATTAAGATAACATTCATTATTCTAATACTTGAATAATGAATGCGGCACAAGGCAGGCTTTGGAGTTGGTCGGCAAAACAACTAAAGAAATAAATGAAGTTGTAGAATTAATTAAGAAGGCAACAAATGGATAGAGAAGTATTGATTGAAAAAATAATAGAACTCACTGAATCTAAAAGAGAAGATTTAGAGAAAATGAGTGACGGTGATTTATTTGACTATTACTTGTATTTGGAAGATGTGGGGCTTGTAGCAAGTTTTAATGATTAACTTGACTAATTTTAACACTTACGGTTATATGTGCTCATTGGGAGGTAAAATTATGAGTGAAACATTAGAGATTTTAATGAATGATGGATGCCTTATTGAAGATGAAGCAATTGACTTAGTTGAAGAGGAAGGGATGGAAGACTTACTTGATGAAGATTAACTAACGAATAAAACTGAATAAGAGATGTGATAGCCCTATTGGGGCTATTGCTCATTATATAGATTGATAAAAGGGACATAGTGGTCTCTTTTTTAATGGAGTGATATGGATGAGAAAATTAGAAAACTATGTGCCTACAAAGTTTATGCTTCCTACTTCGCATTACGATAAAGAGAAAGCAGACAAAGCAGTATTTTTCATTGAGAATTTATGTCACACAAAAGGAATGTGGGCAGGAAAGAAGTTTGAATTAATAGATTGGCAAGAAAAAATTGTAAGGGACATATTTGGAACAGTAAAAGAGAATGGTTATAGACAATTTAATACAGCATATATTGAGATTAGCAAGAAGAACGGAAAAAGTGAGTTATCAGCAGCAATAGCACTTTATTTGTTATGTGCAGATGATGAACAGAGGGCAGAGGTGTATGGTGCTGCAGGAGACCGCCAACAAGCGAGCATTGTATTTGATGTTGCAGCCGATATGGTTAGAATGTCACCATACTTAAGTCCGTTTATAAAGATACTTAGTGCAACTAAAAGACTCATATTTGAAAATAGTAATAGTTTTTATCAAGTGTTATCTGCAGAAGTAGCAACAAAGCACGGATACAATGTATCAGGAATGATAATGGATGAGGTGCATGTTCAACCAAATAGAAAACTCTATGATGTTTTAACAAAAGGTAGTGGTGATGCAAGAATGCAACCTCTTTATTTCTTAATTACAACAGCAGGAGATGATGTTAATTCTATATGTTATGAACTACATCAAAAAGCAAAAGACATACTTGAAGGAAGAAAAGTTGACCACACATTCTATCCTGTAATTTATGGAGCAGAAATGGATGATGATTGGAGTGATGAGAAGGTGTGGGCAAAAGCAAACCCTTCGCTTGGAATAACATTTGATATTGAAAAAGTTAGAACTGCCTATGAACAAGCAAGACAGAATCCTGCTGAAGAGAATATATTTAGGCAACTTAGACTTAACCAATGGGTAAAGCAATCAGTAAGGTGGATGCCAATGGAACACTGGGATAAGTGCGAAACAAATATAGACTTTGAATCACTTGTAGGAAGAGAATGCTATGGTGGGCTTGACTTATCAAGCACAACTGACATAACAGCATTTGTGTTAATCTTCCCACCAAGAAACGAAAGTGAAAAGTATATCATATATCCACATTTTTGGATACCTGAAGAGACTGTCACATTAAGAACTATGAAAGACCATGTGCCATATGATGTATGGGTAAAGCAAGGTCTTATAAATGTTACTGAAGGAAATGTAGTTCATTATGCTTATATTGAAAAATACATAGAAGAGTTAGGCAAGAAATATAACATAAAAGAAATCGCATTTGACCGTTGGGGAGCAACTCAAATGGTACAAAATCTTGATGGTATGGGCTTTACTGTTATTCCATTTGGGCAGGGATTTAAAGATATGACACCACCTTGTAAAGAGTTGTATAAGTTAGTCCTTGAAACAAAGATAGCTCATAATGGTCATAAAGTTCTAAGGTGGATGATGGACAACATTGCGGCAAAAACTGATGCGGCAGGAAATGTAAAGTTTGATAAAGAGAAGTCATCAGAAAAGATAGATGGAGCTGTAGCTTTAGTAATGGCACTTGATAGATGCACAAGAAATATGAATAAAGGTGGCTCTGTTTACGATACAAGAGGAATTCTTTATATCTAATTTATGACACAATAAGGACACTAAAAGGTCGCTAAAATGTAAGAATAAATAACTTGATATATTTTCACACTTACGGTTATATGTAACCAGAAAAGAAAAAAGGAAGGTTAAAAATTATGAAAACATTAAACGAGTATTTAAAAGAAAACAAACTAAAAGAGAATGACTTTAGAATAATTGTAATGGGTATACAAAATGCACATAACACTCTTGAAACAATAGACTTTGATTTTAAAAAAATAAACTACGAAGGAACTAAAGAGAGCCTCGGATTCACAACAAAGGATGGAGATTATGACTTCCATTATGAGTTAAGTAAATTCTTAATAAGATTACTAAGATTCACTGATGTAAACGATGATAAAGCATTGCCGCTTGCTTACAGCTTATTTGTAAGAAGCAGTAAAGATGGATATAGACTTAAAGACTTAATTGAAATTTTGGAAGCGAAGAAGGTGGCATAATGAGTCCAGTATTTTATTTTGAAGTAATAGAAGCAACGACAAAGAATAAAATCAAGTCTTGGTATTATGAAGGCAAAGACAAATTCTCATATAGTGAAGATTCAGAGTTGCATAATGGATATGATGTTTGCAAAGTATTATTTGACCTTTTAGAGAATAATTATAAAGTTAGAGCAATTACAAAAGACGGGGCAGAGTATAGATTTAACAATAGGATAGAGCTTTTACAATATACCTATAGTTTAAAATAGCGATAAGATATTTAGATAGATTCCTTTCTTTTTAAGGGGAGTTAGTGGCAACACTGCTCCTCTTTTTCGTGGAGATTTTATGAGTATATTAAAGAATTTTTTAAGCATTTTTAAGTCAAGAGACAAACCACAAAATAGAACCCCAGGTTCAGCATTTAGTTTTGTGTTTGGTGGCACAGTAGCTGGAAAGAATGTATCAGAAAGAAGTGCAATGCAGATAACGGCTGTTTATGCATGTGTAAGAATTCTTGCTGAATCAGTCGCATCACTTCCACTACATTTATATAAATACAATGCTACAGGCGGAAAAGTGAAAGCAATGGAGCATAACCTTTATCATTTACTTCATAGTGAGCCTAACCCTGAGATGAGTTCATTCGTGTTTAGAGAAACACTTATGACTCATATTTTATTATGGGGCAATGCTTATGCACAAATCATTAGAAATGGTATGGGAGAGGTGGTAGCACTATATCCTCTAATGCCAAACAAGATGACAGTAGATAGGAATGATAAAGGAAAAATTATTTATAAGTATAGGCACGATAGAACTGAGGCAAACACAATAAAGAAAGAAGACATAGAACTTAAGGCATCGGATGTGTTACATATCCCAGGCCTTGGATTTGATGGTCTTGTCGGTTACTCACCAATAGCAATGGCGAAGAATGCGATAGGTTTATCAATAGCAACTGAAGAGTATGGTTCTAAGTTTTTTGTAAATGGTGCGATGCCATCTGGAATATTAGAACATCCCGGAACAGTTAAAGACCCAGATAAAGTTAGGGAGAGTTGGAGTAACACCTTTGGTGGATCAGGGAACTCTGGAAAGATTGCTGTCCTTGAAGAAGGTATGCAATTTAAAACTATAGGCATTCCACCAGAGCAGGCACAGTTTCTTGATACTCGCAAATTTCAATTGTTAGAGATTGCAAGAATATTTAGAATACCGCCTCACCTGCTTGGAGATTTAGATAAGTCATCATTTAACAATATGGAGCAACAATCTTTAGAGTTTGTTAAGTTCACATTAGAGCCTTGGCTTGTTAGATGGGAACAAGGACTTGAGAGAGCATTATTTAATGAGCAAGAAAAGAAAGATTTATTTTTTAAGTTTAATCTTGAGGGTCTTCTTCGTGGTGATTATGAATCAAGAATGAAAGGTTATTCAATCGGTATTCAAAACGGATTTATGTCGCCTAATGATGTGAGATCACTTGAGAACCTTGACCTTATACCAGAAGAAGAAGGTGGAAACTTCTATATGGTTAATGGAAACATGATGCAACTTAAATATACAGGTTCAGCATACGACTCATATTACGATGATGATAAACATAGAGACACAAAAGAAGAACAAGACCAAGAAGAAAAGAATAACGGACAAACTACTGAAAACAAGGAGGAAAAAACTAATGAGGAAGTTTTGGAAATGGAAGAACATACAGAACGTAATAAAAAACGAGGAAACAGGCGAAAGTTCCACACAGGAAGAGAGAGTCCTAATACTTAATGGAACTATAGCAGAGGAATCGTGGTTTGATGACGAAGTTACGCCTGCTGTGTTCAAAGAAGAGTTACAAGCTGGAACCGGTCCAATAACCGTGTGGATTAACAGCCCAGGTGGTGACTGCATAGCCGCAGCACAAATCTACAACATGTTAATGGATTACAAGTTTGATGTCACAGTAAAGATTGATGGTATAGCTGCATCGGCTGCATCAGTAATTGCTATGGCAGGAACTAAAGTTTTGATGAGTCCAGTTTCACTCATGATGATTCATAATCCAGCAACTATAGCATTTGGTGACAAAGCAGAAATGAAGAAAGTTATTGAAATGCTTGATGCTGTAAAAGATTCAATCATGAATGCATATGAAATAAAAACAGGATTAAGTTCAAATGAAATCTCAAAACTTATGGATAACGAAACTTGGTTTGATGCTAAGAAAGCATTAGAACTTAAGTTTTGTGATGAGATTATGTCACGAGACAATGTTTCGGATTTCATTGAGAGTAATCCGTTTATGTTTCAAAAGAACTTATCTGAGAGCAACTTAACAAATAAGCTCATGGATAAGTATTTAATCAAGAAACCAGCGGTTGAAGAAACCGCAAAGAAAGAAGAAACCCTATCAATTGCAGAAATTGATAGAAGACTAAACCTAATTGAAAAGTTTATGTAGGAGGAAAAAGACATGAAAGTTAACGAATTAATACAAAAAAGAAAAGAGGCATTTGAGAATGCCAAGAAGTTTGCTATGGAGCACCAAGATGAGAATGGTGTGTTATCTGCAGAGGATAAGGCAACTTATGAGAACATGGAGTCAGAGATTGCAAAGATCACTGAAGCTATTGATAGAGAGAGAAGGGCGGAGGCTATGGAAAAAGAGCTCTCACACCCTATGAATGCTCCAATAGTTGAGACTCCACAAAACAATGCTCCACTTGATGAGAAACCAGCTAAACCTAAAAAGGTTACAGCGCTTGCAGAGTATAAGGAAGAGGTATTAAACGCTCTTAGAAGTAGGAAGCCTATAGTATCTAACTACTTGCAAGAAGGCATTGATGCTTCAGGTGGTTATCTTGTACCTGAAGAGATGGATAGAGAGATTGTGAAAAGACTTGAGGAAGAGAACGTGTTTAGAAGACTCGCAAGAACTATCACTACATCAGGTGAGTACAAGATAAACATTGCGGCTGATAAGCCAACGGCAGCATGGATTGAAGAGGGTGAGGCACTTGTATTCTCTGACCCAACATTCAATCAGATCAAACTTGATGCTCATAAGTTATCAGTTGCTGTAAAGGTTACTGAAGAGTTACTTGCGGACAATGCATTTGATCTTGAAGGTTACTTAATTGAGGAGTTTGCGAGAGCACTTGCTAATGCGGAAGAGGATGCATTCCTTAACGGTGTTGGCGATAACAAGCCACACGGTATATTCCATGAGACAGACGGTGGTATGGTAGCAGTTGAGTGTGCGAATGCTCAAATCAAGTTCGATGACATCTTTAATCTTGTCTACTCATTAAAGAGACCTTATAGAAAGAAAGCAAGATTCATCATGAATGACCAGACAGTTGCTATTCTTCGTAAGGTAAAAGACAACAATGGTGCATACATTTGGCAACCATCAGTTCAAGCAAGCGAACCTGATAAGATTCTTGGCTATCCAGTTGAGACATCAGCATATTGTCCACTTGCTGAAGCTGGTAATCCATGTATCGCATTTGGTGACTACTCATACTACAAGATTGGCGAAAGAGGCACTCGTTCATTCCAAGAACTCAAAGAGTTATATGCTGGCAACGGAATGATTGCTTTCGTGGCCAAGGAGAGGGTCGATGGTAAACTTGCTCTTAGAGAGGCTGTTCAAATCTTAAAGATAAGAGCTGCAAGCAATACCAACACTACTCCATAGTAAATATGTGAGACAAAAAAATAAGAGACTCATTCTCTCACCAAAAGGGGTGAGAGGAGTCTCTTATTATTTAAATACTATCACAAATCAAATTCAAAGTCAAATGTGTAGCAAATATTTATAAGGAGGTGGCATAAATGATTGTCGATTTAGAAGAGATAAAGAATGTAATGAAAGTCGATAATAATGATGATGACAAAACGATAGAGACATTATTAAATGCAAATATCTCACTTGTCAAATCAATTTTAAGAGTCGATGATTTCAAAGAATTTAGTGCGAAAGACAAAGCACTCATAAAGTCTGCAATCTATTATGCCACAACTTATAGATATGAGTTTATCAATAATGCAGATATGAAACTACTTGAATTTAATGTGAGGAGTATTCTTAACACCTTACGGGAGGTTAAGTTTTGATAAATGTAGGTAGATTCAATAGAAGAATAAGAATATGTGCGTGGTTTGATACTGAAAATGAAATAGGACAGTCAATTAACAAGTTAGAACCGATAAGAACAGTATGGGCAGAAATCCATCCACTAAAAGGAAAAGAATATATAGAAGCACAGATGCTTGAGACAAAGAACACCTATAGGATTACTTGTAGGTATTTTAAAGGTCTAACACAAGAGATGTATATTTTATATGACGGTGATGAATTTGGAAAGTTAGAGCTTGCCATAACATCAGTAGTTGATGTTGATATGAAACACAAGTTTTATGAAATATATTGTCTTGAAAAGAAACATAAGGAGCAGAAGAAATGGTCAAAATAGAGATGGGTGATGTAGAGGCACTGGTAAGGAAATTATCAAAGGTGTCTAATTCATATCCTAATGAAGTAAATAAGTTTATGGAAAAGTCCGTAAATGGAATGAAAAATAGTATAGCAAGTAAAGAAGACCCAAGGTGGAAGCAGAAGATTGGACATAGTCCATATGTAGAGAACACTTGGGAGCCATTTAGTAAAGCAAGATACGCTCTATCAAGCATAAAGGATGGTATTAAATCGTGGTGGATTATAAACAATAAGATGTTCTATGAAAGATTTGTAAATGATGGACATGCAATCAGAAGAAAAAAGAGAGGTCCAGCAATAGGTCATGCAAAGCCAACACAACACATAGAAAAAGGTGTAAAAGATTATGAGCCTACATTCTTTAATGAGTGCGATAAGTTTGTCGATAACCTTTTAGGAGTTTAGTATGGTTGACACAGGTAAGATATTAAAAGCTGTAAATGACAAGTTACGAGAGTTATTCCCAAAGACAAAGATTTATGGCATAGAAACAAAAGAAGGTTATAAGACACCGTGTTTTAACACGGAGATAAAGATACTATCTTATTCATCAGTTAATGCTCACATTACAAGGACAAGAGTAGAAATAACTATAGATTATTTAATGACTACAGTTGACACAGTAGAGCAGTTAAAAGTATTAGATGTAATAAAAAACAATTTTTATAAATATCTAAAAGTTGGTGACAGAGTCTTGCATGTTGCCGATGTATCGCAAGGGTACACAGGAGACTATGATGATGTCCTCACTTTTGATATTGATATAGACATTTATGAGAACACATACATAAAGATAATTGATAAACCGATAGAAAAGGTTGATTTAAGATTAAAGAGAAAAGATGACATTTATAACTAAGTAGAGAGGAGGATTTATGGGAGCACCACAAATAAATATTAGCTTTATAGAAAAGGCGAGATCGATATTTAAAAGGGCTGACCGAGGGATAGTAGGGCTTGTGTTAAAAGACAATGTTCCATCACCTGATAAAAAAGAGTTCACGGTGCAGTTCATTGATGACATACCAGAATATTTATCAGACTTTAACAAAGAGCAGATAAAGTTAGCACTTCTTGGTAATGTCACATCACCAAAAAAAGTAGTGTGTTATGTAATGAATAACACTGGTAGCGGGGCAAATAATGATGATGAGGATGAACCAACAAACACCTTAACTGAAATGTATAAAGAAGCTCGTGCTTGGATTAGAAAGACAAAGATTCACTTTTTAGCAATGCCGACAGTAGCAACTGATGGAATGTTATCTGATATGGTAATGTTTGTAAAAGAGGAAATCAATGTAAACAAGAATAAGATAATGGCAGTATTTCCTTTTACGAATACTGAAGATTCAGAGGGCATCATAGGGTGTGATTTTACAGCATATACAACTGAAGATACTCATACGGCAGTAAGTGGAACTTATACCGCTGAAGAGTATTGCAGTAGGATTGCAGGATATATTGCAGGTACACCATTCACTCAAAGCATAACTTACGGCACACTAAATGATTTATCGGATTGTAATAGGCTGACTATTGCCGAGCAAGATGCTGCAGTAGATGGTGGAAAGTTAGTCTTAATGCACGATGGCGAAAAAGTAAAAATTGTCCGTGGAGTAAACACATTTAAAACTACTACTAAGACAAAGGGTGATAGTTTTAAGAAGATAAAAATCGTAAACATTATGAACTTAATCTATGATGACTTAATGAAGAGCATAAGAGATGACTACATAGGAAAATTCAATAATGACTATGATGATAAGTGCATCTTAATCACGGCAATCAATAGTTATTTTATGAACTTAGTTACTCAAAGCATAATTGTTAGGGGTGAGGCACAAATTGATATTGAAGCACAAAGAAACCACTTAAGAATGAAAGGCGAAGATGTAACTGAAATGTCTGATAAAGAGATATTGGAAGGGGACACAGGTTCAATTGTATATTTAACAGGAAATGTATTTATACCTGATGCAATTGAAGACATAGAGTTCCCAATTTATTTGTAGAGGGGGTGCAATAGATGGATAATTATACAGCGGATCAAGTGATAAATGGAGTAGATGGTGAATGCTGGATAGATGGTGCGAAGATGGCAGAAGTATCCGAGTTTGAAGCAGTGATTAAGATGGTTTACACGGATATACCGCTTGCTCATAAACTTCAAAAAGGAAAGAAACTAACTGGCGAAGAGCATACTGGCAAACTTCACTTATTCCACGTATCAGATGTTATAGCAGCAAAAGTAGTACAAATGCTTAAACAAAGAAAATGTCCTATATTCACAGTCAATGGCAAAGTAGCAGACCCTGATTCACTTGGCACAACAAGAGTAAGTCTATACGATGTAAAACTTGATGAAGTACCACTACTTAAGTGGGAGAGAACGAATGTAGGCGAGTTCGATATTAATTTCACATTTGGCGATTATGACTATGAGCCAATAACATAAGGGGGGATTTTATGGATAATTTAATTGAATCATTATTAGGGCTTGATGACAAAGAGTTTAACAATCAAAGGACAAAGGATGTAGAAATACCAAGGCTTACAAGACTTACTGGTAAACCATTTATGGTTACAGTAAAGAGTTTGTCGCCTGAAAGAATTTATGAACTTCAAGACAGGTCACTTGATAAGAGTGGTGCTGTATCAATGAATAAGTTTTATAAAGGTGCTCTAAACATTTGTAGTGAGTGTATTACAAGTCCAAACTTTGATGATGAAAAGTTAAAGAAGAAGTTAAACTTACATGAAAGAGCTTTGAAGATTGATGTCCTTAAAAAAGTATTTAAGGTATCAGAAATCAACATTATAAATTCAGAGTGTATGTCAATAAGTGGATTTGATGACAACTCTGAATTGGTAGAAGAATTAAAAAACGACTAAAGACGGATCAAGAGTTTAGAGTAGCATACCTATTATTTCGAGAGAAAGGCATAATGCCAAGTGTTTTTTATAGGTTAAAGATAGGCGAACGGATAATCTTGTCCGTCTTTTTATGGGAACTTTTAAGAGAAAGAGATGAAACAATAAGAATTATGAATAGGAGGTAGTGCCATATGGGACATCATACATCGGAAGTAATACTAAAGTTCACTGACCAGTTTAGTAGTGGTTTTGAAAAGTCAATGAAACAAGTCCAAAATGGCACACTCTTTTCAAAGAAAGCAATAAGAGAATTAAACTCTGCAGGAAATCAAATGATTAAAACTGGTAGCATGATGTTTGTACCACTTGCTGCTGGAATTAAGGCTTGTATAAATGCAGAGATTGAGTATGAATCAGCAGTAGCAAAAGTTAAAACCATAGCTGATGAATCGCAGAAGTCAATGAATGTCATAAGTAAAGAGATGGTCGACATTTCTAAAACTTATGGCCAAAACATTACAGATGTATCAAATGGATTTTATCAAGTAATATCAGCAACAGTTGATACGGAACATGCTATTGACTATATGCAGGTAGCAAGCCGAATGGCCATTGGTGGATTTGCCGATATGACTACGGCGGTTACAGGACTTACGGCTTCTATGGCTGCATATAGCAAATATGGCTATGACATGTATAGGGTAGGTGACATCTTAGCTCAAACTCAAGTCAAAGGTAAAACAACGATTAATGAGTTATCGGAGCAATTAGGTGAGGTTCTTCCTTATGCAAGTAATGTAGGAATGTCATTTGAAGATTTAGGTGCTGCTATGGCAGTTTTAACTGGAAATGGACTATCGACATCAAGAGCTACTGTCACACTTAAAAATGCAATAAACTCTATTCTTAATCCATCAGCACAAGCAAAGAAAGCATTTGAAAGACTTGGAGTTGCTTATGGTTCAAATGCATTTGATGGTAAAGAGTTTGGAGATTATCTAAATAGATTAAAAGATGCAATAGGGCTATCTGAAACGGCAAGAAAGAAACTTAATGAGTTAATGCAAAATAAAGATGTAACTGATGATGAACTACTTGATTTTTATACTAAGTCAGGTGTCAACATTGACAATCTTTTAACAATGTTTAAGAACATCCGTGGTGCTACAGCTATGATTTCTTTAACAGGTAGTATTGAAAAGTATCAAAGATTTAGAACATCAATGAATGAAGAGAACTCAAAGGGACTGCTTGAGAAACAAGCAAACATAATGCTTAGCACACCAAAGATGCAAATGAACATATTAAGAGAGAACTTTAATGAGTCACTTCGTATGTTTGGAGAGAAGTTAATGCCTAAGTTTAATGAGTACTTACAAATAGCAACTGATGTATTAAATAAACTTAATGGAATGTCTGATGAGCAGATAAGTCAAATTGTAGATAATGTAGTAAAGATAGCGGCAGCATCGGCAGGGCTTATTGTACTTGGAACTATAGCAAAGGCTCTCGCATCAATTATGGGATTTCTTAATCTTATATGGAAGCCAATAGCAGGACTTGCTAAAGGTGGTGGGATTGTAAAAGGTATAGGTGCCACATTTGGAAAGATAGCAGGAGGTGCAGCAACTATTGGTAAAGCAGCGGTAGGTAAAGTATTGCCTGCAGTTCTTGGATTTAAACTTGGTATGGATTTATCGGAAACTAAAATCGGTGATGATAGTTTTTCTAAATATGGTGATGGATTTATGTATTATGATGACCCATTACTTATGGAATCTCAACTTAGAGATGATGTTAGAGAGAGACTTGGAAAAGTAGACTATCAAGTATATGACCCTATTACTAATCAGTTTACTACAGTATATAAAGATGATAAGAAAGATGAAGAGAATACTAACAAGACCAACACAAATAATGCGAACTCTGACAAAAAGTTAGCATATGAGCAGTATGACCCAAGAACTAATAAGTGGACTAATGTTTATATACAAAATGTTGATGTATCAGGTGTTGAAGATTTAGATGGAATGATAACTGAACTTAATAATGCCGCTGAGAGTATGAGGTAGTTTATGGTTAATATTTATATTGGTAACATAAGGCTTCCTGTAGTAGAGCCTACATTTGAGATAGAAGAAGTGCATGATAATAGCGAGCATCAAATTGTAGGCTTTGGTGGTGTTAATCTCATAGGCAAAAGAGCACTAAAGACATTTAATTATAGTAGTTTCTATCCGAAGAGATATGATTCATCATATTGCAGTTTTAGAAACCTACTTAATCCTAAAGAATTTATAAGAAGAATACTTGCTTATAAGAATAGCACTAATTATGTGAGGCTTGTTATTCCATCATTTCTTATAAATGGTCTTTTTACAATTGAGGGATTTAATTATAAGCCAATAGATGGTACTGAAGACATCGGATACACAATATCAATGAAAGAGTATAGGTTGCCTGAGATACCGACAACTACTTATTCATTTGAAATGTACAATGTTGAGTATGTAAAAGAAGAAAAAGTAGTGGTAGGGCAAAACTATGTAGTAAAGGATGGCGACACTATAGTCACTATAGCACGAAAGTTTAATATGACAGTTGCAGACATTTACAATGATAATCAATCAACCATAGGGAACAATCCGACAAATGTTCAAGTTGGTATGAGCTTATGGATAAGAGGTAGTTAATGAGAATATTACTTAAAAAGATATCAAATGGCAAAGATTATGACATAACACATTTATTAACTAAATATGAGTGGGGCGGATCAGTTGAAAAAGGTGTCCGCTCTTTTGGTTTTGATGTAATAAATGCACCATATGATAAAAACATAATGGAGTTAATTCCACCAATAGCAACTGGTGATTTAATTTCATTTTATACTGACCCTGACTATGCAGTGCCAAACTATCTACTTTTTTATGGTCAAGTTGAGAACATGGGAAAGAAAAGTAATAAAGGAACTATAAGTTATATTTGCCACGATATGCTCATTCACTTAACAAGGTCAGAAACAAATAGAACATATAATGAAACAGCTGAAGCTATAGCAATGAGTATATGCACAGAGTTTGGATTAACACCGATGTATATAGTTCCAACAGGAGTTAGTATTGGAAAGACGGTATTTGAAGATAAGACATACTTTGACATTATAAGCGAAGCATATAAAAAAGCAGGATTATCAACTGGCAAAAACTATTATATGGCAATGGATGGTATAGGGTTTTATACACAGGAAGAAGGCAAAACAATGCTCCCTATTAAAATATCAGATGGAACTGATGATAATAAGGGTAAAGGAAACATACTATCATCTTCATTTGAAGAATCAATGAGTGATTTAGTAAATCGTGTAAATGTTTATGATAGTGATGGGAAGTTTGTAACTCGTGTCGAAGATGCTGAGAGCATTACGAAGTATGGACTATTTGAAGTTAACTATACTGTTGAGAAAGATGTTGATATTAATGCTGGTGCGAATAAACAATTAAAACCGATAGAGACTATTATCAAGTTTGAAGTGATTGGCGAAGTTAACTATATAAGTGGAAGGTCAGTAATGGTTCACGATACAGCAACAGGACTTGATGGAGAGTTCTTAATTGTAAACGACTCACACATTTGGCAAAAAGGTGAATACATAACGACACTTAATTTAAAGTTTATGGGGCTTGCACCAACAGAACAAAAAATATTATTTCAGAGGTCATAAATGGATGGAAAAGAAAAACTAATATCAGTTATTAGAAAAGTTATAAAAAGAGAACGACAAGAAGAGATACAAATAGGCGAGATGGTGTCAGACACAACTATCAAGATTAAAGATTTAGAAATTGATAAGACACAACTTTATTTTATTGAAACTTGCACAGTTGATATAAACATAAAACTTGGTATTGTAGGCACAAATGCCGTAAGTGGTGCAGGAGATGCTGCTCACACTCACGGTTGGTCATTTAAGGATTCAAGCACTTATATCAAGAAATTAAAAGCAGGCGACAAAGTGGCAGTATATCGCATAAACAAAGGTAACTTTATAGTGCTTGGAAAGCTTGTGTCTTTATAGGGGGTATTTATGAGTTATTTGCCAACGGCCATTGCAGAATCTGTGGCTATTAGTATAGAAGAAACTAAGTATAAGGACTTCTATTTCGATGAAGAGAGTGGTCAATTTACAGGGCAAGTGGTGGAGGGGGTTCAAGCTCTAAAAGGCTGGATTTACTTCGCACTTAGAATAGCAAGATACAGATACCCTATCTATTCTTGGAAGTATGGCACTGAACTTGAAACATTTATAGGGCAGAGTTTTGATGATGAAGATTATTTGTTATCAGAAGTTAAAAGAATGATAGAGGATGCACTGCTTATAAATCCACATATAAAGTCAGTTGAAGATGTAGAAGTTGATTATAAGAATGAGAAGTTAGGGATTAAGTGTACAGTAAATACTAAGTATGGGGATATTTATGTAAAAATTTAATCTAGAATAACGGAAAATATGATATAATTAAAAAAATGTAGAGGCATGTAAATTTCAAGAATAGATGGAGATGATTTAAATGAATTATAAAATAATTAATAAAGAAACATATTACAGGAAGGGAGTGTTTAGACATTTCTCAGAAGATTGCAAGTGCTCAACTTCTATGACAGCAAGAATTGATGTGACAAACCTCGTTCGCTATTCAAAAGAATCAAACACAAAGTTTTACATTAATTTTCTTTATATTTTGTCAAAAGTCCTTAATTCTCGTGATGATTATAAGATGGGATATCTTTATCAAACAAATGAGTTGATTTGTTATGATGTAATCAATCCTACTCAATATATATTTCACGAAGATACTGAAACTTGCACACCTGTATATACAAATTATGATGAAAACTATGAAAAGTTTTATGATAATGCATTAAAAGATATTGAAAGAGCAAAGAAAACAAGAGAATACATGCTTGATATGGAAAACCATCCTAATTGGTTTGATGCTTCATATATTCCATGGTTTTCATATGACTCTCTTAATATAGAATTGCCAGATGGATATTTATTTTTTGCACCTATAATTAATTGGGGAAAGTATAGAGAAGAAAATGGAAAATTACTTATGCCAGTAAGTGTCCGTCTTAATCATGCGATTGCTGATGGATATTTAGTTGCGAATGTATTTCGTTTGTTGGAAGAAGAGATAAAAATATTTGTTAAAGTATAGTGTGAATGAATAGATGAACGACCGAATGGATATGAATTATTAAGCAAAATTAGAATGGAAGTATAGATAATTATACTGATTATTCAAAGAGACTCTAACCAGTCTCTTTTTTGATGCAATTTTTAAGGAGTTTTTATGGCAAAAACCTATGAAGAAATATTAGATGAGATGTGTAAAAGAGTGAAAGAGTGTTCCACAATGGAAGGCTCTTTTATTTATACGGCACTTGCTCCATTCGCTATGGAGTTGGCACTCGTATATTTACAATTAGAAGAAGATGAGAAGAATGGATTTGCTGACACAGCCGATTACGAGCATTTAAAAAGACTCGCACTTGATAGAGGAATAATACCAAATCAGGCTACTCATGCAGTAGGAATCGGCAAGTTTGATGTTGAGATACCTGTTGGTAGTAAGTTTTCAATTAATACATATTCATTTATAAGTGGTGAGCAGATAACAGGAAAGCAAGATGGATATTTCTATTATAAGATGACAAGTGAGCAAGTGGGAACTGAAGTTAATACGGTAATAGGAAAACTAACGGCTATTACATTCATTAGAAACTTAAACTATGCATATCTTACTGAAATAACAATACCTGCAGAAGATGATGAAGATATAGAAACATTCAGATTACGATATTTTGAAACATTTAATAAAAAGGCATTTGGTGGAAATAAGGCTGACTACATAGACAAAATTAATTCATTTAATGGTGTCGGTGGTTGTAAAGTATATCCACTTTGGAACGGTGGTGGCACAGTCAAAATCATAGTATTAAATAGTAATTATGAAGTGCCATCAAGTACTCTAATTAACACAATACAAAATGTTATTGATCCAAACATAGACGGTAATGGCGATGGTTATGCACCGATAGGTCATAAAGTAACTATTGCAGGAGTAACGGCTTATAAAATAACAGTTGGTTGTAGCTTAATACTTGATAGTGGATATTCATTTGAATCAATAAAGCCAAACTTAGTGATAGCAATCAATAATTATTTTAAGACACTAAATAGGAACTGGGCTAATAGTGATTTTATAACTGTTCGTTTAGCACAAATTACTACAGTTTTATTAGATGTTGATGGTGTTATAGATGTTGCGAGTTGTCAGTTAAATGGTAAAGCACGAAATATAGAACTTTCGCAAGATGAAATTCCGACATTACAAAACATTGTGGAGATTTAAAGTATGGATTATATAAGATACATTCCAAATGAAATGAAACAAATAAAAGAATATCAAGAAATAGACAAAGCAGTTAATCCAACATTTAATAGTGTGAAAGCAGATATGAAGAGTATTTCTGATAATCATTATATGAGTACTCTTGATGAGCATGGTTGCGATAGGTCTGAAAAGATAATGAATATTGAAGGGAATGAGCATCTATCGCTTGAAATGCGAAGGCTCTATATCATAACAAAAGCAAATAATACTCTGCCTTACACTATTAGAAACTTAGAAAGAAAAATAATAAGCCTACTTGGAAATAAAAGTTTTTCTATCGAAATGACTTATAACGAGTATCATTTGAAAATCATATTATTCGTACAGAACTTTGACAAAATAGAATATTTAAAAGAGCATATAGAGGGAATGATACCTTGCAACATAATTCTTGATTTAATAGTTATTTATAATCAATATAGTATGTTCACAAAATACACTTATGGAGAGTTAAGGACAATGACTCATAAGTATATGAGAGAGCATTATTTTGGGGAGGATGCCTAATGAAATACACAAAAAATTATCAATTTAAAAAGCCAGATTCTGATGATGCATATGATATACAAAATGAAAATGACAATATGGACTTGATAGATGAAACATTAAAGAACACTGTTGATAATGTCGATATAGAACTTAATGCTGCTTTACTTGAATTAAGAAATGCCATAGCAAATGCTCAAGCAATACTTGAGTCTTTAGTTGACAGTAAGATTGCAACTCATACAGCAAATAAGAATAATCCGCATGCTGTAACACTCGCACAAGTATTAGGTGGTGGCGGATCATCAGTTATTCCGGTAGCTAATGGTGGAACAGGAAACTCATCAGTAGATTCAACACCAACTCAAAACTCAACAAAGATGGTTACTTCAGGTGGAGTTTATAATGCTCTTGCTGGTAAGGCAGCGAGCTCACATAATCATAGTGCTGCTAATATCACAAGTGGAACATTACCATTATCAAGAGGTGGGCTTGGAAGAACTACTAAAACAACTACATCATCTGATTATGAGTTTAGAGCGATTAAGGTGCAGACAACAATTCCAACAGCGATAGATTCAGGTTGTATAGTTTTGGTGGTGTAATATGAGCATTTATTTAGATAACAGTGGAATAAAAAAATCATTTATAAATCATAGCAATAAACCAGTATGGTTTGGTTATGTAAATGACAATGGGACTATAAAGAAATTCTATGACATTACGGAAGCCATATCAAAAATCATAGTATATCCGAGAGCATTATTTCTTGACCCATCAACACCAAATATGACTAATGCAAATGAAACAACGATGGCAGGACTTAGTGGATATGGAAGTTTAACAGTTGGTAGTAATTACATTCAAACAATATCAAATCGTAATAATTCAAGTTTGTGGGTTATGCTTGAAGCAGAGTTAATATTTAAAAGTTTTGATAGTAATCTAGGATATGGCTACTACCCAATAGATTACATTTGCGGAACTTATAAAAAGTTTGATGCTTCTGTCATAAAATACACATTGAGTGCTACCGGGTATGTTTATTATAGGGGAAGTTCATCAACATCATCATATGGATATGCCTTTAATGATTTAATGGGAGTAGAGATAGGAAACTGCTCTGCATCAACAAGTAGCACAGTTACTAAAACATTTAATGAGAATAATACTATACCAGAGGGACTTGCATTTGGCTACATTGGTTCAGGCAGGCAATCAGGAAGTCAAAACATTACAAGTAAAATAACATTTAATTCATTTAGCATAAATGGTGTATCAATACCTATAGTTTGTGAAAATAGAATAAAGTAGTAGGAGGGATTATGAAGAGTGATAAATTCCAAAGTTATTATATGAGTTTAGTAGAATACAATGCTCTAAATGACCAAGAGACAAATTGCGAAGATGGAGATGAACTTCAAGTAATAGATGAAGAGCAGAGCCCAAGAAAAGTTGTAAAGTATTGTGTCGCATTTAATGGACATTGGTGCGAGAGGTAAAGTATGAATGGTAGTGCATCATTTGGAGCAAGTAAAAACTATACCGACAAAAAGATAGCAGAAATGATTATTGATTTTGTGTATCCGATAGGCTCTATTTATTTATCAGTTAATAAAGTATCACCAGAAACATTTATGGGTGGTAAGTGGGAGTTAATTGAAGAAGGAAGAGCCTTATGGACTACAGAATCAAATGATGGTGGAGAGCTGATTGATGCAGGACTACCAAACATTAAAGGAGATTTAACACTTGTCGGTGGTGGAAGTAGTGGTGGTTGGTTTACTGCTAATGGAGCAATTAAAGAAAAGAGTTCAGGCAACAGAAGATACTGGGCATCATCAAATGGAGCAAGTGCTGGTGTTAGCATTGGATTTGAAATTGATGCAAGTAAAAGTAATGAGATTTATGGTAAATCCGATACTGTCCAACCACCAGCAATTAAAGTTTATGCATTTAAAAGAATATCATAGAACGAGGTATAGATATGAATGGTAGTGTAGCATTTGGAGCAGTAAAACAATATGTTGAAGAGATAATAGGAGGGACACCTTCTATTTTTTTGGGCTATGTAACAAACTCATTTCCTAATGAGAGGCAAGATGGGACACCTTTACTCATTGGAGACTTTGTAAGAGGTCATCCAAGTAGTGAGTTTCCTTTGATTATAAATGGAGTGAAACTAAACACAGGAAAAGATAGAGCCGTTTATCAAGGAAGTTGTAAGTGGGAGGCAGACTATTTTGTTTATCAAAATACGAAAGAAACACCACTCACAAATAAGAGAACTGAAAGTATGAGTGGCAATAAACTAAATCAAAAGGAAGTAAATGAAGAAATGAAAAACACCATTAACGACATAAAGGGTAATTTTGTCGATGGAAGAAATCTGTCAGAAGATGCAAAAAAAGTCATAACTAATGACACTGTTGATGGTGGATTATTTAACGAGGAGGAATAATAATTATGTCAATTAAGATTTTAGTTAAAAGAGGACTTGAAGCAGATTTAGCGAGTGCAGGAGTTGCTGCTGGTGAACTTAAGTTTACAACTGATACGAAGAAACTCTATATTGGAACAGGTAGTGAGAATGTTCAGATCGGAGGTGATGGTGCAGGTTCTTGGGGTAGCATTGTAGGCGATATTGAAGACCAAGCAGACTTACAAGCAGCACTTGGTGGAAAAGTACCAACCACAAGAACTATAAACAATAAGGCACTTACTGCAGATGTCGTTCTTAAAATGAGTGATTTGCAGAATGATGCGAATTACGCAAAGATTACAAATGTCGATGCTGCAGGTCATAAACTTAATGTATCAATGGATACTACTGATTATGTCTTAACATTAAAGTTGCTTGATAAAAATGAGAATGTTATAGATATTAAATCAGTAGACCTTCCACTTGAAGAGTTAGTAATAAGCGGATCATATGATGCTACAAATAAAAAGATAGTTTTAACTCTTAAGAGTGGACAAACTATTGAGATACCAGTTGCTAACCTTTTAGCAGGACTTGTAAATGCTACAAGACAAGTAGGCTCAAATGATTTGTCTGATGACATAACACCTACACAGTTGTTTAACGACATAAAAGATTTGACTGGCACAATGACCAACAAGTCAATTGATGCCGATGACAATGATGTAACAAATCTTACTGTAGATAACTTTAAGACTGGTGTTATAGTTGGGACACTTAGTGCCACACCATCTGATAAAAAAATACCAAATGAGAAGTTGCTTGCAGACTTACTTGCTCTCAAACAAAACATCACTGACAATACTTTAAATACTACAGCCAAAACAATAGTTGGTGCTATTAACGAATTAAAAGAGTTCTTAACTAACGGAACTATTGATTGTGGAACATTTTAGAATAAGCCTCCACCTTTATGGTGGGGGTATTTTTAGGAGCGAACATGTCAAATAGAGTATTAATAAAAAGAGGTTTGTCATCAAATCTGAATAATGCTGGAGTGGTAGCTGGAGAGTTAAAATATGCAACTGATACTAACAAACTTTATATTGGGACAGGAACTGAAAATATAGAAATTGGTGGTGGAGGCGGAAGTAGCAGAGTCATTGAGGTTGAGTATGAGGATGAGTTACCTGAATTAAGTGAGACACTTCTTGGTAGAATTTACTATGTTAGAAACACTCACAAATATTATTATGTTAGAGGAATAAATGGTGAGTATAACTTTAGTGCATATTACTGTAAGCCAAATAGCCAACTTGAAACAAACATATCATATGAGTATCAATATGTAACTCCTGAAGACAAAGTTTACAAACTTAATATTGATTCAACTGGCTATGACTTTATAAAAGAGGCAACACAAGACCCAGGGGCAAAGGGTCGATTTGCTGACGGCACTTATATTATTTGTACCAGTTCAAGAAAGCTCTTTATTGCTGATTCAACAACAGAAAGTGGATATAGAGAATTAACAAATTTGACTTATAGTTACTACACAAGAATGAATGGCAGTAACGCTGTAGCAGGTAATTACTTCTTTTGCAATAGTTACAATCAAATTTATTATATTAATAGTGTTAGTTGGAATGAGTTTAGTGAAGTGATAAGAGTGGAAAGCAGACCGAATGCTGAGAAGAGATATGCAGGCAAGTACTACTTTGTTCCAAACTATATTTATTATATTTATGCCACTACACCTGAAGTTTTATCTTGGGAACAATTAAAAACAGATGTTGACTTAAGAAATCTTAAAACTGAAATAGAATATTTGTTATCAGGAAGACTTGAAGTGGTGGAGTATAGTTACCAGCAACCTGAAGCCTGCGAAGAGGCACTGGGCAAACTTTATATGTGGAAACAATATGGCGAATATAAGATTTGTGTTCCAGGGGATACTGTAGTAGCAACAATAGCCTCAGTAACTCAAGAAGAAAGTAGCGGAAGCACTGGTTCTGATGATGGTGGATTAGATGTTCTTATGCCTATCGGAGGTAATTACAAACAATACATGGAAGGCACATATGCAAACATACCTCAAGCAGGGTATGGATGTAATTGCTATTATGCGACTGACCAAAATAAGTATTATATCTCAATGTCAACATCAGGTGGCTATATGACTTATTATTGGGAGGAAGTAGAAATGAAGACGCAATCTTACAAACCTACTACTGACCAAACAAAAGGATACTATAAAGTCGTAAGTGGAAACACTACCACAATTTATCAAGTTGTCACTTATTACCACTGGGTTGATTTAGCTGATGACCAGCATCCATTTGTATCTTGTCAAAAAGTATCAGGTCAATGGGGCTATGATAGTTTTTATTTTAATAGGCTACAGCTTGAGTATACTGAAAAAGATTTAAGTTCAATGGAAACAGGATACATTTATGGGGTGATTGAAGATGCTTAATTTCAAATCAAATGACACGAAAAAGAAAATAAATAAAATGTATTTAAAGGTACTTGGTGGAGACGGAAATTACAAAAAAGTCAAAATCAAGTATTTTTATTTTCTTTCAAATGGTGTCAAAAAGTATATAAGGATTGGTAATTAGTATGAGTAATATAGTTAAAATTAAAAGAGGACTTGCTGCCAATCTTTCAAATGCTGGAGTGGTAGATGGTGAACTTAAATATGCGACTGATGAGAATGAATTATATATTGGCGATGGCAAGAAGAATATAAAAATTGGTGGTAGTGGAGGATGTGGATACTCAGCCATTTATCATAAGTTTCTAAGATTAATTGAAGGGGATACACCATTTAATGAAGTATTAGTTAATTTTTATTCCACTGATTCATCATATATTAATTTACAAGGAACTGATATTCGAGATGTTAATTTAAAACAATGGATAGCAAACAATATTTTTAATGGCGAGACTAATGTTCAACTTGGAGTGCCATTTCAAGTTCTTAGAAGAGGAAGTAATGCTGACCCTCAGTATCCAATAATAACTGATAGTAAAATTTATTGGTATAACAATCAAATGACATTTAGTTATATATACTGGGTTATAGAGAATGGAGCACTAACAAGAAAGAGTAGTTCTATAACTCTTCAAAATAGTGGAACATACAATACTTGGGGTCACGGATATGTTCAAACAATAGGAAAAATTGTATAAGGAGGACAAAGTTTATGAATGCCTATCAAATTATTAGTATCATTGGAATGCCAAGCATTATAACAATTGTAGGTCTCATCTATACGAGAGAGAGGTCATTAAGACTTGGAGTTCAAGCACTTTTAAGAGCACAAATGATTAATGACTATTACAAGTATAGTGAGAAAGGCTATGCACCACTACATGCGAAAGACAACTTTGAAAATTGTTATAAGCAGTACCATGCACTTGGTGCGAATGGAATGATGGATAAGTTAAGAGAAGAGTTCTTGTCATTGCCGCTCAAACCATCAAACAGAAAAATGGCAAAAATTAAAAAGACCAGATAGGTCTTATTTTTTTAGGAGGAAAAATTTATGTTAAATTTTGTTTTATTTTTGTTAGTTTTAATGACTGTGGTTTCTTTAGTCACAGCACTTTTTATCGAGGCAATCAAAAAGATTGTAAGTGAAGATGCTCTTATTAGAGAGTTCAGGTCTTTAGAGATATTCTCTCTAATATTCACTATGTTGATTGCGACAATCACTTATTTATGCTTTTTGTTATTTGCCAATGTTTCAATTAGTTTATTAAAAGTCATAGTTGCGGGAATTTTATTTGTGTTTGCTTGTGGCTGTGGTTCGCAAGTTGGGTATGATAAAGTAATAAAAACAATTAAACAAATTATAGGCTTGCTTGGAGGCTCAAATGCGATTCAGTAAGAAAGTCCTTATTGGACTAATCATATTTATCATTTTAATCACGGTGGCATACACCGTGATTTTTTGTATAAAAGGTTCATATCCAGTAGAAATTTATTTGGCACTTGTACCAACTTGTGTCACGGAACTAATACTTTTATATAAACTAAAAATCAAGGAGAGTGAAATCGATGACAAGAGCGGAGTATCTGAGACAACAGATTGATGAAATGAGAGAGAATGGTGCAGAGCCTGAAGACATAGCTCAAGTAGTCCAAGAATTAAATATGGAAATAGCAAAATCAAAAGTTGTAGCACCTGAAGCATTAAAAGGCGGTGGCAAAGGTCAAAGGAGGAGCAAGAAGAATGGTTAAAGAGTTCTCATTAAAACAAAGTGCTGACTTAAAACTATCAGAGAATTTCAAGGTCAAAGAGTTTGCTTGTAAAGATAACTCTGATAAAGTTCTAATTGATATTGATTTAATTGACAAACTACAAAGATTAAGAGACTACCTTGGAAAACCTATCACAATTACAAGTGGCTATAGAACTGATAGTTATAATAAACAATGCGGTGGCGCTGACAATAGTTATCATTTAAAGGGAATGGCAGCCGACATTTATTGTGACGGTGTCAAACCTATAGTTATTGCTCTATGGGCTGAGTTAAATGGGTTAGGTGGCATAGGAATTTATCTAAATCGTGATAGAGAGTTTGTCCATTTGGATGTAAGACCTAATAAGTATCGATGGTTTAATAAGTCAGGTAGCAATCAATCAATTAATAACATTGTAGACCTTCTGTAAAAAGAGGGTCTATTTAATTTATCAAAATGACGGAATTTAAGTATAGATATAAGGGAGGAGCATATGGATCGAATTGATGAAATATTTGATTTAAGAAAAGAGGGATTGACTTACAAAGAAATAGCTGAAGAACTTAATATGCCAGTAGGAACAGTTAAAAGTTATCTTAGTCGTTGTAAGGCAAAACCTAAGGAGCATATTGAAGAAGTTGTTAAGGAAGAACAAGTAGTAGTATCAAATACTATTCAAAGTTCTGAAAACAAATGCTTATGTTGTGGTAAAGAACTAACTGGAAATAGAAACAAAAAGTTCTGCTCGGATTATTGCAGGCTTAGATATTGGCGAGGTGCGAAGTATGAGCGAAAGGCAGGATAATAAGTTTAAAGATTTCAAAACTGAGAATGAACTTAATTTTTACTTGGCAATGAAAGTTCTAAATAGCATAAAGCATTTGATAGCAAATAGTGAATATTTGCGAATTAAAGAAAAATTAGAGGGGAAATACAAGCCAATTTTTGCATTAGCATCAGAAATATAACTTGACTAATGTTTGGTTTAGAGTGATATATACATACGATGAAAATAGAGAGAATATGCCAATTGAATACAAGAGTGATACGATTTCATAAGCGAGTTGCTGCTTACTGCAGAATATCTATGGAATGCGATAGATTAAACAACTCACTTGCAAATCAAATAAGTTACTATAAAGATTTAATCACTCATACCAAAGGTTATGATTTCATTAAAGTATATTATGACCGCGGGATTAGCGGTACTGGTCTAAAGAATAGAGACTCATTTAATGAAATGATAGAAGATGCTAAAGCAGGAAAGATAGATTTAATTTATACAAAATCAATAAGCAGGTTTGCAAGAAACACGGTTGACTTACTAAATACAGTAAGACTTCTAAAGTCAATAAATGTTGGAGTAATTTTTGAGAAAGAAAATATAAATACTTTAACATCTGATGGTGAATTTATGCTTACGATTTTGGCATCGTTCGCTCAATCTGAATCAGAAAACATAAGTAGCAATTGCAGGTGGGGCATAAGAAAAAGAATGGAGCAAGGGATAATTAGTCATAAAGATTTATTTGGATATGATTATGACAAGAAGACAAAGAAGTATAGTATTAACAAAGAAGAAGGAAAGATAATAAAAGAGATATTTAAAAGGTTTAATAATGGTGAAACATATACAGAGATAGCAAAAGACATGAGAAGCAGAGGAATAAAAACAAGAACGGGGATAGAATTTAATTATTATACGATTGTAGATTTTTTGAAGCAAGAGAAGTATGCTGGTTATACGATTACATTAAAAAGATATATTTGCGACTCACTAACTCATAAGGCAAAGAGAAACAAAGGCGAAGTTGCAAAATATAAAATTGATGGAACTCATCCAGCAATAATTAGTAAAGAAGAGTTTGAGAAAGCACAAGAGAGAATGAAATATATAGCTGATCACAAGGTCGAGTGCCATAGACAAAGTAAGTGGTTTACAGGACTTGTCAAATGCCCAGTTTGTGGAAGGTCAATGATTGTATATAATAGCATTTTTCTAAAATGCATAGGAGCTTGCAAATATCGAGATTGTGACAATAAGCAAACATTAAAAATAAGTGAATTAGAAGAAGTATTAAAAGATAAAGATAAATCAAAAATTGAGAAAATAATATTTAAAAAAATAAGATTAAATAGATTTAGTAGAAAAGGAATAAAGCCAGGGGAACAGCCTGATAGAAATATAAGGAAGGAGGACTTTGAAATAATATGGAAGCACTAATAGCACCAAAGGTTACGGCAAAGAATGTCACTATAATTCCAAGGACAGTCGACAACCTTAAACTTACGCCAATTAAGTCTTTAGCAAAGAAAAAGGTGGCAGCATATGCGAGAGTTTCAACCGATATGGAAGAGCAAGCAACATCTTATGAGGCACAGGTTGACTACTATGAAAACTATATAAAGCGAAATAAAGAGTGGGAATTTTGTGGTATTTATGCCGATGAAGGCTTGTCTGGCACATCGATAAAGAAAAGAGATGGATTTAATAGAATGATAAACGATGCACTTGCTGGTAAGATAGACCTTATAATTACAAAGTCCATCAGTAGATTTGCAAGAAACACTGTTGATAGTTTAACTACTATAAGAAAACTAAAAGAGAAGAATATAGAAGTATTCTTTGAGAAAGAAAATATAGGAACACTTGATGGCAAGGGCGAGTTATTACTAAGCATAATGTCATCAATCTCGCAAGAAGAATCAAGGAGCATATCACTTAATACTACATGGGGTATTCGTAAGCAGTTTGCAGACGGTAAAGTGAAAATGGCAACTAAGAACTTTCTTGGTTACGATATGGTAGATGGCAAACTTGTAATAAATAAGAAACAAGCAGAAGTTGTAAAGCTCATTTATAGGATGTTTATTGTAGGGAACTCAATATATAACATTAAAAAAGAACTCGAAAGAAATGACATACCATCTCCTGGTGGTTCTAAAAAATGGAGTGTAACCACTATTAAATCGATATTAACAAATGAGAAGTTTAAAGGTGATGCACTTTTACAAAAGCAATACACGGCTGATTTTTTAACTAAAAAGAGAAATTACAATAAAGGCGAGATACCACAATACTATGTAAGTGATGACCACGAAGCCATAATTGACAAGAAAACATTTGATGCCATACAGGTAGACATTCCAAAGAGATGTGGCAAGAGTGGTAATAACCTGTTCTTAAATAAAGTGGTTTGTGGTGAGTGTGGTTCGGTGTTCGGTAGGAAGTTATGGCATAGCAACGATAAATATAGAAGATATGTGTTAAGGTGTAATGCCAAATATAAGAATGATTGTAATAGTGGCACGGTCACAGAAGAAGAAGTTAAGGATTTCTTTATAGAGTGTTTCAATAAACTAAACAAAAAAGAGTGCCTTAAGGATATTGAACTAATGAAAGAAGCACTCGGTGATCTAACAAAAGAAAACAATGAAATCGAGAAAATACAAAATGAGATACTAAAGATTGTTACACATGATGATGAAGTAATTGAAATGTTCAACACGGGCAAAATTGATACTTTAGAGCAACACGAGAAATTAGCAAAAGAACACGAAGTATTAACTTATAAATTAAATAAAGTAAATGAGCGAATTGCTGAGAAGAAAGACAAATTAAAAACTCTTGATAACTTTGCAAGAGATGTATGTGGTATAAGTGGCAAGTTAAAAGAGTTTAATCAAGAACTACTTGTGATCCTGGTTGATAGGATAGAAGTACACAAAGGCAAATTGGTGCTCATTTGGAAGGATGGTAAGTGTGAAGAAAAGACATTATAAGCCACCTTAAGATTGGGTTTGAGTGTATACTTTTTTATGTTAATGCCTATTTTATGGGCAAAAAGTATACTTTTCAAAACTTGCGAATTCAGACCTATATTGCAGAATAGCGATTTCCGTTTCAATTCCGTTTCAATTCCGTTTCAATTCCGTTTCAAAACCGTTTCATTTCCGTTTCATTTCCGTTTCATTTTCGTTTCAAAACCGTTTCAAAACCGTTTCAAAACCGTTTCAAATTCGTTTCAATTCTGTTTCAAAATCGTTTCAAAAATGGTATCAAGGTAGATGTTGCGAGAAATCGATGCCCCTGTGGATTTTACCCCGATCGCAACAAATGTCACTGTAGTGAAGTAGCAATTGAAAGATATCAGAGAAGTATAAGCAAGCCAATACTTGAAAGAATAGATATATGTGTTGAAAGTTCGCCAATAAAGTTTAGTGAATTAAATAGTGACGGTGGCGGTGAAAGGTCAGAGGTGATAAGGAAAAGAGTGGAAGAGTGTAGAAAAGTTCAAAAGGAGAGATTTAAGAATTATAAGAATATCAAGTTCAACTCGCAGATGACTACTAAAGAAATTAAAAAGTTTTGTGGGATAGGTGAAAAAGAAAAAGAGTACCTTAGAAAGATATTTAGTGTAAAAAAACTTTCGGCAAGAACCTACCATAAAGTTTTAAAGGTAGCAAGGACTATAGCAGACCTTGCTAAATCAGATGTGATAAAAGTTGATCATTTAGTGGAAGCATGTAGCTATAGAAGTCTCGAAGATAAAGTGTACCACCAAAAGGAGGTTTATGATTAAAAAGAAATTTACTGATTATAGAATTATTAATAAGGGAGATAGAGATTATCCAGAAAGATTAGAAAAAATAAAAGGAGCTCCTGCTAAATTATATTTGAGAGGTAA
Source organism: uncultured Clostridia bacterium (assembly GCA_947303805.1). Lineage (GTDB taxonomy): Bacteria > Bacillota > Clostridia > Lachnospirales > Lachnospiraceae > UBA3633. The sequence goes on along the minus strand of CAMYZE010000003.1, from coordinate 85,663 downwards.
CTTGCCAGACCCCAAAAAGAAGACTGTTGCGATAGTTGGTGCAAGAAATGCATCTGATTATGGTCTCACACTTGCAAAAACTATCTCAAGGATTTTGACACTAAATGATGTGCAAGTGATTTCTGGCCTTGCTATGGGAATTGATACAGCAGGCCATATGGGAGCAATTGAAGTTGAGAGTCCTACATTTGCAGTATTAGGTTGCGGAGTGGATATTTGTTTTCCTACACATAATTCAAATGTATTTGAGAGAATGCTAGATTATGGAGGAGGTATAATTTCAGAGCTTGATGTAGGAACTCCTCCTCTTCCATACAATTTTCCACTTAGAAATAGGATTATATCTGGACTTTCAGATTTAGTTATAGTTGTGGAGGCAAGAGATAAAAGTGGTTCTCTCATAACTGCCGATTATGCTCTAGAACAAGGCAAAACGATATTTGCATGTCCTGGCAGAGTAGGGGACTCATTAAGCCGAGGAACTAACAATCTTATAAAGCAAGGGGCATACATACTTACTTCTGCAGATGATGTTTTAGAGCATCTTGGTATGATAGTCGATGGGTTAATGCCGAAAAAAGAAAAAGATATTAATACTTTAGATTATTATGAAAAGTCAGTATATGATGTACTTAAAGATGACACCTTGCATATTGACCAGATAGTCGATAAGACAAAACTACCAGTTGTAAAGTGTTTAAATATAATAATGTCCCTTGAGTTAAATGGTTTTGTGGAGGCAACAATAAACAATTATTATAGAAGAGTAACAGAGTAAAATAATTGACATAAATCACACACTTTTATATAATAACATTGTAGGTATAAACTTAAATTTATATCAGGAGGAGTTAGGATGTTTAAATTTATCGAGGATAAGAGATTCTTTTATATTTGCGCTGCATTGTCAGTAGTAGTATGTGCATTAGCTTCTAATTTATTGGCACATAGTATTGTATCAATTTTTGGTAATGCATTGACCATTATATTTTTATTAGCTATGATGATGTTTCACAATGTAGAACACAAGGAATTGATGAAGGTACTTACAGCTTCATTTTTACAAACTATAATCATGAGAAATGTTTCAGAGTATAGTGGTCTTTGGGCACAAGCGATAGAAAATGCTACTGGTAAAGTTACTTTGACATTTAGAAGTATTTCTTTAATTATTACCACCATTTTACTTTTAATTATATTTATTAATCATTTTATTATTAACTTCAATGGTAAAGCGCACAGGCATGCAATTAATGTCAATAAAGTAGTTATGGTACTCTATACAGTACTTGTCATTGTAGTTAAGGTGGCTTTGGCAATTAATATATATAGAAATTTCCCACTATTTAATTCTCTATCAAGTAAACTGAAACTTGCTCTTTATTTAGATGGCATCCCAACTTTACTTTACTGCTTAACTGTTGTATCTATGGAAGCATTTGTAAATAAAGAGAGGGAAATAAAAAATAAAAAAGTATTAAATATAGTAAGTGAAAAAATTAAAGCAATAGAAAAGACAAAGAAGGCAAAGATAGCAAAAATAACAAAAAAGTCTAAAAAATCTAAATAGTTAAAAATAAATAAGAGCCGTAAGGCTCTTATTTATATTTGTCAATTATTTCATCAACTATTTGCTGAAATTGTTCATCTTTTTTATTGATAGATCTTTCTCTCATAATTGCTGGATATATATAATCTTCTTTTGTAATGTTTATTGCACCGACATATTTGTAATTCGAACCTGCCTGTACAAGAGGAATGAATGCTCCGACTTTATTGACCATAAGACCACTATCGAGTACTTCCATAGAGTGACCATCAATTACTGCATCAATATCTTTAGTATTGGCTATAACTCTTGTTGTCGTCCATCTCTCAGTTATTCCCTCTATACCAAGATGTGATAGAAGTATTACCTTATCAGCACCTTCTTCTTTCGCAGTATCTACTGCTGTCTGAACTTGTCTATAAAGAGCTTCTCCCGTTTCATCTTCAAAAAAATAAATAAGTTGCTCGCCGTTTTCATCAAAAAACTTTTCATAGTTATCTTTGAGTAGCAGTGCTTCAGGACTTGTCACACCCACAAATGCAATTTTTAAATCATCATACTTGTAAATTACATATGGTAGGAAAGGAAAGGTTTTTTTATTTATATCATAGATGTTGCAACAAACGACATTGGACTTAAGCATATTCATATTTTCGTAAAAGGTATCTATGCCATAATTAAATTCATAACTTCCAGGGACTACTATGTCATAACCGACAGCATTCATTATTTCTATAGAAACTTTGCCCTTTGATTTTTCCGCTTCAAGACTTCCGACAGAGAAGTTGCCAGTATCCACCAAGGTAGTAAAGTTTTCTTCTTTATCAAAATGGTCATAATAATATTTTATGCTAGCAACTGAGAGATTTTCATTAAATGATGCAAGAGTATCATTTGTAGAAAAAATGACAACATCTTTAGATCCTTTACCATAATCCTTATCAATAACTAAAGTTTTATTATTAGTATTGTTGTTCGCTATCTCTGCAGTTGATTCATTGGTTTTTGATGGCTCATTTGACGAATTATTTAAACTAGAATTAGTATTGTTTGAACAAGAAAACAATATAACTATTATGAGCGACAATAAAATCATTTTATTTATCTTTATAAACATAGCCAAATTATAACATAAAACATAGAAATTGGGCCAAAATGTGTCAAAAACAGGCCTGATTTTTTTTGCAAAAAATATAAAAAAATGCTTGACATTTACTTAAAAAGTGGTAAAATATACCATATAAGTGGGGGATAGTGTAAAAAAGTGGTAAAAATAACATGCCCTCCATGTGCCACTTTTCACTGCCCTCCTTATTTTTTCTAAAAAATTATTTTAATTATTAAAATTATATAAAATCTAAATTCAGTTTAAAAATCAAAATATGTTCACTGGCGAATACAATCACACAATTGATCAAAAAGGTCGACTAATAATACCAAATAAGTTTAGGAACTTACTTGGTGATGTTTTTGTTATTACAAAAGGTATAGATGAGTGTCTTGAAATATATGATAAGGAAACTTGGGATAAGTTTTCAGAAAAAATAAATGCACTTCCATATTCAAATAAAAATTCTAGAGAGTTCAAAAGGATATTTATTGGTAGAGCTACAGATGTATCACCTGATAAGATGGGAAGAGTTCAACTTACTGTAGCTTTAAGAAATGTAGCTGCACTAAAGCAAGACATAACTTTTTTAGGTGTTGGAGATCATATAGAGTTATGGGATACAGAAACATTTAAAAAGAAAAACAATTTCGATGATTCGGATGAAATGTCACGAAAGATGGAAGGACTCGGAATCTAATGTTTAGACATATTCCAGTACTATTAGATGAAACGATTGCGGGATTAAATATAGATAAAGATAAAATCTATGTGGATGCAACGCTTGGTGGTGGTGGGCATAGTGAAAAAATTCTAGAAAAGTTGTCAGATGGTATAGGCTTCTTGGTGGGTATTGATCAAGATGAAGATGCTATAAAGGCGACATCAGAGAGATTAAAAAAATATATTGAATGTAAAAAATTATTAGTAGTAAAAAATAATTTTGAAAATATCATAGATGTGCTTGATGAACTAAATATTGAAAAGATAGATGGAATATTATTTGACCTCGGAGTATCAAGTCATCAATTTGATGAGGCTGATCGAGGTTTCTCCTACAATCATGAAGCAACTTTAGATATGAGGATGGATAGGGATAATGCTCTTACATGTAAAACCCTTGTTAACACTTTTTCAGAAAATGATATTTATCACATAATAAGAGATTATGGAGAAGATAAATTTGCAAAGAATATAGCTAAACGTATAGTTATAGAAAGAGAAAAGAAGACTATTGAGACTACGACAGAACTTGCAGAGATTGTAAAGTCTGCAATACCCTCAAAAATGAGATGGGGAGAGGGTAAAGATAAGAACCCCGCAAAGAGGACATTTCAAGCATTTCGTATATACATAAATAGAGAATTGGATGTTATAGATCTCGCACTTGAAAAAGTTGTAGATAGATTAAATCCAGGTGGAAGAATATGTGTGATTACCTTCCACTCCTTGGAAGATAAACTGGTAAAAGATAAGTTTAAGTTATTCGAAAATCCATGCACCTGCCCAAAAGGATACCCATGCGTGTGTGGCAAAAAGAGCAAAGGCAAGATAGTTAATAAAAAAGTGATAGTGGCGAGTCTTTATGAGATAGAACATAATAGGCGAGCCAAGTCAGCAAAATTAAGAATATTTGAAAGGGAGTAACGATGACGCGGGATGTATTGTATGGTGATGTAGCATTTAGACCATACTTTAACATGCAAAAATTTGAAAATAGCATCTACAATAGGACGACTGCTAGAGAGAAGAGGATAAGAACTAGAAGAAAGCTTAGAGTCATTGATAAGTTGTTGTTTTTTATTGTTATAGTTATGGCTTTATTATTTCTTGCATTGGCATCGGCAGTTTTATATAGAAGTATAACTATTAGTAGCAAAAATAACGAGATAAAGAAACTTGAAACTATATTACAAAGAAAGGTGTATGACAATAACAATGTAGTTTCATCACTAAAAACTGAAATGAAATTTGATGACATAAAAATGAAGGCATACATGGAATTAAATATGATTACACCGACCGAGAAGAATATAATACGTTTTGATAAGAGTGACAATGGATTTGTCCGCCAATATGAAAATATTCGCTAAGGATAAAAAAAAGGAAGATGGGAACGAAAGTTTTGTAAAAAGAAGATTATTGCTTGTGGGTATGCTCATAGCAATAATTTTTGTTTTATTAGTTTTTAGACTTTATTTCCTCATGGTAGTTGAAGGCGACTATTATAATAGAATAGTATTGAGTCAAAAACAAACTAGTTATACATCTGAAGTTATACCAAGTAGGAGAGGCGATATACTTGATTCAGAAGGAAATCTACTAGCGACATCTATAAAGGTATATAATTTAATTATAGACCCAAAGGTTATAACTTCATACAGGGATAATAGATATGTGAATGCAACTATTGATGCATTGTCAGATGTCTACGAATATAATAGATGGGAACTAAGGGACATAATAGAAACAAAAAAAGATAAGGCATATGTAAGATATGCAAGACAACTCTCTCAAGATGAAAAAAACAAGTTTGAAGAATATAGAGATAAAAAGAATGCGGAGTATAGAAAGCTTGGGGTAAATGATCGAATTAGTGGAGTTTGGTTTGAAGAAGAATATAAGAGATTCTATCCAAATGATAGTCTTGCGTCAAATGTGATAGGTTTTGTAAATAATGCTGGTGAAAGTGTCATGGGATTAGAACAGTATTATGACTCCGAACTCTCTGGACTTAATGGCAGACGATATGGGTACCTTGGAGAGAATTTTGAATTAGAGAGTGTACAAAAGCCAACAGTAGATGGATATAATATTGTAACTACTATTAATACCAGGATGCAGAAAATATGTGAAGAGAAGTTGTATGCGTGGGCTACAGGAGAGATAGGTTCTAAATCTGCAAGTGCGATTATTATGAATCCAAATAATGGTGAGATTTATGCGATGGCTTCTACTAATAGTTTTAATTTAAATGATCCAAGAGATTTAACTGGCATAGACGAAGAGTATATAAAAGAAGTTGGAAAAGAGAATATCTGGTTTCGTAGATGGAAAAATTTATGCGTACAAGATATGTATGAGCCAGGATCTACTGCAAAGATTGTGACTTATTCAGCAGCCATAGATGAGAACTTAGTAGGTAGTGATGCTGTGTTTGAATGTAAAGGTTATATAGAGCTTGACGACGGTGAACATAAGTGGAGAATAAGATGCAATAATAGAAACGGACATGGAAAACTAAACCTTATGGAGACTCTTACAAAATCATGTAATATGAGTATGGCGGAACTCGGTGAAATGCTAGGTATAAATTCATTTGTAAAATATCAAAAAACTTTTGGTTTTGGAGAGTTTACTAATATCGACTTACCAAATGAGGCTGATACAAGTAAGTTTGTTTATGACGAGAGAAATATGGGAAGGACAGATTTAGCCACTAATTCATTTGGACAAAACTTTAACTGTACTATGGTACAACTTGCAGCAGCATTTTGTTCGGCAATAAATGGTGGAAAATATTACGAACCACACTTGGTAAAGCGAATCGAAAACACAAATGGTACTTACATAAAGCAAATAGTAAAACCAGTGCTTAGAAAAACAATTTCAGAGGGCACATCAAAGTATTTGAGGGAATCTCTTTTTGAAACTGTTGAAAAAGGAACTGGCAAGTTTGCACAAATTAGAAATAGAAATATTGGTGGCAAGACAGGAACTGCAGAGAAACTTCCAAGAGCGGATAAAAATTATCTTGTATCATTTATTGGTTTTGACGACAAAGATAATCCAAGTCTAGTGTGTTATGTGGTAGTTGATCAGCCCAATCTTGAAGGCGAAGAGCAGGCGAGTGCAACTTTTGCCACAACAATATTTCACGATATTATGAAAGAAGTGTTGGCGGGAAATGAGTAGTTTGTATAATATTTTATTTAATCCGATTTTTTTGTTTTTTCTGGTATTCGCAGTATCAGTGATTCTTTTTTATGCAGCCTGGATAGAACTTGGAGCATTGCAATTTAGGCAGGTTGTGAGAGACGATGGGCCAGAAACACATTTAAAAAAATCTGGAACTCCAACTATGGCTGGAGTTGTGTTTATAATTATTTTCTTGGTTGTGGAGCTATTTTTATTGATACTTAAAGATTATATAAATGGAACGAAGGCTCTTAAAATTAATATTTTTATTATAATCTTTGGATTTATAGGACTTATTGACGATTACTTGAAGATTACAAAGAGAAACTCAAAAGGACTCCCTGGAATATTTAAACTTATACTTCAGATTTTATTTGCTGGGTTTGGACTTATAATTTGTTTTAATTACAACACAATGTCAAATATTTTCGCATTTTTATTTTTAATATTTATAATAGTTGGCACAAATAATGGTGTGAACTTCACAGATGGTCTCGATGGCTTATGTGCCTTAGTAACTATTGTTGTGTCACTACTTTTCTCTTTAGTGTCTTTTGAAAGGGGTAATAACGAATTACTATATATTAATTTATTAATACTTGCAATCCTATTAGCATTTTTTATTTTCAATCACTATCCAGCGAAAATATTTATGGGAGATACTGGTTCACTTTTTCTTGGGGCATATGTAGCATTTATGGCAATTGCCTTGGAAATGCAGTATTTCTTACCATTGTTTGGGATAATATATATGGTAGAAGTATTGTCGGTAATAATTCAAGTTTTATACTTCAAAGCAACTGGTGGCAAAAGATTTTTCAAAATGGCTCCTATACATCATCATTTTGAGAAATGTGGGTTTAGTGAGAACCAAGTTGTATTAATGTTTTCAGCTATTACATTTGTTGGATGCTTAATTACATATTATTTTGTAAGGTGATAAGATGTCTAAAGCAATTGTACTTGGAGCGGGATTAAGTGGAGTTGCCGCTTCAAAACTACTAATTAAAAATGATATTGAAGTATTGTTATTTGATAACAATCCTAAAGTTAGTGTTGATAAAATTAAGAAGAATATATATGGCAAAGTCAAATTAAAAATCTTACTTGGCAATGTGAGTGATGAAGATTTAGAACAGATAAATTTATGCGTAATAAGCCCAGGATTTCCTAAAAACAATTCAATATATCTAAAAGTGGTAAAGAAAAAAATACCAGTGATTTCAGAATTGGAACTCGCATATTTATATTGTAAGGGAGAGGTATGCGCCATAACGGGTTCAAATGGTAAGACAACTACTGTGGAATTGACTGGCAATATCATGAAAAAAAAATATGGGGAAGATGTAGATGTAGTTGGAAATATAGGAATACCATATAGCGAAAGAGTACTGGCAAATGATAGAGAGATGAAATATGTAGTCGAATGCAGTTCGTTTCAGTTAGAGGATATAGTTAAATTTAAGCCAAATGTTGCTACCATATTAAATTTTAGCCCAGATCACTTGGACCGCTATGGAGACTATGTGGATTATATCAATGCTAAACTCAACATTGCAGTCAACATGGATAGTAAAGATGTATTGGTTTTAAATTATGAAGATCAGGTGATGAGAGACCTTGTTTTACAGAAAAATATGTTTAACTGTAAAGTTGTCTTTTTCAGTAGTAAGAGAACTTTAACTGAAGGATTTTATCTTTATAACGATGCAATATTTTTTAAAGATAAGACAAAAACAATAAAATTACTAAATGTAAATGAATTAAAACTTATCGGTACTCATAACTATGAAAATGTGATGGCTGCCATGGCAGTATCATATTATATGGGAGTATCTTTTGTCGATATTGTGGATTCCTGCAAGGAATTTTCCGGGCTTGAACATAGAGTAGAGTTTGTGCGAGAGAAGAATGGAGTAAAATACTACAATGACTCAAAGGGCACCAACCCAGATGCTGCTATAAAAGCTATTGATGCCATGAAAGGTAAAATTTTATTAATAGCTGGCGGCAGAGATAAGGGTGTAGATTATGGTGACTTTATAATGAAAGTCAAAGAAAAGGTTAGATATTTGATTTTGATAGGTGAAGCAAAGAAAAAAATTGCTCATAAAGCTAGAGATTTAAATTATAACAGTGTGATATTTGCTGATACTTTAGAAGAGGCTGTAGATATAGCGAATAGTTATTCGAATGTAGGAGATAACGTACTTTTATCTCCTGCGTGTTCATCATTTGATATGTTTAAGAGTTACGAAGATAGAGGAGAAAAGTTTAAAGAAAAAGTGATGAGTTTAAAATGACAAGGGCGAATAAAAAATTTGAATATACAATATTCACCTGTGTGCTTTTCTTAGTTGTATTCGGTCTTATAGTTCTTTATTCTGCGTCATCATATTCTTCAACTAGAATATATGGAAATTCTTACTACCTATTCATAAGACAGGCTATATTTTGTGGAGTAGGGCTTTTAATAGCCTTACTTCTTTCTTTTATTCCATATAAATTATATAGTAGCTTTTCAAAATATATTTTCATTGCTTGCCTTATGCTAGTAGTCATGACCGCTTTTGCTGGTAGGATAAGTAGGGGCTCTAGTAGATGGATAATGCTTAAAGGTCTTATATTTCAACCGTCGGAACTTATGAAACTAGCAATGATTATTTATTTATCAAAAGTTTTAACAGAAATAAATGGAGACTTTGAAAAAAAAGACAATTTTTTGAGGGTCATGATGGTTGCATACGCGCCTACATTTATAGTTGCATTAAGCAATCTTTCTACCGGTATAATATTATTCATAATCGCTACCACTATGATATTTACTGTATCAAAGAAAAAATTAATATTTATTTTCATGATAGTTCTTATAGGACTATTCTATGTATTTGCATATCCTATGACAAAAGTATTGCAGTCAACAGGATTACTTAAGACTTATCAAGTTGGAAGAATATTTGCATGGAAGGATCCAGAAAACTATCCAGACATTGCATATCAGACTCTTCAAGGTTTATACGCCATAGGGTCGGGGAGAATAGGTGGAAGAGGGTATCTTGCTTCTATACAAAAAGCAATTTTACCTGAAGCCCAAAATGACATGATATTTGCGATTTTATGTGAGGAACTTGGAATTATTGGCGCTGGCCTTTTTATACTCTTATACATTATTTTAATATATAGAATTTTTATAATTAGTTTCAGACAAAAGAATCTAAACGCTATGCTTTTAACTTTCGGAATAGGAGTTCATATAGCTGTTCAAGTAATTTTGAATATAGGTGTTGTTACTAATCTACTGCCTAATACAGGAGTCATACTTCCATTTGTAAGTTATGGTGGTTCTTCTTTGATAGTTCTATTTATTGAGATAGGTATAGTGATGTCAGTTGTGAGATGCGAAGCGGCATAGAGCATGAAAACAATTCTTAAAATAATAATATCAATATTTATTGTGTTGTTGCTAATCAACATCTTGCTTAAAGTTAAAATAAAAAAAATTGATATTATCGGTAATGATAGAATCAGTGATGCTCAGATTATCACATCATTATTCGAAAATGAAAGTGACAGATCGAGCATAGTTTTTTTTATAAAAAACAAATTTAAAAAAAAGAAAAATATAAAATCAATCAGCACATATGATATAGAATGGGTGACACCATTTAGTATAATAATTAGAGTAAATGAAAATAAGGCTATAGCGTTTATGAAGAGAGATCTAAAAAATGTCTATTTTGATAAGGACGGTGTAGTGCTTGAAGTTACTAATGAGAGAAAGCCGAATATAGTAGAAGTAATAGGTGTGAGCTTTAATAACTACGAAAAAGGCGATAAAATTGAGATTGCTAACAAAAAGATACTCAAGGCTATTTTAAACATTACAAGTTTTTTACATGAGCATGAGTTAAAAGCCGAATTAATAGAAATTAAACAAAATGATAGTATTAAAATATATATGGGAAATATTGTTGCTGATATGGGCAATATGGATAATATGGAAGTAAAACTCTTGAGGCTTAATGACATATACCCTAAAATATCACATCTTAGCGGTACGCTTGATTTGTCAAATGCCCGGGAAAACATGTTGGATGAGCAGTATATATTCAAAAAAGCAGGTTAAAAATGCTTGTATAATTGCAAAATATGTATTAAAATATATAAAATATGTAGTTAGGTAGATTAGGAGAGGTAAAATGAATACATTTGAGACATACCCTAATAATAGACCTGTAGTGCCAATACAAGAAAATATATATGATCCTGTGGCAAGGATTGTTGTTTTAGGTATTGGTGGAGCGGGCAATAATGCGATTAATCGCATGATTGATGATGGAGTAAAAGGTGTAGAGTTTGTAGGAGTTAATACAGATATACAAGATCTTAGACATTGCCGTGCTTCAAAAAGAGTTACTATTGGAGAAAAGATTACTGGCGGAAGAGGATGCGGAGCGTTGCCTGAGATTGGTGAAAGCGCAGCAAATGAGTCGAAGGAAGCTATAAGAGCAATTCTTCGTGAGACTGAAACACAGAAAAAAGCTGACATGGTATTTATAACTTGTGGTATGGGCGGAGGCACTGGTACAGGTGCTGCGCCAATAGTTGCAAGTATAGCAAAGGAAGAAGGAATACTTACTGTTGCCGTTGTGACTAAGCCTTTCAGATTTGAGGGAAGGGTAAGAATGTCAAGAGCAATCACAGGAATAAATAAACTTTATCCAAATGTTGATACACTTATAAGTATTGCAAATGATAAGTTGTTGAATATTGTTGATGTAAAAGATGGATTTAAAGAAGCATTTGCAAAAGCTGATGAAATATTAAAACAAAGTATAAGAGGAATTACGGATCTTATAAACCTTCCGGCACTTGTTAATCTCGACTTTGCAGATGTTGCTACTGTAATGAGAGGAAAAGGACTTGCGCACATTGCAGTAGGTGAAGGGCAAGGTGAAAACAGAGTTAGTCAAGCAATTAAGAGAGCGATGGAATCTCCACTTCTTGATACTACTATAGATGGTGCTACTGATTTGATAGTAAGTATTTGCGGAGAAGTGTCTCTTATAGATGTCGATGCAGCTATGAAAGAGATGGAACCAAAAATAAGTACAGATGCAAATATTATATTTGGTGCAAGGGAAGATGCAAATCTTAAAGATGCAGTTACTGTTACACTTATTGCGACTGGCATAAGAGATACAGTAAATGCATACCCAAGCTATAGGCCAAGCATGAATTATAATTATGGTACTCAACAATACGCAAAACCAAGTATGCCAACATATACTCAAGAGCCAGTTAAACCACAAGCTGTTTCTCAAAGTCCTATAGAAGAGTCACCAAGTAGTTTTTTCTTTAGTCCAAAGAAAAAACAAAGTCAAGAGGTGAAAGATACAGTAGGTCCTGCTGGAGAGTCAGCAAGCTTAGATAGTTTAAATGTGGACTTAAGCAAGATTGGATTTAATAAAAAGTCAAGTGGCACAAAAGATTTGTTACCTAGTTTTATAACTGATAACTTTGATAAGAAATAGGTTGTAAGAGGTATATCATTATAATTTTATAGTCGCCTATCACGGCGACTATTATTTTATAGATAAGGAATAAATAAATGTACGATCAAGAAATTAATAGAAGAAGAACATTTGCAATTATATCACACCCAGACGCAGGAAAAACTACACTCACGGAGAAGTTTTTACTCTATGGAGGTGCTATTAATCTTGCAGGAACTGTAAAAGGGAGAAAAGCAAAAAAAATGGCAACTTCAGATTGGATGGAGATAGAGAAAGAAAGAGGGATCTCTGTGACGTCTTCTGCTATGCAATTTGAATACAAAGGAAAATGTATAAATATACTTGATACCCCTGGTCACCAAGATTTCTCTGAAGATACATACCGTACCCTCATGGCAGCTGATCAAGCTGTGATGGTCATAGACTCTGCAAAGGGTGTAGAGCCTCAAACCATAAAATTATTTAAAGTCTGCACTATGAGGCATATTCCAATATTTACATTTATCAATAAACTTGATAGAGAGGCTAAAGATATTTTTGAATTACTTGACGAGATTGAGAAGGTACTTGGCATAAGGGTTTGCCCAATTAATTATCCTATAAGCTGTGGCAAGACTTTTAAGGGAATTTATGATAGAAGGGACAAAATGATCACTACTTATGTGGCAAAAAATTCTGGTGCAAAGGAACTTGAGACCACTAAGTATTCAATAGATGATTTAGACACTATTAACAAGGTTATAGGCGAAGAATATGTAAGTAAGTTGAAAGATGATTTAGATTTGCTTGATGGAGCCACAGATTCATTCGATAAAGAAAAAGTAGATAAAGGAGAACTCACGCCAGTATTTTTTGGTTCAGCACTTTCTAATTTTGGTGTTGGAGAGTTCCTTGATGCATTTATAGATATGACTTTACCACCTCTTAAGAGGACAAGTAATCTTGGAGATATAGAGCCGACATCTGATGACTTTACAGGATTTGTTTTTAAGATTCAAGCAAATATGAATAAGGCACATAGAGACCGAATTGCTTTTATGAGAATATGTTCTGGTAAATTTGAAAATGGCATAGATGTAAATATAAATGTGGCTAAGAGAAAGATAAGGCTTAATCAGGCAGACCTTATGTTCGCATCAGAGAGAAAGGTTGTAGATGAGGCATATGCGGGAGATATAATAGGCCTATATGACCCAGGTATTTTTTCTATAGGCGAGACAATTTCTGCAAAAAATGATAAACTTTTATATGAGGGCATACCTACATTTGCACCAGAACACTTTGCAAGATGCAAGCAGGTTGATACTATGAAGAGAAAGCAATTTGTGAAAGGCATAGAGCAGATTGCACTTGAAGGAGCGATACAGATATTCCATGATGTGAATAGTGGCATGGAAGAAATAATAGTCGGAGTTGTAGGGGAATTGCAGTTTGAAGTATTAACATATAGATTAAAGAATGAGTATAATGTAGATGTAAAACTTGATATTTTACCATATGAATACATAAGGTGGATTGAAAATTATACAGATATAAAACTTAGTGAAATCTCCGGAACTTCTGATATGAAAATAGTCAGTGATATGAAAGATAGACCTTTACTTCTTTTTGCACATGATTGGAGCATTAATATGGTACTGGAGAGAAACAAAAATTTAAAGCTACAGGAGTTCTCAAAGAACTAAAAAGTTACGGGCGCGTAGGAGCATATATGGCAATTATAGAAATCAAAAATTTAAAAAAAGTTTTTAATAATCAGGCTGTTGAAGTGGTGGCATTACAAGATGTCAATATTGATGTCGAGAAAGGAGAAATATTTGGTATCATAGGTCTTTCGGGCGCAGGAAAATCAACTCTTGTCAGAATGATAAACTATCTTGAAAAGCCAAGCGAAGGCAAAGTTTTATTTGAGGGCAAAAATCTTGGTGAATTAAAAGACAATGAGCTAAGAAGTGTGAGAAAAGAAATTGGAATGATTTTCCAAAACTTCAATCTTCTTGAACAAGTGAATGTACTTAAAAATATTATGTTTCCACTTGAGATTTCAGGAGTTGCAAAAGATAAAGCTATAGAAAGGGCAAGAGAGTTACTTAAATTAGTTGATTTGACAGAAAAAGAGAGAGAGTACCCAAGTAAACTTTCAGGTGGGCAAAAGCAGAGAGTAGCCATAGCAAGAGCACTTGCCACAAACCCAAAAGTACTCTTGTGTGATGAGGCGACATCAGCTCTTGACCCAAAGACCACAAAGCAAATATTAGATCTTCTTAAAAAAATAAATAAAGAATTGGGCGTTACTGTAGTTATAATAACTCACCAGATGTCAGTAATTGAAAGTATATGTGATAGGGTTGCTATACTTGAAAATAGCAAGGTTGCCGAAATTGGAAATGTAAAGGAAGTATTTAAAGCACCTAAGTCAAGCATCGGTAAAAAGTTAATATTCGGTGCCACTATTAACAAAGAAGAAGAGTTTATAAAATCGGACAATAAGACATATTTAAGACTTGCATTTGATGGATCAATTACAGACAAACCTATTCTTGCCAATATGATATTAAAGATAGGTATGCCAGTTAGTATTATGTATGCAAATACTAAGGTGATTGAAGGAAAGGTTCTGGGACAATTAATAATAGAATTGCCAGATGATAAAAAAGTACAATATCAGATTAAAGAATTTTTAGATGAGAATGAAGTGACACATTGGGAGGTGGAATAATGTTTTTGGCGATTGATCTTTCTCTATATACAACTGCAATAGCAGAGACATTCTTTATGACTATCACATCGTCACTGATAGCATATATGATTGGTATTCCACTTGGTGTGCTTTTATATTGCACTGCAAAAGATGGACTTACTCCAAATGTTGCTGTATATAATGTTTTATCTCTTATAGTAAATGTATTTAGGTCTATACCATTTTTGATTTTGCTTATATTGGTAATACCTGTTACTAGGGCTATAGTCGGGACTTCAATAGGTGCAAAGGCAGTAATACCACCTCTTGTTTTTTCAGCAAGTCCATATATAGCAAGAATGGTTGAATCATCTTTAAAGGAAGTAGATCTTGGAGTCATAGAGGCTGCAAAATCCATGGGAGCTACAAACTTTCAAATAA
The DNA here is from genome assembly GCA_947303805.1 of uncultured Clostridia bacterium. GTDB lineage: Bacteria > Bacillota > Clostridia > Lachnospirales > Lachnospiraceae > UBA3633. Next base: position 70,451 of record CAMYZE010000003.1, on the reverse strand, counting down.
TTACAAGGGTATTGCTATCTGAATCAAAACCTTCTCTACTTATAGGTGCGGCTATCTCTATAACAACCATATTAGGATATAGTGCGATGGCTGGAGCTGTAGGCGGAGGTGGACTTGGAGATGTAGCAATAAGATATGGTTATTATAGATATAATCAAGATGTTATGATAGTGACAGTGGTTTTACTTGTAATTATAGTGCAGATATTACAAGAAATATTTATGGGAATTGCAAGAAAGAGTGACAAGAGATTGTAATTTAAAATGAAAGTGTTTGATTTTAATAAAAAGTTAAAAGTGCATTTTATAGGTATCGGTGGCATTTCAATGAGTGCAATAGCACTTATATTGCTTAAAAATGGATTTATCATTAGTGGATCAGATGTCAGCGAAAATTACAATGTTAAAGAACTCGAAAAGAAGGGCATAAAAATATTTATTGGTCATAAGAAAGATAATATAACCAAGGATATTGATATTGTAGTATATTCAAAGGCAATCCATGATGATAACGAGGAAATAATAAAAGCTAAGGAATTGGGTATAAAGTTGGTATCAAGGTCAAGCATTCTAGGCGAAATTATGGCAAATTACAATAGAAGAATATGCGTTGCAGGTACACATGGCAAGACAACTACTACAGCTTTAATTTCAAAAGTTATGCTTGATAAGAATCTTGACCCGACTATTAATGTAGGAGGGATTGTTGACGAAATAGGTGGAAACTCCTATATCGGTAAAGGTGAAGAGTTATTTATCGCCGAAGCATGTGAATACACCAATAGCTTTTTGGATTTCTGCCCAAGTCTTGCTGTAGTCACAAATATAGAAGAAGACCATCTTGATTTTTTTAAAGATATAAATGATATAAGAAATTCATTTAGAAAGTTTATTGAATTACTTCCCGATGATGGTGTGCTAGTCATTAATAATAAAATAGATGACATCGCGTCTCTCACTAAAAATATTAAATCAAAAGTTATAACTTATGGAGATGACAGGGCTGCTGATTATTATTTTAGCAATGTAAGTTATGATAAAGAACATTACCAATCTTTTGATGTATATTACAAAGAAAAACTTGTCGGTAGGATGAGGCAGAAGTTGATTGGTAAACATAATGCACTAAACTTTTTAGCCGCTTTTGCAGCTCTAAACGAGTTTGGCATAAGTTTTGATGATGTGAAAAATAGCCTTGAAAATTTCAAAGGCGCGCGGAGAAGACTAGAAGTTAAGAAGATAGTCAATGGAATAACTTATATAGACGACTATGCTCATCACCCAACTGAGATAGAGGCGAGCTTAAAAGCCCTTAAAGAAATAGAATATAACAACTTATATTTGATTTTCCAGCCACACACTTTTACAAGAACTAAGGCATTATATAGTGATTTTGTGCGGGTTTTAGGTAATAATCCTATAACAATACTTGCTAAAATATATCCAGCAAGAGAAAAGGATTTAGGGGTTATTAGTTCTAAAGATATAGAAATTGGAATTAAAGAGAATAAAAATAGTAAAAATAATTTTTGCGAATATATTGAAACTTTTTCGGATATTCAAGAATATGTTTCAAAAAATGCTAAGAATGGCGACATTGTTGTTACTATGGGTGCAGGAGATGTTTACAAAATTATTGATATGATGTAGCTTGAATATGATAATTGACGGTATGTTCATAATAAAAATAATATGAATGAATTAGTTATCTTTTTATAAAAAAAAGTAATAAACATTAAAAAAATTTTTTGTTATAAAGTTGTTTATATAGGTATTAAAAAATTATAAATCTTGTGATATATTCTGCTAACGATTGGTAGGAGGGAACGGGATGGAAGAGTTATTTGATAGCTTATATGGTAGTAATGTCACAATAATATCTAATGAATTTTTAGAAAAGTTTTTATCTGATGTAAGCCCCGAAAAAATTAAGGTTTTTCTGTTTTATTTCTGGAAGGGAATAAAAGAAGGTTATACGATTTCTGAGGCATCAAACGAGATAGATCTCCCAGAGAAAGATATAGAGATGGCATTAAAGTTTTGGATTAAGAAAAAAATATTCAAAAAAGATTGCTTAGTATATGATAGAGTTGAAAAGAAATCAGTTGCTGAAAAGACAAATAACCTTGTTGATTTCCAAACTAAGAAAAATGAGTTAATAAATAAAAATAGAAAAAGTTTTGAAGAAATAGAGTCTGATTTATTATTTCAAGCTGAGAGGCTGCTCGGTCAAACTATGTCAGAGAGACAACAGGCATTAATCGCAAGATGCTACAATGATTATGGATTTGATGAGGGACTTATACAATATCTTTTGGAATATTGTGCAAATAAGGACCAAAGAAACGCGAAATATATGGCAGCTGTAGCAGAGTCGTGGTATGAGCAAAAAATTAAAAATGCAGATGATGCTAAACAATATACTGATGGATTTGAAAAAAATAGCAAGGCTAAGAGCAAAAAGCGTGTTAATGTAATAGGACGTGATGAGTACAATAAAATGTTCATGAATTCAGTGCTTAAGAATAAAGCAAAATCATAGTTAGAGGGAATACATTGTTTAATAGTTACGACGATATAAAAAGAGAATATGAATATTTAAGGCAAGGTGACTATTTAAGGTATGATGAAAAGAGAAATCAGATATATGCCGAGAATCCAAAGCTTAGAACTTTAGACTTAGATATTATAAAGGCATATATCAATATCGGGACGGCAAGACTTTCAAAGAAGCCAACTGATAAAGCTGAGGCCGAGTTAAATAGATTAAAAACTGAAAGAAGCAATTATTTAAAAGAGCACGGTATAAGAGATGACTATAATGAACTCAAATATGTATGCGACAAGTGTAAAGATACAGGGTATGTAGATGGTCATAAGTGCTCTTGTTTCGTGCAAAAAGAGATTGAATTATTTGACAACGTATCTCATTTTTCTCAATATATAAAAGAAGACAACTTTGATAACTTAGATTTAAGCTATTATAATCAAAGTGGCATCTCAATAAATGGCATTACCTATAAGCAGTATATGCAGGACTATATCACAGAGTTTAAAAATATGGTTACTAATATGGATGAGGAATCATTTAGTTTATTGCTAATAGGCGCTACAGGAACAGGCAAAACTTTTTTGGCAAGATGCATGGGTGCGCTTGCACTTAAGAATAATAAGTCAGTACTATATGTAAATGTGAATGAATATTTAAACTCACTTAAACCTGATTATGAAGGAGAGCCGCTAAAATATCATGCAATCAGTTGCGATCTTTTCATATTGGATGATTTAGGGACAGAGAGGGTGACTGACTATACTAATACAGAAATAAATTATATAATAGATAAAAGATTAAATGATAAAAAATCTACTATTATCACTACTAACCTTGTGCCTGATCAAATAGAAGAAATATATCTAGGACCTACACATTCGAGGCTTGAAAATTCATTTTATAATTGTTATTTGGCGGGCGATGATTTAAGGAGGTTAAAAAATGCCAACATCTAATGATATTCAAAGTAAATATCTTGGAGAGTTTCCTATAGGGTCATTGCTTTTGATGCCACTTAAGGGGACAATGAGTTTCACTCAAAAGATAAATGACTTTATACTTGAGTGGAGAAAATTGCTTGTACAAAATAAGGTTTATGATGTATTTGCCGATGACTTTATAAAAGATTCTTATATACTTGAGCCTGAGATTGATAGATTTGGTTCAGGAGAAGCAAAGTGTGTAATAAATGGTACAATTCGTGGTGCTGATATATTTATCATAGTTGATGTAGTAAATTATTCAGAGACCTATGAGATGTTTGGATTTAAAAACCATATGTCACCTGATGATCACTATCAGGATCTAAAGAGAGTAATTGCAGCCGCAAATGGCAAGGCAAAAAGAATTAATGTCATAATGCCATTTTTATATGAGTCAAGACAACATAAAAGGACAAAGAGAGAGTCTCTTGACTGCGCTGTTATGCTTCAAGAACTTACAACTCTAGGAGTTTCAAATATTTTAACTGTTGATGCCCACGATCCAAGAGTAATGAATGCCATACCGCTTTCAAGTTTTGATTCACTTAGTTGTCACTATCAGTTTATAAATGCGATTTTAAATAAATTTGACGATATAAAGATAGATAAGGAGCACTTAGCAATTATTTCACCTGATATTGGTGCTATGCAGAGAAATATATATTTTGCGAATGTTCTTGGCGTAGATTTAGGTTTCTTTTATAAGAGAAGAGATTATAGTAAGGTTGTAGATGGAAAGAACCCTATAGTTGCTCATGAATATATGGGAGCAGATGTAGCGGGTAAAGATGTAATAGTAATTGATGACATGATTGCCTCAGGTGATTCCCTAATTGAGACCGCAAAGAGTATAAAGGATAAAAATGCTAAAAGAGTGTTTGCATGTTGTACATTTGGATTATTTACTAAGGGTCTTGAGCAGTTTGATAAGGCTTACGAGGAAGGAATAATTGATGGAATATTTACGACAAACTGTATTTATCAGTTACCTACACTTGCAGATAAAAAGTGGTATATAAGTGTTGATGTGACTGAATATGTAGCAAGAATAATCGAAAGCATAAATCATGATAGTTCAATAAGTCAATATCTTGATCCGTATGAGAAAATAAAGACAAGAATAAAACAATATTGCAATTCGCACAAATAATGCTTACAAGAGAAAAGAACAAAATATCATATTTACATTTTTTTATGAGTGTATTAGTTATACTAATACACTCTATTAATAATGAAACAAAGTTTGAAAGATTCTTCTCGATAGACGGCGGCATAGGGCAGTTTGCAGTTCCATTATTTTTTGTAATAAGCGGATTTCTATTTTTTATAAATATTAGGTCAGTGGAAGATACGCGAAATAAGCTTAAGAGAAGAGTGTATACATTATTAATACCTTATTTGATTTGGAACCTAATTTACTATATGATACATCTTTTATTAAAGCCTAGTAGTGGCACGAGTATAAGTGAAATAATTGAAGCTGCATTCACCTATAAATATAATCCATCCTTCTGGTTTATGTATCAGCTTATCTTATTATCTATAGTGTCACCAGCTTTGTATTTTATATTTAATTTAAATTGGCGAGCACAACGCATTACCGGATTGTTAGTTGTGATTATCGTATTAATAGTACTGGAATTAATTGTAGCATTTGGGATAGATATACCTTATCTAAATGAAGACGCTTTTATATATTATGTATGTGGGTATTTATTAGCGTCGCTTAATAATAGTGGGAAGACAAAATTGATAAGTAGAAAGAATATTTTGATTTTTGTAGTATTATTTGTTTTGGCGTTTGCATTTAATAGATATAACTATAACTTACTTTTGCAAAATGCTAAATATTATAACCCATTTGTTTCTACGATAATAATTGTGAGACTTTGTGGCGCTATGCTTTTGTTTTATTTCTTTGACTTGCTATTAAGCTATGATAGTGTGCCAAAGTTTATGTCACAGACATTTTTCTTATATGCTATCCACTACATGATAGTGAAGGCAATGATAATTTTCTCAAAATACTTTATGTATAAGTTTGTGCCAGTTGGCATAGTTATAAATGGCATAGATTTATATACCATCATTGAGTGTATAGTATTTGTATTATCACCTATAGTGTGTGTGATTATTAATTACTATTTATCAAAATATTTGATAAAAAGGTTTAATAAGCAGTACAATATACTTACTGGGAATAGAGCATGATTAAATATGTAAAAAATTTTATAGATTATGAAGTCCTTGACTGTGGTGACAGTGAAAAGATAGAGAGATTTGGAGACTATATCTTAAGACGTCCTGACCCACAGGCAATTTGGCATCCTGAAAATTTTAAGAAGTATAAAGTTAATGCTATTTATCATAGAAGTAGCAGGGGTGGCGGCTCATGGGAGTTCATTAATCTTCCTAAAACCTGGCAGATAGATTATGAAGTTGCTAAAAATGTAAAAATGGTTTTTAATCTAAAGCCATTTACATTTAAACATACAGGTATCTTTCCAGAGCAGGCGGTTAATTGGAAATTTATATATGATTTTTGTAAAAAAGCAAGTGACATAGGTAAGGAATTAAAAGTCCTTAACTTATTTGCATATACAGGTGGTGCTACTTTAGCTGCGAGTATAGCAGGAGCAAAGGTAACACATGTAGATGCTGCAAAAGGAATGCTGACTTGGGCTAAGGAAAATGCTGAGTCAAGTAATATAGCAAGTGATAAAATTAGATGGATAGTTGATGACTGTAAAAAGTTTGTGGAAAGAGAAATTAGGCGAGGCAATGTTTATGATGGCATAATAATGGATCCACCATCATATGGAAGAGGCCCAAGTGGAGAAGTGTGGAAACTTGAGGATTCAATATATGACTTCGTAGAACTTACTATGAAATTGCTTGCTAAGAATAATTCTTTTTTGATACTCAATTCATATACTACTGGACTTCAGGCAAGTGTTATGGACTACATAGTAAATAAATCAGCAACTGTAAATGATATAAAAGGTAGTACAGATTCATATGAGATAGGGTTGAAAGTTTCCTCAAGTGGATTAATACTTCCAGAGGGAGCGACAACAATTTTTACTAGCTAAAATTACTTAAAATTTGCAAATTTTAAGCCCCAAAATTAGTTTTTTGATCGTCCCTTTTACTTTACTTTTTAGGCATTTATTGATAAAATATAACTATGGAGGGAGACTTAAAAGTCTACCTTTTTTGTGGGTAAATTTGGGAGATAATATGAAAAAGATTATTTTACTACTACTTAATGTTTGTTTTATATTTACTTTAACAAATTTATGTCTTGCAGGAAGATTTGAAAAATCTGGTGAGTATTACCGTTATTTTGAAGATAATGGTTCAGTTGCTCGTAACCAGATTATTGAGTATGATAGAAAAAGATATTATGTGAATGATGAGGGATATGCTGTATTTAACTCTTGGGTAGAGAGCGATGGAGATATGTATTATGCTGGAAATGATGGTACATTTAAGACAGATGGTGTATATGAAATAGATGGATACAAATATTATCTTGATAGCGCTGGAAAACTTCAAAAAGGTTGGTGCGGAGAGGATGATTTGTATTATGGAGACTTAGAAGATGGTTTCCTTGTGAATGGATTTCAAGAGTTAGAAATACCAAAAGGCTGGGTAACGGAAGTTGATAAGGAAAAAACGGGTTGGTTTTATTTTGATACTAACTCAAACAAGAGAGTTTTTTCTGATGACGACCCATACATCAGTAAGATGATTGGAAGTAGAAGATACTGCTTTGATCAAAATGGAATCATGAGAACAGGATGGAGATTGATGAAGGAAACTGAACCTGCGATGAGAGGTTGGATGTACTTTGTAGAAGATTCAAGTGATGAGTTTAAATTTGGAGAGGCAGTTACTGACACTTGGTATTCTATAGAGCCACCAGCAGAAGTTTTGCCTGGAGCAGAAGTTAGATATTTTTATTTCAATGGACAAGGACAACCAAGGACTGCCCCAGTTGGAAAGTATCAGAAAGTGAGACTTGGTGAAAAGACATACTTATTTAATGAGTATGGATTCGCGGTATATGGAGTTCAACAAGTAAATGGAGATTATTATTATTTTGGACCAAGTGTACAAGATTGCTCTATGAAAACAGGTTACATCAATAAAGACATAGATGGTACGAATGATGGTGCAAGTTACTATTTTGAAGGTGATGGAAGAGGTGTGACTGGTATCTATAACAATAAGTTGTATTATAAAGGTAAACTACAGATGGCAAGCGTTGAGCAAAAATATGCTGGTTTTGATGTAGGGGGAAGAGTATACCTTGTTAATACCTCTGGAACAATATTGAAGAATAGAAAAAAAATTAAAGATGGTGATGGTAGTGAATGGAGCACGAATTCATCGGGTATGGTCACATATAAAGATGATGATGCAGACTATACAACACCAGTACCACCTGAGTTATCTTCGGATAGATAGTGGCAATTAAAAACGATAAATATTATATAGATGAAGCTCTAAAGCAAGCAAGGATTGCAGCAAACGGTGGCGATATACCCGTTGGCTGCATTGTCGTATATAGAGAAAATAAAAAAAATAAAAAAATGTGCGAGATTGCTAGTGCAGCAGGTATTAGTGATGGCACTATATTAGCAAGAGCATATAATAAAAGAAATAAAGATAAAAACGCTGTATCACATGCTGAGATTTTAGCCATCTCAAAGGCATGCAAAAAGGTAGGAGATTTTAGACTTGAAGAGTGTACCATGTATGTGACATTAGAACCTTGCCAGATGTGTGCTGGAGCTATAGTCCAAAGTAGAATAAGAAAACTAGTGATAGGAGCAAAAAGCATCAAATCTGGTAGTTGCGGTAGTATAATAAATATCTTAGACAATAATGAGTTTAACCATAAGGTTGATTTAAAATATATAGATAGTGATGATTGTAAAAATATATTAAAATCCTTTTTTAAAGAAATAAGGAAAAAGTAGGTCTATATGGATGAGAGAGAAGAATTAAAAGACGATAATCAAGTAATAGAAGAGGTTAAAGAGCCTGAGGTTGTCAAGGAAATAGAACAAACTTCTGATGACAAGGGGTATTTAAAGTATTACTTATTTATATTGTTTAATTCTATATTGGGATTCATTTTCTTATTATATTTTTCGAAACAACTATTTAATGTTTTGGCTGAGAGAAATATTATTAATTTAAAAAATCTAAATATTGTACCAAATGTTATTTTGGCATCAACGTTAAGCATGGTATTTATGCTTATAACCATAATATTTAAGAAGTTTTTCAGAAAGTTCTTGTTTTCAGAAATAATCTTATATATCTACATCGGTGTTCTTACGACAATGATTAATATAATTTCTTGGAATTTTTTCTTTAACCTTATTAAGAAGTTTATTGTTAGCGAATCGGTGGCTTGGAAAGTTGCAGAGGTAATTGCATTTATAGTAGCAGTTATTTTTGCATTTTTCGCGGACAAGATAATTGTATTTAAGAGCTATAGTTTTGCACCTTGGAAAGTATTTTCTGAGATGGGGGCTTTCTTTAGTGCTAGAATTATCACTGAACTTATCAATATTGGCATAATGTACTTCCTCATTGACCGTCAAAACAAAGAACCACTTTTTGGAAAGATAATAGCTAGCATAGTAATTATTGTCTTAAATTATTTGTTTAGTAAGTTTGTAATATTTAAGAAAAAGAAGATAACAAATGAAGAATAAAATCAACAAAGCTTTAGCAATCACAGATAAGAAAGAGAGGGAGAGAGCAGTTTATCTCCTATCTTTTTTGTTGCCACTAATTATGATAGTGGCTATTCTTATATCAAAGCATGTATTTCCATTTGGTGATAAGTGCATACTTAGAACTGATTTTTATCATCAGTATTTGCCATTCCATGCGGAACTGCAAAATAAACTCAAAAATTTTGAAAGTTTATTCTACACATTTAAAGTTGGCCTTGGTACAAATTTTATAACCTTATTTGCATATTATCTTGCCTGTCCTCTTAATATATTATTATTTCTAGTTGGAGATAATTATGTGCTTGAGTTTATAACTGTGGTTTTGACATTAAAGATAGCTCTTGCTGGACTTACGATGTCATATTATCTAGTCAAGAGATATGATACAAGTAGTTTTATAGTTATATTCTTCTCAATATTCTATGCTATGAGTGGATATGTGGGCGCATATTACTGGAATATAATGTGGATGGATAATATTGTGTTATTTCCACTTTTAATTCTTGGGTTTGAAAATGTGCAAAATGGTAAAAAGCCATATCTATATATAATAACACTTGCCTTATCAATTCTATGTAATTATTATATAGGAACTATTACTTGCTTTTTCTTTGTAATATATTTTATTTTCTATAATATTTTAAAAGAAAAAAAGCTAAAAGATATTGGTTTTAATTTGCTTAAAACTGGTATTTATTCACTTATTGCAGTACTAATTTCTGCAATCTTATTATTGCCGATTATATTTGCATTTAAAACCACTGCATCAAGTGATTCTACATTTCCAAGTAAGATAAAGGAATACTTTACTATAATAGAAGTGATAGGAAGACACCTCCCATTTACGACTGTTGAGAATGGTATAGAGAATTGGCCGAACCTATATAGTGGAGTAGCTTGTTTCCCTCTCATAACTATGTATTTCTTGTCAAAGAAATATAAGACGAAAGAAAAAATATGCTATGCAGTGATATTTTTATTTTTCATAGCAACATTTTCTATAAATGTTTTGGATTACATTTTCCACGTATTTAAGTATCCAAACTCACTTCCTTGTAGACATAGTTTTATATACACTTTTTTGATTTTAACTATCGCTATTAAACCCTTACTTAAATTTGATAGTGTAAAGGTTAAAGACATTACATTAAGTTTTGCCATACCAATTTGTTTATTTATTATTAGCGAAAAAATGATGAAGAATGATAAAGTTGGTTTTTATTCAGTATATGCGGCTATAATCATAATGCTCATATATCTTATTATTTTTCTTAAGTATAAAAGTAAAAAAACTGATAAAAATATTCTTCTATATGTAGCTGTTATATTTGTGTGTTTTGAGGCATTTATGAATATGTATCAGACATCTATATCGACTATTAAAAGAGATGATTACATGAAGAATACCCAAAACATAAAAGCGATAACTCATGGCTTAAAAGAAATAACAAATGATTTTTATAGAGTTGAAAGGGATGAGATGAAAACAAAGGACGATGGTGCATTTATGCACTTTCCTTCTTCATCTATATTTTCTTCATCTGCCTATGCAGATGGCACAGCTTTTTATAAAAAAGTTGGTATGGAGGCTTCAACAAATGCCTACTCAATAACCGGTTCAACTCCATTTATGGATAGCCTTCTTTCGGTAAAGTATAAAGTTTATGAAAAAGAAGAAGAGCATGCTAAAGTACTTAATCTTAGAGAGATAGCTAATGACGGTACAGTATATATGTATCAAAATATAGATACATTACCGCTTTCATTTGTACTTACAGATGATTTTTTAAAAAACTTTGATATGTCATCTGGAAACCCAGCAACAGTTCAAAATAATTTTTCAAGGACATTGAAACTTGGAACAGTATTAAATAAAAAGAATGTAGAAATAACTGGAACTAGTGCTAAGTTTAAAACTGAAGAAGAGGGTGACTATTATGTGTTTGTGAGAGACAAGGGCATAAAGGAAGTAACAGTTAATTATCCAACAACATCAAAGTCATTTAAGAATTTAAACAGAGGATATTTTATAGAACTTGGATATCTAGACAAAGATGTTGAGATGGGGTTAAGAAATGATACCAATGAAGATCAACTCTTAGTAGAAATTTTTAGATTTAACTTTGAGACGCTTAAAAAAGTCGTAAACGCCATAAATGAAAATGCTAAGTTCACCATAAAGAGTTTTCGTGAAGATAGGATATATTACACAATGGATGTAAGAAATAAAGGTGTGTGCACTATATCATTACCTTATGACAAGGGATTTACAGTGTTGGTAGATGGAAATAAAGTTGAGACAAAGAAGGTAATGGACTTCTTACTTGGATTTGATATAGATAAGGGTGTGCATGAAATCGTTGTAACCTATGTACCTGACGGATTTGTGTTAGGAACTATATTATCTGTAGTGGGAATATTAGCTCTTATATTACTACTAGCTATAGATAAGACAAGGGCAATAACAAAAAAGCAGTCATAACGACTGCTTTTTTATTTAAGATATCTGGAACTCGTGATATCCAGTAGAACCTATAGTAATTGCAAACTTCTCAATTTCTATAACAGGTCTATGATTGTTATTAATAAAGAATGGTGTGTTCTCGTTGATATAATTATCAAGGCTGTAGTTTTGTATTAGTGTAGATTTTTGAGCATCACTCCATTTATCTATCGCATCTTGGATACTCTTTACAGAAGTCTCTTTATATTTATCACCAAGTACATCTTTTAGGTTGATAATTTTCATTTTATTTAAGTCAACATTGTAGAATAGTCTTTTGACATTAGAAGTAGTGCGTGATTCTGTGAGTTCGACAAATAATGAAAGATAATCCTCGTCAAGACATTTTATCTCGTAGTCACATTCAATGGTGGTAGGTATGTATTGTATAGTGAGAGAATAATCATCTGGTATATAGTATCTTCGAATTCTTCTTAGATCTCTATAGAAGTTTTCAAGAGTGATTTCATCGGATTTAGTTATTTCGCTTTTAGTGGCTTGTCTTGATAACTCGCTATTAGTTGCTTTGAAGTTTCTTTCAGTATTTTTTTTCTGTCCATTTGACCAAGATGCTCTCTTAGGTCTATCTGATTTATCACTTGAACTAGAATTTGAATCTTCGCTTGGTGCTACTCCAGGTCTACCTGATATCTTTATAGTTGTCTCTGTTTGTGCAGCTGTAGTGGTCTCCACTACAATAATTTTCTTGTTGTGAAGAGCTGGATTAATTATATCTCCAGAACTGGTGTGACCACTCACAGTTTCTTCTATATTATTTTCCTCTGATTTAAATTCTGAATTGAACCTTCTTCTAAAACCTGGCATGGCATTTGACAATGATGCCATACGATTTGGAAAGGTATTCATTCTGCCCATGCTCGAGAAAGAAAAATTAGATATATCATCAGCACTAAGTTTCGAAAGCATATCTTTTTCTTCTTGACCTATGACTGATTGGTACTTAGACCCTATTTCAGCTATTTTATTCTCTATATCTTTTTTTACATTGTCTTTTGCAGATTGTAAATAAGTTTTATAGGTATTTAAGGCATTTTCCATAGCCTCAGCAATTAAAGTATTCAAACTTGACTCTATATCGTTATTGAGAGAATCTATAAGTTCATTTCCGCCATTATTAGAGTAAGTAATTTTTGGTATTTTGATATCTAAATTCATGTATGCATTTTCACTACGTTTAAATGAACCTGTTGTAACAGAATAGTATGGGGAATCAGCTGTTATAGTTTTTTTAATATTATTTTGACTACATGCAGAAATATTAGTTAATAGTATAGAAATAAGTAAAATATTTGTAAGTATTTTTTTCATAAGTTATTACCTCCGTTATCTACTAATAATAACTATAAAACAAAAATTTGTAAAGTTAAAAATCTTGACTTTTTTGTGAATAAATAGTATCATTAAGTTTCGTGGATTTGGTGGGTGTAGCGCAGTTGGTTAGAGCGCCAGATTGTGGATCTGGAGGTCGTGGGTTCAAATCCCATTATCCACCCGAATTTTAGCATCTTGGCTAAATGATTTAGGGCTATCGCCAAGCGGTAAGGCACAAGACTTTGACTCTTGCAGTCGGTGGTTCGAATCCACCTAGCCCTGTATGAGACACTAGCTCAGTCGGTAGAGCACTTGACTTTTAATCAAGTTGTCGGGGGTTCGATTCCCCCGTGTCTCACATCGAATGCCTATAACTAGGCATTTTTTGTTTGTTGAAAAATACTTTTAAAAATAGTATAATAAATCGGTTTTAAAGCCCCATCGCCAAATGGTAAGGCAACGGTCTCTGACTCCGTCATCTTAAGGTTCGAATCCTTATGGGGCTGTTTGTAAGGGTAGTCTGTATACCCAAATAAATGATGTCGAGGAAATGTAATGGATATAAGTAAAGTAATAGCGAATGAAATTGCAGTAGCGGAGAAACAAGTAGAAGCAGCGATTAAACTTTTAGATGAAGGGTGCACAGTACCCTTCATTTCTCGTTATAGGAAAGAAGTGACAGGTGGACTTAATGATGAACAACTTAGAACACTCTATGAGAGACTTGTCTACTTAAGAGAACTTGATGAGAGAAAGGAAACTATTTTAGCGTCCATAAAAGAACAAGGTAAACTCACAAAAGAACTTAAGAAACAAATAGAAGATGCGATGACGATGGTTGCTCTTGAAGATTTGTATAGACCATATAAACCTAAAAAGAAAACTCGTGCAAGTGTAGCAAAAGAGAAAGGTCTTGAGCCACTTGCCATGATTATATCGGAGCAAAAAGCAAAACAAAAAATCGAGACTACTGCAAAAAAATATATTGATAAGAAGAAAGGTGTAGAGACAATTGAAGATGCAATTTTAGGTGCACTTGATATAATTGCCGAGATGATTTCCGATGTGGCTGACTATAGAACATGGATAAGAGAGTTTACGGTCAACACTGGTATAATTAGGTCAGAGGCAAAGGACCCTGAGGCGAAGACAAACTATGAGCAGTATTACAATTATAGTGAGATGGTTTCTAAGATACCACCACACAGAATACTCGCTATCAACCGTGGCGAGGCAGAAAAAGTTTTAAAAGTTACTATAGAAATTATAAGAGATGATGTATTAAAGTACCTAAGAGATCAGATTATTAAAGAAGAAAATGAATATACGAGTGAATATCTCGAAAAAGCTATCGAAGATTCATTTGATAGACTTATATGGCCATCTATTGAAAATGAAGTTAGAAATATTTTGACTGAGAAGGCAGAAGATACTTCTATGGAAGTATTTTCTAAAAACCTAACTCAAATACTTATGCAGGCACCTATAGAGGGTAAAACAGTTCTTGGATGGGATCCAGCATTTAGGACAGGTTGCAAACTTGCAGTATGTGACGCAACTGGAAAGGTGCTAGATACAACTGTAATTTATCCTACAGAGCCAACTACTCCAGAAAGACAGGAGATGGCAAGACAAAAACTGAAAGAATTGATTGATAAGTACGATGTTGATTTAATTTCAGTTGGAAATGGAACAGCATCTCGTGAGTCTGAGATGTTTATAGTGGACTTTTTTAAGAAGGCAAAAATAAAAAATGTTCAATACGTGATTGTAAATGAAGCAGGTGCATCAGTATATAGTGCGAGTGAACTTGCTACAGAAGAATTTCCAAAGTTTGATGTGGGACAGCGTTCTGCAGCATCAATAGCAAGACGACTTCAAGACCCACTTGCAGAACTTGTAAAAATAGATCCAAAGAGTATAGGTGTTGGTCAGTATCAACACGATATGAATCAGAAAAAACTTTCAATGACACTTGGCGGTGTAGTTGAAGACTGTGTTAATAAAGTTGGAGTTGATTTAAATACAGCATCATATTCACTCTTATCGTATGTGTCAGGTATAAACAAGACTATAGCGAAGTCAATTGTTAGCTTTAGAGAAAAGCAAGGAAGATTTAATAATAGAAATGAACTATTAAATGTAGATAAGCTTGGTTCAAAAGCATTTGAACAGTGCGCAGGGTTCCTTCGTATTACGGGCGGAGATGAGCCACTTGATAGAACTGGTGTGCACCCAGAGTCTTACGATGCTACAAATAAACTTTTGAAGAGTTTAAATTTCTCTAAGAAAGATTTGAAAGATGGAAATTTTGCTGGTATATCAAAGTTGATTGTAGATTATGACAAGACTGCAAAAGAACTTAAGATTGGTGTCGAGACACTTAAAGATATAGTAAATGAACTTGAAAAGCCAGGTCGTGACCCAAGAGATGATGCGCCAAAGCCAATTTTGAGATCTGATGTGCTAACCATGGAAGATCTTGTGGAAGGAATGCAGCTAAAGGGGACTGTTAGAAACTGCACTGATTTTGGAGTATTTGTAGATATAGGAGTTCATCAAGATGGACTTGTACACATATCTCAAATTGCAGATAGATATATAAAACATCCACTTGAGGCAGTAGCAATCGGTGATGTAGTAGATGTAAAGGTGCTTTCAGTTGATCTTGAAAAGAAAAGAATATCACTTACTATGAGACTTGATGGTGGTGGGATGAAAGACTACAGGGAAATGCATCAACAAAAAATGGTAAGTGCGACACCTTCTGTAAATGAGAAGAAAACTGAGAGCAGTGAAACATTTAATTTCAATATTGACACAAGCAAAAAATTAAAAGTTAAACTTGCAAGCGATGAGACAAATGATGATGCTAAAAAAACTAAAGTAAAAGAAGAAAAGAAGACAACTAAAAAAGCAGCTGCGAAGAAGACTACAAAGAAAGAATCAACTAAAAAAGTAGCAGCAAAGAAAACTACAAAGAAAGAGTCAACTAAAAAAGTAACAGCAAAGAAAACTACAAAAAAGGAAACAACTAAAAAGGCAACATCAAAGAAAGCTACTACAAAGAGTGCAGCAAGTAAAAAGGAAAAAGTGAAGAAAGCAACTACAAAAAAGACTACTAAAAAATAGTTTAACAATAAGATTGGCATCGAGAAATTGAGATGTCAGGAGGAAAGATGAATAAGGATTTAAGAAGGGTTATGCAAAATGCAGTGTATGCTGCTCTCTATGTGGCGCTCTGCTATGTATTTCAACCCGTAAGTTTTGGAGCAATACAGGTGAGAATTGCAGAAGCCTTGTGCATATTGCCACTCTTTGATGATATGGCAATTGTATCTATATCAATAGGTTGCTTTCTATCAAACATATTGCTTAGTGGTGCCATTGATGCGATATTTGGAACACTTGCGACATTAATTGGACTTATATGTATTAAGTTTATAAAGGTTGATAATTTTTTTCTTAAAATGTTACCAACCATTTTGTCAAATGCAATTATAATACCATTCGTTTTACGGATAGCATTTGGTGAGACGATGCCGATTTGGCTTCTTGCTATAACAATAGCGGCTGGTGAAGTAGTTTCTGTTTACGGACTGGGGTATGTGCTATATAGAGCACTTAAGAAGACTAATCTTTGGAAGTAATATGAGAATATGAAAGGCATGCAAATTGCAAAACTGATGAAACACAGATGGGAGGAAGAACCCATATCAGGAATTGGCAGAGGCTACGATGGGACCTTTGCCATATTTTTTTATGGTTGCACTATGAGGTGCGTCTATTGCCAAAACAGTAAAATCTCACAACGTAGGGGCGAGCACGAGCCCATAAAAATTAATTACACATCAGAAGAATTAAGCGATGAAATTATAAAAGTTCAATCTGAAAATGTTGCGAGCATAAGTTTTATAACTGGCGCTCTCTATGTGGATCAAATAGTAGAAACTATAAAACTCGCGAAGAAAAAAGGATTGAAAATTCCTGTAGTATATAATAGTAGTGGCTATGAGACAGTTTCACAAATTAGAAAACTTGATGGACTCATAGACATTTATCTTCCAGATTTTAAATATTTTGACAATGAGCTTGGAAAAAAATATAGCGGTGTTCCTAACTATGCTGATGTGGCTAAAGCATGCATAGCTGAAATGCATCGACAAATTATAGCAATTCGTAGGGACGAGCCCGAGTTGCGCTCGTGTAACTCGCGCGTACAAAACCGTATGGGCGAGCTATGCGAGCCCTCGCTTATAATTAGACATCTAGTTCTACCAGCCAACACGGAAAATTCAAAGCGAGTTATAAAATATCTTTACGACACCTACGGTGAGGACATTTACTTAAGTATAATGAGCCAATATACTCCTATGCCTCAGAATGATGGCATAGATGCATTTCCTGAACTCTTAAGAAAAGTCACAAAGAGGGAATATGAAAAAGTTGTAGATTATGCCATCAACCTTGGGGCAAAAAATGCATACATACAGGAAGGTGATGTGGCAAAAGAGAGTTTCATACCAGAGTTTAGATAGCATAAAAATTTAAATAAATATTCAGATTGGAAAGTTATACCGATACTAAATAAATAGTTATATGTATATAACAAATACCAAAATCATGAAATTTTATTATTGATTTTTTTATAGCTTTATAGTACTATATGTACAATTGAATAGACCGATGATAAAAGATGAAGTAACTTATTCTGAAACTTAAGAGAGAGCCGTGCTGAAACTGTGAAACGGTAAGTGGATAGTAAGCGAATGGGCTTTTGGAGGTCAAACTACTTTGAGAGGCCGTTGATGGACGGCAATATGAGTGGCACCGCGGATAGCAATTTTAATTATTCGTCTCATATAGCAAATGCTATATGGGCGTTTTTATTTATAAAAATTAGGAGGAAACATATGAAAAAGTTATTAGCATTATTAGTTTTATCAACTATAGTATTCACAGCATGCGGAACAAAATCAGCATCTACAGAAGTAACAAAGGCAGCAACTGATGACACTGCAAAAGTTTATACCGTAGGTATAGGTCAATTTGCAGAACATGGTTCACTTGACAACTGTAGATTTGGATTCATTGAAGGAATGAAAGAAGAAGGATTTGAAGAAGGTAAGAATGTTTCTTACTTATATGATAATGCACAAACTGATGGAAGTGCAGCTGCGCTTATATACAATAAGTATCTAACTCAAAATGTAGATTTAGCTATGGCTATAGCAACTCCTATGGCTCAAGTTGCATACAGTACTTGTGAAAGAGGAGATGTTCCTGTAATCTATACAGCAGTTTCTGATCCAGTTGCGGCCGGTCTTGCAAATGAAAATGGAACACCAGTAGGTGAAGTGACTGGAACATCAGATAAGATTCCTGCAGAAGCACAACTTAAATTAATAACTGAGATGTTTCCAGATACAAAGAATGTAGGTATGCTTTACACTACAAGTGAAGTTAATTCAGTTTCAGCCATAGAAGATTATAAGAAGGCTGCAGAAAAGTTTAATGTAAATATAGTTGTACAAGCAATAGATCAAGGTTCAGATATGCCACTTGCAGTTGACACTATCTTACCAAAGGTTGATGTAATGACTAATCTTCTTGATAACACTGTAGTTGCAAATATGCCAGTCTTGCTTGAGAAGGCAAATGAAAAGAAGATACCTGTATTTGGTTCAGAGATTGAGCAGGTTCACAAAGGTTGTATTGCTGCTATGGGACTTGACTATACTGAACTTGGAAAACAAACTGGTCGTATGGCTGCAAAAGTTTTGAAGGGTGAAAAGAAAGCTTCTGATATGAAGTTTGAAGTAATTGAAAATGCGTCTCTCTACTTAAATAATAAGGTTATAGAGAACTTAGGTCTCGATGTTGACCCATCATTTGCTACAAGTGCAGTAGAAGTATACGATGATATAATTCAATAAAATATTTTTATAGAGACGATGTTTTGATGTCGCGCTTAGGAGTAGTATGCAGTTATTAATTGGAATTTTGGAAGAAGGTTTTATCTATGCACTTGTATCATTTGGTGCGTACATTACCTTTAAAATATTGGACTTCCCAGATATGACTGTGGATGGGTCATTTCCATTTGGAATGTGTGTCACTGCAGTTATGATTTTAAATGGTGTAAATCCGTTTATAACTTTGCCAGTGAGTTTTGTTGCAGGATGTATTGCTGGTGCCATTACAGGACTTATTCATGTAAAATTTAAAATAAGAGATTTGCTTTCTGGCATAATAGTTATGACATCTCTCTACTCTGTGAATCTAAGGCTTGCAGGCAGGGCGAACCTCGCTATATTTCAAAGACCAAGCATTTTTAAGATGATAAATGTTTTTAAAATAGGAACGCCAGCTGGAGCATTCAATAGAGTTATAGTGCTTTTTATTATAGTAGTAATTTTAAAGTTTTTACTTGATTTATATCTTGATACAAAGAGTGGATATTTACTTAGAAGTGTCGGTGACAACGAGACACTAGTTACAACATTAGGTAAGAATAAAGAAAATGTGAAAGTATTAGGTCTTGCACTAGCAAATGGTTTTGCCGCACTCGCAGGGTGTATTTATGCTCAGCATCGTGGAAGTTTTGAAATTAGCGCAGGCACTGGAACACTTGTCATAGCAGTCGCAAATGTTATCATCGGCATTCAATTTATGAATGTATTTAGAAATATGAAACCAACTACAAGCGTTGTTTTAGGATCAATTGTATATAGAGCATGTATAGGATTTGCAATGTTCCTTGGTATGCCACCTAGTGATTTAAAAATAATTACAGCAGCACTTTTACTTGTAGTAATTGTGCTTAACTCAAAAAAATATAGGAAATTAGTAAGGTAGGAGGGGTTATGATTGAACTAAATAATATATTTAAATATTATAACCCTGGACTTGTAACTGAAAATTGTGTCTTCCATAATTTTAGTCTTAAAGTTGATGACAATGAATTTGTGTCTGTTGTAGGATCAAATGGTTCAGGAAAGACTACATTGCTCAATATAATTTGTGGGTCGATAGATATTGACCATGGTAATATCTTTCTTGATGGACGAGATATAAGTAAGGAATCTGAATACAGAAGGATGTATCGTATAGGAAGAGTATATCAAAATCCAGCGACAGGAACATGTCCAAGTATGAACATAATTGAGAACATGGCTCTTGCAGAAAATAAAAATAAATCGTTTGGACTTTCTAAACTTATAGATAAAAAGAAAATAGATTTTTATAGAGAAGAACTTAAAAAACTTGGACTAGGTCTTGAAGACAAAGTTTATGTACCAGTTGGTTCTCTTTCTGGTGGTCAAAGACAAGCAATATCACTCCTTATGACTACAATGTCAAATATAGATTTTCTTATTCTTGATGAGCATACTGCAGCACTTGATCCAAAGACTGCGGATGTCATAATGGAACTTACTGATAAACTTGTGAAAGAAAAAAATCTTACATCTATCATGGTCACACACAATCTTCGCTATGCAATTGAATATGGTTCGCGACTTATAATGATGCACCAGGGAGAAGCTATAATAGATAAAAAAGGTGATGACAAAAAGAATATGAATGTGAAGGACATACTGCAGAAGTTTACTGAGATATCAATAGAACTTGGAAACTAAAAAAACAAGGGCTAGCCCTTGTTTTTTTCTTGACCGATCCGGGAATCGAACCCGGGATTCCGCCGTGAGAGGGCGACGTCTTAACCGCTTGACCAATCGGCCGTGTCAACCTATATAATATATCATATTAGAGGGATATTTTGCAAGTATATTCAATTGACTATATGGTTAAAATAATTTATAATAGATAAAATGTATAATTATGGGGTAAAAGGCAACATTATTTGCCTATCCCATGGTTTTGGTGTGTAAAGGATTTAGCTATGGCTTATAATTTCAGAGAAATTGAAAAGAAGTGGAACAAGTATTG
The DNA here is from genome assembly GCA_947303805.1 of uncultured Clostridia bacterium. Classification (GTDB taxonomy): domain Bacteria; phylum Bacillota; class Clostridia; order Lachnospirales; family Lachnospiraceae; genus UBA3633. The sequence goes on along the minus strand of CAMYZE010000003.1, from coordinate 49,374 downwards.
GGAAGAAAATCCAGTCAATCCAAAAGATGATAGCAAAGAAAAATACTATTGTCTTGATATGTTTCCATATCCATCAGGTGCTGGTCTTCATGTAGGTCACTGGAGAGGATATGTGATTTCTGATGCTTGGGCAAGATACCAGCTTCTTAAAGGTAAATATGTAATTCACCCAATGGGGTTTGATGCATTTGGACTTCCTGCTGAAAACTATGCTCTTAAGATGCATGTACATCCTTCAATTTCTACTGATGAAAATATTAGAAATTTCGAGAGACAGTTAAAACAAATTTCTGCAATATATGACTGGGATATGGAATTAAAAACTACTGACCCAAATTATTATAAATGGACTCAGTGGATTTTTGTAAAACTTTTTGAAAATGGTCTTGCATATGAAAAAGAGTTTCCTATAAATTGGTGTCCAAGTTGTAAGACAGGACTTTCAAATGAAGATGTAGTTGACGGATGTTGTGAAAGGTGTCACACTCCTGTTACTAAAAAAAATCTTCGCCAGTGGATGTTAAAAATTACAAACTATGCAGAAAGACTTCTTAGTGATCTGGATAAACTTGACTGGCCAGAAAAAGTTAAGAAGATGCAGACTGAGTGGATAGGTAAATCTTATGGTGCTGAAGTAGATTTTAAATGTGGAGATAAAACTATCACAGTCTACACTACTCGTCCTGACACACTTTACGGTGCGACATTCATGGTACTTGCACCTGAGCACGAACTTGCAAAAGTTTTAGCAACTAGTGATAAGAAAAATGAAGTAGAAGAATATATTAAAACAGCAAGCACCAAGACAAATGTAGATAGAATGTCTGTGTCAGATAAAGATAAGACCGGTGTGTTTACAGGATCTTATGCAATTAATCCATTAAATAAAAAAGAGATTCCGATTTGGATATCTGACTATGTATTAAATGACTATGGCACAGGTGCCATAATGTGTGTACCTGCTCATGATGAAAGAGATTTTGCATTTGCAAAAAAATTCGGACTTGACATAGTTCCTGTTATCGCACCAAAAGATGATGTACATAAGTTTGATAGTGGAATGGATGAGGCGTATGTATCTACTGATGGTGTTGTAATTAATTCTGGAGACTGGGATGGAAGAATCTCAAGTGAGTTAAAGAAAAATGCTCCTGATGAGTTAGAGAAAAAAGGAATTGGAAAAAAGACTGTAAATTATAAAATTCGTGACTGGGTTTTCTCAAGACAGCGATATTGGGGTGAACCAATACCTATAATACATTGTCCAAATTGTGGAAATGTCGCTGTGCCAGTTGAAGAGTTACCACTTAAACTTCCTGATGTAAAATCTTATGAACCATCAGGAACTGGTGAATCTCCACTTGTAAATATCAAAGATTGGGTAAATTGCAAATGTCCAAAATGTGGTGGCGATGCAAAAAGAGAAACAAATACTATGCCACAGTGGGCAGGATCGTCTTGGTATTTCTTAAGATACATAGATGTCAATAACGATAAAGCACTCGTAGACAGAACAAAGGCAGATAAATATTTGCCAGTTGACATGTATATAGGTGGTGTTGAACATGCCGTTCTACACTTATTATATTCAAGATTTTGGACAAAATTTTTGTATGATATAGGTGCTATAGGATTTGACGAGCCATTTCATAAATTATTTAACCAGGGAATGATACTTGGACCTAAGGGAGTCAAGATGAGTAAGTCTCTTGGGAATGTCATTAATCCTGATGATATGGTCGATAACTATGGCTGCGACACTCTTCGTATGTATGAATTATTTATCGGACCACCTGATATGGATGCAGCATGGGATGATAGAGGAATAGAGGGAGTATATAAATATTTAAGCCGTCTCTATACTTTAGTTGAGAAGAATGTAAATGCAGATGGTAAAGAGACAAAAGAAAGTTTATATATAAGACATAATCTCATAAAGGCAATAACTGATAGACTTGAAAAGTTTTCACTTAATACAGTTGTATCAGGATTTATGGAATATACAAATTCACTCATCGACCTTGATAGAAAGCAAGGATACATAGATAAAGAGACATTGAAGACAATAGCAATTTTGATTTCACCATTTGCTCCACATGTTGCTGAAGAGTTTTATCATATGCTCGGTGGAAATGGAACTGTGTTTAATGCAGGTTGGCCAAAGTATGACGAAGCACATGCAAAGGCTGACACCATAAAGCTTCCTATACAAGTAAATGGTAAGACAAGAGGTTTTGTAGAGGTAGCAGCAGAGACAGATGAAAAGGAAGTTCTTGAAGCGGCGAAGGCTGAAGTAAAAGAAAAACTTACTGGTGATATCATTAAAGAAATATATGTGAAGGGTAAAATAATTAACTTCGTGGTAAAAATGTAGGGCTTGCAAAAATAATATGGAATATAATAGAAATAGAACAAATGAATATAGTAGAGAATATAGCGGCTATAGCACGAGAAGAAACTTAAGTAGATCTCGTGATGCTCTAAATCGCTACAAACTTAGTAGAAAGAGAAAGTCAAACAGTGCATTAAAGTTTGTTGGTCTTAGTCTTAGTATTATCGCAGTTCTTGTGCTCGCAATATTTTGCGCATATAAGTTTATACAGTATAGAAATGATAAAAAAGAACTGGAAGGCTATACAAATGTGCAGATGAAACAAGATATATACTTAGACTTTTCTATAATAGGCAAGAAAACGCCATTTGCTATAAAAGGGCTTACTAAGCAGGAAGTCTACGACGCGATTTTAGGTTCATATGACTTTAATATAAAAATATCAAATAGTAACCCTGAGATAGACTTGTTTGAAATGCCAAAGTATGGCGCTAAGGTAGAGGACACTGACTATAGTAAATATTTTAGTAAAAGCAATGACAATCTTGGCACTGGTCAAGAAGTGAAAATTGAGAATCCTCTTGCGGATATTACAATAACTGCTACGAAAAATACCTACAAGGTACCTGATTTTGTAGAAGGTCAACTTAAAGAATTTATAGATGATATCTATGATAAATATTTATATGTTGCCACAAATGAGTTCAACAAAAAAAATGTAGATGTAAATGCTGCTGATTTTAAAGCAGATTTTGTGTTTAAGGCGCAGACCAATGATGAAACTCTTGACGATTCGCTCGCACAACTTGCAAGACTTTGGAACACTAAGCCTGTGAAAGGACAAATAGAGGGATTTGACACTGAGAGAAATGAGTTTACGTTTGGCGATGATCATAAAGGTTATATAGTTGATGAAGATGCACTTAGAAAAAAGATTTTGGATGAGGTAAATGCTGGAAATCTAAACGCAGAAATATGGACTGTACTTAATATGGTAGATGCAGAAGGACCTTCAGTTCGTTCAAGATATAAATATGTGTCTATGTTTGAAACTTGGACTACAGACAATGAAAAGAGAAATAAAAATATAAATCTTGCTTGTAATGGATTAAACGGATATATAGTTAAACCTGGCCAAGAATTTTCTTTTAACCAAGTTTTGGGTGAGAGAACTGAGGAAAGAGGTTATGACTATGCCCCTGCCTATCTTGAAGGTCAGGTGGTTGAAGAACTTGGTGGAGGTATATGCCAAGTTAGTACTACACTTTATAATGCGGTATTTGCAGCCGGCCTTACAACTACTTATAGAAAGTCGCATACCTATGTGCCAAGTTATATAACTCCAGGTCTTGATGCGACGGTGTCATTTTATGGTCCTGATTATAGATTTATAAATAATAGCAATTATACAGTAGGTATAAAAGCACACTATGCAAAACAAAAAGTTAAGATAGATATATTTGCAGTTCCTCTTTTGAAAGAAGGTCAGACTCAAAATCTTGTGTCAAATAAAATTCAGGATATGGATTTCCCTACACTTTCTATAATAAATGAAGGAAAGGCTACAAAAGGAAGTCAAGGCTCTGAGTGGCAGGTATTTAAAGTTGTAAAAGAAGGTGATAAAGAGATAGAGAGAGTGTTTGATCATAGAACTATATACCAAGGTCATACACCTACTGCATTTGAAGAATATACTTATGTGGATGATGATGGAGTACTTCAGACAAGTAAATTTGTAGAGACAAGAAAAGAAGAGACGACAGCAAAGAGAAGTACAAGTATCACCACAGCAAGACGTGGAAATACAATTCAAAGTATAGCACCAACTGAAAGCGCCACTGGAGTAGTTGTAGAAATCGCACCTGGCGGTGGCAGTAGTACAGGACAACCACAGTAGCGCATAAATCGTAGGGACGAGTTTTACGAGCCCGGAAGGAGAATTATGAGAAAAAAAATAATTGCTGGAAATTGGAAAATGAATATGACTCCTACTGAGACGAAGGAGTTAATATCAAAACTGAAAGATAAATGCAACATAGATGAGGTCGATGTGTTATTTGTAGTCCCAGCAATTGATGTGACTACTGCAGCAGAGTGCCTTAAAGGAACTAAAATAAAACTTGGCACTCAAAACTTCTACTATGAAGAGAAGGGTGCATATACTGGAGAGACATCTGCAAAGATGATCCTTGATGCCGGTGCTACATATGTAATTATAGGTCATAGTGAACGAAGAGGCATTTTTAAAGAAGATGATGAAATGATAAATAAAAAACTTATAGCAGCTCATAAGTTTGGACTTAAGCCAATACTCTGTTGTGGAGAAAGCCTTGAACTTAGAGAGAAAGGCACTTATAAATTATTTATAGAAGGACAAATCAGATCTGCATTTGATGGCATTAGTAAGGATCAGGCGATAGATACGGTCATAGCCTACGAGCCTATCTGGGCTATAGGTACTGGTAAGACAGCAACTTCTGAAGAAGCGGAAGAAGTTTGTAAGTTTATAAGAGAAACTATAAAAAATCTTTATGATGTTGAAACTAGTGACAAAGTGAGAATACAATACGGTGGTTCAGTAAATGCAGGAAATGCTAAAGAGTTATTTGGTAAAGAAGATATAGATGGCGGACTTGTAGGCGGTGCAAGTCTCAAAGAAGAGTTTATAAATATAGTTAATTATAAATAGTTGAGAGGTTAAATGAAAACTTCAAAGTCAAAAACTACAAATAAAAAAGTTGCTAAGAAAAGTGATGGCAAAAAATCTACTACAAAAAGTTCTGTAAGAAAAAAGAAAAAAGCCGTAAAGACAACACCTAATACTATAGAAGACGAACTTTTAAAAGTAACAAACATAAAATCAGTAGAGCAGGTAAAGAAACCAAGAAAAATTGCTTTCATGATTATATTTTATGCTGTGATAGTTATAGCAGTCCTAGTATTCTGCCTAATTAGATTTAGCAAGCCAAATAAAAATAATTTGATGTTAAAAGAGTCCATTGACTATGAATACTTGACTGAGGAGGCTGTGACTTCTACTGAAAGGATAATTGAAGAAAGTTCTACAGACTTATCTAGCGATAGAGATACTCAAGATAGATTGTTGGAATTAACTACCAAGACAATACACTCTTACAATAGTACAACTGAAGCCGAAGATACAACAAGAGAGAAGGAAACTACAAAAAAAGAAGAAACTACAAAAAAACAAGAAACCATTTCTACTAAGGCATGGCCAAAGAGAACAAGTGCTAGAGATATTTTACCAAAGTATAGAGAAGTAATTTATGATTATCCTACATATTTTCAGATGAGTTTGGACGAATTAGGTCTACTTAATAACTTGCTTGCTGAAAGTTATAATGCAGTTAAAGATAATGTATTTGGAGAAGGTGTTTCATTTGCAACTAAAGGTGCAAATGGAATATTATATCTTAACTATATTTATTTGAAAGAATATGCCGATTCATACAATAATGATATAAAAGAAATTTATGATAAGCTACCAGTTGCTCCATATTATAATTATGTGATGAATGACAAGTTTAATTTTGACTATAAGACATATAGTACCAATTTGAAAATGAAGCTAGATTTCAAGAATGCAAAAAATCAGGGTTTATACTATGAAATACCGGCAACTGTCTATGAGCCAGCTGGTTCTAATATATCTGCAAATGGCACAAACAAGATAAGTGTAAGGGTTCTTAAAAGAGCGAAAGTGGGATACACTGAGAGTTTTTCACTTACGGCTCTTCTAGAGGTACTGGATATAGAATGTAATACTAAACATAATCCGTTTTTCGATGTAGATGACATAGTGGGGGCTAATCCAAAGGCGGTAATAGATATGAAAGAAAGCGGTTTTGATGTCCGTTCTATGATAGATGAAGAGATATTTAACTATGTATTATTTGACAAAAAAGGCTATATTACAGCCCTTTATATGCTTAAATCTTAATAATTATTTAATACTTAAAATAGCCTATTTTCTTGATTTTTTGGCCATAGTAGTCTATACTAATATTAGTAAAAAATAGAGGTGTGAAATGAAAAAAATCTATTCTTTAATTGCAATAATTATGGCAGTGACGCTGACATTTAGTTCAGTTGGTTCTGTGTTTGCTGCGGAAGAGAGAGAATTAACAAATGATGAGAAGGCTGCCTTTATAGTCCGTGATGAGTGGACTGGATGGGTTAGAGATTTTACTGCTTCTCTTTCTGAACTTGATAAAAATGCCACAGCAAAAATCTATGAAGGTATGGATTTTTATGATATGCAATATAGATTTACCGAGAAGTATAAAAAAGTTCCTGAGTATTTGGATGAGGAAGGAAAACCAACTCAGAAGCTTAAAGACATGATAAAAGAAAAAAGAAAAGAAATAAATAAGAGAAAAACTGGCTCTGATGAATCTTCAAGTTATGTTATGATAGATTGGAGTGGGGTTGATAAACAATCTTGGATGTCAAAACTTCCTAATAATAGATATTTAAATGATATAAATATACCAGGTGTTGCAAATGCGGCTTTGTATTATACAGAGGCACAAGCAACAGATGGTGATACCACAGACATAATGAAAGCAAGAAGCATTGCACAATATTGTAGACAAAGTAATTCAATATATTATAACATGATTAGAGGTTATAGAGCACTTGATTATGGTTTGAGTTATAAAAAACCTGCCAGTGGTGAAACAGTGCAAACTTATGGATACTCATTTACACCTACTGACGGAAATGTTATTATTACTGGAAATATAATACAACAAGTTGGAACTGGGGCAGGAAATTATGCAGCAAATAATGGAGATTTTGTTAAAAGCCAATTGTACGAAATTGTGAGATTTTTAATAAACAATCCAACAGAAACAGTAGTAATATCAATTAGAAACGTCAGCTCAGAAGCGGGGACACTTGTAACACTACTAAAAGAGTTGATTGATAAACAAACATTTAACTTAAGAGATGGGGATAAAACAACTGTTAATTTAAAGGATTTTGTTTATACTGGCAACACTTTCCCAAAATTAAAAGATGTTAGAAAGAAAATGGTTATATTTTCAAGAATATCTTCACTTGATATAGGGATACCAATGTATAGTAGCAATGCCTATACAAGTCTGCTAACAAATGGAGCAGTAGTAGATGGTGTATCAATGTATACTGAAAATAAGGAGTTTCAATATACTGCTGAAGAGAAGGTAAATATAACGACTAATTCGTTAGATATAGTCACTGTTAAAAGCATAAACACAAGTGGGACTAAGGGTAAGAATGGATCCTTGATATATACTGAAGGATACAAGGTAGATAATACAAATACATCAGCAATAGTTAAAGTTAAACCTTCTGAGGTTGCCACAGAAGTTAACAAAGCAATAAAAGCCTATGACATACCACAGGGTAAACTCGTAGGAACTATAATGGTTGATTTTGCTGATGAGGCTTTGGCTGATAAAATACTTAAAACTAACCCTTAATTAAATTGGAGATGATATTATGAAAAACTTAACTAAAAAAGTTTTAATAATAATAGCTTCCGTGATAGTAATGGGACTTATATCTGCAATCCCTGGCTTTGCAGAAACTCAAGAAGAATTGAAACAAATATTTGTAACTAGAGATGAGATTAATTTATGGATCAACGGAAGTGGAGAGTCAACAGGAATTAGTGAAGTTCTTGCCAATCTTGAGGTTAATATGCAGCAACAAGTTCAGTCTAGGGTTAAGATAGAGATGTCAAAGAGAGGAATTAAAGATAAGGCGGAGACAACGACAGTTGCTGAGTCATAATTGATTATTAAAAGTTTTATGGGCGGTTACACCGCCCTTTTTATTGTTATAGTATGGACGAGCTATGCGACCAAACTGTATGGACGAGCTATGCGAGCCCCAAAATTGCAATAACTTTTAAAATATGATATTATTGTATGTATATTATTAGCAGAGGTAAATTAGCAATGCCAAAAACAACAAAAAAAAGTAAAGTAGCACTTATAGAGAGTGATAATCAAGGTCTTGATGAAAGAAAGAGAGAAATCCTAATCACTATTATTAAGTTGTATCTTGAGACAGGCGAGCCGGTGGGTTCAAGAACTATTAGCAAACTTCCAGATATGGGATTAAGCCCTGCTACTATAAGAAATGAGATGAGCGACCTTGAGGATCTTGGATTTTTGATTAAGCCTCATACTTCAGCAGGAAGAATACCATCTGATAAGGGGTATAGACTTTATGTCAATAATCTTATGAAGGAAAAAGAGACTGAAATTAAAACTCTTAAGACAGAGATGACTGCAAGGGTTGATAAACTTGAGGATATGATGAAGACCCTAGTCAAAACCATAGCAGCAAGCACGAATTATGCTGCTATGATAGCAGGACCTTCTGTAAATAACAATAAGATTAAATATGTCCAACTTTCAAATCTTGAAGATAAAAAAGTCCTTGCTGTCACAGTCGCAGAAGGGAATGTAGTAAAGACTAGAATTGTTGAATTTGATAAAATTATTGATGCTAAAGAAATACTTGACCTAAATCAAAACGTCAATAATATTTTATCAGGAGTTAGGGTTTCTGAAATTAATTCTGATAAGGTAGCGAGGTCAATAAATGACTTAAAGAAAAACTTTAAAGAGATAGAGATATTGGTAAATGGCATTGCAGCATCATTTGAAGAAAAAGATAATGCTGATAATATATGGACATACGGTTCAAATAATTTCTTTAAATATAAAGAGTTTGAAGAGTCTGGAAATGTAAAAGACTTAGTTGAAACTTTTGAAAAGAAACAAGACTTATTAAAACTAGTTGATAAGGTCAATGAAGAAAGCTCAGAGACGGGACTAAAAGTTTATATTGGAGAAGAGTCTTCAGTAAATGCCATGAAAGATTGTTCAGTTGTCACAGCCAATTGTGACTTTGGAAACGGCATGAGAGGAACTATAGGAGTTGTGGGACCAAAGAGAATGGATTATGAGAAGGTGCTAAAAACTATCAAGTCAACTATGTTAAATATCAGTAAAGAACTTGATGATAAATAGTAACTAATTATTATAAATACCTACCGCAGCAAACTGCACGAAAATGCCGGTGGGTAACCTATGGATAGAACCGAAGCATTTTCTTAGCAATTTGCTGCGGCAGTTAGATAGAATTTAATGATTGTAGAGGTTGACATGTATAAGAATATTATATTTGACATGGGTAATGTCTTGATAGATTTTAGCCCCATGCAATATGTAGGAAAACTTAATTTAAATGATAGAGCTGAAGAAGAAAAAATCTTTAAGGCAGCATATATGAACTTTAAGTCCATCTATATGGACTACGGTAGAATTACTGAAGATGAGTTTGTAGACCATGTAGTGAAGGGTATAGGAGAAGAGTATCGCGATAAAATTCGAGAGCTTATAGTCAACTGGTCTCAGTATCTTACTCCAATTGAGGGGATGGAAGAACTTGTTAAAGAATTAAAAGATAAGGGATATAAGATTTATCTTTTGTCAAATGCAGGATTTAGCCAACACGACTACTGGGAGAAAATTCCTGCAAGCAAATATTTTGACGGTAAAATAGTGTCCTGTGATGTAGGGGAAGTAAAACCATTTAAAGAGATATATGAGGCTCTTTATAAAAAGTTTAATATAAAACCAGAAGAGAGTTTCTTTATAGATGATTTGATAATCAATATCTTTGGAGCAAATAGAACAGGAATGGACGGGTATGTGTTTACGGGGGATGTGAATGACTTGCGTACCGAACTCAAAAACAAGAATATTTTATAATGGGCTCATAAAACTCGCCCGTACGAGGGTTGCCCGAAAGGAAATTTATGTACGACATAGCAATTATAGGTGCAGGACCTGGTGGAATTTTTTCTGCATATGAATTATTAAAAATAAATAAAGATATAAAGATTCTAATGATAGAAACAGGCAATGTACTTGAGAAAAGACATTGTCCTATTGATGGTGTAAAAATAAAATCTTGTATCAATTGTAAACCTTGTAGTATAATGAATGGTTTTGGAGGTGCTGGAGCATTTTCAGATGGAAAGTACAATATCACAAATGATTTCGGGGGCACACTCTATCAATACATCGGAAAAGATAAGGCCATAGAGCTTATGAAGTATGTCGATACTATCAATGTAGAAAATGGTGGTCAGAATACTAAGATTTATCGCAATGACAATTCAAGAATTAAAACTATGTGTATGCAAAATGGTCTTAAACTTCTTGATGCAGAGGTTAGACATCTTGGTACTGATGTGAATTACGTTGTGATGGGAAACATTTATAACAAGCTTAAAGACAAAATTGAAATTAAATTCAACACAACTTGCGAAAACATAGAAGATAGAAATGGAAGTTACTTGATAAAAACAAATAATGGAGAGTTCGAAGCCAAGAAATGTATCATCTCAGCTGGAAGATCTGGAAGTAAGTGGATGGAGAAAGTCTGCAAAGAAATGGGCATAGAGACAAAGAGTAATCGTGTCGACTTAGGTGTTCGTGTTGAACTTCCAGCCATAATATTTAAACATCTAACTGATGAACTTTATGAGAGTAAGATAGTATATAGAACTCCAAAATATGATGATAATGTCAGAACTTTCTGTATGAATCCATATGGTTCTGTCGTTCAAGAAAATACAAATGGAATAATAACTGTAAATGGTCACAGTTACGACGACCCAAAACTTAGAACTGAAAATACTAATTTTGCAGTGTTAGTTGCGAAGACATTTTCAGAACCATTTAAAGACAGTAATGGCTATGGTGAGTCAATTGCGAGACTTTCAAATATGCTTGGAGGCGGAGTCATCGTGCAAAGATTTGGCGATATGATAAATGGTAGAAGAAGTACTGAAAAGAGAATTCAAGAGGGATTTGTAAATCCGACATTAAAAGCGACTGCTGGCGACCTTTCTCTTGTGCTTCCAAAGAGAATACTTGACTGTATTATAGAGTTTATATATCAACTTGATAAGATTGCTCCAGGAACTGCAAATGTCGATACTCTTCTTTATGGTGTAGAGGTTAAGTTCTACAATATGGAAGTTAAATTGGATGAAAATTTAGAGACAAATCACAAAGGTCTTTTTGTAATAGGCGACTGCAGTGGTATCACTCACTCACTCTCTCACGCAAGTGCATCAGGAGTGTATGTGGCGAGACATATAATGGAAAATTAAAAATATTATGGTATATGTAAAAATAAAATAAAAGGGACGGAGAATAATATTGTTCAGTAATTTGACTTTTTTATAAAAATCAAAAATTTAATTATAAAGTAACAATAATAATCACCGTCCCTTTTATTTTCATCGCAACTATATTCGTGCTCATTTTTACTTCAAAGAAATCTGCAGCACCAAAAGCTTCTGGTATTCCATTTGACAAGATGCAAAGATAAGCAGAAGTTGAAGATGAATTTATCTATGCCAAAAACAAACCAAGTTTAGAGAAACTTGAAGAAGTAAAAAATAGTAAAAAAATTTTGTTAAATATATTTTAAAGATGGGGAAATATAGATATTTAAATTGTAAAATTTAGAAAAGACGGATTTTATTCTGAGGCTATGGCATTTGGTGGAGAAGAAGGATTGGTTCCTAAATTCTATGGGAGTCAATCCTTTTCTTTTTATATTAAGTTTTAGTATACTCCAAATTTGACCATCGCTAAAACCATGCTTCAAACCTCAGCGGCAGAGTTCGTTGGTAATTTCCATCTATGATACAACGATCCATTTGCAGAATTGTCTGTAGTTTCTGATCGAACTCCTAACGGTTAATCGTTGTTCTGTCTAGTTTATGAAAGATCCTGTTCAGATAATAAAGCAGAAGAGATGTCTTATCTTTCAGTTTTCTGGAAAAAGTGCTCTTGCCCGCTCTAGTGCTCCAGATCACGATAACTCTTTTCATTACAGCAATTCCTTCAATTTTTCCCTAACTGTATCCAAATCACTGCAGGTCAGGATTGGGATCAGTGCATTGATCTCCTCAATACTTCTATCCCACCATTTGAATCGGAGCATCAGATCAATCAGTTCATCATCAAATCGATTCCGTAGAACCTTTGCGGGATTTCCCACCACAATGGTGTAGGGGTCAATATCACTTCCGACCACGCTATTTGCTCCGACGATGGCTCCATCACCGATATGAACTCCAGGAAGAATCACAGCGTTCTGGCAGATCCACACGTCATTACCGACCACGGTATCTCCTTTAAACGGCATTTCAGACGGATCGGGAGCATTCATTTCCCATCCTTCAAGTGTATAAAACGGGAATGTCGTTACAGCATTCATCTGGTGATTCGCATCATTCATAACAAACTCGACGCCCGCTGCAATCTGACAGAACTTGCCGATGATAAGCTTATCTCTGCTCCAGGGATAATAGTTTGTTACATGATTTTCAAATTCTGAGTCTGCAATGTAGGTAAAATCTCCGACGATGATATTCGGATTCTTTACAGTCGGTTTGACGTATATTTCCTTGTCATATCCTGCGATCGGATGGATCACATTTGGATCTGGTTTTTTCCGTTCTTCATCTATGGTCACCTCATCAATCCGTTTTAGTATACTCCAAATTTGACCATCGCTAAAGATAGTAATTTATTCTATATTTTCTAGTCAAATTTAAGTATCTATATGAATCATATCATAATATGTGCATTTTTACCAACAAATTTATCTGCAGCTATATTGATTTGATACTTAGTAATGAAATATTGTTGATAGTAACCTATATAAAGCTCTAAATGCCATATGGCCTCCAGCAGTTTTATTATTATTATTTTTTAACTATTAAATTATTGACTTATTTTATATTAGTCCAGTAATTGACTTATTTTATTATTTATGATACAATAGTCCAGAAATGGACAAAAAAAAGAGGGGATTAAATATGACTAAAGATATTAAAAATAATACATATACATTTTGTAGATTGCGAGACAAACAATTTGCTCTTTATGTAATGTATGCTAAAAGCAATAAAATAATGATGAAAACTTTGCTTACTGTAAATTCATTATATTATGCTAAAAATGGTCTGACACAAAAACAAATTTGTGAACATATATCACAGGTAAAACAGACAGTCAGTCTTATAGTAAATAATTTGATTAAGGAAGGTTATGTGTCTGTTGATGAGAGTGCAAAAAATAAACGAAATAAAATTGTAAAATTAACAAATAAAGGCAGAAAATGGTGTCAAGAGACTGTCCTTCGTATTACTCATGCAGAGGAAACAGCTATGTCAATGCTCTCAAAAAAAGAACAAGAACAACTTATATCATTATCAGAAAAATATACAACGAATTTTGAGAGCCTAATCAATAAAGAAATTAAGAATGTGAAAAAGAGGAATTTATCAAAATGAATATAGAAAAAAATAAAGAAATAACACTATATTTAACAGATAAAAAGAATATGCCTTTAATCGTTTTTAATACATATGAAGGTGATGGCAAATCAATTTACGAAAAAACGATAGAAATTAGTAGTTTGGAATTTAATTTTCTTGTAGTAGGAAATTTGAATTGGGATGATGATATGACTCCTTGGTATTGCCCACCACTTTCAGAAAGCGATACACCTTGCACAGGTGGAGCAGATAAATATCTTTCAATCTTAATTAATGATATTATCCCTAATGCAAAAATGAAGTTGAATGGGAATCCTAATTTCATAGGAATAAGTGGTTATTCACTTGCTGGATTATTCGCAATATATTCCATATACAATACAGATATTTTTGATAGGGTGGCAAGTATGTCGGGTTCTCTTTGGTTCCCTGATTTTATAAAATATTGTATGTCAAACAAGATGAAAAAAGTTCCTAATAAGATTTATTTTTCTCTTGGTGATAAAGAAGCAAGTGTAAAAAATAAAATGTTAAAAACAGTTCAAGCTAATACTGAAAGTTTATTTAAATATTATAAAAATTTAGGTATAGATGTGACATACGAGTTAAATCAAGGAAATCATTTTAAAGATGCAGATATAAGAAGTGCTAAGGGTATAAAAAAAATATTAGAGGAGAAATAGGAATTGATTGCAGAAGATATGACAAATATGCCAGTTGTATTAAAAGAAGGTAATGATTATGGAAATAACAATTAAAAAAATAGGAATTGAAAGTTTAAATCTTCTTATGGATTGGAGGAAGAAAGTTTTATCAGAAGTTTTTATGGTTAATGATATTGAAAAACATTCTGAATTAATATTAAATAATGAGAATTATTATAAAAAACATTTAATAGATGGGACACATTCTGCCTTTTTTGCAATTAATGCTGATACAAATGAAATAATTGGTTGTGGTGGAATATGCTATCAAGAGGAAATGCCATCACCTGATAATATGACAGGGAAAAATGGATATTTAATGAATATTTATATAGAACATAAATATCGTAAGTGTGGAGCTGGGAAAAAAATTATAGAGACTTTAATATTAGATGCAAAAGAGCATAACGCTCATAAAATTTATCTTGAAAGTTCAGATATAGCAAAAAATCTTTATGAAGAGATAGGTTTTGTCGATATGGTAAATTATATGAAATTTGAAGGAGTTTAATGTATGCCAATTAAAGTAAAAGAAATTAATGTAAAAAGTATTTTGACAAAAACGAATGTGCCAATAGGAGACTATGCAGTAAATCCTTATGTTGGCTGTGCTCATGGTTGTAAATATTGTTATGCATCATTTATGAAGAGATTCACAAATCATAAAGAACCATGGGGAGATTTTGTAGATGTTAAATATTGGGAGCCTATTAAAAATCCTAAAAAATATAAAGATAAAATTTTAATGTTTGGTACAGTCACTGACCCATATCAACCATTAGAATCTAAATATAAAAGAACGAGAACACTACTTGAAGAGCTTAAAGATAGTGGGATAAAACTGACTATTTCTACAAGATCAGATTTAATATTAAGAGATTTAGATTTGATTAAAACATTTAAAAATGCGAGAGTGTCATTTTCAATAAATACACTTGATGAAGATTTTAAGAAAAATATGGATAAAGGTGCGAGCATAGAGAGAAGACTTAATGCTATGAAAGAGTTATATAAAAATGGGATTTATACATCTTGCTTTATATCTCCAATATTCCCAGGGATAACTGATGTAAAAAAAATAATTAATAGAGCTAAAAAGTTTTGTAATTTTGTATGGCTTGAGAACTTAAATCTAAGAGGAGATTATAAAGCAAGGATACTAAAATATATTAAGACAAAATATCCAAAATTTACACCTCTTTATGATGAAATATATAACTGTGGTGATAGAAGTTATTGGGAAATATTAGATAAAGATTTAAAAAAATATGCAAAAGAGGAAAATATGCTATATGTAAGAGATGATGATTCTAAATGGGCTGACTTCGGGAAACCACCGGTAATAGTTAATTATTTTTATCATGAAGAAGTGAGACAGTCAGCAAAAAAATAAAAGGGACGAAATAAAAGGGACGGAGAATAATATTGTTCAGTTATTTGGTTTTTTTATAAAATCTAAAAATTTAATTATAAAGTAACAATAATAATCACCGTCCCCTTTATTTCTTGAGATGAAGGTATTACCTCAGAGAAATAAGCAAACTAAAAAAAATGATCATGATGGATAGTTTTATTGAAGAGTTTGGGATTAATAAATTAGGTATAGGAATTCGCGAATATAAGACTGCATTGGAAATAAGGGCAAATTATACTCCTATTAAGTTAATAGATGCATTTCAACTATCTATAGCCATCAATAATAGATGCGATTACTTCATTACAAATGACAAAGAGCTGAAAAAGTATGATCAAATAAATGTCATATTGCTTGACGAGTTTAAAAAAAATATCTTGTTAAGTGATTATTGACAAAAATGCATAATTTAGTTATAATACATTGTAATAAATATCGCGCAATCGTATTACACATGCACACAGATTTGAGAGGTACATATTATGTCAACTATTAGTGTAAGATTAGATTCAAATGACAAACATTTATTTGAGGAGTTTTGTAACGATGTAGGTATGAGCATATCTACTGCAGTTAGTATGTTTGTAAAAAATGTAATTGCCAATCAAAAACTTCCTTTTAGTGTAGAAAGAGATCCGTTCTATTCAAAAGAAAATATGTCGCATTTGACAAAAATTATAGATGAGATTGAAAGTGGAAAGGCAAAACTTGTAGAGCATGATTTAATTGATGCATAGGTGGTCGAATGAAATTACAATGGCATGAAAAAGCTTGGCAAGAGTATTTGTCTTGGCAAAGTGAAGATAAAAAAACTTTAAAGCGAATAAATGATTTAGTAAAAGACATTCAAAGAAATGGTAATAATGGCATTGGCAAGCCTGAACAATTAAAGGGGGATAAGACCGGATGGTGGAGTAGAAGAATTGATGAAAAGAATAGGTTGGTTTACAAGTTAGAAAATGGCATAGTGATTATTGCATCTTGTAAAGATCATTATAACAATTAATAATTTATTCCCGAGTGATCGGGATTTTCTATTATCTACATATATTTTGATATTATTGACTAACCCCCTAGAATAAAAGGGACGGAGAATAATATTGTTCAGTTATTTGACTTTTTTATAAAAATTTAATTATAAAGTAACAATAATAATCACCGTACCCTTTATTTTCACTTTTATATTAATCTATTTCAAATTTTAATATATTTCCTGAGTTTTTATCTATTTGGTATTTGTATTCTTTAAAATCAACATAATACTTTGCTTCATATACATATCTATTATCTTCTTTGTCTATTTTGATGATTATATTATCACTATTTATGTTTTTAATGTTTCTATTTGTAAGGTCCTTCATTATGATTTCTTTAACTTTATTTAAAGATATATCAGAATTACTTGTATAATTATTTAAAGTTTTTTCATAAAGTGATTTTTCTTTATTACAACTATACTTTATTATTTCTCCTGTATTTACATCAATTTCAATTTCATATTCATGTTTTGTAATATCATCAATAAACTCAAATTCAAATTTTGTATAGTTATACTTTTTTTCAAATTCTTGTTTTTCTTTTACCCATGTTATGGATTTATTTTCTAAAGAAAAAAACTTTAAAGCATTATTTTTTGCTTCATTTAATGTTAAAGGATTTGCAAAAGCAATGTTTGTAAACATCATTATAAGAGTTATAATACAAAATAATAATTTTTTCATATTTTTTATCTCCTTATACAGTTTTATTATTTATAAACTTCAAAAGTTCTCTTACTGCAATAACAAAAGTAGTACCTTTAAATCCATGACCACCATTTTTAATTTTATATAGCTTAGAATTCTTTAATATATTACAAGTCTTTTCGGAATAAGAAATAGGGATGATTTCATCTTTGTTTCCATGTAGTATTAATACACTTTTATTAAAATTATTCATCAAATCATATATGTCAAAACTCAATGCATCTATTCCGTATTTTCTACTAACTACTGCATCTTGAACTTTAAATTCATTTCCATACTGTCTTGCATTATCGAGTCTTATTTTTGATTCATCTCTTATATTATATGCAGGATAAAAAAATATCATTTTTTGTTTTAGTATACTCCCAATTTGACTATCGCTAAAACTAGTAATTTTTCTATGTTTTTAGTCAAATCTAAGTATCTATGTGAATTATATCATAATATGTGTATTTTTTGCCAACAATTTTTAAAATAAAAGGGACGTTGAATAATATTGTTCAGCTATTTGACTTTTTTATAAAAATCTAAAAATTTAATTATAAAGTAACAATAATAATCACCGTCCCCTTTATTTCTAATTTAAATATCGTTCTATTTGTAATCCCGAGCAATCGGGATTTTTAGTTGTGGCCCTAAAATGGATACATAATCATTTGTTGACAAATGATGACGGCAATGCTATACTAAAGTTGGAGGTGTGTATGACTAACACTTTAGTTCAATTTAGGGTTGATGAAAAATTAAAAAATGAAGCAAGTAAAATTTATGAGGATTTGGGACTTGACTTATCAAGTGCTGTAAAACTTTTCTTTAAAAAAACTCTTAAGATGAACGGAATACCATTTTCAATTAATGATGATGAAGTTTTGGAAGATGAGATTAGAAAGAAAAAGGCGCATGCTATTGAGGAGCTTGACTCGATGCATTTGAATATTTCGAATAATCTTGACGAAAAGGACGAAATCTATAATGCGATAATAGAGAAGTATGAAAGTATTAATTGATACTAATGTCATAATAGATTTCTTGCTTAAACGAGAGCCTTTTTACAAAGTATCAAAAGAAGTTTTAATGAAATGCACTCATGAAAATGTTGAAGGCTTTATAGCTATGCACTCGATTTCAAATCTTTGGTATGTCTTGAGAAATGAAAGCGTAGAAAATAGAAGGAAGTGCCTTAAGATTATCTGTCTAGCGCTTACAGTTTGCAGTGCTAACCATACTGAGGTTTACAATGCGGTGAAAAATGAAACGTTTAATGATTTTGAAGATTGTTTGCAAGATGCTTGTGCATATCAAAATAAAATGAATTATATAATTACAAGAAACATAAAAGACTTTAAAAATTCAAGAGTGAAGGCGCTGACACCGAAAGAATTAATTTCGATTCTTAAGTAATTTTATATCGTTCCATTTGTAATCCCGAGCAATCGGGATTTTCTATTATCTACATATATTTTGCTATTATTGACTAACCTCCTATTTTGTGCTAATATCACTATAATTGAATAAATATTTTCACATTCAATTGATTGGGAGATAGGAGGGTAGCTGGTGCGCCCCGCGGTCTTCAACACCGTTGTGAAAGTTAAACTTTCGGCTAGGTTCGATTCCTAGCGTCTCCGTTTATTAATTAGTTGAAACCAAGGGAAATGAGATAATTTTTTTAATGTTCTTTGGTTTCCAAAGAACTTTTTTATTTCGGGTGGATAGTATGGAAAAAAACGAAATATTAAGAAAAATTCCACAAGTTGACGAGATTCTTAAGGACAAGGAGCTGGTTTCTATTGTAGAAAAAACTCCGCACGATTTTTTGACTAACTGCATAAGAGAGGTCATAATCGACACTCGTGCAAATATTTTAAATGGGATTGAAAAAGACATTGACAAGAGAAAGCTTATAGAAAAAGTGATTTCTAAAGTAGAAAAGAAATCAAAACATAGTCTTAGGAAACTTATCAATGCTACAGGCACAGTGCTTCACACCAATCTCGGTCGTGCTGTCATATCAAAAGATGCTACAGATGCTATGATAAGCGTTGCGTACAATTATTCAAATCTTGAATATGATTTAAAGAGAGGCGAGAGAGGTGACAGACAATCCCACATAGAAAAATTAATCACTGAACTCACTGGTTGCGAAGCTGCGATGGTTGTCAATAATAATGCTGCAGCTACTATAATAGTACTTGCTGCACTTGCACATGAAAAAGAAGTTATAATTTCTCGTGGAGAGTTAATAGAGATAGGAGGCTCATTTAGAATTCCGGATGTCATGGCTGAAAGCGGAGCAATACTTAAAGAAATTGGTACAACTAATAAGACAAAACTTTCTGATTATAGAGATGCATTTGATGAAGAAAAAACTGCAGCAATAATGAAAGTTCACACTAGTAATTATAGAGTTGTAGGTTTTACTGAGAGTGCAGAGTTAAAAGACCTTATGCCGCTTGGAGAGGAGTTTAATATACCAGTTATTTACGATATGGGAAATGGGCTCTTCGTAGATTTAAATGAGTATGGCATTGACGAGCCAACTGTTCCAAATCTTGTGAAAGATGGAGCAGATGTGATATTATTTAGTGGGGATAAACTCTTAGGTGGTCCTCAGGCTGGCATCATAATAGGTAAAGCAAAGTATATAAACAAAATGAAGAAACATCCTCTTGCTAGAGCATTCAGAGTTGACAAGTTTACTATTGCGGCGCTCACTTCTACTTTATTTGAATATTATGATGTGAAGAGAGCAAAAAAGAACATACCAATTTTAAATATGATCACAGCAAGTAGAGATGAGTTAAAAGATAAAGCAGAAAAAATTGCAAATGAACTAAAATCAAAATGTAAAGCAGAAATTAGTGTAGAAGAGATAAAAGACCAAGTTGGCGGTGGAACTGCACCAGATGTGTATCTTGATGGCTATGCAGTTTCAATAATAAAGAAGGACAAGGCGGCTGAAAAGATAGAGAGAGAGTTAAGGGCTCTTGATGTGCCAATTATTGTGAGAGTGGCGCATGATAAGGTGCTCGTAGATGTAAGAACTGTACTTGAGGATGATATAAAAATGTTAATTGATGAGTTATGCAAAATATTATTATAGGTACAGCGGGTCATGTGGATCATGGTAAGACCTTTTTAATTAAAGCTCTTACTGGCTTTGATACTGACCGCTTAAAAGAAGAAAAGAAAAGAGGAATAACCATTGAAAATGGTTTCGCAAATCTCCCAAATGATTTAGGACTTCATTTGGGAATTATTGATGTGCCTGGACATGAGAAGTTTGTAAAAAATATGCTTGCTGGAATTGGAGGCATTGACTTAGTCCTTCTTGTTATTTCACTTGAAGAAGGAATTAAACCTCAGACTATAGAACATTTCGAAATTATAAAATCGCTCGGCATAAAAAAAGGAATCATTGTTTTCACAAAACTTGACTCTGAAAATAAAGTAGATTTCAATATTTTAAAAGACCAGGTCAAGGATTTAGTCACAGGATCAAATCTTGAAAATGCAAAGATGATCTGTGTATCAAGTCTCACAGGTCAAAATATAGATGTTCTTAAAGAAGAAATATTTGACATCGTAAAAGAAATAGGGGAAAGAAACAACAATAAAGAATTAACAAGACTTCCTATAGATAGAGTATTTACTATGGAAGGTTTTGGTACTGTCGTAACAGGCACTCTTATGGAAGGTAAAATTGATACAGGCGATGAGCTTATGATTTACCCTTCACAAAAAGTGGTAAAGGTTCGCCAACTTGAGTCTCACGGAAAAGTAGAGCCATCGGCATATGCAGGCCAAAGAACTGCCATCAATCTTTTAAATGTAAAAAAAGACGATTTAAATCGTGGTGATGTGCTTGCCTCAAAATCTTCTATAATATTGAGTGAGATTATAGATTGCAAGGTAAAGATGTTTAAATCAGCTAAGAGGAAACTAAAAAATGGTGAGAAGCTTCATTTCAACTTTGGTTCTAAACAGACCGAGGCAAGTGTTAAAGTAATAAATGATGAATATGTGCAATTTAAATTTTTTAATCCTATTCCTATAAAGAGGGGAGACAAGTACATTATAAGATTTGTAAGTCCGTCGGAAACTTGTGGTGGCGGCATAGTATTAAATATTTCATCAAAGAGATATAAATTGGAAGATGACATCGCACTCAACCATTTTAAGGCAATAGACAGTAATGATGATAAGAAAGTGTTGCTTGAGATAATCAATGATTCAAGTTCGGATTTTCCAGACATATTATTCTTATCTAAAAAGATGAATCAAAGCCTAAATGATGTCAAAACTAAACTTGAAGAGCTTGCAAATGAAAATCAAATAGTGGTTATTAATTCCATTAAAAATAAAAATGACAACACATATGACCAGATTAATAATAGTTCAATTATACTTTCAAACAAGTTTTATGAGGGTTCAAAAAAATATATCTTAGACATTTTAAATAAGTTCCATAGAGATAATCCTATAGCTAAGGGTCAAAAGAAAGAAGAAATAAAAAGTATATTGTTTAAGAGATATACAAAAGTCGGCGACACAGCATTTGAAAATCTTTTAAATTACATGATTGATAAGAAGGTCATAAAACAGGTTAATGACTTGATATCAGCAGCTGATTTCAACGTGGTGATGGACGATAAGCAGTCTAAAGAAATATCTGCTATAGAGAAAAAGTATCTTGATGCTGCATACACTATGCCAGCAACTCAGGAAGTCGTTGATGAGTTTGCTACTGTTAAAAATGGCAAAAACAATAAACTTGAGATTAGGCAGATGATAGTTGACCTTGCAAGAGAGGGTAAACTTGTTAAACTATCAAATGAATACTACATTCACAAGACACACTTTGATAAAGCACTTGAGATAGTATATAAATTATTTGAAAAGAGCGATAAGATAACTATGCCAGAACTTAGAACAGAACTTGAAACATCAAGAAAGTATGCTATACTTATTATAGATTATTTAGATCAAAAGAGAATCACAAAACTTGTAAGTGATTATAGAATAAAAGGAGAACGATATGGCAAAATATGATAAGGCTGGAACTCTTAAGTTTCTTGATGACAATGGCTATAAATATGAGAAAGTAGAACATGAAGCACTTTACACTATGGAAGCACTTGATGAAGCAGGTATCACAAAGATAGGTGAAGTTGCAAAGAATTTATTTTTGAGAAATGCAAAAGGTGACAAGCATTATCTTGTAGTTGTGCAGGAGAGCAAGCAGCCAGATACAAAGAAACTCGCTATGCTTCTTGGTTCAACTCGTCTTTCATTTGGATCTGCCGAGAGACTCGAAAAATATTTGGGGGTTACCCAAGGTTCTGTGTCTCCACTTGCGGTTTTAAATGATGAAAACCACGAGGTTATTGTGGCATTTGACCAAGGCCTTATGGGAAAGGAAAAGATTGGTGTCCATCCTTGCGAAAATACTGCTACCTGCTTTATGAGTTTCAAAGACCTAAAGACTATTATAGAAAAAAATGGTAATAAGTTTATCTGTATTAAAGTATAATTATGAAGGGCTAAAAGAAATATTTTATTTTTAGCAAAGTTAATATGAAAGAGACATATGTAAAATTAATTAGTATTTTTGTAACTTTTCTTATTTTTTTGGGTGCTCTTGTTTTTATGAAATATATTGGAGTGCCTAAAGTCGCTAGGATTATAGTCGCTGTTTTGCTTATATTTGTTGTAGACTTTGTAAAAGGAAAAGTATTTAAGTATTAAAGTAAAATAATACTTGAAAATATTGGTTATAGGTAGTATAATTCAACCATCTGGTTGCACAGAATGCAATTCTGTACGACAAAAAATTTTTGGAGGAAAGAATTTATGGCAGTTTTAAGAGAAATCTTCAGCCCTATCACAATTATGAAAATAATTTGTGCAATAGGAATTGCTTATTGCGGTTTTTTAATGTGCATGAAGAACATGGAGTTATTTAGGACAAAAGAAGGTGAAGAAAACGTAAAGTGGGGATTGCAAAAAAAGAATTTTATCTCTACCGCTATAATTGGATTTGTAGCTAATTTCTTCGACACATGGGGAATTGGTTCTTATGCTCCTTCTTCATCAGCTTTTAAATTTACAGGGTCTGTTGATGACATGTTGGTTCCAGGAACATTAAACGTTGGAGATACTGTTCCAGTTTGTGTAGAAGCAATATTGTTTTTTGAAGCATTTAATATTGATCCACTAACTTGCGTACTTATGTGTGTGGCAGCAACTGTAGGAGCATTTGTGAGTGCTTCAATTGTCACAAAATGGGATAGAACAAAAGTACGTTGGGGATTCGGAATTGGACTTATAATCCTTGCGGCTATTATGCTTTGCAGAAGGATGGGCTGGGGTCCATTTGCACAAGGAAATATTGAGTATACTGCTGATCATATTGGTCAAACTTTAAATGGATTGATGATTGAAAAAGTAGGTGATGATATAGCTGCAGTAGGACTTAGAGGAGTAAGGCTTGTCATCGCAATTGTTATAAATTTCTTGCTTGGTGCTGCTATGTCACTTGGAGTTGGTCTTTATGCTCCTTGTATGGCACTTTGCGTTCTCATTGGACTTCACACAGGTATGGCATTCCCTATCATGATGGGTTCTTGTGCATTCCTTATGGCATTTGGAAATGGTCCTAAGTTTATTAAAGAAGCTAGATATGATATTATTGCTACTTTGAATCAAGCAGTTTTTGGAGCAATTGGTGCATATCTTGCCTATATCACTTTAACTGTTGCATTTAGTTTAAGTACTTTGACAATATTAGTAGTTGTTGTTTGCTTTATTACAGGTTGCTTATATATAAAAGATGCAATAGCAGGATCAAAAAAATAAACATTAATGAAATATTTGTAAAACTACCACCAGGAATGGTGGTAGTTTTTTTTTAGATTTATTTAGTAATTTGCACTTTATAAATCTTAAAAATATCTTAAAATTTTATTGATTATTTTGGTTATAGGTGGTATAATTAAATTTACTATTTGGCAAATAATAAACTGAGTGCAGGTTTGCATTTGGTTTGATGTGCATTATAAATATAATATCATTTTTAAGAGGTGTGCTCATGGCAAAGAAAAAGGTAGTATCTAAAGCAAAAAAAAGTACTACTAAGGTTGCAAAAAAAGTAACAAAGGCAGCTTCTAGGTCAACTAAAAAGACAGCTACAAAAGCTAAAAAAGAAACTGCAGTTGCAATTAAGAGTAGTAGTGATATTGAGTTGCTATTAAGACAGCACGTTGGAAAACCTTGTGTACCATGTGTTAAGAAGGGCGACAAAGTCACAGTAGGAACTTTAATTGCTAGACCACAAGGACTCGGTGCAAATATTCATTCATCAGTAGACGGAGTGGTGTCGAAAATTACTGACGCTGCTATATTCATTAAACCAAGTAAGGCGCTTATAACTATGGGAAAGAAAGTTGTAAAACCAGTAAGCGCAAAGAAGGAAGATTTACTTGGCAGAGTTGCTGAGGCAGGCGTAGTTGGTATGGGTGGTGCTGGATTCCCTACAGGTGTGAAATTAAATGTTGATTTACATGGAGGATATGTTTTAGTTAATGCAGCAGAATGTGAACCAATACTTGCACACAATATGGCACAACTTGTTTTGTTTGCAAATGAAACTGTAAAAGGTATTCAATATGCAATGAAAATTACAAATGCAAAACAAGGTATCGTTGCTATAAAACAAAAGCACTCTCATGAAATAGAATCTTTACTTAAAGCATTAAAAGGAATTGATAATATTCGTATTCATTTACTGCCAGATATTTATCCGATGGGCGAAGAGAGAGCAATTATTCGTGAGACTTTGGGAATTTTACTTCCTGTTACAGCACTTCCAACAGAAGCTAATTCAATTGTTATAAATGTTGAGACAGTTCTTCGTGTGTATGAAGCAATAGAACTTGGCCGTCCAGTTGTATCAAAGAAAATTACTGTCAGCGGTAAGATAAAAGGAACAGAAAATGGAGTAATGGTGTTCCATGATGTTCCTATAGGTGTAAGAGTTAAAGATGTAATAAATGCTGCTGGTGGTATTGATGGAAAGTATGGTGAAATAATAATGGGTGGACCATTTATGGGTAAGCCTTGTAGCCTTGATGATCCTGTGACAAAGACCACAGGTGGTATCATAGTCACAGAGCCATTTAAGGATTATAAAGGTGCTAAGGTAGGTCTTTTAGTATGTGCCTGCGGTGCCGATGAAAATAGATTAAAAGATATTGCTAAGAAGTACAATATGAATGTAGTTGATGTAGAGTATTGTAAACAAGCAAAAGATCCAAAAGGAAATGGTGTTTACAAGTGCGAGAATCCAGGCAACTGTCCAGGACAAGCACTTAAATGTATGAATATAAAGAAGGCTGGTGCTACTGAGATTCTAATATCAAACTGTTCAGACTGTACAAATACAGTTATGGGATCTGCACCAGGTCTTGGGCTTAATGTTCACCATTCAACTGACCATATATTTGAGACAGTTGGCATGCAAGTTCAACGTCATTTGACAAAATCAAAATTTGTTGAAGGACCAATACCAGAAGGTTGCACGGCATCAAGAAATCCTGAGTCAAATGAACCAGGCGGCATTAAGCAGGTTTCACACAGTGAAGCTGCTAAATCTAGTGAAGACTATAGCAAGCCATATGTATTTAAAGAGGATACACCAGATGGCGAACTTGTGATTAGTATTGAAAGTGGTTCAGATATATCAGTTAAATACGAAGATTAACCGCTCGCAAAAAAAGGATATATTAATTTAAATATATATTTAGAATAAACTAAGGAGGAAAATTTATGTCTATTTCAGCAGAATACGCTCAAGAACACCTTAATGATCCAGCGGTTCTATGTTGTAGAAGAGAGGCTGGTACTAAGCTTTCTCATCACGACTTTGAGGACCCAGCAATATTTGATGATCTTGTATCATCAGGATTATTAAAACTTGATGGCGCGTTAACTATTGGACAAGCAATGGGTTCAACTCTTACTAAGACTATGGACTCATTAAATCCAATACTTAAAGATTGCGTAGACAAAGTTCAAGATGTAGCAGCATCTGCAGTAGCTTCATCAGCTACTCCAGCGACACCTGCACAAGCAAGTTCAGTAACACAATCTTTTAGTGGTGGAAAATTGAAAATCCATATTGGAGAAGGAAAAGGAATTGACTTAGAGATCCCTATGGGTCTTGGCGGAGGCGCAGCTAGTACTGGTGCAACAGGAACTGCAGCAGTAGGAGCAAGTGCAACAGGAAGTGCAGTAGGAGGAGAAAAAGTAGTAAGAACTCTTACAAGAAAACACTTCAACATCACAGAAGTAAAAAGAGGAAAAGAAACTAAGATCGATGGAACTACACTTTACATCCGTGAAGGAATTGAGAAGGAAGCAGTAGACTCTCAAGAATTAGTTCACGATTTGAAAGTTGATATTATTACTAAGGATAATTACCATATCTATTCAGAGACTATAATGGATACACAGCCAATAGCTACTAAAGAGGGAGATGCAGAACTTGGAACAGGTGTTACAAGAGTTCTCGACAATGTAGTTATGATGCTCACAGGAACTACTGATGAGGGAGTTCAAATCGGTGAGTTCGGTTCATCAGAAGGTTACCTTGATGAAAATGTAATGTGGAACCGTCCATCATGTCCTGACCATGGTGATATAATTATCAGAGGAACAGTTAAGATAGAGAATTTAAAGAACATGGAGAGACCAGGTCCTCTTGCAGCTCATAAAGCTTTTGACGTTATCACTCAAGAGATAAGACTTGCTCTTAAAGAACTTGATGAAAAGTATTGTGTAAGCAAAGAAGAGTTTAAGCAAGTTCGTCGTCCAGGAAAGAAGAAAGTTGCACTTGTAAAAGAAATCATGGGACAAGGTGCAATGCACGATAATTTAATATTACCTGTAGAGCCAGTTGGTATTTTAGGAGCACATCCAAATGTAGACCTCTGCAACGTACCAGTAGTATGTTCACCACTTGAGGTTCTTGACGGATGTATCCATGCCCTTACTTGTATAGGACCAGCATCAAAAGAGCAGTCAAGACATTATTGGAGAGAGCCAATGGTACTTGAGATGTTATTTGATGAAGAGATAGATTTTGCAGGAGTTATATTCGTAGGTTCACCACAAATTAACTCAGAGAAGTTCTACGTATCAAAGCGTGTTGGTATGACTTGCGAAGCTATGGATGTAGAAGGTGCAATAGTTACTACTGAAGGATTTGGAAATAATCACGTTGACTTCGTATCTCACATTGAGCAAATCGGTATGAGAGGAATTAAAGTTGTTGGTATGTCATTCTGTGCTAAGCAGGGTGCACTCGTTGTAGGTAATAAATATGTTACTGCAATGGTTGACAACAATAAGTCTGAAGCTGGTATTGAAAACGAAATTCTTGGTAACAACACTCTCTGCCCAGAGGATGCAGTTCGTGCCATCATGATGCTTAAAGCAGAGATGACTGGAGAACCAATAAAGAAACCAGAGAAAGAGTGGAATCCAAATGTTAAGACTCAAAATATCGAGCTCATTTCTTCGGTAACTGGTAAGCCAGTAGAACTCGTTAAGAACGAAAAATCACTTCCAATGAGTGACAAGTATAAGAAGAAATATGCAAACGCATAATGATACTCGTAGGGGTGAGCTTGGCGAGCCTGAAAAGAAAACACCTAAATTTATAGATAAGGTGAATTACTACGAGGGGATTATAACAGAAGTTCACGACGGCTCAGTCGCACTCGACATAAAAGGCCGTCTCGGTTCTATAAGAATTCCAAAGCGAATGATAATTTCTGACTATGAATTGAAAGTAGGACAAGAAGTTGCATTCAATATGAGTTTCATAGAACAAATTAGTAAATAACGAATAATTGAAAGGAGAATATTATGAGTTATACAGTAGTTAAAGGAATGCAATCAGAAATATTTGCACCTGTTACACCTCCACCAGTATGGGCTCCAGTTACAAAGCCACTCAATAAGATGGTTATAGCAATTGCAACTGCAGCTGGTGTTCACTGCAAATCTGATGAGAGATTTAACTTATCTGGAGACTTTACTTGGAGAAAAGTTCCAGATAATACAAAACCAGAAGATTTGATGGTTTCACACGGTGGTTATGACAACAGTGATGTAAATAAAGATATAAATTGTATGTTTCCATATGAGAGACTTCATGAATTAGCAAAGAATGGAGTTATAGGTGGCACTGCTAAAACCCACTGTACATTTATGGGTGGTGGTGGAAACCAAGAGAAGTTTAAGAACGAGACTGGACCAGAAATTGCTAAGTTCTTAAAATCAGAAGGAGTAGATGGTGTGCTTATGACTGCTGGATGAGGAACCTGCCACAGGTCTGCCGTGCTCGTGCAGAGAGCTATTGAAGAAGCAGGAATACCTACTATCATTATAGCAGCCCTTCCTCCGGTTGTTAAACAAACAGGTACTCCAAGAGCTACAGCACCACTTGTACCAATGGGTGCAAATGCTGGTAAGCCACATGATATAGAGATGCAATATAACATTTGTAAGGATACATTAGAGCAACTTATAAAGATAGATGCTCCAGGAAAAATAGTTCCACTTCCTTATGAGTATGTAGCGAAGGTATAATAAGAATATCAAAAATAAAAGCCAAGGGTGAAAGCCCTTGGTTTTTTGTTAGTAAAAAAAATAGCTCTGAACCCTAAGATATATATAATATTTAATAGTTCCAATTAATATTGAAAATATTATGATTTTATATTAAAATAGTACAATATGACATTATTTAGAGGAGAGTCAATAATTATGAAAAGATTTTTAAGTATTTTACTTTCGAGTTTACTTGTTTTATCACTCATTGCTTGTGGTAATAGTTCTAAGGCAACTTCAAGCGGAGATGCTGCCATCCACATCGGTATCGTAACTGGTTCAGTATCTCAATCAGAGGATGATAGAAGAGGTGCAGAGAAATTCCAAGATATGCACGGTAAAGATAATGTTAAACTCGCTATATATCCAGATAATTTCACTGATGAATTAGAAACTACAATTCAAACTATAGTAAACTTATCTGATGATCCAGATATGAAAGCCATAGTTGTGAACCAAGCAGTACCTGGAACAACTGAAGCATTTAGAAGAATTAAAGAGAGACGTCCTGATATACTTTGTATCGCTGGAGAATCTCATGAGGATCTTCCAGAGATAGGAAGCGCAGCAGACTTAGTATGTAACAATGACTTTGTCGCAAGAGGATATCTTATCATAAAGACTGCTCATGATTTAGGATGTGACACATTTGTACACGTATCATTCCCAAGACATATGGCTTATGAAACTATGAGCCGTCGTGTAGCTATCATGAGAGCTACTTGTGAAGAGTACGGAATGAACTTCGTACTTGAGACAGCACCAGATCCAACATCAGACGTAGGTGTATCAGGTGCACAAGCTTACTTGCTTGAGAAAGTTCCAGAGTGGGTTGAGAAGTATGGCAAGAACGCAGCATACTTCTGTACAAACGATGCTCACACAGAGCCACTTCTTAAACAACTTCTTGAGTACGGTGGATATTTTATAGAAGCAGATCTTCCATCACCTCTTATGGGATACCCAGGAGCTCTTGGTATAGATCTTACTGCAGAGGCAGGAGACTTTGAGAAAATTTTAACTAAGGTAGAAAATGCTGTTAATCAAAAAGGTGGTTCGGGAAGATTTGGAACTTGGGCATATAGCTATGGCTATACTCAATCAGCAGGTCTTGCACAACATGCTTTAAATGTTGTAAAAGGTGAGAGCGAACTTAAAGATATCGATGACATAGCAAAAGCATATCAAGTGTTCACTCCAAAAGCATCTTGGAATGGATCAAATTATACCAATGTAGACACAGGAGTTAAGCTAGGAAATGTATTCCTTGTATATCAAGATACATATATAATGGGCGACCCTGGTAAGTACATGGGTTCAACAAATGTAAAAGTTCCAGAGAAGTATTTCTCAATTAAATAATTAATTTTTGGGGAAGAAGTAAATTCTTCCCCTTTTTTATAAAAAGGCAAATGAAATGGATAATTATGTAATAGAAATGAAAAATATTAAGAAGTCCTACTATGGTACTACAGTTTTACACGATATAAGTTTAAAACTTAAAAGCGGTGAGATAGTTGGACTTGTAGGTGAAAATGGTGCAGGCAAATCCACACTAATGAATATTTTATTTGGTGATGAAGTGATATCAAGTACTGGCGGATATGAGGGTGAGATTTTAATTGATGGAAAACTTGCAACTATTAAAAGTTCTTTTGATGCATTAAATCTTGGTATAGGTATGGTTCATCAAGAATTTTCATTGATACCTGGATTTACAACAACTGAAAATATACTTTTTAATAGAGAACCTACAAGGGGAAGTCTTGTTTCAAATGTATTTGGAGAAAGACTCAATACTTTGGATAGAAAAAGAATGAATGATATAGCAACAGAGGCTATAGATAAAGTAGGAGTTAAGATTGATAAGGACATGCTTGTGTCAAGCATGCCAGTTGGACATAAACAATTTACAGAAATTGCACGAGAAATTAGTAAAGATAATTTGAAAGTTTTGATTTTAGACGAACCTACAGCTGTTTTGACAGAAAAGGAAGCAACCACCATGCTTTCTTCTATAAAGAGCTTGGCAAGTAGGGGAATAGCTATAATCTTTATTTCACATAGATTAAATGAGATTTTAGATATCTGTAATCGAGTTGTAGTTATAAGAGATGGTTTTGTAGTTAAGGACAGCGACATAAAAGAAATTACAGTTGAAGAAATTACAAAGCAAATGATTGGCAGGGAAGTTGGAGATAGAAAAAAGAGCTCACGAAATGTAAGCAACAAAAATGTTATTATGTCTATAAAAAATCTCTATGTAGACATGGCTGGAGAGAACGTAAAAAATCTTTCGCTTGATATATACGATGGAGAAATACTTGGTATAGGCGGACTCGCAGGTCAAGGAAAACTTGGTATACCAAATGGCATCATGGGATTGTATGATGCTGAGGGAGAAGTGATTTATAAAAATGAAAAAATAGATATCACTAGTCCTATGAATACTTTAAGTAAGGATATAGCATTTGTGTCTGAAGATAGAAGAGGGGTTGGACTCTTACTTGACGAGAGTTTGGAATGGAACATTTCATTTTTAACTATGCAGGTTAAAAATAAGTTCCTAAAAAAGCTTCTCAAATTTATTTCATTTAGAAATAAAGATGAGATTAAAAGTGTGACGGATCATTACATAGATGCGTTGAACATTAAATGCACAAGTTCAAAACAAAAAGCAAGAGAGTTGTCAGGAGGTAATCAGCAAAAAGTTTGTCTAGCTAAGGCATTTGCAATGCAACCTAAGTTCTTGTTTGTGTCAGAGCCTACAAGAGGAATAGATGTAGGTGCTAAGGCTTTGGTGCTTGACGCTCTTAAAGTGTATAATGAACAACATAATACTACTATTGTAATGATTTCATCTGAGATAGAGGAACTAAGGCAGATATGTGATAGAATTGCAATAGTTTCTGATGGAAAGATAGCTGGAATTTGCGATGCTACAGAATCAGTAGAAAAATTTGGTGCGCTTATGATAGGTGCCAAGGTGTAGAGGTGGGATATGCAAGATAGATTAAAAAATATCATTAGAGATTTCGGTGTGCCACGACTTATAATTTTGTGCTTTTTGCTTTTACTTTTTATCTTAGCACCATTTGTAGGAGCTGACCTACCAACTCAGTTTACAAATTTATTTAATAGATTTAGTTGGAATGCAGTTTTAGTTCTTGCTATGGTCCCTATGATTCACTCAGGTTGTGGACTAAATTTTGGTCTCCCTTTTGGAATTATAGCTGGTCTTTTAGGTGGCACTATTTCTATTGAACTTGGATTTACAGGTGCGATGAGTTTTGTGATGGCTATTGCATTTGCAACTCCATTTGCCATAATTTTTGGTTTCTTATACGGAGTTCTACTTAACCACATAAAGGGTGGAGAGATGATGGTAGCAACATATGTAGGCTTTTCGGCTGTATCATTTATGTGTATGATGTGGCTCTTACTACCATATCATAGTCCTACTATGGTCTGGGGATATGAGGGAAAAGGTCTTAGGACAACTATTTCTCTCGAAGGATTTTATGATAAAGTGCTTTCGAGATTTCTTGAGATTAGGATAGGTAATCTTGTATTCCCTACAGGAGCAATTCTATTCTTCGTATTGCTAAGTTTTCTTATGTGGTGTTTTCTTAAAACTAAAACAGGAACAGCAATGACTGCAGTTGGATCTAATCCGATATTTGCAAAAGCATCAGGAGTAAATGTAGATAAGATAAGAACCCTTTCAGTAATAATGTCAACTTGGCTAGCGGCTATCGGTATACTTATATATGAGCAGGGATTTGGATTTATTCAACTATATATGGCACCATTTAACATGGCACTTCCTGCTGTGTCGGCAATACTTATTGGAGGAGCAACTGTTAATAAAGCAAGTATTGCAAATGTCGTAATTGGAACTTTACTTTTCCAAGGAATAGTTACTATGACACCGACAGTTATGAACTCTATGATTCACATGGACATGAGTGAGGTCATAAGAATTATAGTTTCAAATGGAATGATACTCTATGCACTTACAAGAAAAAATGATGACAGGAGGGGCGCATAATGAAGTTTAATTTGAAAAAGTTTTTAGCAGATAACTCAGTGCCTATAATGTTCATCATTATATGTATTATATGTATACCACTCAGTGGTTTTTCTACAAGTTATCTTTTAAATGAGATAGTAACAAGAATAGTGAGAAATGCATTTTTGATTTTAAGTTTACTAATACCTATAATGGCAGGTATGGGACTTAACTTTGGTATGACTTTAGGAGCTATGGCAGGTGAAATTGCACTTATATTTACATCTGACTGGCAAATCTGGGGAATACCTGGTGTAGTGCTTGCGATGATACTTTCAATACCTATATCTATATTACTTGGCACGCTTTGTGGAAACTTATTAAATAAATCTCGTGGAAGAGAGATGATTACAAGTTACATCATAAGTTTCTTTATAAATGGTATTTATCAACTTGTAGTTCTTTACATGATGGGACCTATAATTCCTATCATTCATCAATCGATAAAACTTCCAAGAGGCTACGGCATACGAAATACAGTAAGTTTATTAAATTTAAGACAGTCAATTGATAATCTTATTTCTATAAATATATTAGGTGTAAAAGTACCGGTAGTAAGTTTCTTGATAATTATTGCACTATGCCTTTTCATAGTTTGGTTCACTAAGACAAAGCTTGGTCAAGATATGAGAGCTGTAGGTCAAAATATGGAAGTTGCAAGAGCGGCAGGTATAAATGTCGAAAGGACAAGAGTACTTTCCATAATTATGTCAACTGTCCTCGCAGGATTTGGAATGATACTCTATCTTCAGAATATGGGGAATATCGCAACTTATAGTTCTCACAGCCAGATAGGTATGTTTTGTATAGCGGCACTTCTTGTAGGAGGAGCAACGGTTGATAAAGCAAGTATCGGAAATGTCTTCCTTGGAGTTATACTTTTCCATCTTATGTTTATAGTTGCACCAAAGGCAGGAACAGTCATAACTGGTGACTCTATGATAGGTGAATATTTTAGAGTGTTCATATCATATGGCGTCATAACACTTGCACTTGTAATGTATGAGGCTAAAAAGCACAAAAAGAAAAAGATGGCGGAGGGTGATGACAATGAAAAACAATAAACATATTTTATATAAGATTATTGTAGTTGTGGTATTAGTAGCCATCTGCTTTATAATGATATACATAGGAAGGGGTCATACTTTATATTTTGACAATAAAGGTATGGAAGTAAATGGTACATATTATAATCCACCTTACCGAGTTAAAGTGCTTATAAAAGGAAAAGAAGTTGCAAATTTAAAAGATGGCGATAGAGGTATGGGCATATGGATAGGACCTAAGGCTCATCTTGAATTGGAAGTAACCAAAGAGAGGGGTGTTGCTAAAGAAAACATAAAATATGATTTACCACTCCCGAGAAAATATGATGGAGTTGTGATTAACCTTGTGGGGTTACTCAATGTTGCAAACTATGATGAATATATAAGTGAGTTCATACCACTTGCGACAGTAACAAATAGTGAAGATGAAGAAGTTGTTATAGATGATTTAGGAGAGTTAGGATTTGGAGAATAGTATAAATAATTTGGAGCCAAAGAAAGTATTTAAGTATTTTTCTGACATTTGTAAGATTCCACATGGTAGTGGCAACCTTGATGGCATAGTGAATTATCTT
This sequence comes from uncultured Clostridia bacterium, assembly GCA_947303805.1. Classification (GTDB taxonomy): domain Bacteria; phylum Bacillota; class Clostridia; order Lachnospirales; family Lachnospiraceae; genus UBA3633. Next base: position 14,421 of record CAMYZE010000003.1, on the reverse strand, counting down.
GTAGACTTTGCAAAGTCTCACAATTTGAGGTACATAGTAGACGGTGTCAAAAATGTCATTATATATAGCAAGGACGATCAAACTCATAGTGACGAGCCAGTACTTTTGCAAGCCCACACCGATATGGTCTGTGTCAAAACTCCATCATCAACTATCGATATGTCAAAAGATTCACTTGATATCTATGTAGATGGCGATTACTTAAGAGCAAGAGACACGAGCCTTGGCGCTGATGACGGCATAGGTGTAGCAATTATACTTGCTATTCTTGATGATGACGATAATACTTATCCACCTATAGAGGCATTATTTACTTCTGATGAAGAGACTGGTATGTATGGTGCCATAGGTGTAGATGGAAAGCTTTTTAAGTCAAAGAGACTTATAAATATAGATTCTGAAAATGAAAATGAATTGACAGTATCTTGTGCAGGAGGTTCTCACTGTATAAGTGAGTTAAAAGTAGAAAGACTAAAAGTTGACCAAAAAAAATATTTATCTTATGAAGTGTTAATCGCCGGGGGCCTTGGTGGTCACTCAGGTATGGAAATTCATAAGGGTAGAGCCAATGCGATTTGTGAGATGGCATATGTCTTGAAATGTCTTAATGATGAAAATATAGATTTTTATTTATTATCTATAAGTGCAGGAAAATTTATTAATGTTATCTGTCCGGAAGCAGAGTGTAAATTATTTATTAATCCTGACGATGAAGTAAAGTTTAAAAATCTAATTTCAAAATTAAATTTAGAACTTAAATCGGAGTATAGTCTCTGCGACCCAAACATTAAACTAATTTGTACGGGCGAGTTTAACGAGCCAAAAAACTGTACGGTCGATTTTAACGAGCCCCTTTCAAAAGAATCTACGAGAAGAATTATTGACACTTTATTAAGTCTTCCACAAGGTCTTATAGAGATAAGCCAAGAGTTTATCAATCTCCCATGGACTTCACTAAACTTAGGGGTGATTGATACTAAAGCTGATAAAATAACTCTTGCAACCTTAGTTCGTTCAAATGATGATATAAAACGCAACAAACTTGTAAAAAAATATGAGACAATTATAAAAAATGCAAATGGCAGTATGAAAGTTGAAGGCTCTTACCCTGCTTGGAGATATAATAAAGATTCCAAATTAAAATCAAGTATGATAGAAGCCTATAAGGATGTCTTAGGAAAGGACATGGAGGTTGTTGCCACTCATGGTGGCCTCGAGTGTGGTCTTCTTATGGAACGAATTAAGAACCTTGAGGCTGTATCTATAGGACCAACTCTTTATTCGGTCCATAGTACTGATGAGAAGCTCTTGATTTCTAGTGTTAAAAATGTATATAACTTCTTAAAGAAGTATTTATCAATAATTGGCCCTAATTAAAGGGTCAATTATTTATTGACATATTGTCATAATTTTAATATAATAATATTAAGAAAAAATTAAGAAATTCTAGTCTGTTGTGGAGGCGACAGCTAGGATTCAGATTGAGGAGAAAGATTATGAATACGAGTTTTGAAATTCTTGGTGTGATTATTGTTTATCTTTTACTTGTAATCTTTACTGGAGTTATGATTGGCCGTAGGACAAAGCAAAACAGTGAAGGATTTTTCCTTGGAGGACGTGGTATGGGACCGCTCGTTACTGCGATGTCAGCAGAAGCGAGTGATATGAGTTCATACTTACTTATGGGTATACCAGGTGTAGCATATCTTACTGGACTTGCAGATGCGACTTGGACAGCTATCGGACTTGGTATAGGTACATATCTTAATTTCTTATTAGTATCAAAGAGACTTCGCCGTTATAGTGCAAAGATTGACGCTATAACTATACCTGGATTCTTTTCAAAGAGATTTGGCGACAAGTCAAAAATTATAGAAACTGTTGCTGCACTTATCATCATTATATTCTTTATACCTTATGTAGCATCAGGACTTCAGGCAATCGGAAAGTTGTTTACAACACTTTTTGAGATGAACTATATAGTTGGAGTTATCATTGGTGCTGTCGTTATACTTTCATATTCAGCAATAGGTGGGTTTGGATCTGTAGCTGTGATGGACCTTGTTCAATCTATTATTATGACATTTGCACTTATTGTCATAGTATTTTTCGCAATCAATAAAGCTGGTGGTTGGGAAAATGCGATGAGCTATTTAAAAGGATTACCTGGATTTATGGCTCTAAATCAGACTCATGACCCAGTAAGTAACACTGCAGGTGCATATGGATTTATCACAGTAATATCAACTATGGCATGGGGACTTGGATACTTTGGTATGCCACATATCTTAGTTCGTTTTATGTCAATAAGAGATGAAAATGAATTGAAACTTTCTCGTCGTATCGCAACTGTGTGGGTATTTATATCTATGGGAGTTGCAATTATAATTGGTATCATTGGTAAGGCAATGTCAAATGAAGGTGTAATAGCACAACTCAGCGGTTCAGATTCTGAAAGAGTTATCATACATATAGCAAATCTTCTTGCTAAAAATGGTGTGTTCTTTGCAATCATTGCAGGTGTCATATTAGCCGGTATATTGGCAGCAACTATGTCTACTGCAGATTCGCAACTTCTATGTGCTGCATCATCATTCTCTGAGAACATTATGAAAGGTACATTCAAAAAGAAACTTGATGAAAAGCAATCACTCTTTGCAGCAAGATGTACTATAATTATCATAGTATTATTAGCAATTATTATAGCAAGCAATCCAGAATCACCTATTGGAAAGAGTATATTCCAAGTTGTAGCATTTGCTTGGGCAGGATTTGGTGCATGCTTTGGTCCAGGAATGCTTCTTGCATTATTTGATAAGAGAATGAATAAGCAAGGTATTGGAGCAGGCATGATAGCTGGAGCAGTTATGATTTTCGTTTGGAAGTTTATGGTTCGTCCACTTGGTGGAGCATGGAATATTTATGAACTTCTTCCTGCATTCCTTGTAAATCTTATTATAGCAATTATTGTATCTAAGGTTACAGCACCTCCTGAAAAGGAGATTCAAGATACATATGATGCTGTTATGACAAACATTTAATAAATTATTTAAAGAGCGGTCGAGTGCCGCTTTTTAATATGTATTAAGCATAATATTATTTTATACATTTTTAAGGGAGGGAATATTTATGAATTTGACAAGAAAAGTAGACTTTAGTAAATACGAGCAAGTTTTACAAGTTATCGATTCTCATACAGTTGGAGAGTTTTGCCGTATCGTGACTGGTGGATTTAAAGAGCCAGAAGGCAATACTATGATTGAGAAGAAGAATTGGATGAGAGGTCATGCAGATCATCTTAGAACTGCACTTATGCTTGAGCCAAGAGGACATAGAGAGATGTTTGGTGCATTTCTTGTTGAGCCGGTAAATAAAGAAGCTGACTTTGGTGTTATATTTATGGATACAGGTGGCTATCTCAATATGTGTGGACACTGTACTATCGGAGCAGTAACTTGCATACTTGAGGGCGGACTTCATCCTATGAAAGAAGGAGAAAATGAAGTTACACTTGAAGCACCTGCTGGACTTATAAGAACTAAGGCGATGGTTAAAAATGGAAAAGTTGAGTCAGTTACACTTACAAACGTACCTGCATTTGTATATAAAGATAACCTTGAGACTGTTATAGATTTTGAGGGAAAGTCATATAGAATTCCTTACACTATATCATTTGGTGGATCTTTCTTTGCACTTGTTGACACTAGAAAGATACCTGGTATCCCTAAGATAGAGCCAGCGAATGCCAATTGGTATGCAAGATTTGGTATGGCATTACTTCCAAAGATTAACGCAGAACAAAAAGTAAAGCATCCATTACTTGATATCACTACTGTTGACCTTATGGAATTCTTTGGTGCGACTCCAAATCCTGGAAAAGCACATATGAGAAACTGCGTTGTATTTGGTGACCATCAAGTAGATAGATCGCCTTGTGGCACAGGAACATCTGCAAAACTTGCTACACTTTATCACGAAGGAAAAATTAAAGCAGGCGATCCATTTAATTATGAAAGTATCATAGGATCTATATTTAACGGTGTATTCTATGAGACTACAAAAGTTGGAGATTTTGAAGCAGTAATACCTCAAATTACAGGAAGTTGCTATTTAACTGGTGTTGCAGATTACATTATCGATCAAGATGATGCTCAAAGATATGGATTTGTAGTAGGATAGGAGAAAATATGGCTGACGAAATAGTAATGCGTCAACTCACAATTCGTTCATTTCACTGTGATAAAGTTGAATGGGGTGATGACTACTCTTTTAAAAAAGATGGAAGTTATTATTCTATGACTTTGAAAAAAGGAATTGAAGAAGAATTAAAAAAGAGTTCAGAACTTTTTGAAAATCTTACTATTAAAATATTAAAGCCAGGGGAACACCATGTGAAGATTAATTCTGTGATGGATATTTTTCCAATATCAGTTAAAGCACTTGGCAGGATTGGTGAAGGTATTACACATACAGTTACTGGTGCTTATGTGATGCTCACAGGAGTAGATACGGCAGGAAGACAAATATGTGCATTTGGTAATTCTGATGGTTGGATGGATGAAAAAGTCACATTTAATCAACCAGGTACACCATCAGATGATGACTATATTATATTAGTTGATGTGCTTATTAAAGAAGGCTATGCTATAAAACGAGTAGGACCAGATGCTTGTCATGCTGCATGTGAACTGATGTGTGATCCAATAAGATTAATTATAAAAAAGTTTCGTGACGGAGACGAGAGCGAGAAACATGTATATAAAGATTTAATTCATCCAGGAAAGAAAAAAGTTGCAGTTGTAAAACTCGTATCTGGACAGGGTGCCATGTATGATACACATTACTTGGCAAAAGATCCATCAGGATTTACAGATGGTAGGTCAATCATAGATTCAGTAGGTTCGCCAATAATATTATCTGCAAATGAGTATAGAGATGGCGCACTCCGCTGCTTATATGGCTAAATTGTAGGGGCGAGTTATACAAGCCCGAAAGGATAGAAATGGGAGTAGGACCAAGTACAAAAGAAACCACCTTACATCATTTTAGAGACCCACTTATAAATCTAATTGCAGAAGATCCAAGTATAGATTTTCTTGGTGTTGTAATAGGCGGAATACCAGATAGAAATGTTGATAAGAAATTTACTGGAGAGAGAATTGGTGCATGGCTTGAAGCAATGCGATGTGATGGTGCTATTGTGTCAGAGGACTCTTGGGGAAATAGCAATGTAGACCTTGCAGCCGCTATGGAGGCGATAGGAAGACGTGATATACCGCAGGTCGGTATGGTTTTCCAAGGGACGCAAGGTATAGTTGACCAAAATGAGTATATGGACACGATGGTAGATACAAACCATAGTGAGAGTGGTACAGAGACAAATATTGTAGCAGAAAACTGTATGACTCTTGCAGAAGCAAAAAAATGTGTAGCACTTCTAAAACTTAAAATGAGTAGGAAGTATGGACATCTATAGGAGAACATAAATGTTATTGGAAATTGTTCAAAAAATTAATGCTTATTTATCTGACTATGTGTTAATTATTTTACTAGTTGCTATTGGACTTTGGTATTCATTTAAAACTAAATTTGTGCAGATAAGATGCTTTGGCGAAGGAATGAAAAAAGTTTTTGGCAGCTTCACTCTTACAGGAAAGAAGCACGATAGTGGTATGTCTTCATTTCAGGCTCTTGCCACTGCTATAGCAGCACAGGTAGGAACTGGAAATATAGTAGGTGCAAGTGGAGCAATACTTACTGGAGGACCTGGAGCAATATTTTGGATGTGGGTTATAGCATTCTTTGGTATGGCTACAATATATGCCGAGGCAGTGCTAGCACAGGAGACAAGAGTAGTTAAGAAAGATGGTACTGTGACTGGTGGACCTGTCTACTATATCACCAAATCTATAAAAGGTGGAGTAGGAAAGTTTTTAGCTAGGTTTTTTGCTGTGGCTATTATACTTGCTCTCGGATTTTTCGGAACGATGGTTCAGTCAAATAGTATCGGTTCTACATTCAATACAGCCTTTGGTGTGCCAACATATGTATTAGGTGTAGTTCTCGTAGCAATTTGCGCAAGTATTTTCTTTGCAGGACATAGCCGTCTTGCATCTGTCACAGAAAAGATTGTTCCTATAATGGCATTCATTTTTATATTTTGTGCCATAGTAGTTATAATTATAAGAATTAAATATATTCCTGAGACATTTAAACTTATTTTTAAATATGCATTTAAGCCTGAGGCAATAATTGGCGGAAGCTTTGGAACTGCTATAAAAATAGCTGTGTCGCAGGGTGCTAAGCGTGGCCTCTTCTCAAATGAGGCAGGTATGGGTTCAACACCTCATGCTCATGCACTCGCAAATGTTAAAACTCCTCATGAACAAGGAGTTGTTGCGATGGCTGGTGTATTTATGGATACTTTCGTAGTACTCACATTAAATGCCATAGTAATCATATCTACAATGTATGTAAATGGTGGTATCCTTGCAAATGGTGTAATACCTGATGGTATAGGAAAAGCTAATCTTGCTCAAAATGCCTTCGGTACAGTATTTGGAATGCAGGCGGGTTCTATTATAGTAGCAATTTGTTTATTTTTCTTCGCATTTTCTACTATAATTAGTTGGAACCTATTTGGCAAATTAAACATGGAGTGGCTATTTGGAAAACAATCGATACCAGTATATGCAGTAATTGCGTTAGCATTCGTATTTTTGGGAACACTAACTTCAAATGATCTAGTTTGGGAATTAACTGATATGTTTAATCAGTTGATGGTATTGCCAAACGTAATAGCATTATTCATTTTGACGAACTATGTTTTAAAACATGAAAATAAAAAAATGTCAAATTAAAAATCGCCCTTATGGGCGATTTTCTTTATTTGACATAGACTACATAGTTATCTTTTCTTGCAGGACCATCAGCCATAAATGGCTCATCAGTATATCCAAGTATGCAGTAGCCGATACCCACATAATTACCATTAAGTCCCCATTTCTTAAGTAGGGCTTTTCCGTCCTCTCTCTCAAATGTCTCTTTAGCTCTATGTATCCAACAAGAACCAAGACCTACACTTGCTGCGGCATTCATAAGATTTCCCATCACGAGTGAGCCATCATAAATTGTATTTCCGTTATCGGCATCTCCAAGAACTAGTATTGCCATAGGGGCTCCATAAAATGGATGGGCACCTGCCTTACCCATTACATCGGCATTTATAACTTCAGCTGCATTTAAATCATCTTTATTTGTGATACATACAAGAGTTGGACTTTGCTTTCCTGAAGCTGTAGGGGCATAAGTTCCAGCTTTTAAAACTTCTTCAATTTTTTCATTTTCAACTGGCTTATCACTATACTTTCTAACGCTTCTTCTTTTTAATAATGTGTTTAATGTATCGTTCATAATACACCTCCTAATAGTTATGATTATAGCAAAATTTGACTGTAATAGCAATTTTGTCATATCCCCCCTATCATAGAGGGTTTTGACCCCCTATCTTTTTCATTTTGTAGGGGGTGGTACTGGGGGGAGACCCCCTAAACCATAGGGGGACATAGTAGAGTTGTAGGGGTGATATAAATCGTAGGGGCGAGTTACACGAGCCCAGGTCGTAGATAAATAAAATGAGTAAAGTGAGAAGATTGATAAAGAGAATGACATCACTATTTTTAGTGCTTCTTTTAAGTATAGAGAGTTTTGGTGCAGTAGTAAGCGACAATGACGGTTCGGCATTTATCACAAAAGCTGAATTCGATTCGTTGAAAAACGACTTTCAAGCACAAATTGATCAATATAACACTAGTATAGATAGCAAGATAGATGGTGCTATAGCATCATATTTAGCTGGAATACGTACTTCTACAACTGAGAATATGAATATATTAACAAATGACTGGACTGAAATAAGTTGTTTTAATGGGATATGGGAACCTACATTTCAATATCCAAATTTAAGTATAATTTATGCTGGTGGATTTGCAAATGATTTTTCATGGTCTGATTGGAATAAAAAGTTTACAATGGCATTCTGGAGAAGATACAAATATGACAGGACAAATACCAATGTAAATAAAAGTTATAGACCGTTAGTAACAGGCAACAAAGAAACTAGTCAAACAACAGATATGGTATGGAATGGAATTGCTAATTATTATGTGGAATCATTAGAATCGACTCTGGCATTTCAAACTCAAGGAGGTGCAGACCTCGCTGGAATAGAGGCAAAAGGTGAAACAAAAACTCTTCGCTTCATGAATCCTTGCGTATATACAAAAACTGGATATCTAGGTGATGCATTTAAATCTGATACGAGCATATTGAGCGCGAGCTTTAAATATAAAACTTCTTCTAAGGACTATTGGAACGAAATAACATTGAGCAATAAAACTGCAAGTAATAATGCAATAGTTGAATTAAAAACAGATAAAGATAATATAACTAAAACGTATAACCATATTATACAGCTGAAAGCAGATGAAGAATGGCCTGTATCTAATGAATTATTTACTAAAACTTTTAGAAAATATTCAAAAAATACATTAAAAACAAATGCTTGGCTTAATCAAACTACTAAAACTGGTTATAATAAAATGTTAGTAGGACATGGTCAAAACTATCAAAGTGCTGGGTACTATAGAAATCATTATCAAGAATCATTTTTTTACTATACAAATCTCACTTGGAGTGACACTGATGATAAAAGTGAAATCTTGTTGTCAGTTGGGATGTTAGCGAGTGATCAGAAAGCATCTTCAATTTATCAATTTGAAAAAGACAAAAAATATCAGTTTGGTAAAAAAACATATGACATAAAAAAACCAAATTTACATGAAGGTTTCCCATTGTTTTATGCGACAAAGGGCACAAAGTGTACTTGGGTACCATACTTTAAGAAAGGAAAGAAGAAAAACGATAGTGGAGCATGGGTTGATGATGGAACTACAAACGTTAGATTGCAATTGTCCGTAGGACCATTTAAAGATAAAATGACAGCTGCGGATAATAGCCAAATAATAAAGCTAAAAGTAAATAATAGCAAAGAAGAAGTAGAAACTGCAATATGTAAAGAAGAAGACTACACAACACTAAAGTTTGAATTGCCAAAAGATGGGATAGTATATGCAAAATGGGTTCAAGATGATGATAGTTATGAGTCAAATAAGTGGATAAAAACAATAGACTTAGAAAAATGTAATGTATGGTCATATGAAAAAGATTATTAATATTATAAAAAAACCTTGAGAAGTTCACCTTGAGAAAACCTCAAGGTTTTTTATTGTAATTAGTTATTAAAATATGATCGGGTATTAAGTTATATGCCCGATTTTTTTGTCCCCCTACCTTTTTCATTATTCTTTCCTCTAGTAGAAAAAAGTGGTACCTTATGGGTATTTTGTTATTTAAATTTTTATTTCGAATGTTTATTAACACAAAAAAAAATAGGATTTTGCTAAATATTAACAATAATCCTTTTTTGTTTGACTTTGTCTACAACCTGAATAACCTCTCCACGAGGGTTATTTTTTATTCAACATCTTTAGGATGTCGGAAATATTAGCTTCGTTTACAGAGTTTTCATACTTTTCAGTAAATTCTAATAGTTGTTGCCTTGACTGGTTTTCATTGTTGATTGTATCTGTATATAGTTTATTTAAATCTTTAGCTTTAAGTATTTTGTCTAATATATCTTTTATTTCAATGTTGATTTTGTACCAATTCCCATAAAGATTTTTAACGGCCTCGTCTATCATTGTAAATGTAATATTTTTATTTATTTTCCTAGATGCATTTAATATTCCCACTATATCTGATATGTCATTTTTATATATTCTTCCACTCATTAACTTCATAGCAATAAGATACTCGTCTTTTATTGTTCTAACAGTAAGTATGTTTTTGTAAGTCTTGTAGTATGACGAAAACTGCGCGATTTTATCGCTATATGACTTAGTTTGTTTAAAATCATCATTAATCCAGTTAGGACTTATGTGCAATTTTTCTGAAACGGCTTTTATTGATTCTTTTATATCTGCAGATGGTAGAAAATATGCATCGATGTCATTAGTAATATCGCGAAAATTATAGTTGATAAGAATTGATGCACCGCCAACAAGAACAAACTCAAACTCGTATCCGTGAGATTTTTTGCTATATATGGTTGCTAATTCATTGAAATAATTATCTAATTGTATTTTATCAATCTTATTCAACATTATATACATTGGTTTCCACAATATTATATTTTAGAAAAGTAGGAATTGCATTTTTTTGTGCTTCCTTTTTAGCTTTAGCTGAATTATTTAAAGTTGAAAGTAAATTTGTATCACGAGGATATACTGTATTTTTTAATTTTTGATTTCTAATGAAATTATATTCCTTAGCTACGGGGATACAATTTTTTTCGGAAATGTAATCAATTAAGGCAAGCAAATAAAAACTTTCTTCATACCATGATTTATTGTAGTAGTTTAATATCAAGTTATTTTCATATATGTATTTTATAAATTTAATATCTCCAAGTGATTTTAACTTGTGGCAAGTTTCACTTCTAAATTCTTCAAATGGCATACGATATTCAAGTTCGTTTGATATTAAGTCCGAAATAGAAATATTTAAAAGAGCTGATAATTTGCTAATTGTTTTTATGCTGCAATTTTCAAAACAGCTCTTATTATTAACAAGTTCAAGCAAAGTAGTATATGGTATGTTAGCCATTTTGCTACACTTATAAATCGATAAGTTTCTCTTTTTTAATTCATCTTTAATCATATAGATATTATAACGGATAAGCGTTTTAATTGCAACCCTTGCGATATAAATGATAGCGTCTAAAATATGATAACAAATCCCCCTATCATAGAGGGTTTTGACCCCCTATCTTTTCAAATTTGTAGGGGGGTGGTGCTGGGGAGACCCCCTAAACCATAGGGGGACATAGTAGGGTGAATTAAAATAGTAGGGGCGAGCTCAGCGAGCACGGGTCGTAGCCAAACGAATGAAAGGGATTAGATCGAAAAGCATGACGGCAAAAATAGCCGCAATACTTATAGTTGCTATATGTTTTAATAGTATGTCGGCAATAGTAAGCGACAATGACGGTTCTGCTTTTGTTACAAAAGCGGAATTTGAGGCAATGAAAGATAATTTTGCTGACCAGGTAGAAAATTATGAAAATAGTATAGATGGTAAAATAGATGGTGCGATAGCAGCATACTTAGCTGGTATAAAGCTCACCACAAAAACTATTATTCCTAATCTTTTTAAAAATGCAAAAGAAGATAATAAGAAAAACTTGATGTTTATGAAATGGGCAACACCAGCAACTCCTTATAATAAAGATGATATAACAGCAGGATATTTCGTAGGCAGGTCTGATGGATGTGGAGGTGACACTAATCAAACATCTGGAAGTAAATATGGATATTTACAAGTGTCGAATGTAAATCAAGGTTCTGGAGGATATAGTGAATGCCCATATCTTGGCACAACTAAATATGATAGCAATAATTTTTATAATGATAGCAAAAAAAATTGGACTTCAGGGTTTTATTTTGTTGCATTTCCTTTTAAAGGTGAGGATGAGAAAACAGACCTTGAAAACTGGACTCTTAAAGATATAAAAAGAAAAAGACTTTGGATGCACTTAAAAGCCAATTACGTAGTTTTCCAATCAGCTCCTTATAGTGGCAATATAGGAAATAGATACACCGGTACACTTACTACTGACTATACTACAAATATAACTCAGCCAGGTAGTTTTAAACATACTAGCCAAGGAACTTGCGGGCATCAAGAATTAACACCAGTTTGCACACAAGTTCACGAGTGGACAGACCTTGATAAGGATTCAAACTTTAGTAGTGAAGATGACAAAAAACAAAATGCTTTTTTAGAATACAATATAGGTGGAATAATTAATAATAATGTAAAATGCTATGCTATAGAATATGAATATAGAGATTATTATAATTCATCTGATGAAGATCGCTTTGGTTCTAAAGAGTCTAGAACTCTGCAGATACAGGATAGACGCAGAACAAATACTGATGCGGCTGATCATAGAGGTTGTGGTTCGAGAATAAATTACTTATTAAATGGATCAGATGTAAAAAGTCCAAGGGCAAGACACGATGTAACATTTAATTTTAAATACTATTTTCAAAAACAATTTGATTTAAAATGGACCAATCTAACTAATGCATATTATGATAAATTGTTCAATAAACCACATTACGTTTATTATGGAATACCAATAGCAAATTTAATGCAGTCAGGGAAAGTGTCGTTTAGAATGACATTAGATAATAGCACTGCAGACGAATTTAAATATAGTATTATGGATACAAGACATGGAAATGTAGATATTGAAGAGACTAAAATAGAAAAATATGCTGGAGTAGATGTTGATAGAGTAATGGCATATGGCGAGTTAAGCGGGAAAAAGACACATGTAGTTGATATTGAATTTGATAAAGAGGTATTATGGGACAAAAATGATGGGGACTACTTGTTTTTAAAAGTTGAACCATCAAAAGTTGGTCAGATTATAACCGCAGATATACCTGGAAATGTGAATGTTGAGTATAAGACATATTAAGGGAGTAAAGTCTATATGAAAAGTTTTATTAAAAAATATAATAATCTTTTACTTGTAGTGATTATTTCTGTGTTAATTACATGCAATACATTTGCCGCAGCTGTAGCGGATAATGATGGATCTGCTTTCATAACGAAAACCGAGTTTGATTCATTGAAAAGTAACTTTCAGTCACAAATTAATGAATATAATACATCGATAGATAATAAGATAGACACGGCAATAGCATCATATTTAGCGGGTGTCACTATCTCAAGCCAAAAGAGATTGGTTAATTATGTTAGCAATGCAAAAGAGGATAACATAAACAATCTTGGATTTATGAAATGGGGCACACCGAAGGAGCATAGGTCATATTATTTAGGTTATTATGATGTAGAAGCATGTTATGTAGTTGCTTGGGCTCATGGAATACATCAAGGATATAATCGAGATGGTTCAGGGCTTTATAATTATGTATGTGTGGCTAATTTCCGAGCATATAGCCCCGCTATTAACTTTGTTGATTATAAAGGTACAACAAAGAGTTCAGATGGGAAAAGCTGGACGGGAAATGTCAAAGACTTTAAATCAGCATATTATTTCATTAATTTCCCATTTAAAGGTGAAGGGGAAACATATAAAGATACTACAAACTGGAGTTTGAAAGATGTAGTCAGACACAGACTACATATGAAACTTGAGGCTTCTAATATACAGTTTAGGTCCGCACAAAATGGATCTTACACTAGGGCTCAGATTAATGCACTTACAAAGAAGACTGGAACAACTTTGACAACTGATTTTACATCTATTGAACAACCAACTATAAAGGAAGGTGCTGATCAAGGTAAACAATTGGCCATGAACATGCAACCATTCCTCACACAAACACATACTTGGTCTCAGTTTGATAAAGATTCAGATTTTTCCAGTGAAAATGACGAAGAAACAAATAAATTTTTAAAATATAATATATCAGGAGAAATACCAGATAAAGTAACAGCTGGTGTCGAATATGAAAAAAGAGATTATTATAAAAGTGATAATCTTACACGGACTATAATGAATAGACCACCTCAAAATTCATCATCAATGGATGGTTCTTATCCAGGAGTTATTCTTGGTTCCTCATGGCAAGGCCAAAGAGTTAATGGGTTAAGATCATGGAATGGAGCATACAATGACATAACTTTTTCATTCAAATGGAAAAACCCAAAATATTACTCTTTAAATTATAGAAACTTAACCAATGAATATTATAATAATTTATTTGTAAAACCACATTATAAATATTATGGGGTCCCACTTACCAATGTCGTTCAAGATGGAAAACTTCTATTCACATTGGAATTTGATAATTCGACTGCAGATGATTATACATACTGTATTATGGACAAAAAATTTGACAATGGTGCTATGCCTACAACTAAAAAAGAGACAGTAGATGGAAAGTCATATGATAGGGTTTTAAAAACTGATACTATTAGAGGGACAAAAGGGGTTAAAGAAATTAAATTTCAACTTGATAAGGAAGTTATATTCGATAAATCAGATGGGGACTACATATATATAAAAATAGAGCCAAGTGAAGATTCGCAACTTGTGACTGTAGATTGCAAAACCGACATAATGCTAGAAACTAAAAAGTAAATAACATAAAGAGGGTCGATATCACAAAAAGGATGATAAACCCCTTAAAAGACAATAATAGATTTCAGATCGGGCGATAGCGCCCGATTTTTTATTGCATTATAAATATAAATGTGTCATAATATAATTACAGCATATAGTTCCTGCAAGCGTAGCTATTATCGGAGTTGTATAGATAGCAT
>CAMYZE010000002.1 GCA_947303805.1 uncultured Clostridia bacterium | reverse complement strand
ATTATTCTCATGATTTAAGTTTCATTTCTTGTATGCAATTTTTGTTGGACAAAGTAAATATTCCTCGATAGCTCAGTTGGTTAGAGCGACCGGCTGTTAACCGGTAGGTCGTAGGTTCAAGTCCTACTCGGGGAGCGTCGAATTAATGAGTCAATTGACTCATTTTTTTTTGAAAAAATTTTGCGTTTTATGAAGAAATATATTATTATAAATATTGTAAATTTATATCAAATAAATATTTAGAAGAGGAAACAAATGTTCGAGAAACAGTCAAAAAATGTGTTGATATTAAATATTCTTCAGATATTAGAAAGACATTCAGATGTAAGGCATAGACTTACTCAGAGTGATATTATTAGGTTGCTAAATGATGAATATGATATGGATGTAGAAAGAAAATCCATAACTAGGAATATAGATAACTTGATAGAAGCAGGATATGATATTGGCTATGAAGAAAATAAAAAAGGTAAGGGTAAAAACCAAACTATAGTTAGAACTAATTTTTATTATGAGCATGATTTCGATGAATCTGAATTAAAGTTTTTAATAGATGGTATCATATTTTCAAAACTACTATCAAGTAGACAAAAGAAACAGTTGATTAAAAAGCTTGAAGGATTATCAAGTAAATATTTTAAATCAAGTTTAGGCAAAGTTAGTATATCGGAAAATGACAGAATTAAAAATGAAGATCTATTTTTAAATATTGAAATAATAGCAGAGGCTATTTCTAAATCAAGAAAGATTGAATTCAATTATTATACATATGATTTAGAAAAGAAGTTAGTATATAAGAAAAATGATAAGGAAGAAGTAAAAAAATATGTAGTGAGCCCATATCAAATGGTTGCATCAAATGGCAGATACTATTTATTGTGCTTATATGATAAGCACGAAGATGAAATAACACCTTTAAGAATGGATAGAATAATAAATGCAAAAATCCTTAATGAAAGGCTTGAAAAATGTAAAGCATTTGAGAATTTTAATCTGCAAAAGCATATGAAAGAACACATACATATGATGTCTGGCGAGAGTGAGAATGTCCGATTAGAGTTTAATCGCAATATATTAAAAGATGTGATAGATTGGTTCGGCAGCGACATTATATTAAAAAAAGGAAGTACTGAGAATGTGATAATTGCCGATGTAAAAGTCAATGAAAATGCCATAAGATTTTGGGCTATGCAATATGGCGAGAATGTGACAGTGAAGGCACCTAAGAGGGTGGTGGATAGCATAAAGAAGCAGTTAAAGGATATGAGTCAGAGATATAAATAATGCATTTTTTGTGTTTTTATAGTATAATTAAACTATAAGGAGGTGCTAATATGAGTGAAGTAAAATTACTTGTTCCTAATGATGTGGCTGAAGACTTAAAAAGATTGACAACTGAAGACTTGAAGAGAATAGTGTCATTTTATTATTATAATGATTATAAAATAGGGAAAAGAAGTCTTGGCGATATAGCCGAGAAAATGGATATTAGCATATATGAACTTATAGATATATATGGTGATATGGAGTTACCTCTTATAGTTGGTGATACCAAAGACTATGATTCGGAATTACAGGAACTGGAGGCTATATTATAATGATAGTTGTTGCAGATACAACACCGATACTATATTTAATAAAAATAAATGAAATAGATATTTTAAATTTATTGTTTGAAGAAGTGTGTATACCACGATGGGTGTATAATGAATTGACAAAAGATGATAAATACCAAGAAGAGATTAAAGTTTTACTTAACACAACATTTATAAAAGTATATGATATACTTGATACAGATTTGGTTGATAATTATACTAGAATTATTGGTATACACAGAGGAGAAGCTGAGGCAATAGCATTGTGCAAGCAGATTAATTCTAATTTATTGTTAATTGAAGATTCTGCTGGAATAAAGTTAGCAAAGAATGAAAAAATCATTACTATTAGAATCGGAACAGTTTTAATAGAACTTAATAAAAAAGGTCTTAAAACAAAACAAGAAATCATTGATATATTAAACAAATTGCATGAAACAAAAATAAGGATTAGTAAAGATATATATGATTATATAGTTAATAGTTTAAAATAGCTAGTATGTAGTTATTAATATAATTGTTAAAATTGGCGACTATGACAGTCGCTATTTTTATGAGACAAATTTGTCGCATATTATGGTGTAAAATGCCTATATTAAGGTGCCGTAAAATGTATGTGATGAACTAAAGAAAAACTGATTCAGAGCATACTAAAAGTTATCTTAGTATATTATAGATATTAGGGGTTGGGAAAGAATGAAGAAAAAAGTAATTACAAAATTAAATATCAACAAAGCAACGAAAAAACAAAATAAATATACTTTTAAGAATACGGTGAAAGGAAATTTCAACAGCATAGTATATGATGCTAGTAAGGAGATAGTGAAAAAATTAGACAAAGGTTATAGTCCTGTTTTCATATATGGAAAAACCGGTAGTGGTAAAACACATTTTTTGAAAACAATCGAAAATGAAATCAAGGCTAAAAATCCAAGAAAGAAAGTTAAGTATATTCCTTGCGTTGATTTCGTTCAAGAATTCGTAAATGGTATTAGGGATAGTAAAGCCAATAAATTTAAAAATAAGTATCGAAGTTTTGATGTGCTATTAATAGATGATATTGATATTTTGAATGGCAAACAACAAACTCAAGAAGAGATAATAAATATGTTTAATGATATTTATACTAAGGATAAATTAATAGTGTTTTCGTCAAATTTAAGCCAAAATAGGTTATCTCGATATATTGACAAGAGATTAATGTCTCGATTTTCATGGGGTTTGACTTTGGAATTGAAACAATTAAACTATAGTGATAGGATACAAATATTAAAGAATCATCTGAGAAACTTAGGCAAAAGAAATGCTATAGATGAAAAAGTAATTGAATATATTGCTAAGAATAAGAAATCAGATATTAGGGAATTAGAAGGTGCTATTAACAAAGTATTGCTTTATATTAGAATAACTAAACAAAAAAACTATGCTAATGATATTAAAAGAATATTAAAATAATATTTTTTTCATGTAAAAATTATAAATAAATATTATAGAGGTATAGTATGTTATCAATATTGGAAAACATAGGGGAAAATGTTGAAAGAGCTACTAATGTCGACCAAGTTTTGCAGATGTCGGGGTTAGATTTCACAGTTAAAGGCGAGAATTGCTTTTATATGTATAATGGCATGCCAGAGTTGGTTCCAGGTGTGCAGGCTAATGTTAGAGAAGATACTGGTGACATATTAGGTGTTGTAAGCAATAGATACAAGATATGTCAAAATACGTATGCGTTTGAATTTATAAATTATATTTCAAATGATATAAAGTTTAGAAAAGCTGGAATGACTAAGAATGGAATAATTTATATTATTGCAGAACTTGAGTCTTCAATGTATCTAAAAGACGAATACAAGAATTATGTAATATTTAGAAATGCACATAATGGAAAATTCCCTTTGCAGGCAACAATAAGTCCGATGAGAGTTGTTTGTGAAAATCAGTTTCATTCAGTTTTTAGTAAAGCGGAGAATAGAGTATATATTAAGCATGTATCTGGATTGGAGTAAAAACTGCATATGGCAAAGCAAGTTTTGAAAGGGTATGCAGATGCCATTAGTGTGTTTGATAAGAGAATTAATACTTTTGCATTAACTAAATTTACTCAGGAGCAGTTTACTATGTTTGTTAATACAGCCTTCCCAATAACTGCTGACATGACAGAAAGTGCAGTTGAAAAACAAGAGGAAAGACATAGTATTTTAAATTATTTGTATGAAATGGAAGATAACCAAAACTATGGTGGCACATTATTAGGGGCTTTAAATGCTACAACTTATTAAGATTCTCATAGAGATGAAATGTATTTTAAGAAATCTATAGTGACAGATGATATGTTTTTTAGGCAGTTGGATGGGGAGCAGTTGTCGGATAGGCTGTTAGAGTATGCACTAAAATAGAGTCCTTTACATAAATAAAGTGTAATTATCGTGGGTTTTAACAAATTTGCCTGTAAAAATTTATTAAAAAGCTTTATTGAGATATTGACAAGATTTGATATCCACAGTATAATTTTACAAAAGTATTACAAATGTAAGAGGTATATTATGGAAACAGTATTACAAGTTAGAATGGAAAAAAGCCTTAAAGATAAGGTCGAAAAATTGTATAGGGATATGGGAATAACATTTGCATCTGCCGTTAGGCTATTTGCAAAGCAAAGTTTGGTTGAGCAAAGAATGCCATTTGTTGTATCTAAAAAGCCTATGCTTGCAGGTGGAATGTTATCAAAATATGCAGATAAGTCTAAGTGGCCTGAAGAAGAACGAGCATTTGAAAAAGGAATAGTTGAAGAATATGAAAACAATATGTGATGCAAATATAGTTTTAAGATATCTCATGCATGATGACGATGAGTTATACAATAAAGCGGAAAAAATCATTAGAAAATCACCACATGTATCATTATTGGTGTTGTCAGAGGTTGTTTATGTATTGAGTGGTACATACCATGTATCAAGAGCAGAAATAGTTGATACATTGATAGCTTTATCTAATGAAGTGGTTTTTGAAGAAAATGAGTTATTTATAAAAACATTAGAAAACTACAAAAGTATTAAATTAGATTTAGTTGATTGTTATTTGCTAGCACGAAAACAAATATTAAACGAGGAAGTAGAGACATTTGACAAAAAGCTAGAAAAGGTATTAAGAAAGTAATTATACCGATAGGAATAAAAAAAAGAGTACAAGGTGCGGAGGCTAACTATTATTGTTCGTTTTGCTATTATTCAAAAAAGTAAAATTTAACATCAAAGTTTAAGCTTATTTTAATTGTAAAGAGATGTGGTATAATTAAGTGGCAAGTAAGATTTTATGATAAGGGAGAGACAAGCTATGATAAATAAAAAGTATAGGGATTCATCAAGCTTTGGAAAAAGAATGGAGTACAATATAATAGGAGAGTTGTTGACAGAAGGTTTTGATGTATATACTCCATTAGTGGATGATCATGGAGTAGATGCAATTATAAAAAAGGACGATGTAACTTTTATTAAACTTCAAATTAAAGCGAGAAGCAAGGATGCTAAAAATATTGGAACATTTGCTAATATTAAGGTTGACGCACAGTTGAATGATAATAATAATGAGAGATTTTATTATATTTTTAGATCTGAAAAATTACAAAAAACCTGGATACTTAGTTTTAAAGAGTTTATCAATAATTCGCGTGAAAATAAAAGTGAGAAAAATAAGGGGCATCGAACTGTAATATTTTGCTCCCCAAATGGTAGGATGAAAGAAAAATTTGATAAGTTTTCTGAAAGGAACTTCAAAATGTTTTTATGAAATGATTTTGAATAAGATTATTTTAATTATATTTTAGTAGGAGAGTTGAAATGGAACCTAAGTTTACAATGCAATATGGCGAATTTGAAGTGGCAGATTATTTAAGAAAACATTTAAAAAATGTATCAGTTTTTGTACCTACATCAGCACAAGAAAAAGGAATAGACTTATTGTTATATAAATTTAAAAAGAACAAACATAAAGTCTTAACTGTACAAGTAAAGATGTCTAGAACATATGTGAATGAAAGGAAAGATATGCCATATTTCTTATGGTTTAATAGATTTGGTATGCATGATAATGCTGATTGGTTTATGCTAGTTGGTATATATTGTACAAATAAGCGAATGTTAAAGGCAAAAAATACAAAATGGGGCACTATTATTTTGGCACTTAAAAATAAAGAAATGAATAGATTTTTGAAGAACATAAAGCAAAAGAAAGATCCTTCAAAACTTGATAAAATGTTTGGATTAAGATTTGATGATGACAAAAATATTGTATTGTCAAGAGGATCAACAAAGAAGAAAGACATGTCAAAATATCTCATTGAAAATCGCATCAATGAAATAATGAAAAAATTTAAATAAGTTTAATATATATCCTATAAAGAACGCGATAAGTATATTAAATGAAAATAGCGTGATAAAAGTGACGGAGAACATTATTGTTCAGTTTTTGGTTTTTTCAAAAAAACAAAAATTTAATCATCAAGTAACAACAATAATCTCCGCCCCATTTATCTTGATAATAGAGACACTCTTCTTCCAGTTGACTGGTACAAAGATGGAAATATGCGAGAAAAAGTAAAAAGTGTAGTTCAAGATATATTGGATAAAGATTTGCCTGAACTTATAATAAAGAATTATTCCAAACTAAAACAAATCTACTTATGGGCGTATTTATTGATAAGTCAGTGCAAGGGTTGAAGGTGGCATAGTAAATATAGATGACATTTGTAATTATTTTAAAGTGGCAGCAATGTACAAAGTAACTATGCCATCAAAAGTCATGCTAAGGAGTAAATAAATGAAAGACAATGCTTTTGAAATATTAGGCATACAAAACAAAGAATTACCTGTATCTAATTTATTGAGTTATTACTTTGACTATCAAGACCAAGAAATTGGCATTAAATTTCTCAATAAGTTTTGTGAAGAGATTGGGATAGACAAAGTTTGTGAAACAAAAAAGGTTTATGTTGATAGAGAGTATCCTATCAAAGTAAATGGTAGAAATAACTTCATTGATATTTTAATTCGAATTAGTGATGAAGAAAAACCTGAAAGAATAATATGCATAGAGAATAAAGTGTATTCTAATGAAGGCTATGAACAGACTAAAAGATATGTTGAGGCATTAGATAAGGAATTCCCTATGTGCAAAAATAGAGATTATATCTATCTTACCAAAGATAATTCATCAATTGACCTATCTGATCATAATTTTAAACATATTAGATATCATAAACTTGATAAATTGTTCACTAACAATGAATTTACAAAGTTGCCATTAATTAATGATTTTTGTGATTATTATATAATGCGAGATAAATATAGATATGAAAGTAAAGAAGAAGAACGTAAAGACATTTCAAAAGAAAACTATTCAGAACTAATAGATTATGTAGTATATAAGTTTAATAGATATATTGAAGATGAAAAATTTCCATTTTATTGTGCAAGAGGTAAGTCTGATAAATCTGCAGGTATTTATTATCAGTTATATAAATTATCTTGGAATTTTACTAAAAAAGGATATGATTTTACAGTTCATTTTGAAAGTACAATTAATTCTTTGGCTCTTCATTTTGAAAGAAATCCATATATTCCATATAGCAAATTAAGAGGTAAGGAATTAGAACTATTCAATAAAATACGAGCTAAATTTAGAGAAAAAATGTTAAATATAAATATTAAAGACGTTATAGTAAATCGATTACGTGGTAATGCAGATTTATCTATAGCTAATTTTACAATTATAGCAAAAACTTTTAAAGAATATAGTATAATGCTTTTAGAATTGATTGAAGTTGTTGACAAAATAATAATTGATGTGATAAAAAGTTGATGAAACAATTACCATGATTAAACATTACATTTGTGCTTTATTTCTTTAACAGTAAACAGTGGTAATGACAGAATCCTGCAATTATGTTTCAATTGTAATATGGGAGGTGTACTATGAATGAAGCCACAATATCTAATCAAGAAGGTCCTATAATTTTGAGTGCTAATAAAAAAGAAAAAGCATGGAATAATTTAAAAACGATAGTAAGAAACACAAAAGTTAATTTACCAAAAGACTATGATTATAAAGAAGAATACAAGAAAATGATGAGGGGCGAATAAAATAAAAGGGACGTATATAAAAGGGACGGAGAATATTATTGTTAAGTTTTTTTGGCTTTTTTGAAAAAACTTAAAAATTAATCATCAAGCGACAATAATTATCTCCGTCCCTTTTATTCATCATAATATAATTTAAATAAAAGGTCAAATAATATAATGTTAAATATTAAGATTAAAAAAGCGAAAAGTGATGAAAAATTTAAGAAATCAATTGAGAACTATTTATCTATCATGGAAAGAATAGATAAAACAAAGTTTGATACTGACTTTAAAAAGGACTATTGCACATTTTATAGAATCAATCCACATAGAGATGATGAATGGAAAAACGTATATTTTAATACATTTAATAAGTACCGTAAACTAAGAGTTAAAAATAATAAATTATCTATAAAAGATATACTTGAGGAAGTATTACTTGAATTATATAAAAAAGTGGACAAAGTTGAATTATCATTTGTATCAAAAATGTTGCATACTTTGTATCCGAAAAAGTGCCCAATATATGATAGTGTTGTAGCCAAGCAACTAAACTTAAGTAAAAGAAAATTCAAGGGTGAAAAAAAGATACATAATGACTGTGAAATATATGATAATCTTGTTAAAAAGATTAAAGAACAACGATATTTAGTAAAGGAATATAATAGCATTTTTGCCGATAGTCCAGAACTTAGAAGAGTGAGCGACATTAAAAAGATAGATTTTCTAATCTGGTGGTATGGAAAGAAGCAACTAAAAAAGAATAAATAGGTTCAGTTAATTCCGCCATCAAGGCGGATTATTTATGCGACAAATTTATCTCATATGATTTGCTATAATCCCATTTAAATAATTATTTGGAGGAAATAACTATGGAAGGGAAAGTAGTAAATGAGAATTTTAATGAGTTTGGTGGTGTGGCAAGAATTGGGACAGTTGCAAAAAATTTAATTGAAAACTATGAAATGGCATTGGATGCAAAAGACGGAGTAATTGGTATAAGAACAGGCTTTGAGCAACTCGACGCGATTATTCAAGGCTTTCAAAGAAAGAACTTAATTTTGTTGTGTGGACGACCAGGCATTGGGAAAACGTCTTTTATAGTTAACGTATCTAATAATATCTGCAAAAACAACCATAGTATTTTGTACTTTTCACTTGGATTATCAACAGCTCAACTTGCAAAAAGGGTTTTGGCCAACACGTGTGAATTCCCTAATTCTATATTTGAATCTGGTAAATTGTCTGATAAAGTAATTGGAAAAATAGAAGAGGTTTCAAAAAGAGACTTTTATATTTATGAGAATGTAAAAATCACATTAAGTGAACTTAAAAGTCAATGTATTAAACTAAAACAAGCAAATAAACTTGATTTAGTTATTATTGATGATTTACAAAGTATAAGTTTTAATGATAATAGACTAAGATTGGGAAGATATTCTTATAAGGACGAAGAATGGGATAAATTATCATTAGAACTTAAATCTTTTGCAAGAGATTTAGATGTTCCAATTGTTGTCATAACTCAGTTTTTTAATCGTGAAGAAGATAAAAGTATATTTAAGCCAGATGATTCAGATACATTGAACATTTTGGTTCAAGATTCCGATGTTGTTCTATTTATGTTACAAAATACTTTAAATGAAAATCAAAATTATATAGATTTGCACATTATCAAAAATTTGAATGGCAATACAAATATAATTAAATATAAATATAACAATAATAATTCGGAGTTTATTGAAGAAAAGTATCATTAAAACTAAAGATATTAGCAATTTTTAAAATGAAATATGAAATATATAACCCCAAAGATTAGTAAATATATTATAAAATGTGATTTTGTTTTAATTAATATAATATTTATTTTAAAAGGAGGAAAACATTATGACTGATGAAGAATTAATTGTGAAGTATTATGGCGGGCGAGCTGAATATTCATTTGGGAAATTATCAAAAATAGGAGACAAACGAGTAGAATATTCATTTAACAAAATCTCTAAGGTGGGCAATGACCGAGTTGAATATTCTTTCAATAAAATTAGCAAAATTGGTGGTGAAAGAGTCGAGTATTCATTTGGTAAACCTACAAAAGTAGGAAGTAAAAAAATATAAGTAATGATAAGACAATCAGCAACTAAAATTTCGGTTGGCAGGGTAGCTCATTTTGATGAGCTATTTTTATGAGATAAATTTGTCGCAAATACAATGATATAATATTTTTGAGATTAATTATAAGCAGGTCAACAAACTTAAAGGAGTAAAATTGAAAAAGAAAAATGTATGATTTAGAAATAAAAGGGACGGAGACTAACTATTGTTAAGTTTTTTGGTTTTTTTCAAAAAACTTAAAAATTAATTCTCAAGCGACAATAATTATCTCCGTCCCATTTATTTAGTTTGACGAAAGCATTATTGTTTTATCGTTCCATAGAGGCACCTTAAGAGATTTTGTATTTGTGGCAGCAAATAAAAGCCATTTAAAGATTTTTGAAAAAGTAACAAAAGAAATTATGGAATCGGATTGGAACAAGCTATTTTCGATTTGGCCGAGCGAAAAAGGATAAAATAAATATATTAAAAATTTAATATACTAAAATGTGAGGTAAATAATGAAATTAAAAACGAATGGCAAGTACATTGCCATCCCAAGTCAATACAAAGAAGACAAAAAACTTATCAAGTTTTTAAAAGATAACAATTTAATACAAGATTTTATTATTGATCCAGCTGGCTATACATATCAAGATGATATGTGCAAAGCACTTATTATAGAGTCAAGTGTTCCCGAAGAGACAACGCTTTTTGCTGCTGGTGAAGAAGAAGTAATTAAATCAACTTTGAGTGGTATAAGTGACACGCAATCTTTGTTAGAAGTGAAATTTGGTGAAACTAAAAAGAAGTTGCCATTTGCATATTCGATCGTTAAAATTTTCGTAGTTGCTGAAGATGGTAAGACACCAAGAGGCATTTCTTATACTTTAAATATGAATATAAAATATCCAAAATACTATGGCTACATCAATGCAGACTTTTCAGAATGTGGTATGACAGGAATGAGAGAATCATTAGTGCATTTGATGATAGATGGGCTTATTGGCAAGGATAATTTAAAAAATGAGTTTTACACACCTTATAAAACTAAAAAGAAGAGTGCTGGAATTCATATTAGTGAAAGAGAGGCTTGGGATAGTTTTATACCTAAGCATCCTCTAAGTCAATTGAGAAAGATGATAAGTTTTATAATTGATAATAATTAGCCAACTTTGAAATTGATCTGTATTTAGATAAAGGAGATATCTACTTATACCATATCTACTTATTGATTAAACTGTATTGCGAAAAATGATAAAATCTGCTATATTTATTGTAACATAATGCGTAAAATTTTAGGAGGAATTTTATGATAAATATACAACCAATTTCAGAGCTTAGAAATTATAATAACATTTTGGATGAAGTAAAAGAAGGACAACCTGTCTATTTAACCAAAAACGGAAAAGGCGTGTATGCAATAGTTGATATAAAAGATATTGAAGAATATCAACAATCAAAAGCATTTGCAACTTTACTTGCTGAATTGCAGAAAGGAGAAAAGTCAGGTTATGTGGATGAAAAAACTTTTAATGAAAGGTTCGGGCTTTAATGTACGATATTAATTATTCAAATCTATATATGGATGATTTCGCAGAAGCTTTAATATATATTAAAGATGTTCTTAAAAATGAAGATGCATCAAATAATCTAAAAAACAAGGCAAATGAAGAAATTCAAAAATTGAAAAAATTTCCATATACAGGAACTAGACTCTATAAGGAAAATATAGAAACTAAATATAGATATATTAGAGTTGATAATTATTATGTATTTTACTATGTAAAAGATAATATAATTTATGTTGATAGATTTATATATGCAAAAAGAGACTTCATAGAATTATTATTCTAAATAAAAGGGGCGGCATACCATTTATTCGTCCCATTTATTATATTAAGTAGGTGTAGTATGGTTAGAAAAATTATTAAAATTGATGAAGAAAAATGTAATGGTTGTGGTTTGTGTGCAAAAGCCTGCCACGAAGGTGCCATTGAAATTATTAATGGAAAAGCGAAATTAGTTCGTGAGAATTTTTGTGATGGCTTAGGCGATTGCCTACCAAATTGCCCTGTAGGAGCAATAACATTTGAAGAGAGAGAAGCGCCTGCATATGATGAAAATGCTGTAAAAGAGAGTAAAAAGAATTCTACAGCAACATTTCAAGGTTGCCCAGGAACTAGGACAAGGGAATTTGATAAAACTGATAAAGATAGTCCAAAAAGTGTTCAAATTGACATATCATCAGAACTAAGACAATGGCCGTGTCAAATAAAGCTAGTGCCTGCAAAAGCAGATTTTTTTGATGATGCAAAAATATTAATTGCTGCTGATTGTACAGCCTATGCATATGCAAATATTCATAAAGAGTTTATGAGAGGCAAAATCACACTGATTGGATGTCCTAAACTTGATGGTGTGGATTATAGTGAGAAACTCACTGAAATTTTATCAAATAGCAATATAAAAAGTGTTACATTAGTTCGTATGGAAGTGCCATGTTGTGGTGGACTTAAAGTAGCATTGGAAAATGCATTAAAAAAATGTGGCAAACTAATAGAGTGGCAAGTAGTTACTATTTCGTGCGATGGAAGAATTATTGATTGATAAAAAAACTAAAGAATTAATATTGTTGCCAAATGCTCCTGGGGATATAAAAGAAGTATATAAAAAATGGAAGAAAAGTTGAAAAAGAAAAGCTTAATCAAATATTAGAATCAGGCAGGCTTGCACCACTTTCTAATCATAGTAGCAGAAAACCACTTAGCGAAATATTGAAGGAGATATAAAAATGAAAAGAATAATAAGTTTATTTTTGGGCTGTGTACTAGTAATTTCTACAGTATCATGTGCGAATACCAATGTTGTAAATAAAGAAAGCAAAGGAAAAAATGTTTCTGCAATATTTGTTGGAATTGACAAGCAGCCATCTGGTGGTGCAGATGAATTAATTGATACTATATGGATTTATTTTGATGATGAAACTTTTGAACAGTATGCAGAAGTTGATAAAGAAATGGTGTTGTTTAGTCAAGGGAATTATCATTTTGTAAATGATGGCAACTTTATTGATGGTCAAAAAGATTCTAGCAAAAGTCAGATAACTATTGACCGCACTAAAAAGTATCAGTATGGTAAAGGTCTTATAGACTATTCGTCACATCATACATATGATTTATATGCACTAGGTTTCAAATGTGTTTTTGCACAAAATAAAGAAAAGTAAAAGTGGACGGAGAATGCCAAATGATTAGAGAAGCAACCGAAAAAGATATAGAGTTAATATTGTATTTCATAAAAGAACTTGCCAAATATGAAAAAATGTCCGACTTAGTGACAGCGACACCTGAACTGATAAAAGAATGGATATTTGAAAAGAAAAAAGCAAATGTTATATTTGTATTGGAAAATGGCAAAGAAGTCGGCTATGCACTATATTTTTATAACTACTCAACATTTACAGGCAAGGCTGGACTTTATCTTGAAGATTTATTTGTATTACCAGAATATCGAGGTAAAGGTAATGGATTAGAATTGATTAATGAATTAAGAGATATATGCAAAAAAGAAAATCTTGGTCGCTTTGAATGGCAGTGCCTTAATTGGAATAAACCAAGTATTGATTTTTATGAAAAACTTGGTGCAAAGCAGCATAACCAATGGTTGATTTTTAGGATGGAAGAGAATCAGTTTTAAAAAAAGTGCCAATAACCCTTTATTTTTTACACATATTTTTTAAAGTTTTTAATAATATAATCTTTAAGCGCAGTTGCAACCTTTGACATATACCCGCCTTTTTTCCATTCAAGTATTATATATCTTTTACAATTTGGATTATGGACATTAACAAGTTTGATTTTTTCATTTGATTTTATTTCTTTCCAAGTGATAGAAGGAATGATGGCAAAGCCAAGTCCTGTCTTTATATATTCTTTTATAACATAAGGTGAGTTATTTTCAAAACAAAATTTTGGTTTAAATCCCGCGAGCGTGCAGTAGTAGTCATTGATTTCTCGTAAATCTTTATTCTCGCTTAGTGAGATTAAATTTTCATTTGCAATATCTCTTAAATCTACCGAACTCTTTTTAGATAATTTATGAGTCTTTGGAATAGTAAGCATAAGATGTTCTTCAAGCAAATCTTTTTGATTATTGCTTGGTATGAAATGAGTGCCAGAATGAATTATCAAATCAAACTCCTTTTTTTTGTCTTTATATTCGGTTTTATCAAGTTGAGTGACTTTTAGATTGACATTCTTATTCGCTTTTTGAAAGTCAACTAAAAGTTTTCTCATCTGAGAAGAAGCTGAATTTACTAGTATAGATACAGTATTATTTGTTATTTCTTTTAAATCATTTATTTCTGAACTTATGCCTTTAATTTCATCTAAAATTGACTGGGAATGCTTATAAAGAGCTTCCCCATAGTTACTTAAAGTGACATTTCTTCCTTTTTTTATGAAAAGAGGAACTTTTAATTCATTTTCAAGGTGTTTTATAGTCCTTGAAAGTGCGGGCTGAGAGACATTTAAGTTCTCTGCGGCCTTTGTGAAATGTGAAGTATTGGCTACCTCGTTGAAATATATTAGTTCTGTTAAATTCATAGTATCCTTTCGGGCTCGTGAAACTCACCCTACGATTTATAGTATATAGCAGGTGAGGGGGAATGTCAAGAAATCATAACAAAAATGTTATAGAAGTATAAGTATTATGTGTATTATAATTATAGAATTACTATGATATAATTTATAGAAAATAAAAGAAAAACTTAATAAAAATTTCATTTTTACATTGGAGGGAATCCTATGGAATGGGATAAGAATAGGAAGAAGAAAGCCGAGAGACTTAATTCTGTTACTAAATATTTGAATGGAAAAGTTATTAACACTTCGGATATCGTCGAGGTTCTTAATCGTGTGATTAAGCCTGGCGATAATTTAATTTTAGAGGGAGATAACCAGAAACAAGCATCATTTCTTGCTAAAGCGATGACTAAAGTTGATTCAAAACAGGTAAATGATATTCATTTAATTATTCCATCAATTTCAAGAGATGAGCATCTTGATTTATTTGAAAAAGGAATTGCATCACTGATCAATTTTGCATTTGCAGGAACTCAAAGTTTAAGACTTAGTCAGATGATGAATAGTGGTGTATGTAAAGTTGGAGCGATTCATACTTACTTTGAACTCTATGCAAGACTCTTTGTAGATTTAATTCCAAATATTTGTCTTGTTGCTGCTGATGCAGCTGATAAAGATGGAAACTTATATACTGGTGCAAACACTGAAGAGACACCGACTTTAGTAGAGGCAACTGCATTTAAAGATGGAATTGTAATTGCTCAAGTAAATAAAATTGTAGATAAAGTTCCGCGCGTTGATATCCCTGGTGACTGGGTTGATGCAATTGTTGAAGCCGATGAGCCATTCCCTATGGAACCACTCTTCACAAGAGAACCAGACAAGATAAAAGATCATCACATACTTGAGGCGATGATGATTATAAAAGGAATATATCAAAAGCATAATGTTATATCACTTAACCATGGTATTGGATATAATGGTGGAGCTATAGAACTTATACTTCCTACTTATGGTGAAGAACTCGGACTTAAAGGAAAAATTTGTAGGAACTGGGTTTTAAATCCACATCCAACTCTCATTCCTGCGATAGAAGCAGGATGGGTTGAATCAGTTTATGCCTTCGGAGGAGAGACTGGTATGAGTAGATATACAGCTGCTCGCCCAGACATTTTCTTCACAGGTCGAGATGGTATAATGAGATCTAATCGTCCATTTGCTCAACTTGCAGGACTCTATGCTATGGATTTATTCCTTGGTGCTACTCTTCAACTTGATTACTTTGGCAACTCATCTACTGTTACAGGAAACCGTGTATCGGGATTTGGTGGAGCGCCTAATATGGGACACGATTCAGGTGGAAGACGTCACTCTACTCCAGCCTGGGCAGCAATGAAAGATCCAAGCAGACCACTTAGAGGTGGAAGAAAACTTGTAGTACAAATCATTTCTACAAGTTATAAAAATAAAGAAGGAAAAGTTATTCCTTCTATAGTTCCAGAACTTGACGCAGTAAGAGTAGGAAAAGAAACAGGAATGCCAATTACTCCTGTTATGATTTATGGAGAAGATGTAACTCATGTAGTTACAGAGCAAGGCATAGCTTATACTTATATGGCTAAGACCAATGAAGAAAGAAGAGAAATGATTGCGGCTGTATCTAGAGGAATACCAATAGAAAGTTTCTGTAGTGATGTTAGAAGACAAGAATTAATAAATGAAGGAAAGGTAGCATTCCCTGAGACACTCGGTATAGATAAGAGTAGAGCAAATAAAGAATTGCTTGCAGCAAAAAATTTACAAGAGATAAGAGATATTTCTGGTGGACTTTATGACATTCCAGAAAAATTCTTAGTAAAATAAAGGGGGTAGTATTAAATGTCAAGGAAGTTAACTGAATTAAATGAACTTAAAGCTAAACTTCGTAAAGGTGGCGGAGATGCAGCCATTGAGAAGCAACATGCTCAAGGCAAGATGACAGCAAGAGAAAGATTAGAAAAACTTTTCGATGCTGGTACATTTGTAGAGATAGGTCTTTTTGTAAAACACAGATGTACAAATTTTGGTATGGATAAAAAAGAAAGTCCAGCCGAAGGTGTCGTAACTGGATATGGACAGATTAATGGTAGACTTGTATATGCATCAGCTCAAGATTTCACAGTTATAGGTGGTTCTCTTGGTGAGATGCATGCTGATAAGATAGTAAAATGTCAAGAGGCTGCTCTTAAAGTTGGAGCACCGATGATTTGTATCAATGACTCAGGTGGAGCAAGAATTCAAGAAGGTGTGGATGCACTCTCTGGTTATGGAAGAATCTTCTATAATAATACCTTGGCATCAGGTGTTATACCACAGATTTCAGTTATCATGGGACCTTGTGCCGGCGGTGCAGTATATAGTCCAGCAATTACTGATTTTATTTTCATGGTAGAGAACACATCGCAAATGTTTATTACAGGTCCACAAGTTATAAAGACAGTTACTGGAGAAGATGTTACAGCTGAGGCACTCGGTGGTGCTATGGCTCACAATTCGATTTCAGGTGTTGCACATTTTCATGCAGCAAATGAAGATGCTTGTATAGATCAAATAAGAACTTTACTTTCATATTTACCACAAAATAATATGGAAAAGTCAGAAGAGTTTGCATGTAATGATGATTTAAATAGACTTAGTCCAGAACTTAATGACATTGTTCCAGAAAATCCAAATAAAGCTTATGACATGAAAGATGTTATAAGATCAGTTGCAGATAACAATGTATTTTTTGAAACTCAACCAGAGTATGCAAAAAATATTTTAACTGGTTTCATTCGCCTTGGTGGTAGATCAGTGGGAATCATCGCAAGTCAACCAAAGTTTATGGCAGGATGTCTTGATATAAATGCATCAGATAAAGCAGCTAGATTTATAAGAACATGTGATTGCTTTAATATACCTATACTCACTCTTGAAGATGTTCCTGGCTTCTTGCCTGGCACTCAACAAGAGCACGGCGGAATCATTCGTCACGGAGCAAAAATGCTCTTCGCTTATTCAGAAGCATCAGTTCCTATGGTTACAGTTATAACTCGTAAAGCATATGGTGGAGCATACATAGGTATGTGCTCAAAACATCTTGGAGCTGATATAGTTTATGCTTGGCCTGAGGCACAGATAGCAGTTATGGGAGCTGAAGGAGCTGCAAACATCATATTCGCAAAAGACATAAAGGCAGCAAGTAATCCACAAGAAGAAAGAGCAAAGAAAATCGCAGAATATGATAATATGATGATGAATCCATATGTGGCTGCAAGTCGTGGATATGTAGATGATGTTATAGAACCAGCCACTACAAGGAAGATGTTAATTGCGGCATTTGATTCACTCGAATCAAAAGTTGTACATAAAGCAAATAAGAAACATGGAAATATTCCATTGTAATGAAAGGAGGAACATATGCAAGGACTATTTTTAGCGATGTATGGTGATAAAGTAGATATTGGTCAGGCATTATTCATTTCGATTTTTGCAATGGCCATAGTGTTCTTGGTTCTCCTTGTCATTTCATACTTGATAGACATAACAGCATTTTTCATAAAGGGAAGTGCTAAACCAAAAAAAGCTAATGGTGCTGTAAGTAACACTGCAACTTCTGCACCAGTAAAAAATAAGAAGGGCAGTGATGACACAGTTGTAGCAATCGCAGCAGCAATCGCAGCGTATTTAGGAACATCGGTAGACAATGTGCGAATTACAAAAATAAGAAGAATCCCTCAAAGTAGTACGGCATGGACGGAGAGAGGGCTACTCGCACAAATTAAACCATCGTAAGGGCGAGTTGAACGAGCCCAATAAAAATTAGGAGGAAAATGAAATGAAAAAGTTTAATATAAAAGTTGATGGAGTTATGCACGAAGTAGAAGTAGAGGAGTTGGGTGGTTCAATGGTATCTGCAGCACCAGCGGCAGCGCCAAGAGCAGCGGCGCCAGCACCAGCAGCAACACCTGCGCCAGCGCCTGCAGCATCATCAGGACCAAAGCCAGCAGCAGGAGCAGGTTCTGTAGTTGCACCTCTTCAAGGCACAGTACAAACTATCAAAGTTAAAGTTGGAGATAGTGTAAACTCAGGAGATGTAGTGGCAGTAATAGAGGCAATGAAGATGGAAAATGATATTCCAGCAAACGCTTCAGGAACTGTAAAGGCTATCCATGTATCAGCAGGAGCTAAAGTAGCTGCAGGAGACGTATTACTTGATATTGGTTAATAGTATTCAATTTATATTATAGAAGGAGTTATATATGCAAGGACTATTTTTAGCAAACAACATAATTGATACATTGGTAACCTTCTGGCAGGGCACTGGTTTTTATGATTTCTTTAATCCAATATTTAAAGAAGGTGTGCTTTTACCATTTGGCAATGTAATAATGATTATTATAGCTTGTATTTTACTATATCTTGCTATTGCAAAAGAATACGAGCCATACTTACTTATATCTATAGCATTCGGTATGCTTTTAGTCAATATACCAATCGCGGGCCTCATGAATGGACCACTTGGAACAGTAAAGGGAGGGCTTCTTTACTATTTATTCCAAGGTATCGACTTAGGTATCTATCCCCCACTTATTTTCTTGTGTATAGGTGCTGGTACAGATTTTGGTCCACTTATTGCTAATCCAAGATCGTTACTTCTTGGTGCAGCAGCTCAGTTTGGAATATTCTTTACATTTATAGGTGCCATATTTCTTGGATTCACAGGACCAGAAGCAGCGTCTATAGGTATAATCGGTGGAGCAGATGGACCTACAGCACTTTATCTTACATCTAAGCTCGCACCACAACTATTAGGTTCTATTGCTGTGGCAGCTTATTCATATATGGCACTTGTGCCAATGATTCAGCCACCAATAATTAGAATTTTAACTACAGAGAAAGAAAGAGTTATTAAAATGGAACAACTTAGAGAGGTTTCTCAGACTGAGAAGATTATATTCCCTATAGTTGTTACTATATTTACTTGTCTGTTACTTCCAGATGCTACATCACTTATTGGTATGCTTATGCTTGGGAACCTTCTTAAAGAGTCAGGAAGAGTTCCACTTCTTGTAAAAGCAATACAAGATGCTCTCATGTATATAGTTTCTATATTCCTCGGAGTAACAGTAGGAGCTAAGGCTTCAGCAGATCACTTCCTTACACCTGATACTATAAAGATCATAGTTCTTGGTCTTATAGCATTTTCAATCGGTACTGCAGCAGGTGTTATCATTGGTAAGATTATGTGTTTCTTCACTAAAGGTAAGATAAATCCAATGATAGGTGCAGCAGGAGTTTCTGCAGTTCCAATGGCAGCAAGAGTTGTTCAAAAAGAAGGAGTAAAATATAATCCAACTAATTTCTTATTGATGCACGCTATGGGTCCAAATGTAGCAGGTGTTATAGGTTCAGCAGTTGCAGCAGGAATGTTACTCTTATTCTTCGGAACTAAGTAATTGAAACGATTACCATAGGGGCGAGTTCCACGAGCCCGCATAGGAGGAAAACTATGTACGATATATTAGAACTAACAATTGAAAAGTTTCATAACGATTTAAAATCCGGCGCAACCACTTGCAAAGAAGTTATGCAGGCCTATATTGATAGAATAAATCTTTATGACAAACAAAATGATAAAATCAATGCAATAATTTTAATAAATCCAAATGCAATTAAGGAAGCAGAAGAATGCGATAAAAAAATTGTTGAAGATAAATCAATCATAGATAAGTTACCACTTTTCGGATGTCCACTTCTTGTGAAAGATAATTTTGAAACATATGATATGCCTACAACTGCAGGTTCAAAAACTCTTGAAGGATTTGAAACTCACAAAGATGCTTTCGTAGTTGATAAACTAAGAAAGGCAGGAGCAGTGATAGTGGCAAAAACTAATCTTCACGAGTTCGCGGTGTGGGGTGAAAACGTAAGTTCTATCTTAGGACAGACACATAATCCTTATGACCATAGTAGAAGTAGTGGCGGAAGTAGTGGTGGCACAGGTGCAGGACTTGCAGCAAACTTTGGACTCATCGGTATCGGTACAGACACTATAAATTCAGTCAGAAGTCCAAGTTCGGCTAATAGTCTCTGCGGTATAAGACCAACTATAGGTCTTGTAAGCCGTATGGGAATAGTTCCTTATTCACTTACTCAGGATACTGCAGGAGCACTTGCGAGAACACTTACGGATGCAGTAAAAACTTTCAATGAGATGATAGGTTCTGACCCTGAAGATGAAGTAACTATAGATGGGGCAAAAAATTCTAAAGGTGATTACACAAAGTTTTTGAAAATTGATGGACTAAAAGGAAAGAAACTTGGCATCCTTAGAAGTTTTATGGGAAATGAAGATGTCCATAAAGAAGTAAATAAGTGCATGGAAAATTGCTTCAAGGTATTGAAAGATAATGGAGCAGAGTTAGTAGATATAAGTGAGAAGTTTGACATTGGTCATCTCGTAAATGATATAAGTTTACATCTTTGGGATTTTAAATATGAGTTAGAAAAATATTTGAAAGAGCATAACTGTAAATATCAAACATTTGACCAACTTATATCATGTGGGCTTTGCACTCCAGATATAATTCCAAATCTTGAAGATGCAAATAAGATAGATATCAATTCTTCTGCTTACAAAGAAAGAGCAGAGAAGAGATTACAACTTATAAAAGATGTGAAGGCACTTTATGATAAGTATGGGGTAGACGCAATTATTTACCCTCATCAACAGCAACTTGTTTGCAAAGTAGGTAAGACTCAGGCTCAAAGAAATGGTGCTATTGGTTCAGTCACAGGTTTTCCGGCAGTAGTTGTCCCTGGCGGTTTCTCAACGCCAGATGAATTTGCTCCTATAGGGGTACCTGTGGGAATGGAAATTCTTGGTAAGCCATATACTGAAGGGACATTACTTGAGATAGCATATGGATTTGAACAACATTCACATTTTAGAAAAGTTCCAAAACTTGGCAATAAAAATTAATTATAAAATAAATATAGGAGGGAAATATGGTAAAGGCTCAAATTACACCCGGTGCATATTATGATTCAGTTTCACTTATGATTATATCAAATGCAGTTAAGAAACTTGATGGTGTTACTGAAGCACTCGTGGGAATGGGTACAGATTTAAATCGTGAGTTAAATCGCAACAATCCTAATCTTAACTCACCAGAAGTAGAGAAGACTACTCCAAATGACTTTTTTGTAGCTGCTAATGTTCGTGATGAAGAAGTTTGGAAAGCAGTACTTGCAAAAGTTGAAGAGAAGTTAAATGAGAAGAAGGAAGACGCAGCTTCTAACTATTATCCTGCATCACTTGATGGAGCGATAAAGGCTCAACCAGGAACCAACATGGCAGTTGTATCAGTGCCAGGCAAAGGTGGACATGCATATAGTGTTGCTAAAGATTGTTTAAAGCATGACATCAATGTAATGCTCTTCTCAGATAATGTAACTATTGAAGAAGAGAAAGAATTAAAAGAGATGGCAGTAGAGAAAGGACTTCTCATGATGGGACCAGATTGTGGAACAGCAATTGTAAACCATGTTCCACTTGCATTTGCAAATGTAGTTAGACCAGGAAATATTGGTATGGTCTGCGCATCAGGTACAGGTACTCAAGAAGTTTCTTCTATAATTGACTCACTCGGCGGAGGTGTTTCACAAGTTCTTGGTACTGGCGGAAGAGATCTTAAGAAGGATATCGGCGGTCTTATGTTTAAACATTGCTTAAAAGCATTGATCGATGATCCTGAGACTAAGGTTATAGTTCTCGTTTCTAAGCCACCTTATCCAGCAGTTCAGACAGAAGTTTTAAAGATGGCAAAGGAAGGCGGAAAACCAACAGTAGTTTGTTTCATTGGTGGAGATCCAAAGGAACCAGAGTCTATGGGACTTATATCTGCAGTTTCACTTGAAGATGCAGCGAGAAAAGCAGTTGCACTTTCAAAAGGTGAGAAACCTGTCACATTTGATGGCTTTGATATGAGTGATGCAGAAGTAAATAAATTAGTTGATGATGCAGTTAAGAATTTAAAACCAACTCAGAAATATATGAGAGCACTCTACACAGGTGGTACAATCTGTGATGAGTCAATGAAGTATTTACTTTCAACTTGTGGACATATTTATTCTAATATTCCACTTCAAGATGGAGACAAACTTCCAAATAAAGATGTAAGTAAAGAACACACAGCACTTGACTTTGGTGATGATGAATTTACAGTTGGACGTCCTCACCCAATGATTGATCCATCACTTCGTGCTGAGAGAGTTATAAAAGAGGCAAATGATGACACTTGTGCAGTAATCTTAGTTGATTGTGTTATCGGTTACGGTTCACACGAAGATCCAGCAGCAGATCTTTCAGATGCTATTAAAAAAGGTAAAGAGGCTGCTAAGAAAGCAGGACGTGATGTTATAGTTGTTGCTACAGTTTGTGGTACAGAGGGTGATCCACAAGGATTATCTAAGACTCGTGATACACTTAAAGAGGCTGGAGCAATCGTGATGCCTACAAATGCACAAGCATGCAGACTCGTAAAGAAAATAATTGATAAATTAAAATAGCACCATAGGGGCGAGCATTGCGAGCCCGAAAGGAGAATAAAATGGCAGGAAAATTAAATGAATTATTTAAAAAGAAAATTCAAATAGTAAATTTCGGCATCCAAAGTTTTTATAATGATAACAAAAAACAAAATATTCCTTCAGTACATGTTGATTGGAAACCTGTAGCTGGTGGAAATCAAGAACTTGCAAACTTACTTGATGACTTATTGTAACTAGTAGGGACGAGTTACACGAGCCCAATAAAATAAAATTAATCAAAAAAAATAAAGGAGAGAAAATTATGGCTATTACAAAAGAAGAAATTAATGCGGCTAATGCGGAAGTGTTAAAAATTATTCTTAGTGCTAAACCAACTCTTATTGGAATGGGAACAGCTGGAGAAGATATTCCAGGCATGACTCCTACCACAATTTTACACTCAGGACCTCCTGTAGATTGGGAACATATGAGTGGGCCACAAAAGGGTGCTGTTATTGGTGCTCTTATGTATGAAGGTCTTGCAAAGGATGATAAGGAAGCTGAGCAGCTTGCTGCATCTGGTAAGATTACATTTGACCCTTGTCATCACCATCAAGCAGTAGGACCTATGGCAGGTATCGTATCTTATCATATGCCAGTATTTATTGTTGAGAACAAGGAATATGGCAA
Source organism: uncultured Clostridia bacterium (assembly GCA_947303805.1). Lineage (GTDB taxonomy): Bacteria > Bacillota > Clostridia > Lachnospirales > Lachnospiraceae > UBA3633. The sequence goes on along the minus strand of CAMYZE010000002.1, from coordinate 267,842 downwards.
CAAAGCATTCTGTACTTTCAATGAAGGTCTTGGAAAAGTTTTAAGATTTGGTGCTTATCAACCAGAAGTTATTGACAGACTCAAATGGTTACAAGATGAGCTTTACCCAATCGTAAAAGAAGCTCTTGCAATTTGTGGAGAGATTGATTTGAAGGCTATGATTTCAGAAGTTCTTCAAATGGGTGATGATGGTCACAATAGAAATAAAGCAGGTACATCTTTATTCTTCAGAAAGATTGCACCAGCTATAGTTCAAACTCATTTTACTGAAGAGCAAAAAGTAAAGGCTCTTAAGTTTATCGATAGCAATGACCACTTCTTCCTTAACTTAACTATGCCTGCAGCTAAGTGTACAATGGATGCTACATTCTGTGATGTAAATCCAAAGACAAAGGGATCTACAATTGTAGCAACTATGGCTCGTAACGGTTATGAGTTTGGTATAAGAATAGCAGGACTTGGACAAAAGAAATGGTTCACAGGTCCAGCAGAGATCGTTGAAGGATTATACTTCCCAGGATTTACAGAGGCAGATGCTAATCCAGACGTTGGTGATTCTTGTATCACTGAGACTTGCGGTATTGGTGGATTCTGTATGGGTGCTGCTCCAGCAATTGTTCAATTCGTTGGAGGAACTCCAGAAGATGCTCTTAATTATAGTAGACAAATGTATGAAATCACAGAAGGCGAAGGAAATACTTATAAGATTCCTGCACTTAACTTCCGTGGTTCAGCTACAGGTATTGATATTAGAAAAGTTATCAAGACTCAAATCAGACCTGTTATCAACACTGGTGTTGCTGCTAAGAAGCCTGGTGTTGGACAAGTTGGTGCTGGTATAGTTCACCCACCAATGAAGTGTTTTGAAGATGCACTAAAAGATTTCCAAGCAACTTACATGTCATAAACTCGTAGGGGCGAAGCTTTGCGAGCCTTTTGTATGGGCGAGTTATACGAGCCCTAAAAAATTAAAATTATTTAAATAGGAGGATATACTTATGAAATGGGATCAAATCAAAATGTATGATTTAACAATTGGTACAGGTGTTACAACACCACCTTGGCCAACATATCAACCACTTAGAGTTGAGTATTTTAAGAGACTTTCTTCAAATGGTGCTAATGGACAAATTATCCATACTAGTAACCATGTAGGAACTCACCTTGATGGACCAAGACACTTTGATACATCAGGCGGAGATATCGCAGGACTTCCACTCGATAAACTTTGCCATCCAGGCGTAGTTGTAGATCTTTCTGATGAGTTTGGTGCTGAGGACTGGTCAATCTACAGCGAGAAAGATATCGAGAAGAGAGTAGAAGTAAAAGAAGGAGATATCCTTATAATCAATACAGGATATCACAAATATGGTTGGGAAGAACCAGCTGCTGATGAGCAAAGATACATGGTTCGTCACCCAGGCCCATCGCTTTCTTTTGTTGACTGGTGTCATCAAAAGAAACTTCGTTGGATCGGTGTTGACTGCGGATCTGCAGACCACCCAATGAATACAAAGATTCGTGATTGGTGTCCAATGGATGCTAAGAAGTGCGACGAGTATATGAAGAAGAAATATGGAAAATCTTTAAATGAGGTTTATCCATGGCCAGAGCAATATCAAGCAATGCACATTCAAATGTTCCCTAAGAAATATGGAGAGATAATCCATGCAGAATGTGTAGGTGGTGAGATTGATAAACTTTCAAATAAGAGAGTAGTTATCGGTTGCTTCCCTTGGAAGGGTGTTGACATTGAGTCTGCATTCACTCGTATAGTTGCATTTGATGGATTTGAAGGCGTATAATTTTTATTTTAAAGCAAGTCACTTAATGTGGCTTGCTTTTTAAGTTAAACAAACGATATTTTTATAAAAAAATAACGAAAGGAGAGATTGAATGAGAGAGTTTGAATATGTTGCACCTAAGACAGTGAAAGAAGCATTAAATCTTCTTGCCACTTATAAAGAAAAAGCAACTATTCTTGCTGGTGGAACTGACGTAGTAGTTCGTCTTCGTGATGAGATTATAGATCCTGAATTTATAATTGATATCAAGCATATTGACGAATTAAACGGCATCAAGTTCGACAAGAAAGAAGGCCTTTTTGTAGGTGCAAATGCTACGATGCATGAAATTCAAAACGATAAAAACGTTAAAGAGTTTTATCCATTTTATGCAGATGCTTGCGGACATGTAGGGTCTAAGCAAGTCAGAAACAAAGCAACTTCTGTCGGAAATCTATGTACTGCATCACCTCTTGGTGATAGTCTTACTCCTATGTATTGTCTTGATGCAACTGTGGTGATTGAAGGACCAAAGGGAAAAAGAGAAGCCCCTGTCCGTGAGTTTATAACATTTGTTAGAAAGACAGTTCTTGAAAGAGATGAGTTAGTACTTGGAGTTAAATTCCCTTATGTAGAGTGTAAAGGTATTTATACTAAGAATGCAAGACGCCATGAAGTAGATCTTTCAAATATTGTTGCTACTATTCTAAAGGTTGGTGATGAGTATAGAATTGCTTACGGTTCTGTAGCACCTACACCTATAAGATTGGTAAAAACAGAAGAGTTCTTAAAAGGCAAAAAGATTGATGATAAGGTAATTGAAGAGGCTAAGAAAATTTTAACTACTGAGATATCACCTATATCTGATCTTCGTGCTACTAAAGAATATAGAGTTTCAGTTTCACAAAGTATATTAGAAAATAGCCTAAAGGCACTTGGTTAGAAAGGAGGGAATATGAAGAAGATAAATGTAAAGTTTACTCTTAATGGTGAACTAATAGAACTCGAAGTTCAACCAAATCATACAGCCCTTCGAGTAATTCGTGAACAACTTGATTTAACTGGTGCAAAAGAGGGCTGTGGAGCAGGAGAATGTGGCGCATGCACTATAATAGTTGATGGTCTTGCTGTAAATTCATGTCTTATGCTTGCTCCAGAATTAGATGGAAAGAATGTTTTGACTGTTGAAGGTCTTGCAAAAGGTGGAAAGCTTACAGATATTCAACAGGCATTCATTGATCATGTGGCACTTCAGTGTGGATATTGTACCCCAGGATTCATTATGTCTACCACTGCATTCCTTGAAGAGAATAAAAAACCTACTCGCGAAGAGATAGAAGTTGCTCTTGCAGGAAACTTGTGTAGATGTACTGGATATAAGAGAATAATAGAAGCAGTTGAAGATGTAGTAAATAAGAGGGGAGGTAAATAAGTATGACAATAGATGGTCAATATACAGCGATAGGTAAGTACCTTCCAAGAGTTGATGGTGTGGCAAAAGTTACAGGTGCGGCAAAGTATGCGGCAGATATCAATATGCCAAGAATGCTCTACTGCGATGTTGTAAGAAGCCCATATCCTCATGCAAAGATTTTAAAAATTGATACTAAGGAAGCAGAGAAACTTCCAGGTGTTAAAAATGTTATTACTGGAGACTACTATGCTAAAAGAGGAGGACTATATCTTGCTGATAAAAACTTCCTCGCTCATGAGACAGCAAAGTATAGAGGAGAAGCTGTTGTGGCAGTTTGCGCTGAGACTCCTGAGATAGCACATGAAGCTTGCAAACTTGTAAAGATTGATTACGAAGAGTTACCTGCAGTATTAAGTCCAATGGATGCATTAAAACCAGATGCTCCACTAGTTCATCCAGAACTTGAGACTTATCGTGTAGCTCCTATCTTCCACCCAGTTCCAGGTACAAATATTTCTCACAAGCACTTCTTAAAGAAGGGCGATACTGACGCTGCATTTAAAAAATGTGACAAGATAGTTGAACATGAGTACTATGTACCTCACGTTCAACACTGCCCTATAGAGACACACACTGCAACTGTTAAGTTTGATCAAAGTGGTAATCTTACAGTTTGGGCATCTTGCCAATCACCTTATGCAGTTAGAAATGCTCTTTCTGACTCATTTGACATTCCACTTCATAAGATTCATATTATATCTGAATTTGTCGGTGGTGGATTTGGTGCTAAGGCTGGAACTACAATAGAAGGAATTATAATTCCTCTTGCGCAATTAAATGTTGGTCGCCCAGTTAAGTTCACATATACTCGTGAAGAAGAATTCCGTGATGCATATGTTCGTCAAGGAATGCTCGCTAAGATAAAAACTGGTGTAGATAAGACTGGAAAGATTTTAGCGGTTGAAAATAATTTCTACTGGGATGGCGGAGCTTATAATGAGTATGGTGTAAATATTGCTAAGGCAGCAGGATTTGCAAGTGCTGGACCATATAATATCGATAATATTACAACTAACTCATATTGTTTATATACAAATCATCCAGTAGGTGGACCTTATAGAGGATTTGGTATGTGCGAAATCCACTTCTGTATAGAACAAAATTTAGATGTAGTTGCAAATGAGATAGGTATATCACCAATTGAGATAAGAAGAATCAATGGTCTTCGTCCAGGCGACAAGACTGGCATGGGTGAAGTAATGAAAGTTTCAGGATATCAACCATGTCTTGAGACTGTTCTTGATAAACTCAAATACGATCCAACTCCAAAGAAAGTTTCTGAACACAAGATAAGATGTATGGGGGTAGCTGCAGGATGGAAATCACCATCTCAGCCTACTGATGCCGGTTCAGCTTCAATCATAAGGATGAATGAAGATGGCACATTCTATGTTCACACTAGTGCAGAGGAAATTGGTCAAGGATCAAATACTGCTCTTACTCAGATAGCTGCAGAAGTATTAAATGTAAATCCAAATAGAATTACTCTTAAATCAGGTGACACTAATATGAACCCATATGAGTGGCAGACTGTTGCAAGTAGAACTACTTACTGTGCAGGTAATGCAGTAAAACTTGCTGCAGAAGATTTGAGAAAGAAAATTTTTGATCTCGCTCAGATGAAACTTGGATATCCAGCTCGTGATATGTATCTTGAAAGAGATGATGAACACGATTGCACTTGGGTAGTTGCAAGTAAGTATCATAGAGATATGAAAGTTGATATGAAGACATTTGCACTTGGTATGCCTCTTGATGATGGTTCTGGTATTGGTGGTCCTGCTATTGGTATAGGTACATTTACATTGCCAAATAACATGGCATACAATCCTGCTGATAGCCAATCAGAAAAAGGTGTTGCATTCTGGACTATAGGATGTACTGGTGTTGAGATTGAAATTGATACTCAAACTGGTCATGTAAAAGTTCTACAAATGATTTCTTGCTTTGACCCTGGTAAAGTTATAAATACAGAACTCTATGCAGCTCAAGTTGAAGGTGCTATGATCCAATCACTTGGTACAGCACTTTATGAGGCTATGATACTCAAAGATGGAAAACTTATGAATGGTTCATTCCTTGATTACAAGATTCCAACTGCATATGAGATGCCAGATGTACTTGAATCATATGTAGTAGAGTTCCCTGAAGAGACAGGACCATTTGGAGCTCGTGGTATCGGTGAGCCTGCGATGGTTCCTGGTGCCCCAGCTATAGCAAATGCAATAGCAAATGCACTTGGTGTAAGATTTAACCAGATGCCAATAACACCAGATATGGTGCTTGAGGCTATAAACAACAAGAAAAACTAGATATAGTAGTAGATTTAGTAATTAAATGTTAAAAAAATCTTACAAAAATCTTTATTTTCTTGTAGTATTATAGTATAATTTATACATAATATAGTGGTAAAGATGTGAGTTATTTTATCACTAAAAAAATTTAGAGCGGTCGACGCTTAAAAACGAGGAGGAAAATTATATGGCAGCAACTCAAACAGGCATTTATGACGCTAGGAAGCAGTTAGGATGGCCACAAGCAATTATTCTTGGTATTCAACACGTATTTGCAATGTTCGGCGCTACTGTTTTAGTTCCACTTCTTACAGGACTTTCAGTTTCTGTTACACTTTTTTGCGCAGGTATCGCAACACTCTGGTTCCACTTTATAACTAAAGGTAAAGTACCTGTTTTCCTTGGATCTTCATTTGCATTCCTTGGAGCATTTGCTTCAATCGCACCAAATGGTGACCCAGCACTTCTTCCATATGCTACAGGTGGTATTCTTTGTGCAGGACTTGTATATGTAATCCTTGCAGCACTTATCTATGCACTTGGTGCAAAGAGAGTTATGACATTATTCCCACCAGTAGTTACAGGACCAATCATAGTTCTTATCGGACTTATACTTGCTCCATCAGCACTTAATAACTGTATCAATGGTTCAATCTCTTCTGGACAACCAAAGTGGATTATTTCAATCGTTGCAATTCTTGTAATCATTGTATGTAACATCTTTGGTAAAGGAATGGTTAAGATACTACCTATCCTTATAGGTATAATAGTATCTTATGTTGTTGCATTTGCTCTTGGATGGACAAAGCCATTTGAAACTGACGGAGTTATAGCATTACCTCCTTTCCACTTCCCAAAATTTGAGGCCGGTGCAATCGTTACTTGTATCGTAGTTGCTCTCGCAGCAATTATTGAGCACGTTGGTGACATAGCAGCTATCGGTGCTACTTGTGGAAAGAACTTTATCAAGGATCCAGGACTTTCAAGAACTCTCCTTGGTGATGGTATCGGTACATCACTTGCAGGCTTACTTGGTGGACCAGCTAACACAACTTATTCTGAGAATACTGGTGTTGTAGCTCTTACAGGAGTTTACGATCCTTTCGTATTAAGAATTGCTGCAGTAGTAGCTATCATTCTTTCAGTAATTCGTCCAGTTGATGGATTTATCAACACTATTCCAGATGAAGTTATCGGTGGTATTTCATTCATCCTTTATGGTATGATTTCTGCTATCGGTCTTAGAACTCTTGTAGAGCATAAGGTTGATTTCGCAAATCAAAGAAACGTTATCATCGCTGCTCTTATCATGGTATCAGGTCTTGCATTCAACTCAAGCCCATTCCAACTTAACCTTGGTTCTATCACATTAAGCTTTGGTGGCCTTGCATGTGCAGCTGTTATTGGTATCGTACTTAACGCTATACTTCCTGGAAAAGATTATGTATTTGAGGACTAATACTTTATAAATAAATTGAGCGAGCCTAGTGCTCGCTCTTTTTTTATTCTTTAAAACATGGTATAATGATATAAATGGGTATAACAATGTGCCCGATAGGAGTGTTATGAAAAAGATATTATTAGTTTTATCAGTACTATTATTAGTGGGAAGCATTTGTTCTTGCATTAAATCAACAGCCACTGTTGATAATGCTAAAGAAAATAATCAAGAAGAGACGACAGTAACTTCAAATGATGAGAAGTCAACAAAAGAAACTGTAAATAAAATGTCAGAGAGAGAGTTTGGCTTTGATCCAAATGTTAAATTTGTCTATACTGAAGATGATGACTATATGAAGGCAATAACTGATGATATGGTTTTAATGTCAGAGGATTTGTTTGGTGATCAATCTGCAGTTGAGATACCTACTCCTCGTATAGTAAAAATTGATGATGCAGACAAAAAAGATATTAAAGTATATGGTGATTTTTGGATTTACGGATATCAGATGTATGGGACTATTTTTAACACAAAAAATGGCAGTTCAAATCCTGGCTGCTATCATTTGAAAGATGAAGATGGCAAGATAACAGTTATAAGTAAAGAATTTGCTGAAGATGGATCAAATAATTGGACAAGCCTTGTTGAGATTTGTGGAGGAGATGAGGAACTTGCAAAAAAAGTTTCAAATCATCCAGCAGCAGAGGAAGAAGAGAAACTTAGACTTGATTATGCAATGATGTATGCAAGGGCAAACAATTTAAAACTTTCTGGCATCAAAGATTATGGCTGGCCAGTAATATTGTCAAGTGACATTAGTGATGCAGAGTTCTTATATAATTTTTACAGTGCATATTTCTATGAGATTAGACAAGATGATGTGCTAAATGATATGGTAGAAAGATTGGAAAATCTCAAGAAAAAATATATGACGAGTGACTTGATTAAGAAGATGGATGAAAAGACTGCTGATATTGGTGCCGATGCTATTATCAATGCTCAAGATGTGACAGAGTCAATGCTTGATACTTTGGAGGCAATAGATGATGGCAGAAAACTAACTGTGAAATTTGACACAGGTTCAGACAAGCAAACTGAAATCAATATAAAACTTACTAAAAAGAATGGGAAAAAAGTTATAACAGAAATGAATTATTAATTTGTGAATTCTGTTTAATTATAAATTATATGGGCGGATAACAACCGCCCATTTTGTTTATATAGTTGTTTTATTGGCTTTATTATGATAAAATATAAAGAATTATGGGCTGACAACCCTATGTTTTTGTTGTGAGTATGGAGGAGTCTATGAGTAAGGCTGATACAATATTTATTAATATGTGTAGAGATATCTTAGATAATGGAACTGACACTAAAGGTGAAAAGGTAAGACCACATTGGGAAGATGGCACACCTGCCTATACGATAAAAAAGTTTGGTGTATGCAATCGCTATGATTTGAGAGATGAATTTCCGGCAATCACTCTTAGACCTACTGGCTTAAAGAGTTGCTTCGATGAGATTTTGTGGATATGGCAGAAAAAGTCAAATGACATAAGAGACTTAGGTTCTCACATATGGGACGAGTGGGCCGGAGAGGACCACACCATAGGTAAAGCATATGGTTATCAATTAAAAGTAAAACATAAATATAAAGAGGGTGAGTTTGACCAGGTTGACAGAGTTATTTTTGACCTTAAGAACAATCCTTATTCAAGAAGAATAATGACAAATATCTATGTCCATCAAGATTTAAATGAGATGAACCTTTATCCTTGTGCGTACTCTATGACCTTTAACGTTACAAAGGATAAGAATAGCGATAAACTTATATTAAATGGGCTCTTAAATCAGCGGTCAAGTGATGTATTAGTTGCAAATAACTGGAATGTGTGTCAATATGCATTACTTATAATGATGTTTGCGAGAGAGTGCGATATGATACCAGGAGAACTTGTCCACATGATATCTGATTGTCATATTTATGATAAACATGTGCCAATAGTTGAGGAAATGTTAAAAAGACCTCAGTTCCCTGCACCAAAGGTAAGCTTAAACCCTGATAAAAAAGGATTTTATGATTTTGTAAAAGACGACTTAATTATAGAAGATTATCAGAAAAATGAGCAGATAAAAAATATACCGGTAGCAATATAGTTAATGAAATTAAAAAAAATAATTGAAAATGTATTATTAACCTTTTTCTTTTTAGTAGTAATAGCGTATCCGTGGGTTGCTACTTTTTTGGGTATAGAAAATAATCTTTCAGGTGCGGAAGAAAAAGTACAGTTTAGTTTTGAAAGAATTGATGATTATATCATTCAAAACTTTCCTGGAAGATCGCTACTTGTAAGAACAAAAAACCAGTTGCTATATTCGCTTTTTGACATATCACCAAATACAAGTATTACAAAAGTTGGCGATACATTATTTTCTACAGAGACATTAAATTATTACTTTCACAAACTTCACAGCGTAAGTAATGCTGAGATTGATGCATTGATTGAAAAATTAAGTAAGTTTAATGATATTTGTAAGCGTAAAGATAAAAAACTAATAATTGTTATCACACCTACTAAGCCAAGATATTACAAAGGGATTCTTCCGTTTGCAGATGATGTGATAATGTTATATGAGAAACACGGCACAAACTATGATGACATGCTTCCATACAATAAACTTAAAATTGCTTTAAACAATACAAATTTAAACTATTTTGATTCTATAAATTATATAGATAGTAATCCTTCAAGAATTATAGGTGGAGAGGTGCCTCTATTTTATAATAGTAGCCACCACTGGTCAGTTTATAAGGCAAATCTCATAGGCTTAGCATTTCATGAACATATGAGAAAGACATTGGGAATACATCTTCCAAGTATTACTATAAAAGCATCACCTTCCGATGTAGCAGTTTACCCTGATGCAGATTTATTTAATGTATTGAATATATATGATAAGCCAAATGAACAATTTTATGCACCTATAATTGATTATAATAACTATGATAACGACAATTTAAACTTCACAATACAAGGTGGAAGTTTCCTCGGAGGGCTATTACTCCCTCAAACTACACTTAGTGTGTATGGCGAAGTTTATCACATAGAAAACAAAAACTTGATTTACAATAAATATAAAAATCATAGCGCATTTGAATCGTATGATGAGTTAAACGATAAGTTTCACTTGATAGATCATTTACATAAAACCGATGTATTTATACTTGAGATAAATGAGTTGAATGTCTATAATGCCACATTTGGGTTTTTAGACTATTTACTTGAACATGAGGAGGAAATATAGATGGTATTTTCTTCTCCGATATTCTTATTTTTGTTTCTACCTATATGCCTACTTTGTTATTTGCTCACCAACCTTTTTGGAAACATTAAATCTGAAAACATATGTTTACTTATTTTCTCTATAATATTTTATGCATATGGCAGTATAGACTTTTTACCAATATTGCTTGGTTCTATTGTTTTAAATTTTATTTTTTCAAAAATTGTTGATACTGTTGAAAATAAATATTTAAGATCTTTCGTATTTATAATTTCAATACTTATAAATGTTGGTTTTCTTATTGTCTATAAGTATATGAATTTATTTACAGGTTTCTTATTTGGTGCTGAAAATGCAACAAATATTAAACTACCTATAGGTATTTCGTTTTATACATTCCAGGTGCTCTCGTACCTTGCGGACGTACATAGTAGGACAGTCAAGTCAAGTAATAGTATAATCGATTTTGCATTATTCACAATGCTATTCCCTCAGCTTATAGCTGGACCTATAGTTAGATATAGTACAATTGAACTTGAACTAAAGAAAAGAAGAACCATATTTACATCATTTTCAGATGGTATTATGAGATTTATGGTGGGCTTTACTAAAAAGATTGTGCTGGCAAATGCCTTGGGACGAATAGCCGACCTTGCATTTAAAGAACTTGGATATTATGATATGGGACCACTTTTATCTACATTTGTAATTATATGCTATAGTATGCAAATATATCTTGACTTCTGGGCATATTCAGATATGGCTATAGGTATAGGAAAGATTTTTGGATTTACATTCCCAGAAAACTTCAATATGCCATTTTTGTCAACAAGCATTTCGGAGTTTTGGACTAGATGGCACATTACACTTTCATCATTCTTTAGAGATTATGTCTATATACCACTTGGTGGAAGTAGAAAGGGACTTTTAATTACCTGCATAAATTTAACTATTGTGTTTGCACTTTCTGGTTTTTGGCACGGCGCAAGTTTTAATTTCTTATTTTGGGGATTATATAATGCATTGTTTCTAGTAATAGAAAGAATAGTTAGATCAAAGTTTAAAATAGAAGTTCCGCAGACTATAGGAATAATATATGTTTTTGTAGTTTGGAACATAGGTATGATACTTTTTAGATTAGAAAACCTTGATCAAATTAGATTATTCTTAACTGGTGCATTTAGTACACCACTTTATAACTATTCCACAAGAGAATTAGTAAATGAAGTCTATAATCCATATTTTATGGTTTGCTTTGTTACTTCACTTTTATACTTAACACCTTTCTTTTCGAAAATTAAAAACTTTTTATATAAATCTAGATTTGGATTTATTATAGTAGATATATTAATAATTACTTTATTTTTATATGCAGTTATAGAGATGCTCACATCAGGATTCAATCCATTCATTTATTTCCGGTTCTAGTCGTAGGAGCGAGTTTTGCGAGCCCAAAGGAGTATGTATGCAATTATATGAAGAATTAGTTGAAAGAGGCTTGATAGCCCAAGTAACCAACGAAGAAGAAATTAAAAAAATGATCAATGAGGGAAAGGCAGTCTTTTACATAGGTTTCGACCCTACAGCCGATTCGCTTCATGTGGGTCATTTTATGGCACTTTGCCTTATGAAGCGACTTCAAGCAGCAGGTAATCGCCCTATAGCACTTGTTGGTGGTGGAACTGGTATGATTGGTGACCCATCGGGAAGAACTGACCTTCGTAAAGTTCTCACAGTAGAAGATATAGACCACAATTGTGTATGTTTTAAAAAGCAGATGTCAAGATTTATTGAGTTTGGCGAAGGGAAAGCCATGATGGTCAATAATGCTGATTGGCTTAGAAATTTGAATTACATAGAATTTTTAAGAGATGTTGGACCTCACTTTAGTGTGAATAGAATGCTCACAGCTGAGTGCTATAAAATGAGAATGGAACAAGGTCTAACATTTTTAGAATTTAACTATATGATAATGCAGGCATTTGATTTTTATAGCTTATTCCAAAAGTATGGTTGTAATATGCAGTTTGGCGGAGATGACCAGTGGTCAAATATGCTTGCAGGTACAGAACTTATAAGAAGAAAACTAGGCAAAGATGCTCATGCTATGACTATTACACTTCTCACAAAGTCTGATGGAAAGAAGATGGGTAAGACTGCTGGTGGCGCTGTATGGCTTGACCCAAATAAAACAAAACCTTATGATTTCTATCAATATTGGAGAGATGTGGATGATGCAGATGTAATTAAATGTATAAAGATGCTTACATTCTTACCAATGGAACAAATAAGAGAGATGGAACATTGGAAGGGTGCGGAGTTAAATAAGGCAAAAACAATACTTGCATATGAACTTACAAAACTAGTTCACGGTGAGGAAGAAGCAAATAAATGCGATGCTGCTGCTAAGTCTGCATTCAGTGGCAACATGGATGCTGCTGATATACCAAAGCTTGAAGTTAAGGAAACTGATTTGGTAGATGGAAAGATAGATATAGTTAAAGCACTCGTGCTTTCAAAACTCTGTACTTCAAATGGAGATGCAAGAAGAAACATTGAACAGGGCGGTGTCATGGTAGACGAGGAAAAAGTAACGGATATAAAAGCTACAATTGATAAAGATAAATTAAAAGATAAAGGTGTGGTTATAAAAAGAGGAAAGAAAAACTTTATTAGGGTTATTTTATCTACTTTAGTTGCAAGTTTTTTTGTTTAAACCTAGTATTTGCAACTTCAAATCCAGGTAATACTAGGGTTATACAAGGAGATAAAGGTCTAGACATAACCATTAATCTTAAAGATAATGACTATGTGCTTACCAATGCAGTAATTGATCCATTTACTAAAAGCAATATTTTTACATATATTGTGAAGGAAAATGTATCAATAAGTTTTAATTTGGTCAATACAAATATGTATCCTAGGCAAGCACTGCTTAAGCTATATTATTATAGAATGGTTAAGAATAAGAGTGTAAAGATAAGATGTTTGGATACACTGTATTCAGGTGGCGATGAAATAAGTATAGTTCCTGATAGCGCTTATAGCATATTAAAGGCTACCAATAGGTTAAATGGTTGCATATTCATCTTTAATTTTGAATATAAGGTGGCTGATATAGACTCTAAAATAGTTGATAAATCGTTACAATATGCCTTTAAAATAGTGTCAGATAGGGAATTTAAGATGTATAAAGATATGGAAGATTTTAATGCAGCAAAGGCCTATAATGATAGTATAATAAGACCTAAAAAGATACCATAAAAAGTAGACAAAATTTAAATAATTTTATATAATCTATCGTCAATAGAAAAGGGCAACTATAACTCATAGTGGTAATCGGCATTGTAGTAGTAATGTCAATCGTAGGGGCGAGTTATACGTGACCAATAAGGAGAACAACATGGAAGAAAATAATGTAGTAGTAGAAAAAAGGCAACAGCTTTCAAAAGAAGGCCTTAAGAAGTATGAGGAAGAACTATTATACTTAAAAGGCCAAAAAAGGGAAGAGATTGCTCAAAAAATAAAAGAAGCAAGAGAACAAGGAGATCTATCTGAAAATGCTGAGTATGACGCAGCTAAAGATGAACAGCGAGATATAGAAGCAAGGATAGAAGAAATTGAGAACATCCTTAAAAATGCAGAAGTTGTAGATAAGGCTGATTTAAAGAAGGGTACTATTGGTATTAGTAGCCATGTAAAACTTCTTGATGTCAAAATGAATGAAGAAATAGAATATGACATCGTAGGAGCCACAGAGGCAGATAGTTTGAATGGAAAAATATCAAATGAGTCACCACTTGGTTCTGCACTTCTTGGAAAGAAAAAAGGTGACGAAATAGAAGTGAAGCTAGCTCGTGGTAGCCTCAAAGTCCAAGTCCTAAAAGTATCATAATCGTAGGGGCGGATATCATCCGCCCGTATCGTAGGGGCGAGCACTGCGAGCCCTCTGTATGGGCGAGTTATACGAGCCCGAAAGGATAAATATGTCAGAAAATGTTAATGAAGTAAAAGAACAAACCCAAGAGGACATCAATAAACTCGAAAAGGCAAAACTAGACAAATTAAATGAGATGCTTGCAGCAGGAAAGAATCCTTTTGAAATCACCAAATATGATGTTACAAATCATAGTATGGAAATAAAGGATAATTTTGATGCATTTAATGAAAAGACTGTATCACTTGCAGGTCGTCTTATGCTTAAAAGAGTTATGGGGAAGGCTTCATTTGCTAATATACAAGATAGAGATGGAAACATTCAATTATATGTAGCTCGTGATGACATTGGAGAAGATGCATATAAAGATTTTAAGAAGTTTGATATCGGAGACATAATAGGAGTCAAAGGTTTTGTTTTCAAAACTCAGACAGGAGAAATTTCCGTGCATGCTAAAGAGGTAGCATTGCTATCTAAGTCTATCGCTGTGCTTCCTGAAAAATTCCACGGTTTCCAAGATAGAGATTTGAGATATCGTCAGAGATATATAGACCTTATAATGAATCCTGAAGTTAAGAAGACTTTTATAATGAGGTCAAAGATTATAAAAGAAATTAGAAACTTTTTAGATGGTAGAGATTTTATAGAAGTAGAGACTCCTATGCTTGTAGAAAATGCTGGCGGAGCAAATGCAAGACCATTTGAAACTCATTTCAATGCTCTCGATGAAGATAGAAAACTTCGTATATCACTTGAACTATATCTTAAGAGACTTATAGTTGGTGGACTTGAGAGAGTTTATGAGATAGGCCGTGTGTTTAGAAATGAAGGAACAGACACAAAGCATAATCCAGAGTTTACGCTCATGGAACTTTATCAAGCATATACTGATTATGAGGGAATGATGGAATTGACTGAATCTATGTTTAAACATGTTGCTGAAAAAGTTGTAGGAAGTTTAAAACTTCAATATGGTGACAATGTGATAGATTTAGAAAAACCTTTTGCAAAAATCTCTATGATTGATGCTGTTAACAAATACAGTGGTGTAGATTTTACAACCATAAAAGATGATGAAGAAGCAAAGAAGATTGCAAAAGAGAAAAATGTAGAATTTTTAGAGCACCATAAAAAGGGCGACATATTAAATCTTTTCTTTGATGAGTTCGTTGAAAAAGAACTCATACAGCCAACATTTGTTATAGACCATCCTATAGAGGTGTCTCCACTTACTAAAAAGAAACCAAGTAATCCAGAACTCACTGAGAGATTTGAACTCTATATCAATGGCTATGAGATGGCAAATGCCTACTCAGAGTTAAATGACCCTATAGACCAAAGAGAAAGATTTGAGGCTCAAGAAAAATTAAAAGCACTCGGTGACGAGGAGGCAAATAGTATAGACGAGGATTTCTTAACAGCACTTAAGATCGGTATGCCTCCAACAGGTGGTATAGGATATGGTATCGATAGACTTGTGATGCTGATGACCAATAGCCAGGCGATAAGGGATGTGTTGTTGTTCCCGACGTTGAAAACGTTAGAATAATATATATAAAAAACCAGTGAATGTGAGTTCGCTGGTTTTTTTATTGCTATAATTTTTGGTCTTTATTGGATGGAATATATTTTATAATATCTTTTACTTCACATTTAAATATTCTACAGAAGTCGTTAATTGTCTTAGTAGTTATATCTTTTTTATTCTTAATTCTGCTTAAAGTATTAAAAGAAATGTGGTGTTCTTTAGTGAGAGAATACCAATTTTCCTTTGATTTTTCTAAAGTTTTCCAAAATGGTGAGTAATCAATCATATGCTTAATTTTAGACAATATTTTAATACTTGAATATATTCAAAATATTGAATATAATATATAGTATTTAATTTTGTAGTTTGTTATAAAAAGCTAATAAAAATGGAGTTTGTATTATAAAACAAATAATAGAAAATGATAAATATTTATCTGAACAAATCATTACTTATATTGGAAATAAAAGATCATTGCTTGGCTTTATTAATGAGGCATTTGAATGGATAATTAATGATTACAGAAAAGATAAATTGATAATAGCAGATATGTTTTCAGGTTCTGGAATAGTGTCTAGGTATTTTAAAAGATTTGCAAAAAAGTTGATTGCAAATGATTTAGAGGGTTATTCATATACATTAAATAAATGTTATTTATCAAATACAAAAGATTTAGAATTGAATAAGCTTAAAAAATGGCACAATTTTTTAATTGATAAATTAAATGTAACACTGAAAAAGGGATTTATATCTAAATTATATGCGCCAAAAGATTCAAATAAAATAAAAAAAGGTGAAAGATGCTTTTTTACAACAAGAAATGCAATGTTTATAGATACTTGCCGGCAATTAATTAATGAAATACCAGATAAATACAGAGTTTACTTTATAGCACCTTTATTAACTGAAGCATCGGTTAAAAATAATACTTCTGGTGTTTTTAAGGGCTTTTATAAAAATAGTAAAACTGGAATTGGTCAGTTTGGTGGAAACGATGAGAATGCATTATCTAGAATTAAAAAGGAAATTGAACTACCTTTTCCTATATTTAGCAATTTCAATTGTGACTTGGAGATATTTAAAGAAGACGCAAATACATTAATAAATGAATTGGAATTGGTTGATGTAATGTATTTAGATCCACCGTATAATCAACATCCTTATGGGTCAAATTATTTTATGCTTAATTTAATTAATGACTATATAGAGCCTAAAAATATTAGTGAAATTTCCGGAATACCGGTAGACTGGAATAGATCTATGTATAATAAATCAAAAGAAGCTAAAAATGCGTTTGAACAATTATGCATAAATGCTAAAGCAAAATATATTTTGATATCATTTAATTCAGATGGATACATTAGTAAAAAAGAGATGTTAAGTATTCTTAATAAAATAGGAAGCATAAAAGTATATGAAAAAAACTATAATACATTTAGGGGTTCGAGAAACCTACGCAGTAGGAACATTCATGTAAAAGAGTATTTATATTTAGTTAAAACAAAAGAGTATAATTAGAGGTATATTATGAGTCAACATGAATTGTTAAGAAAAAGGAAGAACCAACATAAGCCAAAAAATAAAAATTCAAAAAAGGATGATAGCAATATACGCCAAGCTGGACTTAAAGTGATTAAGTATTTGAATAAAAGGTTTAATATATCATCAGATTACCCTAATTATGAATTGACTTTTGAAAATGCTATTAAGATTTCTGATATGATTAAATTTATTAAATTAAAGAATAAACGGACAGAATTTTATGACTTTGATGATAGGAAGATAGAACCAGATGGTGGCATTATATACTTGCATAATAAAGATACAGATATCAATTATCCTTTAGTAATTGCTGAAGTTAAGAGACAAGGAACTAATAAAGAAAGACAAGCTGAAGGTAAAAATAAACAATCAACAGGAAATGCTATTGAAAGGCTTGGTAAAAATTTGACTGCAATTAAAGCATATTTGCATTATGAAAATATTACACCATTTGTTTGCTTCGGACACGGCTGCGATTTTTCGCCAAATGAAAAAACAGTATTGGCGAAAGTTTATTGCTTAAATGAGTTTTATGACATTAATAAAATTTTTGTAAATAAAAAGGATAATGATACTGATCATGGTGGGTTTTCGCCGGTTTCTATGTATTTTAGAGAAGAAGACTGGACGGTTGATGAGATGTTTGACATTATGAAAGAAATAGCAGAATATTCATTTAGGTATTGGTTGTTTTAAAAGCAAGAATGCTATAATGTAAATTACAGTAACTTTGTATTTACAATATTATATAATTAATCATGCATATAAAACATGAAAAATTAATGTTTTGACCATTTCGAGTATTAAAATAACTCTTTTAATTAACAAATCATAGCTACTAAAACATTTGAGTAATGTGGTAATTGTGCATAATCCAGTGAAAAACCACTGGATTTTATATTGGGCAAATTTATGGGTCAACCGTAGAAATGTCTACGGTTGAATAGCAGAAATGTCCATAGTCATTGTTTTTCGACCATCCCAACCACAAAAAATCAACGTTTTTTGACCATTCTGAAAATATGGCTAAAAATCAAAACTTTAAGATGCAAACATTTACCTATATGGCAATTGTACATAATCCAGTGAGAAATTACTGGATTTTATATTGGACAAATGGATGGGTAAACCGTAGACATGTCTACGGTTGAATAGCATAAATGCCAGAAATCAACGTTTTTGACCATCCTAGTTGCCAAAGATCAACATTATTGACATTATTTATTGAATATACCAACATTTTTGACAGAAAATGTAAGGTGAATTAAATAAAGTATTATGTTATAAAATACAACTATTATGTTGCAAAATCGAACAAAATATGTTATATTATCAGCAGGAGGAAATAGCATGAATATAGGGGATAAGTTAAGAGAAGCACGCAAGCAATTAGGCTTTTCACAGGATTATGTTGCAAACTGTCTTGGTATTAATAGGTCAGTACTTGCACAAATTGAACTTGGCAATAGAAAGGTCAGCACCGAAGAAGCTTTAGAGTTTTGCAAAATGTATCATTTGTCAAGTGATTATATACTTGGCATTACTGAAAAAGAGGATAACCAAGTGGTTTTTGCAAGGGGGTTTAACGCTTTGACAGAAAATGATCAAAGAGAAATTCTTAATTTGATTAAATTTAAAAATTCATTAAACAAGAGGTAAATTGGTTGCTAGATAAAGAAACTATAATTAAATATAACAAAGATGCGGAAGAATTATCGATGCAATTTTTAGAATAACCGGGACTTCAATATTTTTTTCACATTTTCAACACACATTAAAAACCGATTAAAAAGGCTAAATGTTTTTTTATCGAAAAAGTTTGGGAAGATATTATTTTCTAAAAACCATCGTTTTCTATAAATAACAGGGACAGACTTTATTATTTTTTTCATATTCTTAACACACCCTAAACATCTATTAAAAAGGCTAAATGCCTTTTTTTTATTTAAAAAGTTTGGTAAGTGATTATTTGCTAAAAACTACCTTTTTTGGCAATTTGTCAATCAAAGAATCGTCGTTTTTTTGACTATGCAAACTGCTAAAAATGAATGTTTTTTGACAATACCAACTGTAAAAAATCAACGTTTTTTGACGATGCCATTTAGTCTTAACGAATTTTCAAGTTTTTACCTGTAGTTGTCGAAAAAGTGGCAAAAAATCATTAGTTTGGTCGTAAAAAAAGTAATAAATACTCAAATGGGTTTTAAAAGTGGTAGATTTTTAATGAATATGCTATTATTACATATAAACAAGTGTCTATATTTTTTTAAGTTTAAATTAGAGGTGTGAATATATAGATATGAAAATAATTAATGTCGTCGCAGCGATCATAAAAAAGAATGATAAAGTGTTTATCACCCAAAGAGGACATGGAGAATTCAAAGGCAAGTGGGTATACCCATCTGCAATTAATGAAAGTGATTTTATGGAAGCCGATAAAACTGTTCTTGAAAATCTTAAGATTGGAAAATTTAAAGCTTTTGGAGTTTTACACAAATATGCAAATCCTGCTTTAATTGGTAAAGAGCGAGAATTAATGGCAGAAGCTATTGCGGAAAAGTATAAAAATGTATGATGAAATATAATCCTGTTTTAAATATAAAATCCGCCGCAGCATTCCGCACCTGGCTCATAAAAAACCACGACAAGCAATCTGAGTGTTATTTAAATGTCAAAAAGGGAAGACCATTTGATAATAAGACATTTTATTATCTTGATGCAGTAGAAGTTGCTCTTTGCTTTGGTTGGATAGACAGCTCTCAAAAAGTAATTGATGGCATTCGCTATCAAAGGTTTAGTCCGAGAAGAAAAAATAGCCCTTGGACGGAACTAAATAAAGAGAGAGTTAGGCGACTTGAAAAACTCGGACTTATGACAGATGCTGGCCGCAGAGTTTTGCCCGATATGGACACTCAGCATTTTAAAATTGACATTGATATAGTCACTGCCTTAAAAAAAGCAAAGCTTTGGGAAAAATTCAATGAATTCCCTGATTTATATAAAAGAATTAGAGCTTACAATATTTCGTTTTATAAAAAGTCAAATCCAGATACCTATAAAAAATCTTTAAATCGCCTTATTGATCAAACGCTACTTGACAAGATGTATGGTGAATGGAATGACTACGGCAGGCTACTTGATTATTAAATTATTTATTATATAATTAATTATTATATTAAAAAATATATTGAATCTTTTAGGAGTTGAAGAAAAAATGTGTAATTGTAATGAACATCACAATGATGAACATAAAGAAGATATAAAGAAACCGATTATAAGAATTGTCGTAGCTGTTATTTTGGTTATTATTGGTGTTATATTAGAGCATCAAAAGGATGGGCTAATATTATTTTCTAATCCAATATTAAAATTGGCTTTTTATCTTGTCGCATATCTCATAGCTGGTTACGAAGTTTTAATAAATGCTTTTAAAAGAATCATAAAACTTGAAGCTATGGATGAGACAGTCCTTATGTCTATAGCTACAATTGGTGCATTTATTCTTGGAGACTATCAAGAGGCAGTAGCGGTAATGGTGTTTTATCAAATCGGTGAACTCTTTCAAGATTATTCGATGGACAAGAGCCGTGACAGTATAAAAAAGTTAGTTGATATAACTCCAGAGTTTGCGAATGTCTTGAGAAATGAAAAAATAGAAAAGGTTGACCCAACAGAAGTTAAGGTTGGTGAGACCATAGTTGTAAATCCATTTGAAAAGATTCCGCTAGATGGTGAAATAATTGATGGTGCCACGATGCTAAATACATCAGCATTAACTGGTGAGAGCATACCAAGATATGTTACAGTAGGAGATAATGTATCAAGTGGACTTATAAATAATGAAAATCTTATAAAGATTAAAACGACAAAGGAATTTAAGGATTCTACTGCAAGTAAGATTATAGACCTTATAGAAAATGCTACAGAGAAAAAATCAAGTTCTGAAAATTTTATTTCGAGTTTTGCAAAAGTATATACACCTATAGTTTGTCTCATAGCACTTTTAACTTTTGTAATTCCTATTTCTCTTCAGTATTTTATTTTTAAGGTGAGTCCGGATTTCGCAACTTGGGCATATAGGGCACTTACTGTTCTTGTTATAAGCTGTCCTTGCGCGATACTTATAAGTGTACCGCTTGCTTTCTTTTCTTCTCTTGGTGCTGCAAGTAAACTTGGCATCTTGGTTAAAGGTTCAAATTATATAGAGGCGCTTTCAAAGGTAAAGGCATTTGCATTTGACAAGACAGGAACTATGACAAAAGGTGTGTTTGAAGTAGTAGGAGTTCACCACTGCAGTATAAATGAAGAAGAGTTTTTTAGATTGGTATCTCACATAGAATTTTTCTCTAACCATCCTATAGCAAAGTCAATTCTCAAATATTATGGAAAAGATATAGATAGTAGCATAGTAAAAGATGTGAAAGAAATTGGAGGTAGAGGACTTAGTGGAGTGATTGACGGAAAAGTGATCTTAGCTGGAAATGACAAATTAATGAAGGACAATAGTATAGATTATATAGAATGTAGAGATATCGGAACTATAGTTCACGTGGCTGTTGATAAGCAGTATGTTGGACATATACTTATAAATGATGTTATTAAAGAAAACTCACCAAAAGCAATAGCAAGTCTTAAAAAGTTGGGAGTGACAAAAACTATGATGCTTACTGGTGATAGAGAAGAAATTGCAAGAGATATATCAGAAAAAATTGGAATAAGTGAATATCGCGCAGCGCTTTTGCCGGGAGATAAACTTAGTATATTAGAAGAAACAATTAAGACCATAAAGCTAGCATTTGTAGGTGATGGAATTAATGATGCCCCTTGTATAACTAGAGCAGATGTAGGTGTTGCTATGGGAGCTATGGGTTCAGCCGCAGCTATAGATTTAGCTGACGTAGTTCTTATGGATGATGATATTATTAATGTGCCTATAGCATATAAACTCAGCAAAATTACGATGAGAATTGTGTACGAAAATATAACTATATCTATAGGTATAAAAGTTCTAGTGCTTATACTATCTATTGTTGGAATATCAAATATGTGGCTTGCAGTATTTTCAGATGTGGGAGTGATGATAATAGCAGTAATTAACAGTATAAGGTTACTATATATGCACAAGGCTATAAAGAGGGTATAACCTGAAATTATATGCTATATGAATTTCGGCAAAATAAGTTATTGCTTATATATTACCAATATGATAAATTAATCAAGAAATATTATGTCTAATTTTTACAGCAAAAGTGCATCAACAATAATTATTAGTATCATTATTGATACTCGAATTTTGTTGTGCAATGATAATGCTGTAAAAATATAAGAAACTATTTGTAAATAATAATATTTATTAATAATAGCGACTTAGGTTTTACAGCCAGGTCGCTATTTTTATGTTAATGGGGGTATCAATGAATATTGATTTAAAACTAACTGAAAATCCAAAGTCAAAGCCAGGTGATGATAGCAAACTTGGTTTTGGAAGTATTTTTACAGACCACATGTTTATGATGGAGTATGATGATGACATTGGATGGCATAATGCAAGAATAGAAGAGCTTCATGATATTCAGATATCTCCAGCTGCGAACATATTTCACTATGGGCAAGAAGTTTTTGAAGGTATGAAAGCATATAAAAGTAATGGCGAAGTATTCTTGTTTAGACCAGATATGAATGCAAAGCGAGCAAATAATTCTCTCGAAAGACTATGTATGCCTAAAATTAAAGAAGAAGATTTTGTAAAAGCTGTTAAAAAATTTGTAGAAGTAGAAAAAGATTGGGTGCCCAAAAGTAAAGGAACAACACTTTATATTAGACCATTCGTTATAGGAATAGATGCTCAACTTGGTGTTCATCCATCTGCAAAGTATTATTTTATAATTATTGCATCGCCTAGTGGAGCATATTATGCAAATGGTATGAGTCCGGTATCGATATGGGTTGAAGATGAATATGTGAGAGCTATTAGAGGTGGAGTAGGATTTACAAAAACTGGAGGAAACTATGCAGCGTCACTGCTTGGACAAGAAAAAGCAGAAGAGCATGGCTGTGAACAAACTTTGTGGCTTGATGGTGTAGAAAGAAAATATATTGAAGAAGTAGGTTCGATGAATATATTTTTCAAAATTGATGGCAATGTAGTTACTCCTATGTTGAATGGAAGCATTTTGCCAGGAGTTACAAGAGATTCAATCATTAAACTTTGCAAAGACTTTGGATATGAAGTAGAAGAAAGAAAAATATCCCTTGATGAACTTATGCAAGCTGCAGAAAGCGGGAAACTAGAAGAATGTTTTGGCACAGGTACAGCATGCGTTGTATCACCAGTAGGGAAACTTGTTAATAATGATAAAGCGATCACAATAAACGATTGCAAGATAGGACAACTTAGTCAAAAATTATATGATACATTAACTGGTATACAATATAACATGTTAGAAGATAAATTTGGATGGAGAGTAAAAGTATGTTAAAAACGGGAGCAGAAATAGTAATTGAATGCTTACTTGAACAAGGCGTTGACACAATATTTGGATATCCAGGTGGAACTATTTTAAATGTTTATGATGCATTGTACAAGTATACTGATAAAATTAAGCACATATTGACAGCGCATGAACAAGGAGCGAGTCATGCAGCTGATGGCTATGCAAGAAGTACAGGAAAAGTAGGAGTGTGCTTTGCTACATCAGGACCAGGGTCTACAAATCTAACTACTGGTATTGCTACTGCATATATGGATTCATCGCCAGTTGTATTTATAACTTGTAATGTGGGAGAGGATTTGCTTGATAGAGACTCATTTCAAGAAGTAAATACAGTTTCTATCACAAAAGCGATAACAAAATGCAATTATCTCGTCAAAGATGTAAATAAACTTGCAGATATTATAAGAGAAGCATTTTATGTAGCACAAAATGGAAGACCAGGACCAGTTGTTATAGACATACTTAAAAATGTCACCGCAGCATCTGCTGAATATGAGTTTAAAAAGCCTGATAAAAATTTTAATAAAAAACGACTAGCCACATATGAAAGTAGACCAACCTATACAGATAAATGGAGCGAACTTGACCAAAAAGACCTAGATAGAGCAGCAAAGATGATAAATGAATCTAAGAGACCTCTCATCGTGTGTGGTGGCGGTGTAGTTCTTAGTAGGGCACATAAGGAGATATATGAATTCGCGGATAAGATAGATAGCCCAGTTGCATATACTGTTATGGGCTGCGGAGGATATGATGGAGAGAAAGAAAAGGCAACGGGGCTTATAGGAATGCACGGAACACAAAGCTCAAATATAGCTGTTGCTAATTGTGATTTGCTAATCGTTATTGGATGTAGATTTTCTGATAGAGTTGCATTAAATAGAAATACATTTGCAAAGCAGGCTAGCATTTTGCAAATAGACATAGATAGAAATGAAGTCGATAAAAATGTACAAACTACATATCACGTAATTGGTGATGCGAAGAAGGTTATACTTGCACTGATGGATAAAGTAGAAAAATGTGAACATAAAGCATGGGTTGACTATGTCTTCTCATTTCCAACAGAGACTGAATATGAGTTTAGTGATAACTACTTAAATCCAAAACAAATTGCGATGGCTGTAAAAGATATAGTTCCTAAATATAGTATGATGACAACTGATGTAGGTCAACATCAGATGTGGGCAGTACAGCATTTCAATTTTCATTATCCAGGACAATTAATTACATCAGGTGGATTTGGTACTATGGGCTTTGGACTTGGAGCGGCAATAGGTGCTAAAGTTGGAAATCCAGATAAAGTTGTAATTCACATCACTGGAGACGGAAGTTTCAGAATGAATTTAAATGAACTTGCAACCGAAGAATATTATAAATTACCTATTATAACAATCATATTCAATAATTCAGTTTTAGGTATGGTTCGCCAGTGGCAAAATATTATATACAACAAACATTATTCAGAAACAATACTAGATAGAGGTCCTGATTTTGTAAAACTTGCAGAGTCATTTGGTCTTAAAGGCAAAAGAGTTACAAATGAAAAAGAATTTAGAGATGCACTTGAAGAGGCAGTTAAATCAGATGTTGGTTGGGTAATTGACTGTGTAATTAGTAAAGACGAAATGGTTAGACCGATGGTCGGTGCAGGATCAGATATAACTGATTTCTTAATAAAATAAATGTATGGGCTTTACGAGCCCTCGTGAAAATTAAAATACATAATAAGGAGAAAATTATGGCAAAGGTTTATTATGAAAAAGATTGTAATTTAAATTTATTAAAAGGAAAAAAGATAGCAATTATAGGCTATGGTTCTCAAGGTCATGCCCATGCATTAAATCTTAAAGATAATGGAATGGATGTTGCAGTGGGGTTAAGAGAAGGTTCGAAAAGAATTAAAGAAGCCACAGATGCAGGTATTAAAGTAATGTCAGTAAGTGAAGCTGCTAAGTGGGGAGACATCATCATGATCGTTATAAATGATGAGGTTCAAGCTGATGTTTATAAGAAAGATATTTTACCAAATCTTGAAAAAGGAAATGCTTTGGCATTTGCACATGGGTTTAATATTCGTTATAAGCAAATTGTTCCACCAGAAGGTGTTGATGTGTTTATGGCAGCACCTAAGGCACCAGGTCATACAGTTCGTTCTAATTTCGTAATTGGAAAAGCAGTACCTTGTCTTGTAGCAGTTGAACAAAATGCAACAGGAAAGGCTATGGATTTAGCTCTTGCTTATATAGCTGGTATAGGATGTGCTAAAGCTGGAATTCTTGAGACAACATTCCATGATGAGACAGAGACAGATCTTTTTGGAGAGCAATGTGTATTATGTGGTGGCATAGTTGATCTTATGCAATGCGGATTTGAGGTTTTAGTAGAGGCTGGTTATGCACCTGAGAATGCTTACTTTGAATGTATGCATGAGATGAAACTTATAGTAGATTTAATTAATAAAGGTGGCATACAAGCGATGAATTATTCCGTATCTGACACGGCGGAGTATGGAGAATATGTGTCAGGCGAAAGGGTATTGCCACATGATGACTTAAAAGAAAGAATGAGAAAAGTTTTAAAAGACATTCAAGATGGTTCGTTTGCTGGAAGATGGATAGCTGAAAATAAGAGTAATGGAAGAGCATTCTTTAATTCAAGAAGAGATATGTTAAAGAATCACCCGATGGAAATTGTCGGTAAAGAATTAAGAGAGAACATGATTTGGGGAAAAAATGTTGACCTTGATTCTGCAAACTAACCACCGTAGTGGCAAAGCCCGAAAGGAATAAAATGAATTCAGATAATATAAAAAAAGGACCAGAACGATCACCAAATAGAAGCTTGCTATATGCACTTGGATATACTGATGAAGAAATTAATCGACCACTAATAGGAGTTGTAAGTTCTTATAATGAAATAGTGCCAGGTCATATGAACTTGGATAAAATTACTGAGGCAGTAAAAGCTGGAATTAGGTTAAGTGGTGGGACACCAATAGTTTTCCCTGCTATTGCAGTATGTGATGGTATAGCTATGGGACATATTGGTATGAAGTATTCACTTGTTACTCGCGATTTAATTGCAGATAGTACAGAGTGTATGGCACTTGCACATCAGTTTGATGGACTTGTTATGATACCGAATTGTGACAAAAATGTTCCCGGACTTCTCATGGCAGCAGCAAGAGTAAATATACCAACTATTTTTGTCTCAGGCGGGCCAATGCTTGCTGGTAGATTCAGAGATGGAAGTAGAGCGAGTCTTTCATCAATGTTTGAAGCTGTAGGCTCTTACTATGCAAAAAAAATTGATGATAAGGAATTAGATGAATTTACAAGGACAGTATGTCCAACTTGTGGAAGTTGTAGTGGTATGTATACTGCAAATTCTATGAACTGCTTAACCGAAAGCATAGGTATGGCATTAAGTGGCAATGGAACTGTGCCTGCAGTTTTTTCAAAAAGATTAAGGCTTGCAAAGACAGCAGGTATGAAAATAATGGAACTGGTAGAAAAGAATATTAAACCTTCTGATATAATGACTAAAGATGCATTTGAAAATGCATTGACTGTAGATATGGCACTTGGTTGCTCAACAAATACTATGCTTCATCTTCCTGCTATTGCAAATGAGTTAAATTTAACTATTGATTTAAAACATGTAAATGAGATTAGCGAGAAGACTCCTAATCTTTGTCATTTAGCCCCAGCAGGTAGAACTTACATTGAAGATTTGGATTTAGCTGGTGGTGTATATGCAGTGATGAAAGAACTACAAAAGAAAAATTTATTGAAAGAGAGTGCAATGACTGTAACAGGAAAGACTATCAAAGAAAATTTATCAGATGTAAAGAATTGTAATAATGAAGTAATAAGGGACATTGATAATCCTTATACAAGTACAGGTGGTATAGCTATACTTTTTGGAAATCTTGCACCGGATGGTTGCGTTGTTAAGAGGTCAGCAGTTGATGAAAAGATGCTTGTGCACTCTGGCCCAGCAAGAGTATTTGATAGTGAAGAAGATGCTATAAGAGCAATCTATGATAAAAAAATCAATAAGGGCGATGTAGTTGTCATAAGATATGAAGGACCAAAAGGTGGCCCAGGTATGAGAGAGATGCTCAATCCTACATCTGCCATAGCTGGCATGGGCCTTGATAAAGATGTGGCACTCATTACTGATGGTAGGTTCTCAGGTGCTACAAGAGGCGCATCTATTGGACATGTAAGTCCAGAAGCAGCGAGCGGTGGGAATATTGCATATGTACAAGATGGAGATATTATTTCCATCGACATACCAAGTTATAA
Source organism: uncultured Clostridia bacterium (assembly GCA_947303805.1). Lineage (GTDB taxonomy): Bacteria > Bacillota > Clostridia > Lachnospirales > Lachnospiraceae > UBA3633. The sequence goes on along the minus strand of CAMYZE010000002.1, from coordinate 239,750 downwards.
AATAGAATTAAAAGTTACTGATGATGAACTTAAAAAACGAAAAGAGAGTACAAAACTATTAGAACCAAAAGTAAAATTAGGATATCTCGCAAGATATAGTAAGAACGTATCATCAGCAAATAAGGGGGCAATTTTATGTTAACTCTTGATAAAATATATCATGCTGCATTTACATTAAAAAATATAGCGAGAACTACAGATTTGTTAAGTAGTAGTAGCTTGAAGCCAAATACCCATATATATTTGAAGACGGAAAATTTACAGGTAACAGGAAGTTTCAAAGTAAGAGGAGCATATTATAAGATAAGCCAACTTACTGATGAACAAAAAAAAGCAGGGGTAATTGCATGTAGTGCAGGAAATCACGCTCAAGGTGTAGCATTATCAGCTACGAAAAATGGTATTAAGTCAGTGGTTTGTATGCCAGATGGTGCACCTATAAGCAAGGTGGAAGCTACAAAAGGTTACGGTGCAGATGTTGTACTTGTACCAGGTGTGTATGATGACGCATTTAATAAAGCTCAAGAACTTCAAAAAGAAAATGGATATACTTTTGTACATCCATTTGATGATGAAGATGTGATAGCTGGGCAAGGAACAATCGGACTTGAAATACTAAATCAATTAGAAAATATTGATGCTGTTGTAGTTCCTATAGGTGGTGGAGGGCTTATTTCAGGTGTAGCTTATACTGTTAAAAGTTTAAAGCCACAAATTAAAGTTTACGGTGTACAAGCTGCAAATGCACCATCTATGTTTGAAAGTTTAAAAAAGAAGGAACAAATAACACTTGACACTGTATCAACATTTGCTGATGGAATAGCTGTTAAGCACCCTGGTGATTTGACATTTGAACTAGTTAAAGAATATGTTGATGAAGTAGTAACAGTGTCAGAGGACGAAATTGCCATGGCTATACTTACACTTATGGAAAGACAAAAGCTAATAGCTGAAGGCGCTGGGGCTACAGCGGTTGCTGCAGTATTATCAGATAAAATCCCAGTAGATAATAAGAATGTAGTATGCATAGTATCTGGCGGAAATATTGATGTAAATATTTTATCAAGAGTTTTGACAAGAGGTTTAAAGGCCAGTGGCCGTAATGTAAATCTGCAAATTGCTCTTGAAGATAAGCCTGGACAGCTTGTGCAAGTTAGTACTATAATCTCAAAGTGTGGTGGCAATATAATCAACGTTAGGTATGAAAGATCTGATTTAAATATGCCTATCTCTAGTTGCTATCTTACAATTGGTTTAGAGACAAAAAACTTTGAACAAATAGAAGTGATAAAACAAGAGCTTAGCAAAGCAGGACTTAAAATAGTAAATGTAATTTAAGTATTTGATAGTATATAATTTAAAGTAAATCATGGACAAAAGTATAAACATAAAAAAAGAACGATTAAAACTTACACTTATATCAGCTACCTTTGGTACGGTAGGATTATTTACTCACTTCATACCCCTTAGTTCTGCTGCCATAGTTTTTTATAGAGCACTTCTTGGCGGAATATTTATCATTGTGATGATCAAACTTGCTGGCAAAGACATAAATATAAGATCCATGATAGATAATTTTATAGTTTTAGTGTTTACCGGTTTCTTTATGGCACTCAATTGGGTGTTACAGTTTGAAGCATTTAAAGTTTCATCAGTTGCTATAGGGACAGTGTGCTACAATATGATGCCAATATTTTTAATAATCATTGCATCATATATGTTTAATGAGAAAATTACCATTAAGAGTGGTCTATGTATACTAGTTGCCACTATCGGAGTGATACTTGTATCAAATGTAATTAATGTTGGCATAAGGTCCAATGAAGTTTTAGGCTGTATTTATGGAACACTAGGTGCAATTTTTTATGCACTTATAGTTGCATTTAATAGAAAGTTGAAGCAAATTGAAACGCATGATAAAGTAATATTTCAATTTATTTTTTCTACAATAATTATGGTAATCTACATTACATTTATTGAAAAAAAGAGTTTCTTTTTTGACAGAAGCCTTCCTGCCAACCAAATAGCACTCGGCATTCTATGTATGCTTGTATTAAGCTTTTTTCATACTGGCTTTTGTTATGTTCATTATTTTAATGCAGTGTCAAGACTTAAAGCTGAGACAGTTGCGATACTCACATATATAGACCCAGTGGTTGCATTATTCTTATCTTATTTTGTGCTTAAGGAAAACATGACAGCATTACAGTTTCTTGGAGCGGTGTTAATACTTGGCTCTACTCTTTTAAATGAATTGAGCAAAACAAGCAAAGAAATAGGAGTAAAACAATCATTCTTCGATTCGTTATTATCTAAGTTCAGAAGGTAGAAATATGTTGAATAAAGAAAAAGCAAAAGAAATAGTTAAAATTTTAAAAAAGAGGTATGGAAAAGAAATACCTCTTTATTTGCATTATCACAAAAATAAACCTTATGAATTTTTATTTGCAGTTATGATGTCAGCTCAATGCACTGATGCACGGGTTAATATCGTAACCAGTGATTTGTATAAGAAGTATGACACATTACATAAGTTTGCAAATGTTAAACAAAAAGAATTAGAAATGGATATTCATTCGGTTGGATTTTATCATAATAAAGCAAAAAATATTATTGCTTGCGCAAGGATGCTCATAACTGATTTTAATTCTAAGATTCCTAAAGATTTTGACGACTTAGTAAAACTTCCAGGTGTAGGTAGAAAGACAGCAAGTGTTGTTATAAGTCATCTATATGGCATACCGGCTATGGCTGTAGACACTCATGTGGCAAGAATTTCAAACATTTTATTTAATCTAAACACAAAAGATGTCCGAGAAATAGAGGAAAAACTTAAAGAAATAGTCGCAAAGAAAGACTGGCAGCTTTGGAATACCCATATTATAGCCCTTGGACGAGAGATTTGTATGGCAAGAAGACCGAAGTGTGATATTTGTCCACTCTATAAATTGTGTAAAAAGGCTTAATCAGAGCCTTTTTTTATTTATTTTTTACTTAAAACTTATCAAAAAATGTGGTAAAATAATAATTAAATTGGGAGAATATATGAGAGTAGGATTTATTGGCGCAGGAAACATGGCTCATGCAATTTTGTCAGGAATTGCTAAATCAAAAGTTTTGAATTGCAAAGATATTTTTATTTCAAATAGAAGTAAAGAAAAGTTAGATGATTTAAAAGCAACTTTTGGATTCAATGTGTCAACAGATAATTCTTATGTGCTTAAAAATGCTAAAGATGTTTTGTTTATATGTGTGAAGCCACAGGTATTTGACTCTATATCAAAAGACTTAAAAAAACTTATTGGTAAAAAACAATTAGTAGTGTCAATTATGGCAGGAAAGACTGTAGAGTATTTACAAAAATCATTAGGCACTAAAAATATAGTAAGAGTTATGCCAAACACTCCTTGTCTTGTAGGTGCAGGCATATCGGCAGTATCAGCAAGTAAAGAAGCTATTAAAGATAAAAATTATAAAGAAGTTTTAAATGTCTTAAAAACTATCGGCGAAGTAGTTGAAGTAGAAGAAAAATATATAAATGCAGTTACTCAAGTGTCAGGTGCAAGTCCTGCATGGATTTTCATGATGATAGAAGCTCTATCTGATGGCGGCGTAGAGTGTGGACTTCCAAGAGACTTGGCATATAAGTTTGCCATGAATGCTGTGTATGGCTCTGGAAAATTAGCACTTGATAAGTATGCGGAAAATAAAACACATCCAGGAGTTTTGAAGGATATGGTAACAAGTCCTGCTGGCACAACTATCGAAGGTGTGAGAGTTCTTGAAGAAAATGGATTTAGGGGCGCGATTATAGATGCGATTATGCAGTCTTATTCTCGCTCTTTAGAATTATAAAATTTTAGGAGGGCAATATGAAAATTTATACTACCGACAAAATTAGAAATGTAGTTTTACTTGGACACAGTGGCTCTGGAAAGACATCGATGGTAGAAGCCATTGCAAAAGTAGCTAAGATTACTGACAAGATGGGATCAGTTGATGAAGGTAATACGATTTCTGACTTTGGTAAAGAAGAGCAGAAAAGAAAAATTTCTTGCCAGACATCAATAATTCCTCTTGAGTGGGATAGCAGAAAGATAAATATCATAGATACTCCAGGATTTTCAGATTTTGTTGGGGAAGTTGAAGAAGCCTGTGGTATAGCAGATGCAGCTGTTATAGTAGTTAATGGTAAATCAGGAATCCAAGCTGGTACAAAAAAATCATGGGATATGTGTGATAAATACAAACTTCCAAGATTTATCCATGTCACTAATATGGATGATAATAATGCATCATTTAGACAAGTAGTTGATGATGCCACAGCACTTTTTGGAAAAAAGGTTGCACCTATCAATCTTCCTATCCGTGAAAATGAGAAGTTTGTTGGTTATGTCAATATCATTTCTAAAAAAGCATATAAGTGGCAGGGTGATCAGGCTGTAGAGTGTGATATTCCTGACTACAACAAAGAATATCTTGAGAAATATAGAGCTATACTTCTTGAATCAGTTGCAGAGACATCAGAAGATATGATGAATAGATTTTTTGCCGGCGAAGAGTTTTCAGAGTTTGAAATTCGTTCAGCTCTTAAAAATAATGTATGCAATGGTTCAATAGTACTTATGGGTATGGGATCAAATATGCTCGCACAAGGTATCTATACTACTCTTGATGATATAATTAAGTACTTCCCATCACCAGATCAAAAAGAATTAAATGGTATCAATAAGAATACCAATGAGTTGGTTGGACTTAACTATGACTTCTCTAAACAAAAATCTGCATATGTATTTAAGACAATGGTTGACCCATATATTGGTAGATACTCATTTATAAAAGTATGTAGTGGTGTTCTAAAGACTGATGATTTGCTATATAATGTAACTAAGGAAGAAGATGTAAAGATAGGAAAGATATATGTTCTTTCTGGCAATAAGGCCCAAGAGGTATTTGAACTTCATGCAGGAGATATAGGTGCACTCGCAAAGCTATCAAATACTAAAACTGGAGACTCTCTTGCAACAAAGAATTTGCCTGTTATGTTTGCTAAGACAGAGATTTCTAAGCCATATACCTACAAGTCATATAGAGCAAAAGAGAAGAGTGACATTGATAAACTTGCCCAAGCGATTGCCAAACTTTGCGAAGAGGACTTAACTTTAAAATCTATAAATGACACAGCAAATCACCAGATGCTTCTCTACGGTATTGGAAATCTTCAACTTGAGATGGTTGCTAGTCGTCTATTAAACGAATATAAAGTTGAAATTATCTTAGAAGAACCAAGAGTTGCATTTAAAGAAACTATAAGAAAGACTTCTGATGTTGAATATAAACATAAAAAGCAGTCAGGTGGACACGGACAATATGGCCATGTAAAGATGAGATTTTCACCATCAAATGATTTTGACAATGCATTTGATTTTGGAACTGAAGTTGTAGGTGGAGCAGTTCCTAAGAACTATTTCCCAGCAGTTGAAAAAGGACTTGCAGAATGTTGTGAAAAAGGCCCGCTTGCTGGATATCCAGTAGTTGGTGTAAAGGCAGTGCTTTATGATGGATCATTCCATGAAGTCGACTCATCTGAAATGGCATTTAAACTTGCTACCATTGGAGCATTTAAAGATGGGTTTATGAAAGCAAGCCCATGCTTACTTGAACCAATTGTTACAGTAAGAGTAATCGTTGATGACAAGTTTACAGGGGATGTAATAGGAGACCTCACAAAGAGAAGAGGAAGGGTGCTGGGAATGAATCCTACCCAGAGCAATAAGACTCAGATAGAAGCTGAAGTCCCTCAGATGGAGATGTATGAGTATACAACTACTCTTAGTTCTATGACAGGCGGTACAGGAGTATTCTCATATGAGTTTGCAAGGTATGAGGAGGCACCAAAGGATATCTGTGATAAAGAAGTAGAAAAAGCGAAAGCAATGAAAGAAGCGGAGAGAGATGAGTAATATGAAAAAAGTAGCAAAAAAAACAAGCAAAAAGAAAACAAAATCTTTATTTGTGGGTAAGAAAAAACAAAATAATAATATTAAGGTTGCATTTTACATAGTGTTTATCATAGTCATATTGTTTGTGATATATATTGTTAATTTTAAAAAGCCAAAACAGGCATCTACTACAAATGATAATAACGTGATAAGTGAAATGCTTAATCCCGTTAGTTCAAATATGATTACTTTACCAAGTTCATTTAAGGCTTATAAACAGAGTGATTTAGACGAAAGTGGTCCCGCATGCATTTTGGTTTTACTTTCATACTATGGACATGACGGAATATTTTCTGAGGATATCATTAAAGATATGAAATCCATGCACGAATCTTTTCATATCGGAACCTGTGTAAATCAAGTTAAAGAGATTCTCACAACTTTAAAAATAAAACATTGGACTGAAGAGAATTATAAAGAGATTCCTAGTTTAGCTAATGAAAAAGTTGGAATTAGCTTAATCGAAAAAGCCCTTGGAAGTGGTTATCCTGTAATTGTAGGTTGGAGCAAGAACCCGGGGCAGTGGTCTTTAGTAGTTGGATATGACAATAAATCTACTGACAGTATTCAAGATGATGAGATTATTATGGTTAATACTGATCCTAAATCAAATGCAGATGATTATTATAAAGTAACTGCAAATGAATTTGCGGCAAGATGGACCTTTGCCAATTTATTTAGCAAAGAGCCGTTGGCTCAAGAAAAAAACGACAAATGCTTTATAATAGTTGATAAGAATTAGAACTATTAAATTAAGCACCTCAATAGAGGTGCTTTTAAATTAATCGAAAGTGCAATAAAACATTTAGGTGGTGCATAAGGATGGTTGGTTATAAAATATGAAAAAGTACTCAATGTTTTGTTATCTATTGACAGCAATATTTTATATAGTTCAAGTAAGTGTGCTCGGGTATACTGTATATTTTTTAGCTGAAAATGGATATACAGCATCGCAAATTAGTATACTCATGGGTGTCTTTGGAATAATAGCGGCTATAACTCAACCTACACTTGGATACATTGCTGACAGAAAGAAAAATATTGATTTTAAGAGAATACTTACTTGGATTGGATTTGCGGTTATTATTTTATTTATTGCTCTATATTCTTTTTATCAAAGAAAAATCGCTAGTGGATTACTTTTTGGAACTATATATTTATCTACAAACAATATGTCTCCATTTATAAATGCAAGTTGTTTCTATTATACAGATAGAGGTTATAATGTTGACTATGGTATAGCAAGAGGATGTGGTTCATTTTCTTTTGCAGTTGTTTCATATATATTAGGTAACATTATGCATAAATATGGTGCGAGACTTGTATCAGTTAATGGGATAGTGTCGTCAGTTTTATTATTAATAATCATAATTATTATGCCAAGATTAAAAGACGATAGCATAATAACAAAAAAAGATACTAAAATTGAAAGTAAAAATTCTTCCCATACTAACATAATAATGAAGTATCCATCATTTTTCCTAATGGTGTTTGCAGTCATATTTGCCATGTGCTTCCAAAACTCTGACTGCGGATATATGATTAATATTATAGAAGAACTTGGTGGAGATAGTTCACATCTTGGACTTGCGAATGCCATAGCGGCTATGGTGGAAATACCTATTATGTTTTTAATATCTAAAATGCTTAAAAAGATACATGTCAAGAAAATGATTTTAATTGCATGCGCCTTTTATATAGTAAGAGCCTTTGTCTTTCATATAGAAAGTATGACAGCCATATATGTAGCACAAGTTTTACAGATGTTTACTTTTGCAATACTTATACCATCATCAGTTTATTTATCTGATGATATGATGCAGGAAGAGGATAAAAATAAGGGACAGACATTTATTGGTATGGCAGTTACCACAGGCCTTATACTTGGTACTTTTGTAGGAGGACAATTGATTTCTATAGGTGGTACCGACTTACTGGAGATAGGATGTATAGTAATAGCAAGCATAAGTTGCATATTTGCGATACTGGGAAATATAGTAAAAAAATTAGCACTCTCTACTTGACATTGCTAACAAATTGTGTTATAATGCCCTTTGTTAAGAAAGGGCATTTTTAATTTAGGAGGATATATATATGAAATTAAAACCATTATTTGACAAAGTAGTTCTTGAGCAAAAGAAACAAGAACAGACAACAGCATCTGGAATAGTACTTCCAGGTTCTGATAAAGAGATGCCTATGCAAGGCAAAGTTGTAGCAGTAGGACCTGGTGGCATAGTAGATGGCAATGAAGTTAAGATGGAAGTAAAAGTTGGACAAGATGTTATCTACTCAAAATATTCTGGTTCTGAAGTAGAAATCGACAAGGTCAAATATGTCATTCTCAAGCAAAGCGACATACTAGCAGTAGTTGAGTAAAACCGTAGGGGCGAGTTTCACGAGCCCTAAGTCGTATGGGCGAGTTTTACGAGCCCGAAATATAGGAGGTAAATAATTATGGCAAAAGAATTAAAATATGGTGTAGAAGCAAGAGAGGCACTTAAAAAAGGTGTTGACCAAGTGGTAAAAGCAGTTGGTATAACTCTCGGACCAAAAGGAAGAAATGTTGTTATAGACAAGTCTTATGGTGCACCACAAATTATAAATGATGGTGTATCTATCGCTAAAGAGATAGAGTTAAAAGATGAGTTTGAAAACATGGGCGCTCAACTTGTAAAAGAAGTTGCAAGCAAGACAAATGATGTAGCAGGAGATGGTACAACTACTGCTACAGTACTTGCAGGTGCGCTTATTGATGAGGGATTTAAGAATCTTGCAGCAGGTGCTAACCCAATAGTATTAAGAAAGGGAATTAAAAAGGCAGTTGATACTGTTGTTGAGTCTATAAAGAAACAATCAAACCCAGTAGGCGGCAAAGATCAAATTGCAAAAGTGGCTGCCATTTCATCAGGTGATGATGAAGTTGGTGCTATGGTTGCTGATGCTATGGAAAAAGTTTCTAAGGATGGTGTTATCACTATTGAAGAATCTAAGACTATGAAGACAGAACTTGACCTTGTAGAAGGTATGAAGTTTGATAGAGGATACTTAAGCCCATATATGTGCACAGATATGGAGAAGATGGAGTGCAATCTTGAAGATCCATATATTTTCATTACTGACAAGAAGATTTCAAATATTCAAGACATCTTACCACTTCTTGAAGAAGTAGTTAAGTCAGGATCTAAACTTCTTATTATAGCAGAAGATATTGAAGGTGAAGCACTTACAACTCTTATCGTAAATAAACTTCGTGGTACATTTAATGTATGTGCAGTAAAGGCTCCAGGATATGGCGACAGAAGAAAAGAAATGCTTCAAGACATAGCAATTCTTACAGGAGGACAAGTTATAAGTGAAGAACTTGGTCTTGAACTTAAGAAAGCTACTATTAAGGACTGCGGACGTTCTAAGTCAGTTAAGATTACAAAGGATGACACTATAATAGTTGATGGTCTTGGCGACAAGCAAACTATTAAAGATAGAGTAGGACAAATTAGAGCACAAATCTCTACTACTACATCTGATTTTGATAAAGAGAAGCTTCAAGAAAGACTTGCAAAACTTGCAGGTGGTGTAGCAGTTATAAAAGTAGGTGCTACTACTGAGACAGAGATGAAGGAAGCAAAACTCCGTATGGAAGATGCACTGAACTCTACTCGTGCAGCCGTAGAAGAAGGTATAGTAGCAGGTGGTGGTTCAGCATACATACACGCTATACCAGATGTAGAAAAGTTAGTTAATTCACTTGAAGGCGATGAGAAGACTGGTGCAAAGGTGGTACTTAAAGCTCTCACTGCCCCACTTCATACTATAGCAAATAATGCAGGACTTGATGGTTCTGTAGTAGTTGAGAAGGTAAGAAATGAAAAAGCAGGTATCGGCTTTGATGCATATAAAGAAGAGTATGTAGACATGGTTAAGTCTGGTATCATAGATCCAGCAAAGGTTACAAGATCTGCAATTCAAAATGCAGCATCTATTGCATCATCACTTCTTACTACAGAATCAGTAGTTGCTGACATCAAAGAGCCAGCACCTGCAATGCCAGCAGGTGGCGGCATGGGCGGTATGGGCGGAATGATGTAATTAATTAATAATATGTTGTTGAGTAGGCAAATATGCCTACTCTTTTTTTTGCTCAAATTTAAAAAAACGGCTTAATTTAGCCATTTTTTAGGCATTAATTATAATAAAATTTTAATAAATGAATATAAGATTTTTAGGGAAAATATGATATAATTACTACAAATTATTATATACAATAAACCTATTTTCAAAAGCATTGAAATAGGCACTGTTTTTTATTTGTGTTGGAGGAAATGGATGAGATTCAAAAGATTAGTAGCAACTGTGCTTTGTGTCACAATGATTGCGACAAACCTAATGACTAATTTTGCATTAGACGATGAAACAATTGAAATTTTTGCGACAAAAACTACTAATGATTTTAAGGATGGTGCGGAAGAAGTTGACAACATTAAATTGACTGACGAGTCAATAGTTTTTGATGATGAAGAGACAAAAGAGAATGAAGAAGAATCAAATTCTGAGTTAGAATCTGAAGTTGTAGAAGATGAGACAAAAGAATATGATATTGAAGAGGAACCTGAAGGGGAGCCTGAAGAGGAATTAACCAATGCTTTTAGTGAAGAAACTATGAATGAAGAATCTTCAGTAATTGCCTCTGAAGAATCTATTGTTGAAGAGACAACAGAGGAGATAATTGATGAAATAGAAGAAACAACAAGTGAAGAGTCAATTGATGACATTGCAACTCAATCGGACTCTGATTTTATTGTGGAAGAAGACGTTTTAGAATCTGAAGCTGTATTAGATGACATAGCTTCAGTATCTGAAGTAAATTATTTGGAATTTGCAAATGAAGAGATATATTCAAGTATTGCATCGATGAGTGAAATTGCATCAGCAAGTGATGCTTCTGAACTTATAGTTCCTGTTTATCCTATGGGAAATATTCATATTGATTTTTCAGTACCATATATTAATGATAAAAAACCTAAAAATTTTTTAGAGAAACTTTTAGGTGCCGGTAATGAAGAAGAAATCCCTGCTCGTTGGGATTCAAGAGTTAAAACCAATGGTAGTGTGTCAATAATACCTCCAATTAGAAATCAAGACCCTTATGGAACTTGTTGGGCATTTTCTACCATAGGTATTATGGAATCCGACTTAAGAAAAAAAGGTATTTTTACTACGGATGATGATGAATCAAGACTAAGTGAGGCAGCACTTGCCTATTTCACGTATAATTTAAAAAATGTAACCGCGGATGGTTCAGAAAATCTTGATAAGCCAGGTTTAGAAGGAAATGACTATACCACAATTAATGATTGGGTTTATAGAGAAAATGGAGAAGAACCAGAGTCATTTGCTGATGTAGGTGGAAATTTATCTGCAGCTACTAATTTAATGACGAATCATTTAGGTGTGGTAAAAGTCAATGACGACACAGAATATAGTAAAGTTTCAGATATAATTAATAATGGACTTGATGGTAAATATGCATTTAATAGCAATAGCTATGAAATGGAAAATGCATACTATATCAATAAAAATAATAAGGATTTAATTAAAAAAGCTATAATGGATCATGGTGCTGTGGGATTTTCTTATTTTGCTATATCATCACGATATGATAATATAAATAGACAATATTATCACACATTTGATGACGCAAATTATACAAATACTCAATGGTCTTTCTTTTCTCCTAAAGATAAGACTGTGGCCAACCATGCAATTATGATTGTAGGTTGGGATGATAATATACCAGCATCTAATTTTTATTGTGAGTACGATGACTCTCATGCTACTAATAATGGCGGATGGTTATGTAGAAATAGTTGGGGAGGAGATTGGACATATTCTGATGGAGGATATTTTTGGCTTTCGTATGATGAGACAAGTTTAAGTGATGTTTTTTATGCGGTAGATGCAGTAAAATCTGGCAAGTATGAGTATAATTATCATTATGATACAACTACATTTTCATCTTCAGCAGATGTAAGCGTAAATAATAAAATTGGCCATGTGTATCAAGTTAGTTCTGATAACAATCAACTTCTTGAAGCTATAAATATAGGCTTATATTCTACTGAATCTTTGTTTGATGTAGAAATATATACAAAAGATACTGCAATGAATAATTGCGAAGATGGTACACTCAAGCTAAGGCAAGAAGTATCAAAATTGCTAGCAGGATATTACACTATAGAACTTGATAAAAAAATTGAGCTGAAAAAGGGAAGTTATTATTCTATAGTTATTAAGCCAAAGAGTAGTACTATTGAAATTCCTATTGACTATTCAGACAATTTAAACGGACCATTTCAATATATGAATGATTACAATGAAGTTAAATCTGGTCAGACATATAAAGGGACCAAAAATGGAACAAGATATGATTACTATGATTTTGCAAATGAAGCAAAGAAAACTAGTGACGGTAAACTTTGGGGGATAAGTTTTAGACTTAGAGGCTTTGGTAATAAAGCAAGAGTCATCACTTTTGATGGAAATGGTGGCGTCGGCACCATGGAAGACCAATACATAAGATATGCATCACAATCATTTATAAATAAAAATCAATTTACTAAAGACGATTGCATTTTCATAGGCTGGGAAGATGATGATCATAATTTATATGCTGATTGTGAAAGCATCACATTATTCAATGATTTAAATCTTAGAGCATCTTGGTCTGAAGTTTCAAAGGTTGTTGCGGTCGAGAAACCTACTAAGACAGTTTACAATTACGGAGAAACAGTAGATCTGAGTGGGTTGAAAGTGAGACTAATATTTACTAATGGCGAAACTACTGATATAGTATATAACAATGAGACTAAAAATGATTTCACTGTAATGAGTAATTTTTATAGCGATACAAATATTGTTAAAGATTTTAGTCTTGTAGGAGTTAAGTATAAAAGTAAATTTGTTGAATTTGAGACATTAGATGGTGTCAGAGAGAATTTATCAAAACTTGGATATAAAATTACTATCAATAATACTCCTAATTTCACTGAACCAATTTCAATAATAAGACAAGGTTGGGCAATACCTATCGCAGTTAATGGAGCTGTTGATTCTTGGGATATGGACGAGACATATGCATATAATCTTGTAAATAATAGAACACCGATTATTCTATACAGAACTACTGGTGATGATGTGATAGATACTAACAATATGGATTTAAGCAGTGCACTTATGGGATATCTATATGGTATGGGAGAAAATAACAGTATGTTATTTCACAATACCGTGACAGATGTAATGTTTCCAGCAGGCAAAATAGTAGGAGATATTACTACGGATGGAATTCGTAGCGATATGCCTTGGAGCTTCTATTTTAGAAACAATTATGTAGTTATAACACTTAGTAGACAAAATGAAAAAATATTTTTCTATCCAAATTTCTCTGGATTATTAAATAGTATTTCTATAAAAAACAAGCCAAATAAACTTAATTATCTTGCTGGAGAAAGATTTGACCCGTCAGGACTCATAATATCTGCAAATAATGTTGATAGAGAAAATGAAACAAAATCAAGAGATTTTATATATGATGAGAGATATAAGGACGAATTTACTTTTAGTCCAAGTCTTGATGATGCGTTGACACCAGATGTTGACAAAATAACAGTATCATTTAGAGGTTTTAGTTGTGATTTACCTATAGCTGTAGCAGAGAATGCTGGCGAGATGGTTACAGTTACATTTGACTATGACGACAATGGGGAAATTGCTACAGTTTCTATACCAAAAGGTGGCAAAGTTATGGCACCAAATGAACCTACTAAGAAAGGTTACATATTTAAGCAATGGGAAAGACTAAACGAGGAAGGTGTTTGGGAAGCATTCGATTTTAATACAAGAATACTTGAAGATATTACCTTAGAAGCTTTGTGGTCTGCAAAAAGATATACTGTTGGATTCTTTGAAAATGATGATGACCTTATAAGTTTAGTTTCATATTCTGTACCATATAATTACCGATTTGACTTACCATTTACACGAGCATCACTTTCGGAGATGATTATTAATAATGCAGGAAGTCGTTTTGAAGGAAAAGTTTTGACAGCATGGTATTGTAGACAGTTAGATGAAAATGTTACATATATAACTCCTGATGATAATTTAACTAGTTATAGGTTAAATGGAAGATGGAGAACTGCAAAATATAACTTAGCATTTGATTTAGACGGAGTAGCAGCAAATGCAATAAGCCCTATAGAAAAAGAATATAATGTTGATGTTACACTTCCTACACCTACAAATATTCCATCTGGTTATGAGTTTATTGGGTGGTATTATAATAATGTAAGATATGAAGGAAACAGCGAGCTTATAAAAGATGATAGAGCAGATTTAAGTGTTGATGGAACAACTATTACATTAAAAGCTCATTGGAAGAGGGCAATAGTATTTAATGTTCTTCATAATGGACAAAATATTAATGCTATAGGACCTCAGTCTGTAGAAATCACTGAAACTACTAACATAAAGCTCAATAAACCAATCGCAACAGGCTACACATTTGAAGGTTGGTATGATGGACCTGATACTAATACTGCGACAAGAGTTGGAGGCGAAGGAGATACCATCACAGTTTCAAACCCAACAACTTTTTATGCAAAATGGATAGCTAATACATATACCATTATTTACAATACTATTTTAGATGGGGTTACAATTGATAATAATAGTGTAGAAAAAACTTATGGCACAAATATAGCATTAGAAACACCTAGCAAGGCCGGCTATGACTTTGATGGCTGGTATAAAAATTATAATTCTAGCACAAAACAATATTCAAATCCGTATGACGGAACAAACGATATAATTTCAAATCAAGGTGGTGAAACAAGAATCTATGCAAAATGGACTGCACATACTTATATAATTAAGTATAATACCAATGGCATAGGTACAGCTCCTAATAATATAAATAAAACTTATGGAACAAATATTACATTAGCTAATCCTACTGCAATACCAAGTGGGTATACATTTGATGGATGGTATAGCAATAGCAATTTACAAGATGAAAATAAATATCAAGGCAACACAGATATAACTACTGAAAATAATGTTGAGATAAATATATATGCGCGTTGGAAAGCAAAAATAACATATAATGCCAATGGACATGGTTCAGTAAGTCCTACTTATGTTGACGTTATATTAAATCAGACAACTGTATTACCAACACTGGATAATGTTCCTGGATGGACATTTGATACTACTAATAGCTGGTATTTTGAAAGTCAATGTACAAATCTTGTTGGTCAATCAGGAGGCAATTATACAGTAACTGAGCCAAAAACTTTATATGCAAAGTGGAATGAAAATATTTATAGTGTTGTATTTGAATTAGATGGTGGAAGTTGGGAATCATTTGACCCTACAACTATGTCAAGCAGAAGATATTCAGAAGCAGTAACATTCCCTGATGGATCAAAAGTTAAGAAAACAGGATATACATTTGTGGGTTGGTATAATCAAGCCGAACCAAGTCAGAGAATACTTACTGGCATCTCAGCAAATACTGTGGGTAATTTTGTATTCGTAGCTAAGTGGAATGAAAAATCGTATAGTATCACACTTAATACTCGAGGAGGATCTTGGTCAAATAATTTCGTCCCAGATATAACGAGAAAATATACAGAGAGTAAAACTCTTCCAGTCGCTGAAAATATGACTTATGTAGGACATAGATTTGTTGGATGGTTTGAGCAAAGTGATGAAATGGCAAGTACTCGTATATATGAAGTTCCAGCACATACTGACTCAAACATGTCTTACTATGCTAAGTGGGAGAAAGAAACATATACTATAACTTTAAATACAAATAGCGGAACGATTAATAGTGGTAATGTAACTAGTTATACATATGGAGACACTGTAACTCTACCAACAGATGTGACAAGAGCTGGATATGTATTTAAAGGCTGGTGGACATCGGATGGAACAACTGCTGGTACATGGGGAACACAGGTTACAACTATAGGAAACAATTCTACAGGTAATAAAACTTATTATGCAAAATGGGCTGAATCATATGAGGTGATATTTAATTTAACTACCGGAGTAGCACCTGCTGAATCAACTATTACAAATAAACCTGCAACTCAAAATATTGAAAGTGGAGGAAATGCAGTTCGACCAACTATAGTTCCAACAGCACCAAATTATTCATTCTTAGAATGGTACTTAGATGATACGTTTACAATTCCATTCAATTTTGGCATCGCAATTACTCGCGCGACAACCATATATGCAAAATGGGAAAATGTAACTAACCATAATGTTGTATTCAATTTAACGAGTGGAACAATACATCCGAATGATGCAAGTATTTCTGGTAAACCAGATACTACATATGTAATTCATAATAGGAAAGCAACTAAGCCAGGTAACCCTAGTGCCGAAGGTTATAAGTTTGTAAATTGGTATACTGATAATACATTTACAACTGTTTGGGATTTTAATACAAATGTTGTAACCGCTGATAATACAGTTATTTACGGCAAGTGGGAATACCAATCATACAATGTGGTATATAATTTGAATGGTGGAATTTGGGCTGAAGGGTTTACACCTACAAATACAAGAGCATATAATTCATCGCTCACACTTCCAGATTCATCGAACCTAAGTAAATATGCTTATACATTTAGTGGATGGTTTGATAATGTAGATCTTTCTGGATCTGCAATCACAGCGATATCGCCAGTTACAGCAAATAATAGTACACTATATGCTAAATGGACTTTAGACTCAAATGCGAAAGTTATTACATATGCCTTTGATTCAAGTAATAATGCAGCCACTGTTGAACAAGCATTCTTTTTAAACGATGACACAGTTCTTAGAACTAATGTATTTACAAGAAGTGGTTATACATTCACGGGGTGGAAAGACATAAATGGAAACTCATATACCAATACCAATGAGTTGACTGATAATATAAGATTAATAGCACAATGGTCACAAAATTCAGTACCTTATAGCCCATCTTCAGGCGGTAGTAGACGTGGCGGCGGCGGAGGCGGCGGCGGCGGTGGTGGTGGCGGCGGAGGCGGAGGAGGTGGCGGAGGCGGCGCCAAAGGAGGAGCTGCACTTCCTGCAAACTTCCCATTATCTGCTCCACCATCAACGACTGAAGGTGTAGCTGTAAAAACGGCACAAATTCCATTTGATTCAAGTCTAGTGACATGGAATTTTGATCAAGTTTTAAATAAATTTAAACTGGTTATAAATATACTTGGCCAAGTTGTGCCAGCAATTAATGGTTTCTATACAATAACTTCAGTTGAGACAAAAACAGTAAATGATATACCTACATCAGTTCAAGTTAATAATACTTATTATTTCAATGAATCAGGTGAGATGGTAACTGGTTGGGTAAAGACAATTGATAACAAAACATATTTCTTT
This sequence comes from uncultured Clostridia bacterium, assembly GCA_947303805.1. Taxonomy (GTDB): domain Bacteria; phylum Bacillota; class Clostridia; order Lachnospirales; family Lachnospiraceae; genus UBA3633. Next base: position 222,282 of record CAMYZE010000002.1, on the reverse strand, counting down.
GAAAATGAGAAAAATGCAAATGAGGGCAAGATGGTAATAGGATGGAAAAAAATTCAAAATGATTGGTATTATTTCCAACAAGATGGAAGTATGTTTGCGGGCGGAGTAACTCCAGATGGTTATTGGGTTGGAAGTGATGGCAAAATGATGTAAGATGATAAAGATGAATAGTAAAAAATTAAAAGTATTCTTTTTTGTAATAGTGATATCAATGTGTGTAGCAAACACTGCAAATGCAAACATTATTGATAAATTTATGGATATTTTCGGAATATCAAATGAAACCATTTCTGACAATTACAACACTAGTGATGATATTAATTTTTCAGATATTGAAATAAATCTAGATGATAGGCAAAAAGAAGTTGTTGCCAAAATCGAAGAAATTTATAGTTATATACAAAATATTAATATCGCAGGACTTGAAGCAAGTATAGATTATAAGATTAATACAGAAATTATAAATAATTTAGAACAGTTTTTGCTTAACTATAAAAATAGCGCGAATAATTTAAAATCAATACTTGGAACTATAAAATATAAAATAGTAAATGTTAGAAATGATGGAGACAAGGTTATTGCTAAAATTACTTACACTTATCCTTCAATAACTAAATTAATAAAGAAGGTGTTGCCTGAGATTATTTTGAAGAATGCAGGTATATTATTTGGCGGACAGATTAATAATGATGTCATAGATTCAGCACTTGAATCAATAAAAAAAGAATTAGACAAGGGTGCATATGAAGTAGAAATGTTTACAAGAGAGTTTGTTTTTGCAAAGTTTGGTGATTGCTGGAAGGTGATAGAAGTAGAAGACATAGTAAATGATGCTACTAAATATGTAAATGAGATTGGTAAAAGTTTCTTTAAATAGAGATTATAAATTAAAAAAAAGGGACATTATTATGTCCCTTTTTATTTTGGAAGTTTGAAACTTGATTTCATACTTACAATTCTATTAAATACTGGAGCACCTTCTTTTGAGTCCTTAGGGTCTACGGAAAAGTAGCCTGCTCTTACGAACTGAAATCTGTCATAAGGCTTAGCATTAGATAACTCTTCTTCTATATACCCTTCTTTAATTATTAGAGAATTTGGATTTAAATTTAGTGAACCATCATCATTTAATTTACCTTTTTCTTCATCAATTAGGTTGTCATATAATCTAATGATTGCTTTTTTAGCTGTCGTTCCTTCAACATAATGAATAGTTCCTTTAACCTTTCTATCGATTGTTCTGCCATCTTGTTTTGTCTCGGGATCATATGTTGCATATACTGTAGTTACATTTCCATCATTATCAGTCTCATATCTTGTAGCTTTTATAAAATATGCTCCCATTAATCTAACTTCATTGCCGATAAAGAGGCGATAGTACTTGTTTGGTGGGTCTATCATAAAGTCATCTCTTTCTATATATAGTTCGCGACTAAATTTAACTTTTCTTGATCCAAGAGATTCATTTTCTGTATTATAAGGAACTGACATTTCTTCAATTTGACCCTCAGGATAGTTTTCAATAATTAGCTTTATTGGGTCAAGTATAGCAAACATTCTTTTACACTTTAATTTTAAATCTTCCCTAATGCAGTATTCAAGCATTTCATAGTCACAAGAACTTTGTGATTTTGATATACCTACAAGATCAACAAACATTTTTATAGCTTCTTTTGTATATCCACGGCGACGTAGAGCTGCTATTGTCACTAGTCTAGGGTCGTCCCAACCATCCACTATACCTTGCTCTACAAGTTGTCTTATATATCTTTTTCCTGTTACAACATTTGTGAGATATAATTTTGCAAATTCGATTTGCCTAGGAGGATTTTTAAAATCACAATTATTCACAACCCACTCATATAGAGGTCTATGGTCCTCAAACTCAAGAGTGCAACAAGAGTGTGTGATACCCTCAATAGCATCTTCAAGTGGGTGAGCAAAATCATACATAGGGTATATACACCATTTATCACCAGTGTTGTGATGAGTCATACGAGCTATACGATATATTATTGGATCTCTCATATTTATATTAGTAGATGACATATCTATCTTAGCACGGAGCACTTTTTCGCCATCTGAATATTTTCCATTTTTCATATCTTCAAAAAGTATTAGATTTTCTTCAACACTTCTATTTCTATATGGACTTTCTTTACCAGGTGTGTTGTAGTCACCTCTATACTCTTTGATTTGATCGGCTGTCAAGTCGCATACATATGCAAGGCCTTTTTTTATAAGTATGATAGCACATTCATACATTTTATCAAAATAGTTTGATGCATACTTTACATCATCGAATTTAGCCCCTAGCCATTTCACATCTTCTATTATTGAGTCGACATACTCCTCGTTTTCTTTAGAAGGATTTGTGTCATCAAATCTAAAATTAAATCTGCCATTATATTCCATGGCTAGACCATAGTTAAAAAGTATACTCTTCGCATGACCTATATGAAGATAACCATTTGGCTCAGGTGGGAATCTAGTCACCACTTCTTTATATCTTCCATTGGCCAAATCCTTATCTACTTCAAGTTCAATAAAGTTCTTTGCCTTAGGTACTACATTTTTATCAATATTATTATTCATAATCTATAAATATAGCACATTTTCGCTAATTTATAAAGTCATTTTAAGTTGTAAAATGACCAGTTTTTTGATATAATATATAGGCATTAACTATTAGGAGATGATTGTATGGTTGATAAGTCTACATTAAAAACAAAAAAAATAGCTGCAAAAAAGAAGACTGTTTTTGAGGATCTTGCTGAGAGATTTAGCTTTGGTGGTCAAAATTCAGATCCGAGGAGACCGCTGGTAATTGGAATCACAGCTATAATCATCATAGCAATAATAGTGGCTTTTGCAGTTTCAAAGATGAATCCCATAACAAGAAGAAACATCGTTGAAACTAAAGTGAGCAAGACTGAACTTAAAGATATGCTCAATGTGGAATTTAAAGATCCAGTTGATGGCGATGATGTATCCTATGGCATAGAGAATGATAGCATTGCCAAGATTTCCTATAAGAAAAAAGTGTCAGATGGCAATGAAATGAACTTTATTATGAGAACAAGTTATTCAACCGAAGAGATAGAAAATACCATAGGACTAGATGTAGAGTTTGCATATACGCCAATTATGATGACAGTTGTTTGTGATGATGGGTCTGAAATCCCTGTAGAATCAAAGGTGGCACTTGAGAAAGAAACTGATGAAATGAGGTATATGAAAGCACTGTGGTTCGATAATGACAAGTATTATTCAATGGTTACAGATAATTTGGTTACGAGGGAAGATTTCTTGCAAGAGGTTAATCGAGTAATTATAGCTAATCATGAGGATTTCTAGAGATTTTGCAGGTTAAGGACTCGTACGAGTCCTTTTTTAATTTAGTATGGGACTGATTAAAAAAACTGAATTAATTGAACTCCCAGTTGGTATTACAACTAAAGAAGAGGCATATGAGAGACTAAAAGCAGGTCTATCCAAATATTTGGATGAAAAAGATTTGCAGCTCGTTGAGAGAGCTTATTTGATAGCTTCTAGATACCACGAAGGACAAAAAAGAAAGTCTGGTGAAGATTACATTATTCACCCACTTTGTGTGGCAATGATATTGGCAAATCTCCATATGGACGCAGAAACCATAGTTGCTGGTATACTTCATGACGCAGTAGAAGATACTGAATATACATTAGAACAAGTCAAGGAAGATTTTTCAGATCATGTCGCTCTACTTGTAGAGGGTGTGACTAAACTTACTGAATTAAATTTAGCCAATGATAAAGTTGAGAAACAAGCCGAAAATCTAAGACATATGTTTATAGCTATGTCAAAAGATATTAGAGTTATAATTATAAAACTTGCGGATAGATTACATAATTTAAAGACACTTGAGTATCAAAATAAAGAGAAACAAGAAGAAAAAGCTAAAGAGACTATAGAGATTTATTCTCCACTTGCTGGTAGACTAGGTATAAGTAGAATAAAAAGTGAGATGGATGACCTTTCGCTCATGTATTTGAACCCTAAAGAGTTTGTTGAGATTCAAAAAGGCATAAAGATAAGACAAGAGGCTAGAGAAAAGTTTATAGAAGATATAATTTCAAGTGTAAAGGAAAAACTTGATAAAGCAGATATAAAAGCGGAAATTAAAGGCAGAGTAAAGAATTTATTTAGCATTTACAAAAAATTGCATAGCAGGGTTAAATCACTTGACGAAATATACGATTTATTTGCTATAAGAATCTTTGTGGATAGCATAAAAGATTGTTATGCAACATTGGGGGTTATACATGAATATTACACTCCAATTCCTGGAAGGTTTAAAGATTATATTGCTATGCCAAAGCAAAACGGTTATCAGTCATTGCACACAACTGTCATTGGGAAGGAAGGAATACCTTTCGAGATTCAGATAAGAACTTATGAGATGGATCATGTCGCGGAATATGGTGTTGCTGCACACTGGGCATATAAGGAACAGGGTAATAGTGCTGGTGTCAAGAACTTAGAAGATTTGAATGAGGCTAACTGGTTTAAAGAAATTTTAAATGCAAATGATGAATCAGAAGATTCAAAAGAGTTTTTATCATATGTAAAAAGTGATTTAGATTTATTCCAGCAAAAAATCTATTGCTTTACACCACAGGGCGATGTGATTACTTTGCCTCAGGGATCTACTCCTATTGATTTTGCATATATGATTCATTCTGCTGTAGGAAATAAGATGGTAGGAGCTAAAGCAAATGGTGTTTTAGTCCCAATCGATTATGAAATTAAAAATGGTGACCAAATTACAATTATTACTTCAGGAAATTCAAATGGACCATCAAGCGATTGGCTAAAAATATGTAAAAGCGCTCAGGCAAAAAGCAAAATTCAACATTGGTTTAAGAAAGAGAGAAAAGAAGACAATATAAGTGTCGGTAAAGATTTAGTAGAAAAATATGCTAAATCTCATAGACTTGATTTATCAGTCCTTTTAAAAGATGAGTATTTAAAACCTTGTTTCAAAAAATATACTGCTGAAACATTAGAAGATATCTACGCAATGATTGGACATGGTGGACTAAAGGAAAGTCAATTTTTATCTAAATTAGAAGAAGAATATAATAAAAAGCATGCTGCCGAGATTACAGATGAAGAGATAGTAGAGTCAATAGACCAAAGTAAAAAGAAGAAATCAGAAGTAAGCGGCGGCATCTCAGTAAATGGCACAAGTGGATTGAGCGTTCACTATGCAAAATGTTGTAGCCCTGTGCCTGGTGATGAGATTATAGGCTTTGTCACACGTGGAAGAGGTATAACCATTCATAGAACTGATTGCCAAAATATTATGAATATTCCAGACGTTGAAAAAAGTCGTCTTATAGAGATTTCTTGGGATAGCAATGATGGCAATAAACAAAATTATTTAGTTACAATCAATATTTATGTAAAGAATCGAAAAGGCCTAATAGTGGATATATCAAGACTATTAACTGAAAATAATATGGATATTGAAAACCTGGAAACTAGAAAGTCAAAAGATGAAAATGCAACGATAGTTGTAAGTTTCGAAATTAACGATAAGACAGAATTAAATACTATTGTTTCTAAGATTAGGAGTATAGAAGGAGTAATAGATGTGGTAAGGGCATAATATGAGAGAATGCTGTGTTGAAAAAATATTAAATGGTAGACTTGCTGAGTTTTGTTATTTGATACATGATCCAAATAATAAGGAATGTGTCTGTATAGACCCTGGATACGATTCCGAAAGGATCTTTAGATTCATTGACAAAGAAAAGTATATTGTAAAAGAAATATTGCTTACACATGGTCATTTTGACCACACACTGTCATGTTATGAATTGCAAAAGAGTTTCGGCTGTAATATATATATTTCTCAGATTGATGGAGATATATTGTATAATGCTGAACGCAACTATGCCAATTTAATCAACAAAACTTCTTTTGATAAGTTTAATATTAAAGAGTTTATTAATGATGGGGATGTTTTAAACTTACTTGGATATGAAGTAAAATGCATTAGCACACCAGGACATACAAAAGGCGGTATGAGTTTTTATTTTGAAAATGAAAAAATACTATTTAGTGGAGATACATTGTTCTTTGAAACTTTTGGTCGAATAGATTTATATGGTGGAAGTTATAGCGAGATAAAGGATAGTATCGAAAATAAGTTGTTCAAACTACCAAATGATGTCCTTGTATATCCTGGACACGGGGAGGCAACTAGTATTGGTAAAGAAAAACTTCATAATGAAATAAGGAGAATGAGTTATGAGTTATAAGATAGCAATTGACGGACCATCAAGTGCAGGAAAATCTACTATAGCAAAAATGCTTGCAAAGGAACTTGGATATATATACATAGATACAGGTGCTATGTATAGGGCTATTGGACTTTATTTGATTGACAACAAAGTTGATATTCATGATGAAAAAAGTGTTATTGGAGTATTGGACAATATTGATGTTACTCTTGATTATGATGATAAAAATAATCTGCACGTTTACCTCAATGGGAAAGATATATCGAGTAGAATTCGGACTCAAGAGGTTGGAGAAGCTGCATCTGTGTGTAGTCAATATTTAAAAGTTAGAGAGAAACTTGTTTCACTCCAGAAAAAACTTGCAGAAGAAAAATCTTGTTGTATGGATGGAAGAGATATAGCTTCAAATGTTTTGCCAAATGCTAATTTAAAACTCTATGTTATAGCGAGTGATGAGTGTAGGGCTAAACGAAGATATATTGAGGAAAAAGAAAAGGGCATTGATACTACTATAGAAAAAGTTCTTGAAGAATTAAAAGCAAGAGATTATAGAGATATGAATAGAGAACATAATCCTCTTATAAAAGTAAGTGATGCGGTAGAGATAGACACTACAGATCGTACAGCTGACGATGTTGTAGATGATATTATGTCAAGGTTCTTTTAATGAATATTATTGTTGCAAAAAATGCAGGGTTCTGTTTTGGAGTTAAGAGGGCAATTGATTCTGCCTATGAGGCTATAAAAAATGAAGGACCTGAAATATATTCAATTGGACCGCTAATTCATAATGAATTAGTGACAGATGATTTACGACAAAAAGGGCTTATTGTATTAAATGACTATGATGAGATTAATAAACTTAAATCAAAAAAGATTATAATTAGGACGCATGGCATTGAAAAGAATGTATACGAATTATTGAAGAAAAATGACAATAAAATTATTGATTTGACTTGTCCGTTTGTAAGTAAGATTCATGATCTTGTTAGGGATTATAGTGAAAAAGGGTATCAACTCGTTGTAATTGGAGATAAGGAGCACCCTGAGGTTAAAGGAATAGTTTCCTATGCAGTAAATGACATTTTTGTAATTATTAACGATAAGGAGGCAAGGAATCTTAATATAGACAAAAATGATAAGGTTTTAGTGGTATTCCAAACCACTACAAATGTTGAGAATGCTCAAAAATTAGTTGATATTTTAAAGGATTTATTTTATAATATTTATTTAGTGAATACTATATGCAATGCTACTCAAAATAGGCAGGAAGAGGTTAAGTCCCTCTCCAAAATTTGTGATGTAATGCTAATAATTGGTAGTAGCACATCGTCAAATACTAAAAAATTATATGAGATAGCAATGACAAATTGTAAGAGTACTTATTTGCTTACAAACTCAAGCGATACTAAAAATATTATAATAAATCATGATGCAAAAATTGGAGTGAGTGCAGGAGCGTCTACACCCAAATACCTAATTGAGGAGATTTTAAACAATGTCAGAAATGAGTTTTGAAGAATTACTAAATCAATCGATGAAAGAGATTCATCCAGGAGAGCAGATTACTGGTAGAGTTATTAGTGTGCATAAGGATTATGCTGCATTAAATATCGGATATAAGGCAGATGGTATAATCAAGAATTATGATTATAGTCGTGAACAAGATTTAGACCTTACCAAAGTATTAAAAATTGGTGATGAACTAACTGTTATTGTGAAGAGATTAAATGATGGTGAAGGACAGGTGGTCTTATCAAGAAAAGAACTTGTACAAAATCAAGTCAATGAGAGATTAAAGGCCTTATTTGAAAGTAAAGAAGTGCAACATGGAAAAGTTACAAAGGTTACAGCTGGTGGTGTTGTGGTGGAAATAGAACCTGAGATTACTGTGTTCATACCAAAATCACTTCTTTCTAACAAACAGAATGAAGATATTTCATCTTATGATGGTAAAGAGCTAGATTTTGTTATTTCGGAATTTAATCCTGCAAGAAATAGATGTATTGGTGATAGAAAGAAACTTCTTGTTATGGAAGAAAAGAAGAAGCGTGCTGAAGCTCTTGAGAAGATTCATGAAGGAGACATTATAGAGGGAAGTATCATCAACCTTATGGATTATGGTGCATTTGTTGACATTGGTGGAGTTGATGGGCTCTTGCATATTTCAGAGATGGGATGGGGAAAAATTAAAAACCCAAAGAAGTCATATAATATTGGTGATAAGATAAAGGTTTTAGTTAGAGAGATTAAAGATGGAAAAATATCTTTAACTGCAAAATTCCCAGAAGAGAATCCATGGCTACTTGCTAAAGTGAATTATGCTATGGGGAAAACAGTAAAAGGAAAAGTTGTGAGAATGACAGATTACGGTGCGTTTGTGGCGTTGGATGATTACATAGATGCACTTTTACATGTATCTGAGATTCAAAGAGAAAAGATAAGAAAACCAGAAGATGTACTCACTATTGGACAGGAAATTGAAGCTAAGGTTATTGACTTCAACGAAGCCGATAAGAAAATATCTCTAAGTATGAAAGCACTTCTTCCAGAACCAGAACCAACTAAAGAAAGTACTGAAGATGTTGCAGATGTCAATATAGAAGAATATGCTAAGAAAATGGAAGAGGAGAATACAGAAAACTAAGATGTGGGCGGTAATACCGCCCATTTTTAAAATATATGAGCAATAATTTATTGGAAAATATTTCTTATGCATTTTTGAAAGTGGCAAAGGTTTGTGTTAAAACAGCAATTTTTTTTGTTGCTATTTATTTGATAGGAATGCAATTATTTAAGTTTGGATATCGTCTATTTTATGAGAGAGCCGTAGCAGACGGAAATGGTACTGAAGTTGTATTTGAAATTAAAAACGATGACACGGTTGATACCATAGCTGACAATCTAGAAAAAGCAGGACTTATTGATGATAAGCTAGTCTTTAAGTTTAGGGCTAAGATATATAAGACGGATTTTACACCTAATATTTACAATTTAAAGACATCAATGACAATAAAAAATATGCTTGATATATTTGATAGTCCTACCAATGACAATATAGTTAGTACTTTATCAACTGAAGATGTATTCCAGTTATCTCCTGAAGATAATGAACCTATAGATGAGTCACAAGAAGAATAATATGGAAGATGAATATGATTGAGAAAATTGATGAAGTAAGAGTTAATGATTTTATCTTGTCATTATCTAGTGAAAACGATTATGACATTATGTCGTTAAAAGAATATGCCATAATGCATGATGTACCAATTATAAGAGATGAGATAAGAGACTTCATAAAACTAATTATAAATATAAAAAAACCAAATTCGATATTAGAAATTGGTACAGCTATAGCATACTCTACACTAATTATGCATAAAAATTGTAAAGATGCCACTATAATTACTATTGAAGATTTTGAGAGAAGAATTTCTGAGGCCAAGAAAAACATTGAGAAGTTTTTTGATAAATCAAAGATTACATTGGTAGAAAAGGATGCGGGGATATATCTAAAAGAAAACAAAGAGGAAAAAGTTTTTGATTTAGTATTTTTAGACGCAGCTAAAGGTCAATATGTTAATTGGATTAGTGATATAAAAAGACTTATGAAAAAAGATGCAATACTTTTATCTGATAATATTTTTAAAGATGGAGAAATTTTGGAATCTAAGTTTTTGATAAAAAAACGTGATAGAACTATACATAAGCGAATGAGAGAGTTTTTAAAAACAATTGTTGATGATAATGAGTTTAATACATATTTGTTTAATATAGGAGATGGAATATCGGTATCAATAAAAAAGTAGAGTTACTTATACCAGCAGGAGATGTTTCTACATTTAAAATTGCAGTCCGCTATGGTGCGGATGCGATTTATATTGGAGGTGAAAGTTTTTCTCTAAGGGCAAAGGCTAAGAACTTTACTATTGATGATATGAAGAAATGCATTGATTTGGCACATAGCAAAAATATTAAAGTGTATGTCACTGCAAATATCTATGCTCACAATGATGATTTAGCAGATGCAAGAGAATATTTTAAATCATTAAATGACATCAAACCAGATGCAGTATTAATTTCTGATATTGGTCTCATAAGTATAGCTAAAGAGATTTTCAAAGGTATCAATATACATCTATCCACTCAGGCAAATACCACTAATTATGAGACAGTTAAGTTTTTTAGAAATATTGGTATAAAGAGGGTAGTCCTTGCAAGAGAACTTTCTCTTGATGAAATTAAAAAGATAAAAGATGAAGTTAAAGATACTATTGAAATAGAAGCCTTTGTCCACGGGGCTATGTGTATATCATATTCTGGTAGATGTTTACTTTCTGCTTTTATGACTGGGAGGTCAGCAAATGCAGGTGAGTGCACTCATCCATGTAGATGGAAGTATATGCTTCTTGAAGAAGAAGAGCGAAAGGGTGAGTATATGCCTATCGTAGAGACAGAAAGAGGAACATATATATTTAATTCAAAAGATTTAAATATGATAGAGCATATTGATAAACTTATAGAAGCTGGTATTGATTCATTAAAGATAGAGGGGCGGATGAAGACGGCTCTTTATATAGCAACAGTTGCAAGAACTTATAGAAAAGCAATAGACGATTATTATAAAGATAAAAAAATATATTATGACAATATACCAAAGTACAAAGAAGAGATAGCTAAATGTACTTACAGAGAGTTTACAACAGGTTTTTACTTCGGCAAACCCAATGAGGAAACCCAAATTTATGACAACAACACATATGTTGTTGGTGCCACATATTATGGAACAGTTGAAAGAGTAGATAAAGATTTTGCCTACTTTGAACAAAAAAATAAGTTTAGTGTTGGTGACTATCTTGTGGTTATGAAGCCAGATTTTAGTAATGTAAAAACTAAAGTAATTGAGATGTACGATGAGATTACAGGCAATAAAATATATTCGTGCCCACATTCGAAGCAAAAACTAAAAGTTAAATTTGATAAAGTTGTAGAGGAATTTGATATACTAAGATCAGATGATTAATTTTATTAAAAAATATATATTTTTAATTCTAAGTGTTGTAGTCATGGCATACACAATAATTTGTGATATTTTGATGACATTTAGTATAAGTATGAATACTGTATTACTTACGGCATTTATATTATTGCTTTTATTATATTATATGGAAAGCAATCCTCTTGATTTAGAGGAGAGATCACCATCGTTTTTAAGAATATTTATTAAAGTATTTTCTACATTCTTTTTTGTTGGTGTTTCAGGACTCATTTTATTCAATATATTATATCCAAAAAACTATCTTAATGCTGACGACCAGAAGTTTGATTATATTATAGTTTTTGGAGCAGGAATATCAGAGAATAAAACAGAAATTATGAATAGTAGAATTGAAACCGCTGTAGAGTATTCTAAATTATATCCTAGCTGTAAATTTGTTTTAACAGGTGCAAAGGGTGGCAATGAACTTATTGAAGAGGCTATATACATGAGGAACTATTTACATGAGAGAGGGATAGATGATAAACGAATACTTATTGATCCCTTTTCAATAAATACTAATGAAAACATTGTTAATTCTTTAAAGCTCATAAAAAATGATGTAATTAAACGTAATGCCAAAGAAAATATTATAACTAGGCCATTTAAAAACAAAGATGACTATTTTGATTTAGATTTTTTAAATGTAGGATTTATGTCAAGTGAGTTTCACTTAACTCGTATAAATATGATGGCTAAAAAAATTGGTATAAGTAGACCTTATGATATACCATGCGAAACGAATCCACTATATAAGCCATATATGTATTTAAGAGAAGATTTGAGCATTTTTAAAGCACTTGTACTTAATCAAATAAAGGTATGATATGTTTAATATTAATGATAAAAACAAAAGCAAATATTCAATTTTAAAGCAATATTTTATTTCTGAACAAAACTTGGAAGTTATTGAGCTATGCCACAATAAAACTGCAGCAAAGCTCGTGTTATTTATTTGTGATGATGAAAATAGAGTTTTCAATATAGCATTTAAAACCCCAGTAAGTGATAGCAAAGGAACACCGCATATATTAGAGCATTCAGTGCTTTGCGGGTCAAAAAAGTATAATGTAAAAGATCCCTTTATTGAGCTTTTAAAAAGTAGTATGAAGACGTTTCTAAATGCTATGACATTTCCAGATAAAACATGTTACCCTGTGGCGTCTGCCAATTTAAAAGACTTTCATAATTTAGTAGACGTATATATGGATGCAGTGTTTTATCCAAATGCTATTAGTAATGACAAAATATTTAAACAAGAAGGGTGGCATTACGAGATAGACAATGGGGATAGTGATTTAAAAGTAAATGGCGTAGTATTTAATGAGATGAGAGGTGTTTACTCTAACCCCGATTCAATATTAGAATCATCAATTTTAAGCAACCTTTTTAAACACACAAATTACGAGTTTGAAAGTGGAGGAGATCCAAAAGAAATATACAATTTGACATTCGATGAATTTAAGTTGTTCCATAAAAAATTCTATTCACCAACTAATTCTATAATATATCTTTATGGCAATCTTGATTATAATTATGAGCTTGAGTACTTTGACAGTGAGTATTTGTGCAAATTTGATTATATAGACGTTAAAGCAGAGTTTGCTGATGCTGAAGCATCAGTATATAGAAGTGAGCAAATTGACTATTACAACATTGACTCCGAGGATAATAAAGATAATGCATATCTTGCATACACATTTGGAATCGAAGGAGAAAAGACTAGTCTAAAGAATTTAGTGATTCAGATTATTGACTATGTTTTATTCTCTTCAGATTCTGCTATTTTGAAAGAGAAGTTTTTGAATGAAGGTTATGGTGAGTCTGTATTTTCAAGATATGACATGGGGCTAAAGCAGGGATTCTATTCAATAATTTCTCAAAATGTATTAGAGAGCAAAAAAGATGATTTTATAAAACTATTTGATGACTATATTAATGAAATTGTAAATAATGGCATTGATGTTGATAAATTCAGTGCTGGTATCAATTCATTATATTTTTCGTATGCTGAAGGTGAATTCTCAACTTTTCCAAGAGGACTTTATTTAACTTTAGTATCTCTTGAAACTTATTTATATGACCAGGGAATCACAACGCTTTTGGAGTATAAAGATTCGTTTGAAATTATTAGAAAAGAAGATTTAAGTAGTAAAGATAATATTTTTATAAAAGTTTTAAGAGAAATTTTTATTGAAAACAAACATAGGGCAATTAATGTCCTTAGACCTAAAATGGGGTATTCGAAAGAAAAAGACGACTTTATAAAAGATGAATTGCGTGTTAGAAAAAATAGTCTTAAGGACATTGATATAGAAAATATTATATTTCAAGTAAAAGAACTTAAAGAATATCAAAAGCAACAAGATAGTAGTGAAAATTTGAAATGCATACCAATGCTTAAAATTGGTGATATTGACAGGGATAAGAAGACAATTAATTATGAAGTAGAAACAAATGATAACATTGACACTATTATCACTTATAAGAATGACAAAGATATCGTATATATTGGATTAAAGTTTGACATTACTGATTTTAAAAAAGAAGAAATATGCTTATTTTCAATTATAAGTAATGTCATTGGAAAGATTGATTTGGTTACAGAATCATATCATGAATTCAATAATTTTGTCGATATTAATACTGGCGGATTAGGAATTTCGATTGAAATTACTGATAGAAAAGCATTTCTCTCGTTTAGTATTAAAGTTGCATCAGATAAAGTTAAATATGCTTTTGATATATTCTATAAACTTTTCTCGGAGACACAGTTTGTTGATTCAAAAAGAATAAGTATCTTATTAAATGAAAGCAAACAAAATTCTCTTCTTTCAATATTGTCAAGTGGACATATAGCTGCTATGAATCGAGCTAAATCTAATATTGATTTTAAAAGCGACATCATGGATAAAGTTGATATGAATGGGATAGGTTATTTTAAGTTTATATCTTTACTTTGCAATAATTATCTAAATAATAGCGACTTAGTAAATGATAGTTTAGATTTATTATTTAAAAAGATACATAGAAGAAAAATGTATCTTACACTTTGCACAAATAGAAAGTATCATGATGATATTATTAATAATTTTAAACATTTTACAGATAGAATAATAAAGAATAAAATGAAACATATCTATACTGAGCATGATGAAAGTCGACTTAACCATAATATTAATGCTATGGACAAATTTATACATTTTGAATCTCTTGACAAGAAATGTAGATATGAAGCTATACTGACACCAAGTGATATTAATTTTTGCGCTCTTGCTGGAAAATATAATAAGGAATTATATTCTGGAAGTCTTTCTGTACTTAAAACATTGTTTAATTATGAATATCTTTGGACAAATATAAGGGTGCTTGGTGGAGCTTATGGTTGTATGTCGATGTTCTCGAAAGAGGGCTATTATTCATTATGTTCATATAGAGACCCTAATTTATCCAGCACAAATAAAATATATTTAGGGATTCCTGAATTTTTAAAAAGTTTTGATAAAAGTGATGAGGAAATCCGCAAATATATCATAGGTTCAATAGGTGTATTTGACAACCCACTTAGCACTGTTGATAACCATATTAGGAATATAGCTGCCTACTTTAATGGTATTAGTGATGAAGAGTATAATACTCGTAGACATGAAGTATTAGACACTACATTAGATGATATTCGAAAACTTTCAGAAATATTTAATGATGTAGCAAATGGCGAAAGGTGTGCGCTTATTTCAGCTGCCAAACTTGAGGAAGCTAAGGAAGAGTATGATAGTGTATGGCAGTTGATAGAGTAATTAAAAGTGGTTTTGTGTCTATATTGGGCTTGCCAAATGCAGGTAAGTCATCGTTTTTAAATGCTGTCATAAATTATGAATTAGCAATTACTTCACGAAAACCACAGACCACAAGAAAAAATTTGAAAGGAATCTACAATGATGAGAATTCCCAGATAGTATTTGTAGATACTCCTGGTATTCATGAAGTGAAGAATAAACTTGATGATTATATGTCAAAGTCTATTAGCAAATCAATAGATGATATAGACTTGGTTGCGGTAATTGTAGATATAATGACATACGATACTGATAATTATTATAAAATTGATAAGATCATTTCAAAAGTTAATGCAAAAAAAATATTGTTAATAAATAAATGTGATTTAATAGAGTATGATGAAGAAGAATTGATAAAGAAAATAAAATCAAAGTTTGACGATAAAGTCAATTTTGAAAAGACATTCTTTATTTCAGCGTTAAAGAAAAAAAATATTAAGAATACTATAGAGTTTATAAAAAAAGAACTTCCCGATGGCAACAGATTTTATAGCGAAGACGATTTGACAGATGAGCCAACTAAACAAATTATAGCAGACATTATAAGACAACAATGCCTATATAAGCTTGAAAAAGAAATACCACATGGTATAGCAGTAATTGTTGAAAGCATGAAGAAATCAAAATCAAAATGTATGAATATTGTTGCTAAAATCATATGTGAAAGAGATAGTCATAAGGGGATTATCATAGGGAAAAATGGTATCATGATAAAAAATATTGGCACTGGGGCTAGAATTGCCATTGAGAGATTTATTGATAACAAAGTAAATCTTAAACTTGATGTAGTTGTAAAAAATAATTGGAGAGATGAAAAGACTTTACTTGCTAATTATGGCTATGATGGCAAAGAATTATAGATGAATACAAAGAATAATCTCGAAAAACTTAATGGCGTTATTATTGGAGAGTCTGATTACAAAGAGTTTGATAAGCTCTTAACTATACTTACAAAAGAAAAAGGAAAAATCAAAGTATATGCCTTCAATGTAAAGAGACAAAATTCAAAGAATATCGGCAAGTCAAGAATATTTTCTTTTGGAACATTTGAACTTAGACTTAATGGAGATAAATACCACTTAGAAAATATAATTTTAAAAAATAGTTTTTCTGAAATATCAAATGAGTATATTAATACTTGTTTTGCCTCATATTTTGTAGAACTTATAGACTATTTTTCATATGAGAACATGGAAAGTGAAAATATATATTTACTATTGTACTATACTTTTAAAGCATTGATAAAGCAAAAAGTTCCAGTTAAACTAATTAGAAGAATATTTGAATTAAAATTACTAGAATATCAAGGCGAATATAAAGAGAGCAGCAATTTAGCATCTGAAAATAAGGCTTTAATATATACATGGGATTTTGTTTTAAATACCTTACCTAAAAACCTATATACTTTTATATTAAGCGATGAAGTTTTTGGTTTGTTTGATAATGAAGTAAGACTTGAAATGAAAGAAAGAGTGAATAAAAAATTTAAGTCTTTAAATGAGATTAATAATTACTATGAAGCATGATATTTCTTGGGATAATTTTATATATAAAAGTAAGTATTTTAGAAAAATGCTCAAATTTATCGATACCACTAAAAATATATGTCCTGAGAAAAATAATGTTTTCCGTTTCATGAATAGTAACTTGAATAATGTTAAATGTGTGATTCTTGGTATGGATCCGTACCCATCAACATATATTAAAGATGGACAAAGATTGCCAGTTGCTACTGGAAGATCTTTTGAAGTAGCTAATATAGAAAGTTTTATTGATAAATACAAACAACAGTCACTTGCAAATATTTTTAAAGCACTTTGCTATTATAAGTTCGGAATTAAGTATACGATGGAAGAACTTAGAACTTATGAGATTAGTTCTAAAATTAAATATATAAAAACTCATGAATGGTTTGACCAAATGGAGAATAAAGGGGTTCTATTTCTAAATGCCACTCTTACAACAATAATTGGCAAATCGGGTGCACATATTAATATATGGACTGATTTTATGAATGAACTCATTCGTTATATTAATGATAATTCTAGTTGCAAGTGGCTCATATGGGGAAATGTGGCATTAAATAGAGTAAAGGGTCTTGTAAGTGATAATAAAATTGTTTACTCTTGTCATCCAGCAAGCAGAATCAATAATAACTTTATTGAAGATTGTTGTTTTCAAAAGATAGAAAATATTCAATGGTTTTAAAGAAAGGTTATGAATAGAAATATTAAGAAAATTGCAATTATAGCACTATTTTCAGCATTAAGCGCGATCTTAATGTACTTTGATTTTCCGCTACCTATAGCTCCTACATTTATGAAAATGGACTTATCAGAACTACCAGTAATAATTGGTGGATTTATTTTAGGTCCAATTGAATGTATAGCTATAGCTGTATTAAAGGTGTTAATTAAGTTTGTGCTTAAAGGCACATCAACTATGTTTTTAGGCGAATTGGCAAATATAATTGGTAGTATAGCCTATGCTCTACCTGCTAGTATTATTTATAAATCGTTAAAGACAAAAGAAAGAGCAATGATAGGATTGATAATTGGAATTTTTTTATCAAGTGTAGTTTGTACCATATGCAATGCTTTATTTTTATTTCCGATTTATATAAAAGTATTTCATATGAGTGAAGAAGTAATAATAAAAATGTGTAGTGCGATAGTGCCATTTATTGATAATATGACAAAAGTCTATCTTTTTTCTGTGCTGCCATTTAATATAATTAAGTTTACAATTTCATCTATAATTACTTATATTTTTTATAAGAATATTTCAAAACACATAAAGAGTTTGTTAAAATAATGAAGAATTCTAACTTAAAATCGTATAAGATAGTTACTTTCGGTTGTCAAATGAATGCAAGAGACAGTGAGAAACTTGCAGGCGTTTTGGAAGAAAAAGGATATACTGAAGCAACTGACGAAGATACAGCTGATATTGTAATTTTTAATACTTGCACTGTGAGAGAAAATGCCAATCAAAAATTATATGGTCACATTGGGCAACTAAAAAAATCTTATTTAACAAATAGAAATAAAATTATAGGCATATGCGGATGCATGATGCAAGAAAAAGATGAAGTTGAAAAAATAGTAGAAAAGTATCCACAGGTGAAATTGATTTTTGGCACACATAATATTGATGAGTTCGGATTTTTGATAGAAGAGGCAATAGGAAGTAATAAAAAAGTTATCCGTGTATATGATAAATCTAATAATGTAGAAAAAACCTTGCCTACTAAAAGAGTTTTTGGATTTAAATGCGGTATAAATATTATGTTTGGATGTAATAACTTTTGTACATATTGTATTGTGCCATATGTGAGGGGGAGAGAGAGAAGCAGGGATGTCGATAGCATTGTTAAAGAAATTAAGTCCTCTATAAATGATGGTGTTGTAGAAGTTATGCTTCTTGGACAAAATGTTAATTCGTATAAAGGGATAGCCAGCCAATCTTATAAGTTTAAAAATAATTACGATGTCACTTTCCCAGAGCTTTTAAATGAAGTTGCTAAAATAGATGGTTTAAAAAGAGTAAGATTTATGACTTCCCATCCAAAAGATTTGTCAGATGATCTCATAGATGTAATTAAGAATAATAGCAATATTTGTAGACATATACATTTGCCGGTTCAGTCTGGATCTAATTCTATTCTAAAAGCAATGAATAGGCACTATGATAGAGATTCGTATCTCAGGGTTATAGATAAAATAAGGAGTAACATTGAAGATGTAGGAATAACGACTGATATTATAGTTGGATTTCCTGGTGAAACTGAAAATGATTTTGAAGATACATTAAAACTTATAAATCAAGTTTCATATGATGCAGTTTTTACTTTTGAATACTCTAAGAGAACCGGTACTAAAGCGGCTGAAATGGATAACCAAGTTCCTGAAGATGTCGTAAAAGAAAGATTTAAGAAATTACTCAAAGTTGTTGAGGAAAATTCTGGTAAAAATGTAGAAAGATATGTTGGGAAAGTTATGGATGTCTTGGTAGAAAGTGAGGATAAAATTTCTGGAAAACTTACTGGTCGGTTGTCAAATAACTATTTAGTTCACTTTAATGGTTCACAAAATCTCATTGGTAAAATTATAAATGTAAAGTTAGTTAAAGGTTGTAAATTTTATTTTGAGGGTGAAGCACTGTTGTAGTATATAATGGAAATAATTAATATAAAAAATGAAGAAACTGATAATATGTCTCCTATGATGAGGCAGTATTTAGATACTGTCGAAAAATATAAGGATTGTATAATTTTTTTTAGAGTAGGAGATTTTTATGAAACTTTTTTTGATCAAGCTAAACTTGTTAGTAAATCATTGAATCTTGTGCTTACAGGAAAAGACTGTGGGATGAGAGAAAAGGCACCTATGTGTGGTGTTCCACATCATGCTGTAGATATTTATTTATCTAAATTAGTAAAACTTGGCTATAAAGTAGCTATTGCAGAGCAATTAGAGGATCCAAAACTTGCTAAAGGCCTTGTTAAAAGAGATGTAACAAAGATTATCACTCCAGGAACTGTTCTAGCGCAAGAGTATCTTGAAGATAAAGTTAACAATTTTATTTTATCTATATATTTTGCTGATGGAAAATTTGGAGTAGCTATTTTCGATTTCTCGACAGGGGATTTTATTATTAGCAATATTAATAATGATAAGACGATTTATGACATTTTTGCCAAATATGAACCTAAAGAGGTCTTGGCAAATAATAACATTTTGAATTCTGGTGTAAGTTTAGCAGAATTGAGGGATAAGTATGAAATTGCATTTACAATAATAAATGATGACATATATAACACATCTAATCTAAAGAATCCGGAATATATATTGTTAAATAAACTTTTAAATAATATTAGTAATTATTCTGAAATTAAGGATAGTAATGCAGTGCTTGCAAGCCTTGCTGCCTATTACTATGTAAGAGAAAATCAAAAAAATGAATTGTCGCATTTAGAAAGTATAGAGTATATGAATGACAAATCTTATATGTATTTAGACTCTGCGACTATTAAGAACTTAGAACTTACGGAAAATATGCAGAATAAGGACAGAAAAGGAACATTACTAAATATCTTAGATGAGACTAAAACAGCTATGGGAGGTAGACTCCTGAGAAGGATTATAGAAGAACCACTTAAAAACAAAGATTATATTATATATAGACAAAATGCAGTTAAAGGATTTATTGAAAAGCAAATTGATCTCACAGAACTTAGAGAATATCTAAGTGCAATTTATGATTTGGAGAGAATAGTTGCACGTGTGGATATGAAACATGCAAATGCTAAAGATTTGATTGCGTTTAAAAATTCTATCTATGTATTGCCATATCTTAAATCTTTGTTACAATCGTTCAATTCGGATTTTGCCAATGAAGTGTCAAACAGGTTTGATACATTGAAGGATTTATATAAGTTAGTTGATGAGAGTATAGTAGATGACCCTCCTTATCTAATGCATGATGGAAATATAATTAAAGATGGTTTCAATGAAGAAGTTGATAAGTACAGAGAAAGTAAGAAGAACGGCAAACAGTGGCTTATTGACTTAGAGGAGAAAGAGAGAGAAAAAACAGGAATTAAAAATTTGAAGATAAAGTATAGTAGAGTTTCAGGATACTTATTTGAGATAACAAATGCCTATAAAGGGGAAATACCTTCTCACTTTATAAGAAAGCAAACTCTAACAAATGCTGAAAGATATACTACTGATGAACTCAGCAATTTACAAAATATAATTTTAAGTGCTGAGGATAGACTAGGTAATCTCGAATATGAGGTTTTTCAGGATGTGAGAGAAAAAATAGCAGCTGAAACATTAAGAATTAGGAATGCTGCATCAGACATTGCCATGATAGATGTTTTGAGCAATTTTGCTTATATAGCTAATGACAATAATTATACTTGTCCTTCAATAAATGAAAGTGGTATAATTAAAATTGTAGATGGTAGGCATCCGGTCATTGAGAAATTAAGTAATGTTGATATGTTTATTGCAAATGACACAAATCTTGATAATGTTAATTATATAGATATAATAACTGGCCCCAATATGGCAGGAAAATCAACATATATGAGACAAGTTGCAATCATTGCCCTTATGTCCCATATTGGTTCTTTTGTCCCAGCCAAAAGCGCTGACATATGTATTTTAGATAGGATATTTACAAGGGTGGGTGCCAGTGACGATCTTACCCGAGGAAAATCAACATTTATGGTAGAGATGAGCGAAGTGGCAAATATAGTTAATAATGCAACTGAAAACTCATTAATTATTCTTGACGAAATTGGTAGAGGGACAAGTACTTTTGATGGCTTGTCGATTGCTTGGTCAGTAGTAGAATATATAAGCAGTAATATAAAAGCAAAAACATTGTTCGCAACGCATTATCATGAACTCACAGAATTAGAGGGCAAGGTTAAAGGTGTTAATAATTTTAATATAGCCGTGATAGAGAACGATGACGATATAAAATTCTTGAGAAAGATCATAAGGGGTTCTGCTAAGAAAAGTTACGGAATTGCAGTGGCAAAACTAGCAGGATTGCCTAGCGAGATAACTGAGAGGGCTAAAATACATTTGAATAATCTTATAAATAAATCGGAGTAGTTATGAAAAAAATAGTTAGCATTTTATTAATAATTGTTTTTGGATCATTAATCATTTCTTGCGAGGCCAAAGAGAAAAGTAGGTCAAGCTATCGTATTGATACGAAACCATATCAATATGTTTTTGATGCATTTGACACTCAGTGTTCAATAAGTCTATATGGTGTTAAAAATGAAAAATTGGCAGAAATTTATGTAGCTGATATACAGAAGCTTGTTGATAATTATGAAAGTGTATTTTCAAAAACTATTGAAGGTAGTGAAATTTACGATATAAATCATCGTGAAGGTGATTCTGTTATGATTTGTGATCAGACTGCATCTTTATTTGGTATAGCACAGAGTTTGTATGAATGGTCAAATAATAAATTTGATGTTAGTGCTGGCACATTGTTTGATTTGTGGGATGTAAAAAATAGAACCACAGTCCCTACACTTGAAGAAATTAATGAAGCAAGGAAACATGTAGGTAACTTTAAATTTACTATCGAACAAAATGTTGCGCCAGATGAATTTAGAAAAAACAGAATTACATTTTATGGAGATAAAGCGACTAAGTATGATTTTGGAGCTTTAGTTAAAGGTTTTTGTTGTGATGCAATAAAAGAAATGCTTGAAGATAATGATGTCATTGAAGCTAGTATTATAAATCTTGGTGGCAATGTATTATGTACTGGAGACGTTGATGGAAGAAAAGGTGGAGCATTTAGAGTAGGAATATTTAAACCTTTTTCTGGAAATGATATTATTGATACATTAGAAGTGAAAAATAGAAATGTAATTACTAGTGGCAATTATCAAAGATACTTTAAGGTCGATGGTGATGACCGAGTGTATCATCATATAATAGATCCAATGACTGGATATCCTACGGACAATGGATTGGATTCAGTTACTATTGCTTCAGAAAATGGTCTTCTTGGCGATTATTTATCTACAGCATGTATGCTTCTTGGTGATAAGCTATCTAAAAATTTAATTGATTTTGCTTCAAAGGAATTTAATGATAAGAATATTCAAGCAACTTTTGTATATTCTGATGGTAAAATAGAAAAGTACCCTAAAAAAGTCAATCTTACAAAATAATTATGAGATTAATATTTGCAACTAATAATAAGCATAAGTTAAGTGAAATAGTTGAAATCCTTGGTGAAAAATACAAGGATTTTGTTTTTAATATGGATGATTTTGATATTAATCTTAACCCAGTCGAAGATGGAAATACTTTTTTAGAAAATGCAAATATTAAATCTACCGCACTTTATCAAGTCATGAGGGAGAAAAGATTATTAAATAATGGAGATTATATTATAGCTGATGACACAGGCCTATGTATTGATTTTTTAGATGGTGCGCCGGGAATACATTCTGCTAGGTTTATGGGTGAAGGAGTTAGCCAAGAAGAGAAAAATATAAAATTGCTTGATATTATGAAGGATGTTTCTGATGAGAAGCGAAAGGCGCATTTTATCACTATTTTATCCGTATTAGAAGTGATTGATACTGAAAAATGTGACTATAAAATCCACATATTTGATGGGATAGTTAATGGTTATATAGCTAGAACTATTGAAAAAACAGGTGGATTTGGTTATGACCCTATATTTGCTGTAGGTGATCCGGTAGATATAAAAAATGGTAGAGTAATGACATATTCAAATTTGGGTATAAAAGAAAAAAATAAGATAAGCCATAGAGCAAAGGCAATTCATAATTTCGTGCTTTATCTTGAAAAAAAACACAATATATAGTAAAATATATTTTTAATATGCAAGCAGGAGGAACATTATTATGATGTGTCCATTTTGCAAAGCTCCGGATACTAAAGTTATAGATTCTAGGAGAAATGAGGACTTTTCTGTTAGAAGAAGACGTGAGTGTGTAAAGTGTAAGAAGAGATTTACTACTTATGAGAAGATTGAGACATCTCCTATTTTAGTTGTAAAGAAAGACTCGACTAGAGAGCCGTTTAGCAAGGAAAAACTTAGAAAAGGAATATTATATTCTTGTATCAAACGACCTATTTCTTCTAAAATCATTGATAAATTAGTTGATGAGGTTGAGAAAGAGATCTCTCTAAGAGATGACCCAGAAATCAAAAGCATTGAAATAGGTGAACTTGTACTTAAGAAACTAAAGAAAATTGATGATGTTGCCTACATAAGATTCGCTTCAGTTTATAGAGAGTTTAAAGAAATTGAAAGCTTCAATGCCGAAGTGGAAAAAATTAAGCCAAGTAAGAAAAAAAGTAGAGACTAATATGGAGACGATATATTTAGCAGGTTACCATGGTGTCGGGAAAACGATGGTTGGAAAACTTATAGCTTCTAGAAAGGATATTAAATATCTAGATACTGACCAAATCATTGAGAAAAATGAAAATAAAAATGTAAGAGACATTATAATCAATAAAGGCATAGAATATTACACTGATTTGGAGAAATCCATATTAAAAAACAATGTTGAGCAAGGTATGATAGTTTCATTGCCAGCAGATGTATCAATAGATGATGAGTGTAGACGACTTATAAAGACAAGTGGTAGAGTGATATATTTAAGAGCAAAATCTGATACGATTTTGGATCATATATCTAATGATAATACGAAAAAAAATGATATTGATAATATATCTGTATTTACCATTGAGAAAGATTTAGAAAAGCTAAAGCCATATTACGAAGATTTAGCAAATTATATTATTGATGTTGATAACAAGAAATTAAACAACGTTTTTATGGAAGCACTTGCTATTTATAACTTTGCTAACAAAGTAAAATGTCATATATTTATTAAATAATTATTGGGAGGAACTTATGATTTCAGCAGGAGAATTTAAAAATGGATTAACACTTGAGATTGAAGGTCAGGTTTGCCAGATCATGGAATTTCAACATGTAAAGCCAGGAAAGGGCGCAGCATTTGTAAGAACCAAACTTCGTGACATCATTAATGGAGGAGTTATTGAAAAAACTTTTAGACCTACAGAAAAATTCAATCAGGCAGTTATTGATAGGGTTGATATGCAATACTTATATAATGACGGTATGTACAACTTTATGAATAACAATACTTATGAGCAGATTGCACTTTCGCCAGAACAAGTTGGAGATGTAATGACATTTGTAAAAGAAAACGAGACTTGTAAGGTTATGTTTTATAACGGAAAGGTGTTTAGTGTAGAACCACCATTAAAAGTTACTTTAGAAGTAACAGATACTGAGCCTGGTATCAAAGGCGATACACAGACAGGAGCTATGAAACCTGCTACGGTTGAAACTGGTGCGACAGTGATGGTTCCACTATTTATCGACAAAGGAGAAAAAATTATTGTTTCTACTGAGACAGGTAAATATGAATCAAGAGCATAACTAGATTGTTATGCTTTTTTGTTTAAGGGGGAATAATGTATACATTTAAACATGGTGTTCATCCTGAGGAAATGAAAGAATTATCTAAAGATAGGCAGATAAAGATCGTTAAAGCCGGTAAAGTCTTAGTGTTTCCAATGCAACAACATATTGGTGCAAAAGCAAAGCCTTGTGTTAAAGTTGGAGATAATGTACTTGTTGGACAAATTATCGGTGAAGCGGATGGTGTGATATCGGCCAATGTTCTTTCTTCTGTATCTGGTAAAGTAATATCTATTGAGAATAGACTTGTGGTTGGTGGACAAAAAGTTGAAAGCATCATAATTGAAAACGATGAAAAATATGATGCCATTAAAGGGTTTGGATTGGAAAGAGATTTCAATACTTTATCCAATGATGAAATTATTAAAATTGTTAAAGATGCAGGTATAGTTGGACTAGGTGGAGCAAGTTTTCCTACTCATGTAAAGCTTTCTCCAAAGGATCCAAATGCTATAGACTATGTGCTTGTAAATGGAGCAGAATGTGAGCCATATTTAACATCTGATTATAGACTTATGATCGAAGAAACTGAGACTCTGATTAAAGGGTTGCAGTGTATACTAAAACTTTTCCCAAGAGCTAAGGGCGTCATATGTGTTGAAGATAATAAAAAGGACGCTTATGAAAAGATAACAAAAGCATGCAGTACTATTTCTAATATAGAAACTGCTCTCATGAAAACAAAATATCCTCAGGGTGGTGAGAGACAATTAATATTTGCTATAACTGGTCGAAAGATTAATGTGTCTACTTTGCCAGCTGATGCTGGATGCATTGTGGATAATGTTGACACTGTAATTTCTATTGGCAATGCTGTTTGTAAGTCAACTCCGCTTCTTAGAAGAATAATGACATTGTCTGGAGATGTTTATAATGAAACAGCTAATCTCAATGTAAGATTCGGTATTAGTTATCAAGAGGTGATCGATGCTGTAGGTGGATTTAGTACTAGTCCTGAAAAGATAGTAAGTGGTGGACCAATGATGGGTCTTCCAGTATTTAGTTTGGATATGCCTGTATCTAAGAATAGTTCAGCGCTGTTAGCATTTTCTAAAGACCCACTTTCTAAAGAAAAAGAAACTAATTGTATAAATTGTGGAAGATGTGTAAGCGCATGCCCAATTAATTTATTACCAACAAGAATGTTGAAGGCGGCAAAAATGGGAAATTTTGATGAATATATAAAATTAAATGGTCCAGAATGTATCACTTGCGGTAGTTGTAGTTTTGTATGTCCTGCTAAGAAACCATTGACACCATATTTTAGTTATATGAAATTTGCTGTACGGGGATATTTAAATAGCAAGAAGGAGGCTAAAAAATAATGGAATTAAGATTGAATGTTCAAAGTTCTCCTCATGTTAGAGATAGAATAAGTACTAGCGCAATAATGCTTGATGTAATTATTGCACTTATCCCAGCTACAGTATGGGGCTTAATTAAATTTGGGATTCATGCTGCAGCATTAGTAGTAATTTCAGTTGCTTCAGCTGTCATAAGTGAGACTCTTTACAACTTTGCTGTTAAAAAACAAAATACAATATATGATTTGTCTTGTGTTGTGACAGGGCTTATAGTTGGACTTAACATGCCACCGGAAGTGCCATTTTTTGTCCCTGTGGTTGGTTCGTTTTTTGCTATAGTTATTGTAAAGATGTTATTTGGAGGTCTTGGACAAAACTTTATGAATCCTGCACTCGCAGGAAGATGTTTTTGTTTAATTTCTTTTGCAGGCTTTATGAATAACTATACTTCAAGGATGTCAGTTGATGCCTATACATCTGCAACACCACTTATATTACTTAAAAATGGACACGAAGTTAATTTACTTGACATGTTATTTGGTAATATTCCAGGTACTATAGGAGAAATTTCTGCAATTTGTCTTTTACTAGGGGCTACTTATCTTGCTGCGAAGAAAGTAATTGATTTAAGAATACCTATTACATATATTTTGACATTTGTTGTATTTATTATGATATTTGGACAGGGAAAAACTACGAATGTAAATTATATATTAGGAGAGGTTTTGGGAGGAGGATTAATATTTGGAGCATTTTTCATGGCTACCGATTATGTGACATCGCCAATCACGCCTCTTGGGAAAATTATATATGGCATATTACTAGGTGTGCTAACTGGTATTTTTAGGTTGTTTGGTAAATCAGGAGAAAGTGTATCATATGTTATTTTAATATCAAATCTTTTAGTTCCTCTTATAGAATCTTTTACAGTGCCTACAGCATTTGGAAAGGGAGGCAAGTAATATGAAAATAGGAAGTATTGTTAAAGATGCACTTATTTTATTTATTATTTCAATGGTGCTTGCTGCTGTTTTATCTGTGACAAAAGTGGGGACGCAAGCAGCTATCGATAAAGCAAATTTAGAGGCACAGATAAATGCTTTTAACGAAGTTTGCCCAGGATATTATTCTTCTGAAGATATAACTAGTGATGTTGTTGGTGCTTCTGCAGGATATGATGCAACGCTTAATGGAGAACAACCAGTATTAAGATGTAAAAATGAATCTGGTGAGACTATAGGTTATATAGTACAATGTACTTCAAAAGGTTTTGGTGGACCTCTTAATATAATTGTTGGTTTTGATAAAAATGGAAAAGTTGTAGGTGTTAGATATGCAAATACACCTTCTGAGACGCCAGGTCTTGGTATGAAGACTACAGAAAGCTGGTTTTTAGATAGTTGGGTAGGCCATAGTACTGAGGATATTTCAGAAGTAGATACTATTTCAGGTGCAACAGTATCGTCTTCAGCTTTTAAACAGGCTATGTCGCTTGCATGTATGTTTGCCGGTAGAGCAACAACTATGGATGGGGGAAAATAATATGGAAAACGAAAAAAAAATATCATTCTTTGGATGTATATTCAATGGCATATTTACTGAAAACCCTATTCTCGTTTTGATGATAGGAATGTGTCCTACACTTGCAGTAACAACAAGTGTTTCAAATGCTATTGGTATGGGTTTATCAACAACTGCTGTTCTAGTTGCTTCAAATGCGCTTATATCGCTTGTAAGAAAGATTACTCCTGATAGAGTTAGAATTCCAATATACATTGTTATAGTTGCTTCATTTGTAACTCTTATTGAGTTCTTAATTAAAGCATATTTTCCTGCTTTATATGAATCACTTGGTATTTATATTCCTCTTATAGTTGTTAATTGTATTATATTTGGTAGAGCAGAGGCATTTGCAGGTAAAAACAATGTTATTAATTCTATTGGAGATGGAATAGGAATGGGACTTGGATTTACTTTGGGAATTATTATAATTAGTGCTATAAGGGAACTCATAGGTTCAGGCACTGTATATGGTTACACTTTTGTTCCAGAGGATTTTCGAGCAGCACTTTTCGTATTGCCACCAGGAGCATTCCTTGTACTTGCATTCTTAACCGCTATACAAAATAAACTTAGGCTTCCTAGTGCTAGCAACAAGAAAGAGGGATGCGATAATGACTGTTTACATTGTACTATACACAAAAAAGCAGTAACAGTAGAGGAGAGCAAGTAGTATGGAATATATTGTTATAATTGTATCTGCAGCCCTTATATCAAATGTTGTATTATCAAGATTCCTTGGAATTTGTGCTTTCTTAGGAGTTTCAAATAAAGTTGATACCGCAAAAGGTATGGGAGTAGCTGTAATATTTGTAATACTTATGGCAACTGCAGTGACATTTGGAATCAACACAATGTTTTTAGAAAAATCTGGGATTTTTGGTTTGGATTTAACTTACTTACAAACTATTGCATTTATATTAGTGATTGCTTGTCTTGTGCAGTTTTTGGAGATGTTTCTAAAGAAATTTATACCTTCGCTATATAAGGCTCTTGGAATATATCTTCCGTTGATAACTACTAATTGTGCAGTTCTCGGAGTTGCACTTACTGTTGCACAAGACTATTCAAATTTTCCAAAAGGAATGATATATGCTTTAGGGACAAGTGTTGGATTTTGTATAGCAATAGTTTTATTAGCAAGCATAAGAGAAAAACTCGAAGGAAACGACATACCAGAAAGTTTTAAAGGAAAACCTATTGTATTGATAATTGCTTGTCTCATGGCTATTGCATTTACAGGTTTTTCTAATTTAAATATAGGTTAAGGTGGAAATATGCAAATTATAATTTTTTCAGTAGCGTTAATTTCAATAATAGCTCTTATAATTGGTATTTTCCTTGGTGTTTCATCTGAAATATTTAAAGTTAAAGTAGATGAAAAAGTTGCGAAAGTTAGAGAGTGTTTGCCAGGAAATAATTGTGGTGGATGTGGTTATGCAGGCTGTGACGCACTTGCTGAAGCAATAGCAAAAGGGGAAGCTGCAGTAAATCAATGCCCTGTTGGAGGAGCAAATGTAGCAGCTAAAATTAGTGAAATTATGGGTGTGGTTGCAGATGAATCAGTTAAGATGGTAGCTTTTGTGCATTGCGACGGAACCTGTGTAAATGCCAATAAGGTTTATGAATATAATGGTACTAAAGACTGTAGGTTAGCTGCTTCGCTTCCAAATGCAGGTGAAAAGAAGTGCAGCTATGCCTGTCTAGGATATGGTACTTGTGTGGAAGCATGTAAGTTTGATGCAATACACATTATAGATGGTGTTGCAAAAGTTGATGAAGAAAAATGTGTAGCATGTAAAGCTTGTATAAAAGCTTGTCCGATGAAAGTTATTGGATTGGTACTATATAAAAAAGAACATAAAGTGGTATGTTCAAATAGAGATAAGGGTAAAATGGCAATGGATGCATGTAAGGTGTCGTGTATAGCGTGCGGAATGTGTGAAAAGACATGTAAAAAAGATGCGATTAATGTGGTGGGCAATTTAGCGATAATGAATTTTGACAAGTGTGATGATTGCGGTGATTGTGCTACGAAGTGTCCAAGAAAATGTATTAGTTAGTTTATAAAAACTTGGATTTAGGAGATAATATGAGTGAGTTTAAATTGAATAGGGATTTTGGCAAAAATGTATTCAATGATACTATGATGAAAAAGTATTTGCCAAAAAATGTGTATGAAAAATTAAAAAAAACCATAAGAGATGGCGTTGAACTCGATTCTTCTTTATCAAAATATGTTGCTAATGGGATAATGAATTGGGCAATTGAAAATGGAGCAACGCATTATACGCATTGGTTTGAACCACTTAATGATAGCACTGCAGAAAAACAAAACTCTTTTTTGAGAACTGAACAAGGTAAGAAACCTATTCTTGAGTTTAGTGGCAAGGAACTTATAAAGGGTGAGACTGATGCGTCATCGTTCCCTACTGGAAATCTTAGAGCTACTTTTGAAGCTAGAGGATATACCATATGGGATTGTACGAGCCCAGCTTTCTTGATTAAAATTGATGATTGTGTAACACTTTGTATTCCTACTGCTTTTATTTCTTATGGTGGAGAAGCACTTGATAATAAGACTCCGCTCTTAAGAAGTATGCAAGTAATAAACAATGAATCTTTAAAGTTGCTGAAACTTTTTAAAAAGTCTGCAAAAAAAGTGTATTCTATGCTCGGAGTTGAACAAGAGTATTTTTTAGTTGACAAGGACAAATTTTTACAGAGAAAGGACTTGGTGTATTGTGGAAGAACTTTGGTTGGTGCTAAGTCAGCCAAGGGACAGGAACTTGATGATCATTATTATGGGTCTATAAAGGCTAGAGTACTTAAGTTTATGAAAGAAGTCAATGAGGAACTATGGCTTCTTGGTGTTCCTGCAAAGACACAGCACAACGAAGTAGCGCCAAGGCAACACGAGCTCGCTTGTAACTATGAAGAGGCAAATATATCTTGTGATCACAATCAACTTGTTATGGAAATATTAAAGAGAGTAGCTGAAAAACACGACATGGTATGTCTTTTACATGAGAAACCATTTAAGTGGGTTAATGGTTCAGGAAAACATAACAATTGGTCGCTAGTTACAGATAAAGGAATAAATTTACTTAATCCAGGTATTACACCACACGAGAATCTGCAGTTTATGCTAGTGTTATCATGTATTGTTGCTGCTGTAGATAAATATGCATTACTTTTACGGGCATCATGTGCAACTCCTGGCAAAGAACAAAGATTAGGTGCAAGCGAAGCACCACCACCTATTATATCTTGTTTCATAGGAGAACAGTTAAATGATGTTGTTGATAATTTTGTGAAATATGGATATGCAACTGACTCAAAACAAGGTGGAAAAATTAACAAACAGATTAATACCTTGCCAGAATTGTGGCTAGATGTCACAGATAGAAATAGGACTTCTCCATTTGCTTTTACTGGAAATAAGTTTGAGTTTAGAATGGTAGGATCTAATGATTCTTGCGCCATGCCTATAACTGTTATAAATACAATTGTTGCTTCCGAGTTTAAAAAAGCTACTGATAAACTCTCAAAATCAAAGAGTTTTGAAGAAGATGTGAGAAAACTTATTCAAAGCAACTTCAAAGAACATAAAAAAGTTATATTTAGTGGAGATGGATACTCTAAGGATTGGGAAAGTGAAGCTAAGAAGAGAGGCCTTAGTGGTGTGAAGAGCATCGTGGATGCGATTCCAGCATTTATAGATAAAGCAGTTGTAGAATTATTTACTAGTTTTAATATCTTAAATGAAAATGAATTAAAATGTAGATATGAAGTATCTTTAGAAAATTACGTCAATATTACAAATATAGAGGCATTGACACTTATTGATTTAGCCAAAAAGATGGTATTGCCAGTAAGCATTCACTATACAACTAGATTATCAAATTCAATCAATTCAATAAGGGAAGTAGATAAGAATTTAGATAGTTCTGTTCAGAAGGAATTACTTGATGACATGCTTGAAAACATTAGGAATCTTAAGAATTATGTTGACCTGCTTGATAAGAATGTCAAAAAAGCACATTTAATTTTAAAATTAGAAGACAAAGCTAACTCTTACAAAGATGAGGTCGTTCCTTGTATGGATAAATTAAGAGAGTATGTTGATAAACTTGAAATGATTGTTGATAGAGAGATGTGGCCAATGCCAAGTTATGGAGATTTATTCACTGAAATATAAAATAATAGGTCCAAATGGACCTATTTTTTTGAAAAGAAAATATTATAATGGTGAGTTTAAATCTATTTCTAAAAGTTTTTCTTTTGAATTATAACTTACTCCGAATTTTTCGCCTTCAGCTCTTTTTTTTGTAGCTTTTGCAATTTCTTTTATTATTGATTTGTTACAAATTCTTATAAACGATTTTCCAATGGATACTTTGTTCATTGCATCTTCAGGAAAAGTTTTCTTATCTAAATCATCTTTGCTTACGACTTTAATACCTACTTTTTTATTGTCATAATCTATGCCAACTACACACCATTTTGCACCTTCAAAAAGATTAATACAAGGAACGTTTAAAGTGATATTGCCAGCATAAATGGTTGCAATCTTATTAAAAGAGTTACCTTTAACCCATTTATACATATAACATGCCCTCTTAGTTATAAATTATTAAATTTAGTTTCTCTATAATAACATATATAAAAATAATATTCAAGTATTTTTTAGAAAAAAATAGAAAAAAAATGAAAAAATATGACTACAATAGCTGTTTTATTATGTAAGTGTAGATAGATTTTGCTTTTTCTTTCCAGTTCTCGCACATAGTTATGGCTGCATCAGCGGTGGGTACATCTATTTCTAGTTTAAAAGTCTCATCCTTATTTTCGTTAATTTCAAGTGTAATTTTGAAATTGTCTTTATTATCAGTGTAATTAGCACTAATCATAGACTCTTCTTTTAGCTTGAATTTGTTTTCTTTTATGTAGTTATCCAACTCCTTTTTGTGCTCGGGGGATATGTCGTTTATAAATGTGTCGAGAGCCTCAGAACCATCAATTGTTGCTTTGTAGAAGACTGAAGTTTTAGTTTTATACTCATCAATGAGCTTAGTTTCAACTAAATCTGATAAAATGTCCTGAAAAATGATAAATGTCGTATATTTATCAAGAAAAAAATTACTCAAATTTTCGTGGTTTAGGGAAAAACTGACATTTTTGAGCATATATAAGATCATCAGTTTTATTTCATTTTTTGGGTTATAAGTAGACATTTCGCATATTATAGTATAAATCGTGTATTTTTTCAATACTTGAAAAATGTGCTTTATTTAGATATAATTAGTTGTTATGCAATATAATAGGGTTGTGTCACTTTCTAATGGCACATGTATTAAAATTGATAATTCACTGACATGTCGTGTGAAATCAATAACTTTTGAATTGGAAAAAGACAAAAAATACGAAGATCATATCACAATATCTAATGTCAGGGAACTTTTGATGGATGGAAACTGCTATTCTGACAATAATAGGGTTATAATTAAGAATCCAATTATTAAAGATAAGCAGGTAGATTTGACATTTACTATAAATACCACAGATTTAAATGACGGGGATATTATAAAAGGTAAGATATCCATTATTACCAATGTTGGCACTGAAGATGTCGATTTTGAATACAAAATTATTGCAAATAATATATGTCGAGCTATATCAGGTTTAAATTCGATAACTGATTATTATGATTTGATATGTGCTGATTTTTCGTTTGCGTGCTCAATATTCACAAATGAATTATTTACAAAGGCTCAATTTATGCAAGATGAGTTTACTATGAGCTTGTATGAAGGACTTATAAAGGGTAGTAATATTAATATAGCAATAATCGAGTTTTTTAAAGCTTTTGAAATAGATGTGTCAAAATTGTTTGTTAATGTAGATAATGAGATAGTTAGAAGATATGTTGATGAAACACTCGATAATATAGATATTAGTAATATTAGCCAAGATAGTAGGCTGAATAAAGCTTTATCAATTAACAGCAATATATATGAAGAAGAACAGATAAAGAGTGAAATTTCCATTGAGGCATGCTCTTTAGTTGATTCTATAAGAGACAGGGAGCTTCTAACTGTACTTGCATCGATGTGTGTACGAAATAATGCTATAGATGAGGTGTCGTTTAGGATTTATCTAAAGATAATAGAGAAGGGTTCAAATATCAATGGAATCTATGATAAGTTTTTATTGTCTATACCAGATGATTACATCTACAAGTTGCCATTATATATCTATAGATACTATTTTGACGATAAGAGTTATTCTTTTGATGACAAAACAAAACTATATGAAAATATAATTGCAGCATTTGATGAAAACGAAGATGTATATAAAATGTATAGCAATGAAATATTAGAATATGCTATATCAAGAATATATCAAAATAGAATTACAGAATCACTTATCAAAATATATAACAAAGTTTTGAGCAAAAACATTATCAATGAAAATAATTGCAACAATATATTATATCTACTTAGAAATCATAAAGTTATAGTTAATAATTCAAATATTAAAAAGATAATTATTAAGTATGCTGAAACTGAAAAAGAAACAAAGTATGATGTATTTAATAGCATAGCATATGTTCCTATATTTTTTGGATCTAGAATAATTTTATATGAAGATGTTTATGGTAACAGATTTTATTCTGAAGATTCAATAATAAAAATTCTGTTTGAAAGAAAAGATCTAGAGACTTATATCATTGAGAATTACCCACAGAAAGAAATTATTGATATGACTAAAATTATAAAACTCAATGAACAAGAAAATATTACTAAAGAATACGAAGTAGATGAAATTAGAGACCTTGAGAACAAAATTAAAATTAACCTTGTAATAAAGGAAAAGTTTAAGAAGAAAATTATTGATTATTATTTTAGACACTTGATGGCTGGCAATGATATTGGGGAAGAAGCTAAAGTTTTTCTCAAGAAACTTGTATTTGGCAAGATGGATATTTTTGATAAAAGAAAAATACTGAAGATTATGCTTGAATGTAATGAATATAAATATGTGTATGACAAAGTTTCGATTTATGGACAAGACTTGATGGAAGATAGCGATTTGCTAACTCTATTTTCTAAGTGCATAGACATGAATAATGAAGAGTCAAAGTATAAATTGCTCAATGACATAGTCAAATTTGTTAAAAACGGATGCAAAGATATCAAACTCTTAAATTTTCTTTCTAACAATTATGAGTTTTCAATTGACAATATGTTATTCATAATGGACGCAATGAACGAATTGAACTTAGACTCTAGTTTTATAGCAAAAAAATTACTAATGATTTCGCTAGAAAGCGATAATACAGAACATATAGATCATATAATTGAGAGTTATGATGTTAATAGTGATGAGGACAATAATTTAGAAGTAGCCTACCTTAATAAAAAAGCCACAGATTATGTCTTAGATGAAAAGGAGACTGATGATATATATTTTGATAGGCTCACCAAGTATTTGTCTAATCACTATGATGATATTGACACGATGCCAATTATTTTTCTATTTGCAATTACTAAATATATTTCTACATTTAAAATTTTATCCAACAACGACCTTAGAAGAATACTTGTAAAATCAATGGAAAGATTACTTAAAACCGAATATGTATTTGCTTATTACAAAAATTTAAATAAGCACATGAGAATGCCTTATAATATTATGAACAAAGAGTATATTGAGTACCATGCCGATAAGGATTTTGTGCCAAGAGTTACTATATCAATTAGTGGTGTTGACGAGAAGAAATCCATGGATCTTTCCAAGGTGTTTATGAATATATATGTTAAGAAGATTACGGTATTTAAAAATGAAGTAATTAATTACGAAATAACAAATGCTAATGATGCTTCTGCTGGCATACTTGCAAGAGGAACACTTACATATGATGAGAATTATGAATTCGAATATCCAAAGAACTCGAAAATGAGAAGCACATTCGATTTTATCAACGATGCAATTGTTTGCCTAGATAGAGATAATTTAGAAGGATTGAAAAAAGTTGTTATGGAGATGGTCGAAAAGCAGGAAATGTCCAAGGAATTGTTTAATATATGATTTTAGGAATTAGTCTAGATGAAAATAATGTATATGTAAATGTTTTAGGTGAAAATGAAGTCATATCACTTCCGTTTTCACTTGGAAGAGACCTTGCAAATAATAATTGGTTTATTGGAGAAGAGGCAAGAAATGAAGATATTGATAATGTCGACATCGTCATAGATAAGTTATTTTATATAATGGGCACTGATGGGATGGCGAGAATTGGTGAAACTCCATATGATGCAAGAGAACTCACAAGAATTTTCTTTAGCAATCTTTTGACAAAGTTTGAAGATATAGAATATGTAACAGTTGTTATAAGGCAAAGCAATATAAAGTATTTAGAAAAAATTAAGTATGCTCTCCAGTCATTCTTTAAAGATGACAATAAATATAATGTTACCACTTACAGCGAAGCATTTGTGTCATATATTAAATCTAAAGAGCTATCATATTATAGCAATCTTGTTTCCCTATTTGACTTTACTGAAAAAGCACTTACTTATTATGAATTAGTGAGATACGTTGATGATAACAATTTAGAGTACTGGAAGGTAAATACACAAGAACACCTTGCGTTACCTCTCGACTTACTATCGGGTGATGCTGGTAAAAAGGTATGTGATAAAATATTATATGATTTTGCAAAAAAATGCATAAAAGAGGAACCGTATAATCACATTATTTTATCAGGACTCGGATTTCAAGATTCATCATATTATAGAGAGTTTATGACTTTTGTCTGTAGCATAGCAAATGTTGAAACTGATCAGTTTTTCTTTGCTAAATCTGCGGCGTTGTTATCAAATGATATTCTAAATAATAATTTTGATAAAAATGTTCTACTTATAACAGATGCACGAACAACTGCTTCTATAAGACTAATAGCTAATGTTAATCAAGTTAAGACTAAGATTGAGCTAATTAGACCTGGAGAAGAATGGTTCAATTTAAATGATAACAATTACGACGTGATAGTTGAAGATGATAGAGAGATTAAAATAGAAATTCTTAAAGTCATTGAGCGAGTAATAAAAGAAGTTCCTATTGCTATTCCGGATAACATGGATCTAAGAGATGATAAAACTAATCTATTTGAATTGGGATTTGAGTTTATTGAACAAAATATTGTTAATATTACTTTGACAGATAAAGGATTCGGTGAGTTCTATGAGTCAAATAGAAGAATGACACCGCGACAGGTATATATTTAGTGGTTATCTATTGTGGAAAATCAAATAAAAACCCGTATTATATTAAAGAGGCTGACTTGAATATAAAATCAATTCAAGAGCTAGCATACTTTATATATAATTATGCAATTTTAATTTCCAATAGTTTTATAACAAAGAATTTAATTCTTTATATTGATAATTCACTTAAGCTGCCAAGACTTGCTAGTGATATCAATGAGATGTTTAATAAAAAAGCGAATTTGACTGATATTTTAACTCATATACTAGCAAATTCAAATTTTTACAATGATGAAGAAATAGGACAGTTTAGGATGAGACTAGTTAGACTTTTATCTTTACCTGAGGTTGACTACATATTGAGAGCTGGAGATAAATTGTTTCAACTTAAAAAGTACGAGAAGGCAATTTCACAATATTCAAAGATTTCAAAAAGTAATGATGTTGCATTGATGAGATTAGCTTTTAGCTATGCCAAACTTCAATTTTATGAGATTGCAGCAAATTATCTTGGCGAATTGTATAAAAGAACAAGAGATTTAGATATACTGAGAGAAACATACTTTTGTCTGAAACTTAATGGTACTGTAGATAAAATTTATGATTATGAATCTAATATCAATGAGACTTTGCTCGCTGACTGGGAATACGATATAGTAAGCAGAATGATTAGAGTTAGAAAAAGTGAAGAAATGAAAGGTATTGAAGATATTTTCTTGATGGGATCAAGTTATATTAAAGAAAATGTTTTGTCGCGAATAAAAATTTGGAAGGAAAAATTTAGGTTTATTGGTTAATTATGGAAAAATTAGAAAAAAATTATAGTCCAGCTGATATAGAGGATAGAATATATAAGAAGTGGATGGATGCAGATTCTTTTGTTGCAAATCCAAATCCAAACAAAAAGCCATATACAATTATTATGCCACCACCAAATATTACGGGCAAACTACATATGGGGCATGCTTTAGATATAAGCCTGCAAGACTCTCTTATAAGATATAAGAGAATGAAAGGATTCGAGGCTCTCTGGCAACCAGGGACTGACCATGCAGCTATTTCTACTGAAGTGAAAGTTGTTGAAAAACTTAGAGCTGAAGGGAAGGACAAGCATAGTCTAGGACGAGAAGGCTTCATGAAAGAGGCATGGGCTTGGAAAGAAAAGTATGAGAGTAATATCATAGAACAACAAAAAAAGATGGGGGCAAGTTGTGATTGGAGTAAACTAAGATTTACTATGGATGAAGGCTGCAGCCATGCAGTGTTAAAGACATTTAAAGAACTGTTTGACAAGGGACTGATTTATAAAGGAAAAAAAATTATTAATTGGTGTCCAGTTTGCCATACTACAATTTCTGATGCTGAAGTAAATTATGAGGAACAAGAAGGTGCACTTTATCATATTAAGTATTATTTTGAAGATAAAAATACTAAGATTAATGAAAATAATTATATTGTTGTTGCGACTACAAGACCAGAAACAATGCTCGGTGACACTGCTGTGGCAGTAAATCCAGATGATGAACGATATAAAGATATAGTTGGTAGTTATTTGATTTTACCTTTAGTTGGGAGAAAACTTGAAATCATTGCCGACAAATATGTCGATATGGAGTTTGGTACTGGGTTTGTAAAGATGACACCTTGTCATGATCCAAATGATTTTGAAGTGGGGTTGAGACACAACTTAGAACAAATTCAAATATTGGACGATGATGCAAGAATTACATTTAAAGGTAGCAAGTATGATGGAATGGATAGAATTGCATGTAGAAAAGCTATTGTTGAAGATTTGAAAAGTCAGGGTTATATTGAGAAGATTGAACCATATAAACATAATGTTGGAACTCATGATAGGTGCGGAACAAATATTGAGCCTATGATAAAAGATCAGTGGTTTGTAAAGATGGAACCACTTGCAAAACCTGCTATTGAAGCATTGAAGAGTGGGGAGCTAAAATTTATTCCAGCAAATTTTGCCAACACTTATTTGCATTGGCTTGAGAACATAAAAGATTGGTGTATATCTAGACAAATTTGGTGGGGACATAGAATACCAGTGTTCTATTGTAGAGACTGTGGTAAGATGACAGTTTCTGATAACAAAGTTACTGAGTGTGAACACTGCAAAAGTAAAAATATTTATCAAGATGAAGACACGCTTGATACTTGGTTCTCGTCAGCACTTTGGCCTTTTTCTACACTTGGATGGCCAAATACTAATGATGAAAAATTTAAATATTTTTATCCTACAGATGTTTTAGTGACAGGTTATGACATAATATTCTTTTGGGTTATTCGTATGGTATTTTCTGGTATTGAGCAGACTGGCAAATGTCCTTTTGATGAAGTTTTAATACATGGTATTGTAAGAGATGAACTCGGTCGAAAAATGAGTAAGTCTCTTGGCAATGGTATTGATCCACTTGATATAATTAAAGGATATGGAGCTGATGCTTTAAGGATTGCTCTATTAACTGGAAATGCACCTGGAAATGACATGAGATTTTATGAATCAAGAGTTGCATCCGGAAGGAATTTTTTAAATAAAATTTGGAATGCAACAAGATTTATATTAATGAATGATTCTAAAGAATTATCATTTGATGAAAATAATATTGAGAGCATTAATATAGATAGATTAGAAGACAGATGGATTATTTCAAAGCTAAATAATACCATAAGTGAAGTTACAAACAATATTGAAAAATATGAACTTGGTATTGCTTTAGAGAAGATACAAAAGTTTGTGTGGGAAGAGTTTTGTGATTGGTATATAGAGTTTAAAAAAGGAATATTATACAACGGAACTGATGAAGAGAAGGATAAGGCTATATATGTTTTGAAATTTGTTTTATGCACTAGCTTAAAGTTATTACATCCATTTTGTCCGTTTATTACTGAAGAAATATACGGAAAAGTATTTGGAGATAAATTACTTATAAAAGAAAAATTCCCTGAATATAATTCAAAGTTTTGCTTTGATATAGAAGAGAATTCTTTAGAGTATGTCAAGAATGTTATATCTACAATTAGAAATCAAAGATCTGAACTAAATGTTCCGAAAGATAAGAAACCGGATATAGTGTTTACTACTAGCGATGAAAAAATTCGAAAAGCATATGAGTTGTGTTCTGAATTTATTAAATCTCTTGCTTTGGTTAAGGATATAAGTTATGTGAAAGATGTAGAAAGTACAAATAAATATATTTCGCTTACATTTGATAAATCCAATGTATATATTCCTTTTGAAGAACTTGTTGATACTGCTAAAGAAAAGCTAAGAATAGAGAATGAACTAAAGAGAGTTGAATCTGAAATTGCACGAGCTAAAGGGATGCTTGCAAACGAGAAATTTGTTAGCAAAGCTCCACAACAAAAAATTGATGAAGAGAAAGATAAACTAAATAAATATGAACAAATGCTTGTTGATTTAAAAATTTCTTTGGAGAAATTATAATATGGCAAAAAAATTAGTTATTGTTGAGTCGCCAGCAAAAGTTAAAACAATTTCAAAGTTTTTAGGAAAGGACTATACTATTGAAGCTAGTATGGGACATCTCATAGATTTGCCTAAAAGCACTATTGGTGTAGATGTAGATCATGATTTTGATGTTAAATATATAACTATAAGAGGAAAAGGACAATTATTAAACAAATTAAAAAAGAAAGCAAAGCAGTCAGATGTTATATATCTAGCAACTGACCCTGATAGAGAGGGAGAAACTATAAGTTGGCATTTAAAAAATGCGTTTAATTTACCTGCAGATAAAGAAGTTCATAGAATTACTTTTAATGAGATTACTCAAAAAGCTGTCACAAGTGCTATTGATAAACCACGAGATATAGATATGAATTTAGTTGATAGCCAGCAAGCAAGACGTGCTATAGATAGAATAGTTGGATACAAAATTAGTCCTATTCTTTGGGAAAAAGTTAAAAATAAACTTTCTGCTGGAAGAGTTCAAAGCGTAGCACTTAAACTGATAAGTGAGAGAGAAGATGAGATTAGCAAGTTTATACCAGATGAATATTGGACTCTTGCCGCAAAATTAAAAGTTGGAAAGAGTTCTCGCATTGAAGTAAACTTTTATGGCAAAGACGGCAAAAAAATTGAACTAAAAAATGAAAAAAGCGTCGATGAGATTATAAAAAGTATAAATAATTGTAATTTTAAAATTATTGATGTCAAGAAGTCTCAAAGAGAAAAAAAACCACCACTACCATTTACTACCTCTACGATGCAGCAAGAAGCTGGGAAAATATTAAATTTCACAATTTCAAAGACAATGAGTGTTGCTCAAAAGTTGTATGAAGGTATAGATCTTCCTGGTCGTGGCACAACTGCGCTTATAACATATTTAAGAACTGATTCGACTAGAATCGCTGATGAGGCTATAGCAGCTTGCAGAGATTATATAGAGCAAAATTATGGTAACGCATATGTATCTGATATAGTTCCGCAGGAAAAAGAAAAAAATGGAAAAGTGCAAGATGCACACGAAGCTATTAGGCCAACATATATCGACCTTGCTCCAGCTGACATTAAAGATTCATTGAGTAAGGATGAATATAAGCTTTATTCTCTTATATGGAGAAGGTTTATAGCATGTAGAATGAAGAGTGCGATTTATGATACTGAAAAGGTTACACTTGATGCAAATTCATATACTTTCACTGCCAATTCATCTAAGATTGCATTTCAGGGTTATCTAACTATGTATAAAAGCTTGGAAGATGAGGATGACAAATCATCAAAACTGCCTGATTTTAAAGTTGGAGATGAACTCGAGCTAGATAAATTTGATAAAGAACAGCATTTCACACAACCACCTGCTCATTTTACAGAAAGTTCTTTGGTAAAACTTTTAGAGGAAAATGGCATAGGTAGACCATCGACCTATGCACCTACAATAAATACTTTACTTAAAAGAAGATATATTACTAAAGAGAAAAAGAATTTATTCATCACAGAACTAGGCGCAGCCGTAAATAATATAATGATAAAGGCTTTTAATGATATAGTAGATGAGAAGTTTACTGTCAACATGGAAAAGCAACTTGATGAAGTTGAAAATGGCAACATAGGATGGAAAGAAGTTCTTCGTGAGTTTTATCCAAAATTAAAAGAAGAATTAGACAATGCTGAAAAGAATCTTGAGAAAGTAAGTATTAAAGAAGAAGTTACTGAGGAAAAGTGCGAAAAGTGTGGCGCAAATCTTATAGTAAAGTATGGACCATATGGAAAGTTTCTTGCGTGCCCCAATTTCCCTGACTGTCGATTTACTAAAACTTATTTTGAGCATACTGGAATTAAATGTCCGGAGTGTAAAGAACATGAATTATATAAGCTTAGAACAAAGAAAGGAAGAATTTTCTTTGGATGTTCTAGTCAAGATTGTAACTATATGACTTGGCAATTGCCGAAGGATGCAGAGGTTATGCCAGGTCTTGAGAAATATGTCGAAACAGAAAATAATAATAAATAATAAATTTTGGAGGACTTATGTCAGTAAAGTATATTTTTGTTACAGGTGGTGTTGTATCAGGACTTGGAAAGGGGATAACTGCATCTAGTTTGGGCAGACTTTTAAAAGCTAGAGGATATAAAGTCACTATGCAAAAGTTTGATCCATATCTCAATGTTGATCCGGGAACTATGAATCCAATTCAGCATGGTGAGGTTTTTGTTACTGATGATGGCGCTGAAACTGATTTGGATTTAGGACACTATGAAAGATTTATTGATGAAAGTTTAACAAAGAACTCTACTGTTACAAGTGGAAAGATT
Source organism: uncultured Clostridia bacterium (assembly GCA_947303805.1). Classification (GTDB taxonomy): domain Bacteria; phylum Bacillota; class Clostridia; order Lachnospirales; family Lachnospiraceae; genus UBA3633. The sequence continues at coordinate 179,150 of CAMYZE010000002.1, read as the reverse complement.
TATTGGTCTGTTTTAAATAAAGAGAGAAAGGGAGATTATGGTGGAGGAACTGTTCAATTCATTCCACATGTGACCAATGAGATTAAATCTAGATTCTATAAAAGTGCAGAGTCTCTTAGAAATATTGGTAAAGGAAAAAAAGATGATAAAGATGTTGAAATTGCAATCATTGAGGTTGGTGGTACAGTTGGAGATATAGAATCGCAGCCATTTATTGAAACAATAAGACAGTTTAAGCATGAACTAGGTAATAATAATGTTATTTTGGTACATGTAGTTTTGATACCATATATAAAAGCTTCTGAAGAGTTAAAAACTAAACCAACTCAGCAGTCTGTGAAAACATTACAAGGAATGGGAATACAACCTGATATATTGGTGTGTAGGTCTGAACATCCCGTTGATTCAAGTGTCATCTCTAAGATATCACTGTTTTGTAATTTAGATCCAAGTTGTGTAATTATAAATCCAGACGTAGATATACTTTATGAAGTTCCTATAGTAATGGAGAAGCAAGGTCTTGCTAAAGCTGCAAGTAAGTGTTTAGGACTTAAAGATAAGACGCCAAATCTTACTGAGTGGAAAAAAATGATAGATAATATGAAGAATCCTACCAAAGAGGTGAATATTGCTCTTGTGGGTAAGTATGTAGCTCTTCATGATGCATATTTGTCAGTTGTTGAAGCATTGAAGGCTGCCGGAGGTAGTAACAGAGCAAAAATAAATATTACATGGATAGATTCGGAACTGATTAAGAAGACTAATGTGGCAAAATACTTAAAAGGTATGAATGGAGTAATTGTACCTGGTGGTTTCGGACAAAGAGGAGTTGAGGGAATGATTGTTGCTGCAGAATATGCAAGAACAAAAAAAATTCCTTATCTTGGAATTTGTCTTGGAATGCAAGTTGCTATTATTGAGTTTGCAAGAAATGTACTAGGACTTAAAGATGCTGACTCTGCTGAGTTTAGTATTGAAACTAAGAATCCAGTAATACATTTATTGCCTGAACAAATTGGAGTTGAAGATTTAGGTGGCACTCTCAGACTTGGAAGTTACCCATGTAAATTAGATAAAAATTCTAAGTGTTATAAATTATTTGGAAAGGAAGAAATTAGTGAAAGACATCGTCACAGATATGAAGTAAATAATGATTATAGAGAAGAGTATCAAAAAAATGGAATGACTCTTGCGGGACTATCTCCAAATGGTAAAATCGTTGAGATTATTGAAGTTGCAAAACACCCATTTTATATTGCAACTCAAAGTCATCCTGAGTTAAAGAGTAGACCTAATAGACCTCATCCATTATTTCACGGTTTTATCGCTGCGGCTGTGGATACCTTATCAAATAAAAAGAAAAAGTAATTATGGCAAAAGTTTTAATTCTTGGAGCAGGAACATGGGGCTCGGTTGTTGCAAATCTGTTGGCTCTAAACGGACATAGTGTTACCTGCTGGGGAAGAAACAAAAATTTAATATCAAAACTTAATTCCGAACATACACATGACAAACTTCCCAATGTAGTATTTAGCGAGAAAGTGCTATTTACGAATGAATTTGAATCTTCGTTTTATGATAAAGATGTAATAATTTATGCAATTCCCTCTAATGCATTTAGAGAACTAGTTGATAAATCAATAAAATATATAAATTGCAAACATTATTTAATTTCACTCACCAAAGGTATGGAAAATAATTCGCTTTTTACTATGAGTGAAATAATTGAGGATGAACTGAAAAAACATGGTATAGTTAATGATAAGATTGTTGTGCTATCTGGACCGACTCATGCAGAAGAAGTGGGCAAAGGTATGGCTTCAATGATTGTATCTGCTAGTAAGAATGATAATGCCGCTAAATATATTCAAGATCTATTTATGAATGAAAGTTTTAGAGTTTATACAAATAATGATGTTAAAGGAGTTGAGATATGTGCGGCATTTAAAAATGTAATTGCATTAGCGTGTGGAATAATCGCTGGTGTTGGAGATGGCGATAATATGAAGGCAGCAACAATTACTCGTGGTCTTGCAGAGATGATACGAGTTGGGGACGCCCTTGGGTGCAAAAAAGAGACTTTTTATGGTTTAGCTGGAGTAGGTGATATGATAGTTACTGCTATGAGCACGAATAGTAGAAATTATAATTGTGGCAAATTGATTGGACAGGGGATGAAACCAAAAGACGCTATAGAAAAAATTGGTATGGTAGTAGAGGGTATTAATTTTCTTCCAAAAGCAATTGAAATTAAAGATAGATATCATGTTGAATTGCCAATTACATCTGGTGTTTATGAGATAGTATTTAACAATAAGTCTGCTAAAGATATTGTCAATTTTTTAATGACTAGAGATAAAAAGGCTGAATAAGATGTCAATCAAGATATTAGATGATAAAACTATAAGCAAAATTGCTGCTGGCGAAGTCATAGAGAATCCTTCTAGTGTAGTTAAAGAATTAGTTGAAAATGCAATTGATGCATCTGCTAGACATATTATTGTTGAAATTTTAGATGGTGGGACTGGTCTTATAAGGGTTAGCGATGATGGCTTCGGATTTGATAAAAATGATATAGGAATTGCATTTGAACAACATGCCACCTCTAAACTTACCGATATATCTGATTTAGAAAATATTAAATCATTTGGTTTTAGGGGTGAAGCACTTTCAAGCATAGCAGCAGTAAGTAATGTCACGCTCATAAGCAAAATGAAAAACGACAATAATTCCTACGGCTATAAATACAACGTAGACTTTGGATGTAAATCTAGTATAGAGCGTGTCGCTGCAAATGATGGGACATGCATAGAGGTAAGAGATTTATTTAAGAATGTGCCTGTTAGAAAAAAATTTTTAAAAAGCTCTAGTAAAGAAAATGCTCTCATTGAGGATGTTGTAATTAAGTTTGCACTAGTTAGGGAAGATATTTCATTTGAATTGATTATAGATGGAAAGAGAAAGTTTTTTTCAAGCGGGGATTCGAATTTAAAGAATGTAGTATACAGTTTATATGGAAAAGACATTGTAAATAATTTATTAGATGTTGATTGTGAATATGATGGTGTTAAAATCAAAGGTTTTATCACTAAACCTATTATCTCTAGAAATACAAGAAATGATGAAATATATTTTGTAAATTGCCGCTATATAAAAGATAAAACCATTTCTAAGGCAATTGAGGGAGCATATGAAGAGTATTTGATGCAACATAAGTTTCCACTTGTGATACTCAAGATTGATATTGACAGTTCAAAAGTAGATGTAAATGTACATCCAAAGAAATTGGAAGTTAGATTTTCTAATGATGAAGAGGTGTATTTTGTTATATATAATGCAATACACGATGCTTTGAAAAATATTGAGCTTATACATGATGAAAAACTAGTCAATGATACTATAGATAAATATTTGGTCATTGATTCTGATACAATAGACAAGAGTACCAAAGAAACGCCTACAACAAACTACGAAATTAAAAAAGTTGCGAATGATATAGATTCAATGCCTTCAATGTCTAGTATAATTAATCGAGATTTAAAAGGCGGAATTAATCTTTCTAATTTATATAGTAAATTATCTAATAATTTTGAAGAAAAGCCATTTATTCAAAAAAACTTAAGTGAAGACCATAAGTATATTGGACAGATTTTTAATACTTATATATTAGTTGAGTTTGATAACAAACTTTACATCATCGATCAACATGCTGCACATGAAAAAATTAATTTTGAAAAGATTATGAAAGCTTATCATGATGGTAAAGTTTTAACTCAAAAAATTTTTCCAAGTATTATTTTAAGGCTAACTCCAGTACAATTTGAGGCAATTACAAGTAATATTGATGATTTTAAAAAGATTGGCTATGAGATTGAAAGCTTTGGTGATAATGATATTAAAGTCGATTCTGTGCCATATAATATATTTAATATTGGAAACGAAAAATTGCTTATGGATATGATAGATAGCTTTGCAGATGACAAAAATAAAGAAGAATATGATAGCATTATAGAAAAAATCGCTTCGATTTCATGCAAAAAAGCAATTAAAGCTAATCATGTTCTTAGCGAAATTGAAGTTAAGCAGCTACTTAGAGATCTATTTGCACTAGACAATCCATATAATTGTCCACATGGAAGGCCTACCATCATATCGCTCAGTAAGCAAGAATTTGAAAAGAAATTTGGGAGGATAGTATAGATGAAAAAACATTTTTTAATGATGGCTTTAATTATTAGTTTATCAGTTTTGTCTTCATGCGTAAAAGAGGAAAAGAAACCTTTTGGAGCTGAAGTAATTGACTATGATAAAGTGGAAGGCGTAAATAAAGAAGGTCCGATAATTGAGTCTCAACACTTTGAAAATACACCACCAATGAGCGATAAAACAACTATAATTGAATCAGGACCACCACATATTGATTATTCAAATATTAAAATTGAGCCAACAGCCGATTTAGAAAATGATCCAGACTATGGGGGAATACCTATTGTCATAAAAGGAAATAGTAGCAATGGATCTTAGTGTTTTGAATAAAGAACAAAGAGAGGCGGTTTTATACAATGAAGGTCCTTTGCTTATTATAGCTGGTGCTGGATCTGGAAAAACTAGAGTTATTACATATAAAGTTGCTTATTTAGTAGAATCTGGAATAGATCCACGCAATATTCTTGCAATTACATTTACTAATAAAGCAGCATCTGAAATGAAGGAAAGAGTAGAAAGTTTGCTTGGAAATAATTCAAAGCAAGTTTTTATTTCAACATTTCATAAGTTTTGTGGAAGAGTTTTAAGAGTATTCATTGAATCTATTGGTTACAATAAAAATTTTACAATATATGATTCAGATGACCAAAAGAAAGTATTAACAAAGATAATTAAAGATTTAGGATATGATGATAAGAAGGTAAAGGCGAAGGCCGCAGCCAATCGTATTTCATACTGCAAGAATCATGATATTAGTATCGATGAATACAAGAAGACATCTAAGGGTGATATAGAAAAGATTTATGCTCATTGCTTTGAAGAATACGAAAGTAGGATGTTTAAGAATAACGCTATTGATTTTGATGACATGCTCCTACTTACAGTAAAAGTCTTAAAAACGAATGAGGGCGCTAGAAAAGCATTATCTTCCAAGTTTAAATATATATTAGTCGATGAATATCAAGATACAAATCTTGTACAGCTTGAGATAATTAAATTACTAACAATTGAAGGTAACAATTTCTTAACTGTAGTTGGTGATGATGATCAAAGTATTTATAAGTTTCGAGGTGCAGACATTAGAAATATACTTGAGTTTGAGGATGCTTTTGAAAATGCTAAAGTTATTAAGCTAACTCAGAACTATAGATCGACAAATAATATTTTAACTGTGGCGAACAATGTAATTAAAAATAATAGAGGACGAAAATCAAAAGAATTGTGGTCAGAAAATGGTTTGGGGTCTAATGTTATTTTTACTGAGTATGAAGATGACAATGCTGAAAGTTATGCGATAATTAATGATATAAAGAAAAATGGAGATTATAAAAATACAGCAATACTTTATAGGACTAATGCTCAATCGAGAAAGTTTGAAGAAATGTGTGTTTCTCTTTCGATTCCTTATACACTTGTTGGCGGAATTAATTTTTATGAAAGAAGAGAAATTAAAGATATAATTGCTTATATGAATTTACTTGTAAATCCAAGTGATTCTAATAGCTTATTTAGAGTTATCAATGTTCCTAAAAGAGGAATAGGTGAAACCACCATTACTAAGATTTTAGAATTTGCAGGACAAAATAATATTACACCATTTGAAGCTGTATTTAATTTCGATAAGATTGACTTGAGTCCAAAAATTAAAGATAAAATAAAAAGCTTTGTTGAATTAATTGTTTTATTAAAGAGTGAGAATGAAATAGATGGTGTTATTGATAAACTAATGAAAAACTGTTACGAAGAGTTTCTAATTGATGAATATGGTGATGAAGATGGCAAAGAACGAATAGAGAATATTAACGAATTAAAAAATAAAGCTATTACATTTAAAAAAACCTATCCCTTAACTTCAGAAAATGATATATTGAAAGATTTAGCTACGAATATGTCAGCACAAATTATATTAGAAGATTTTTTATATGAAATTGCACTTGTGTCTGATATAGATAATTTAAATGATAATGATGATAAGCTGACACTAATGTCATTACATGCATCAAAAGGTCTTGAGTATGATAATGTTTATCTAACTGGTATGAACGAAGGCATATTCCCATCTTATCAAGCTATAACTTCTGATGATAGCAATTCAGAAATTGAAGAAGAACGAAGGTTGTGCTATGTCGGGATTACAAGAGCAAAGAAAAATCTATATTTATCGGCTGCAAGAAGAAGAATGCATAACGGCAATTATAATTCATATCTTATTAGTAGATTTATTGATGAAATTGAAGATAAAAACATTGTTAAAAATATCCTTCCAAGTATTGCTTCATTCCATGATAGTGATCTTGATTCGGAATTTTGGGGATATAAAAAAAGAGGCAGTTTTGCTAAGGATAAGTTTGATAAGTATGTATCAACTAAAAAGGGTATAAAACTTGATTATGGTAGTAGCGTTGGTGTATCAAAAATTGATTTAAAGAAGAGTATAGATACTTATAAGACTGGATCAAACATTGTCAAAGCATCAAGCCTTGATTATAAAATTGGCGATCGGGTTAGTCATATAAAATTTGGTGATGGAATCGTTAAAAACATAGATGATGTTGGTAGAGATTATGAGGTTACAGTAGAGTTTGACGAGGTTGGAACAAAAACATTATTTGCAGCATTTGCTAAATTAGAAAAAATATAATATATGGAGGATAATTATGCCTAGAGTAAAAATTGTTGATACGACGTTGAGAGATGCACACCAAAGTTTAATTGCAACTAGAATGCCTTATGAAGTAATGGAACCTGTTCTTGATGACATGGATAAGGTAGGTTTTTATTCTGTAGAATGTTGGGGTGGGGCGACTTTCGATGCCTGCCTAAGATTTTTACATGAAGACCCATGGGAAAGATTGAGAAACTTTAAGAAACACTTCAAAAATACAAAATTACAAATGCTTTTTAGAGGTCAGAATATTTTAGGATATAATCACTATGCGGATGATACTGTTGAGTATTTTGTTAAAAAATCTATTGAAAATGGTATTGATATCATACGAGTATTTGACTGCTTAAACGACATAAGAAATCTTAAAACTTGCATCGATGCGACTAAAAAGGAAGGTGGTCATTTACAAGTTGCTTTCTCTTACACTTTGGGAGATGCTTACACACTTGAGTATTGGGCTAAACTTGCTAAAGATTTAGAAAATATGGGTGCTGATTCACTTTGTATCAAAGATATGGCGGGTCTTTTACTTCCTTATGCTGCAGAAGAACTGGTTAAAACATTAAAAAAATCAACTAAATTACCAATAGAGTTGCATACGCATTATACTTCGGGAATGGCATCTATGACTTTGCTTAAATCAGTAGAAGCTGGATGTGATATTATTGATACTGCGCTATCGCCATTTGCTTTAGGTACTTCTCAACCAGCAACTGATGTCATGGTAAAAGCTTTTGAGGGAACACAATTTGATACAGGTCTAGATATAAATAAATTGATTGATCTTGCAAAATATTTTAGTAAGTATAGAGATGAGTGTTTGAAAAATGGATTGTTAAATCCAAAGGTGCTTGGAGTAAATGTGAATACTCTTAAGTATCAGGTCCCTGGTGGTATGCTTTCTAATCTTATTTCACAACTTACTGAAGCAGGCAAATTAGATAAACTAGATGAGGTATTAGAAGAAATTCCAAAGGTTAGAGAAGATTTTGGACAACCACCACTTGTGACGCCTTCATCGCAAATAGTTGGAACTCAAGCAGTTCTTAATGTGCTTGCCGGTGAAAGATATAAAATGGTGCCTAAGGAATCCAAAAAATTGGTTCATGGTGAGTTTGGTCAGACTATTAAACCGATGAATGCAGAAGTGGTTAAAAAGATTTTAGGTGATGAACCACAAATTAAAGGAAGACCAGCTGATAATATCAAGCCTCAATTAAAAGATTTTGAAAAAGAGATGGGATTCTATAAAGAACAAGATGAAGATGTGCTTTCATATGCACTTTTCCCAGCTGTTGCGAAAGAGTTTTTTGAATATAGAATGACTAAAAAGACAGGAGTAGATTCAACGCTTGTTGATAGAGAGCAAGGAGTATATCCAGCTCAATAATTCTTACAAAGGAGCATATTTATTATGAAAGGAATTATACTTGCTGGTGGATCGGGCACAAGACTATATCCACTTACTATGGTGACATCTAAACAGTTACTGCCGATTTATGATAAGCCAATGATATATTACCCATTGTCAGTTTTGATGGGAGCTGGTATCAAGGATATATTAATCATTTCTACACCACAAGACACACCAAGATTTAATGATTTGCTTAAAGATGGTAGTCAATTTGGTATTAATTTGTCTTATAAAGTTCAACCAAGTCCAGATGGACTTGCACAGGCATTTATTATTGGAGCCGACTTTATTGGAAATGACACCGCTGCAATGATTTTGGGTGATAATATTTTTTATGGGCATGGTTTCACAGCTAAAACAAAAAAAGCTAGTGGAATAAAAGATGGGGCAACAATTTTTGGTTATTATGTTGATGACCCTGAAAGATTTGGAATTGTAGAATTTGATAAAAATGGTAAAGCAATTAGCATAGAAGAAAAACCAGAAAAACCTAAGTCAAATTATTGTGTAACTGGATTATACTTCTATGACACAAATGTTGTTGAATATGCAAAAAGCCTTAAACCATCGAAGAGAGGTGAACTAGAAATTACAGATTTAAATCGAATTTATCTTGAAAATAACAAATTAGATGTGGAACTCCTTGGAGCAGGGTTCACATGGCTTGACACAGGAACACATGAGTCTCTTGTCGAAGCGACAAATTTTGTAAAAACTATTGAAGATCATCAACATAGAAAAATTGCCTGTCTTGAAGAAATTGCATATGTAAATGGTTGGATTGATAGTAATAAAATGCAGGAAGCATATGAGACATATAAGAAAAATGAGTATGGAAAATATCTTAAAGATGTATTAGATGGTAAATACATAAGACAAGTATAAGTTTAAGGAGATAAGCTATGAATATAATTGTTACTGGCGGTGCTGGATTTATTGGCGGGAATTTTATGCATTATATGGTGAATAAGTATACAAATGATAATATTATTTGTATAGATTCACTAACCTATGCAGGCAATATGGAAACTTTAGAGCCTATAAAGGATAAAGCAAATTATAAGTTTTATAAAGTTGATATTACAGATAGAAAATCGGTCTACGAAATATTCGAAAAAGAAAGTCCTGATTATTGTATAAACTTTGCCGCTGAGTCTCATGTAGATAGATCTTTAGAAAACCCAGATATTTTTTTAAAGACAAATATTTTGGGGACTGAAGTGTTGATGGATGCTTGTAGAAAGTATGGCATCAAAAGATATCATCAAGTATCTACAGATGAAGTATATGGAGATTTGCCTCTTGAAAGACCTGATTTACAATTTGACGAGACATATCCAATAAAAACTTCAAGCCCATATTCAGCATCTAAAGCATCTGCTGATTTACTTGTAATGGCTTATCATAGAACATTCAAACTGCCTTGTACAATAAGCCGTTGCTCAAATAACTATGGCCCATACCATTTTCCTGAAAAGTTGATTCCGCTTATGATTAGTAGGGCGTTAAATGATGAGAAGCTTCCTGTGTATGGAGAGGGTAAAAATGTAAGAGATTGGCTATACGTAGAAGATCATTGTAGAGCAATAGACATGATTGTAAGAAATGGAAATGATGGTGAAGTATATAATATCGGTGGACATGAAGAAAAGGCAAATATAGATATAGTTAAAATTATTTTAAAGAAATTAGGAAAACCTGAATCATTAATAGAGTTCGTTAAAGATAGGCCTGGACACGATTTAAGATATGCTATGAATCCATCAAAGATAGAGAATGAGCTTGGTTGGAAACCATCAGTTACCTTTGAAGAAGGAATTGATAAAACTATTGCATGGTATTTAAATAACAAACCCTGGTGGCAACATATTATTAGTGGAGAATATAAAAATTATTTTAATAAAATGTATGGATCTAGAATGGATAAAAAATAAAAGGTGTTTCAATGAGTAGCGAATTAAAATATGTCTTAGTTACTGGTGCCACAGGGCAACTTGGATCGGATATAATTAATGAATTAAACAAAAGAGGAATTCATAACATTGGTATTGGAAGTGCAGATCTTGACATAACTGATGATGAAGCAGTGTTTAATTTTTTCAATTCTTATAAGTTATCTTATGTTATTCACTGTGCAGCATATACTAAAGTAGATATGGCTGAAGATGAGAAAGATATAAATTATGCAATCAATGTTCATGGAACTTCAAATATCGTTTCTCAATGTTATAAGTATAATATCCCAATGGTTTATTTTTCTACTGATTATATTTTTGGAGGGGAAGGTGATATACCTTTTAAAGAAGAGGATACGCCTAATCCATTATGTGAATATGCAAATGCTAAATACCAAGCTGAACAAGAAGTTAAAAAACTTGATAAGTATTATATAGTTAGAATATCATGGGTTTTTGGTAAGAATGGAAATAATTTTGTTAAGACAATGATAAAACTTTCCGAGACAAAAAATGAGATTAATGTTGTATCTGATCAGATTGGTTCACCTACATATACTGTTGATTTAGCTACAGCTATAGTTGATATGATTGGCACTGAGAAGTTTGGAGTGTACCATTTAACCAATGAAGGATATGTATCTTGGTCGGATTTTGCTAGAAAAATATTTGAGATGCTCAAAATAAAAATAACTGTTAATGATGTTACTACAGAGTTTTACAATGCAAAAGCAAAAAGACCAAAGAATTCAAGGCTTGATAAGACAAAATATTTAAATGCAGGATTCAAAAAAATGCCAACTTGGCAAGATGCACTTGGCAGATATTTAAAAGAGATAAATGTGATTTAGGAGAAAGTATGGGGAAGTATTTTGGAACAGACGGATTTAGGGGCGAAGCAAATGTGACCCTTACAGCTGATCAAGCTTTTAAGATTGGAAAATATTTGGGTTACTACTATAGAAAAAAGAACAAGAACTGCAGAATAGTTATTGGAAAAGATACTAGGCGTTCTAGTTATATGTTTGAGTATGCAATTGCAGCTGGTATTACATCTACAGGTGCTGATGCTTATCTGCTCCATGTTACCAGTACCCCATCAATAAGTTATGTGGTGAGAACTGAACAATTTGATGTAGGAGTGATGATTTCTGCTTCTCATAATGTATATAGTGACAATGGCATCAAATTAATCAATTCAAATGGGGAAAAACTTGAAGAGAGTATCACCGATATTATTGAAGATTATCTTGATGGCAAGTTACCCGAAGTGCCATATGCTACAAAGACAGAAATTGGTAGAACTGTTGATTATTTTGCTGGAAGAAATAGATATATTGGATATCTTATTTCAATTCCAATGAATAGTTTTAAAGGTAAAAAAGTTGCATTAGATTTAGCCAATGGTTCTGCATTTCAAATTGCTAAAAGTGTTTTTGATGCACTCGGTGCTGAAACTTATGTAATAAATAATAGTCCAAATGGATCAAATATTAATGATAATGCTGGGTCAACACATATTGAAGGATTACAAAAATATGTAATTGAAAATGAAATGGATATAGGTTTTGCCTATGACGGTGATGCTGATAGATGTATGGCAGTAGATGAAAAAGGTAATGTAGTTGATGGCGACAAAATAATGTATATTTGTGCTAAATCAATGATGGAAGATGGTAAACTGAAGAAAAATACAGTTGTCACAACGGTTATGTCAAATCTTGGGCTTTACAAAGCATTCGATAAGATAGGAATTAAATATGAAAAGACTGCTGTGGGAGACAAAAATGTACAGTCTTGTATATCAGAGAATGACTATTCTTTTGGTGGAGAACAGTCCGGACATATAATTTTTTCAAAGTATGCAAATACCGGTGATGGTGTACTTACATCTTTAAAATTAATGGATGTAGTAATTAATAAGAAAACAAAACTAAGCGAATTGGCAAAAGAAGTTGAACTATACCCTCAACTTTTAAAAAATGTTAAAGTCAATGATAAAAATAAGTGTATGGAAGATAAAGATATATTAGAAATAAAAGAAGTTGTAGATAATAAACTTGGAAATAATGGAAGGCTACTTCTTAGAGCATCTGGTACAGAAAACGTTGTCAGAATAATGATAGAAGCAGATAATATAAAGACTTGTAAAGAATATGTAAAAAATATTGAAGATGTTATTATAAAGAAAGGCTACGCTGTTTAATGTTGAGAGTTATATTGACAAGTATTATAGTCTATTTTATTACGCAATATATATGTGTTGGAAATAGCAATATACTACCAAAAAGAAAGGAAATGTTACTTTATAATTTTTTGTCAGTGTTTTGTTTATATTCATTTTTCAATATTTTTATATATGATACAAGAATAAGTTTCTTAATAATAATTACTTTTTTTTATTTGTTGGCCCTTACTATGTTTTATGTTCATGAGTTTAGAGGTACAAATATCAATCTATCTGATATTCTATCCTTAAATACTGCTAAGGAAGTTGCTAGTGGATATACATATGAAATCAAACCTTATTTTGTTTTAGTTCTAATTGTCATATTATTTGAATATGTATATCAAGTTTATAATTTTATCATTAATCAGAGTATTGTTGATAAAAGTAGTAATATTGACATATATAGATTTTTTTGGAAAGAAGTTAGACATATACTTGTTTTTTTACTATCGTTTTTTATACTAAAAGATAAAGTGTCACAGAGTAAGTTCGACTATTCATTAAATGCAGGAGAAAATGAAGGATATATTTATAATTTTTTCTCATCTATACCTATTTTACATAGAAATGTTGCAGAACCATCAGACAAAACTGCAACTGATTTTGTAAATTATGTATTTGGCGTTGCTAAAGAAAATCTTAAGAATAAGAACACAAAAAGTGCACATGATTATGTTACAATCTATAATAGTATATTTAGAGAGTATGCCTCAAAAAATGAGGATGCCCCTCATATTATTGTTATTATGAATGAAAGCTTTGGTTCTGTCCATACAAGAATAAGGTCTAATTATTCAGTTACGCCATATTTTGATAGTATAACTGGAGTAGTAAAAGGAAATTTATATGTAAATACTTTTGGTGGGGGGACAGCCAACACAGAATTTGAATTCTTAACAGGAATGACTATTGGCAATTATCCATATCCTGTGATGCCATACAATAATTTTGTTAAAAGAGATAAGTATAGTATTGCAAGGTATTTTAATAATCTAGGATATAAAACTATTGCAGTTCACCCATATACAGCTACAAATTATCACAGAAACAAAGTGTATAAAAGATTCGGTTTTAATGAATTAGTGTTTTACAATGATTTTAAGAATAAAGAGTATATAAGAAACTTTGTTAGTGATAAATCTATGTTTGATGAAGTTATTAGAAGATTTAAAATTGTAAGGGAATCAAAACAAAAACTATTTTTATTTGGCATTACTATGCAAAACCATAGTGGGTATAAAAGTTTTAGTGGTCAAAAGATTCTATCTTTGATGTCAAATTACAAAAATAGAGAAGCAGTCGACTCATACCTATCTCTTATGAAATTATCAGATGAAGCACTTGAGTATTTGATTAATTATCTTAGCACAGTTAAAGAAAGGGTAATACTGTTGTTTTTCGGAGACCACAATGCAAGCTTCGGCACTGAAATTAATAAATTGTTGTATGAAAGTAATTTAGAATATGAGTGTTCTAATCCTTACTTGACTCCATTTTTAATATATGATAATAAATATAAACGTGAAAGATTTGTAAAAGAGGTTTCAGCAAACTTTTTAAGTTTGGAATTATTGAAATGTGCTAAATTACCATATGACATTATACACGAAATGCTAAAAAATATATATAATAATTATTCGGTATATAATTTCCATAAAGCTAAAAATAGAAAAGACAAAAAACTGTATGATATACCTATTGATCAGTTCATGAAACTTGAAAGGGAATATTTAAAATAATGGAAATCTACTTTGACAATTCGGCATCGACTATGGTTGACAAGAAAGTTCAGTCGGCAATTGATGAGTTTAATGAAAAGTACTATGCCAATCCTTCTGCTATGCATCGTTTTGGCTATCTTGTTGAGGAAGAGATTAAGAAATGCAATGAGTATATATCTACTATATTAAATTGTGATGTTTCTGAGATTATATGGACTTCAGGTGGAAGCGAGAGTAATAATTTAGCGATAAGTGGTTATATTGAAGCTTACAAAAAAACTGGCAATAAAATTATTACTACAAGTATAGAACACCCATCTGTATATAATGTATTTAAAAAGTATGAAGCATTAGGATTTGAAGTGGTATATTTAGATGTTGATAGAACAGGCCATATATCTATAGATGAGTTAAGAAAAATCATTGATTCAAATACTATACTTGTATCAATTATGTATGTAAATAATGAGATAGGTTCAAAACAAAATATTTCAGAGATTGGGCAAGTTATAAAAGAGTTGAATCCAAATTGTGCATTTCATGTTGATTTTGTACAAGGATTTACAAAGTACAAAATAGATGTAAAAAGTAGCAAAATAGATTTTTTGTCTGTAAGTACACATAAAATTCATGGTCCGAAGGGTGTAGGTTTCTTATATAAAAATAAAAATTTTAGAATATTACCGATGATTCTTGGTGGGGGTCAACAACAAGGTTTAAGATCTGGAACTTTAAATACTTCAGGAATATTTGGTACATATATTGCTACTAAAGTTGCTTATGAGGATTTTGACATTATTTTTTCTAGACTACGAGAATTAAGGGATTATCTTATAGATAAACTAGATATAATTAATCAAAAATATGGTATAATAGTAGTAAATACTAAAAAGAATGAAAACTTTGCGCCACATATAGTTTCTGTAAGTTTTGTGGGAATTAGATCAGAGGTGATGCTTCATGCACTTGAAGAGTATAATATATTTGTTTCTGCTGGATCAGCATGCTCCTCTCGAGACAAAAAGATAAGTAGTACTTTAAGAAGTATTGGACTTAATCAGAATATTGCAGAATCAACTATTAGGATATCGTTTAGTAAATATAATAATAAATCTGAGATTGACAGTTTTGTAGATGTATTGAGCGAGTTGATACCAAAGCTCAACATAAAAAAATAGTATATGTTTGATAATTTTATAAAAAAATTGAATATTAATTTAATTATTGTAATTGGTGTTTGTTTTCTTATGACTATGCCAACATTTGCCATTTGGGGACAAACAGAAAAAGGCGGAATTTATTGGTTTGAACTTGATGGTTCGGTTGCTACTGATGGCTGGAAATTAATTGATGACAACGATGATGGAATAGGATATTATTATTATTTTAATAAAGAGGGATTTATTTTAATTGATGATATCACACCAGATTTCAAAGTTGTTGGTATTGATGGCAAGAGAATTGGATATGACGGAAATCCGGAAAGTAAGAAAATTGATAAAATAGTCTACGGAGAAGAAGGGTTTGATGATTCAGTTTACAGTGCTGAAATACTTGAGCAGATTAAAGCTGATCAAGCTATGGTGTCTAATCCTAAAGGACTATTTTCTACCGGAGGATATCTTGTTGCAAAAGACCCATTAGAGGTTGATGGACCTAAACCATCAGATGGATTAATTGTTGAGACAAATCCAGATGGCACTGCTAAGTACTTATTAGGCCCAAATGTTGTTTTGAAAAAGGATAAAAAGACTATTAACCATGACCCACTTATGAATAAGAATATGCAAGAATATATTAAGAGTGGAGATAAATATAGTAAAAAAGTCAATGGTACTACATTTAATAAATCTAAGTGGAAAGACGTAATGGCGCTTAAGGGTACAGGAGCTTCAATAGTTTTTGAAAATCCTGAACATAACTTCAATAAAGTTAAAGGAAGAATTGCAACACACTACTTTTCTTATTCTGATAGAACTACACAATGTATGTTTACTATTTATAATGAAGATGATGGAGAAGAACTCTATGCAACATCTGATTTTAATTATAATGCTGGTGTTTCTTTTGAATGCATATTTCCTAAAAAGGCTTCAGCGATAAGATTTGAGTTAGAAGTCAATGGCCAATACACATCAAGAGTTTGTTATTTAAGAAATTGTGAATTTGGATTTGACAAAGAGGCATATGAAGAAGAATTATATGATGATGATGTTGAAGCTGAATATAGAAGAAGAGTAGGTACTGACTCAGATGCAGAGTATTATGATGAAGAAGATGAAGAAGCCCGTTTAGCTTTGGGCGAGATTCCGCTAGAAGGAGAAGACCCATCTGCAAGATATAGAAGAATAAACGGGGAACTTGATGATTATTACTGGGCAAATTTCACATATGATGAAGCTGATGATAGTATAACTGATGCTATGAAAGCATCAATATCTGAAGCAAAAAGACGTTTAGCCGAAGATGAAGATAAAAGAAATAAAGTTTCTGGGCCAGCATTTGATCCTGTGCTTAAAGAACAAACTGAAGCTGTAGGACCGGATGGCTCTTCAAGAATGATCGCAGCATTAGAAGGAGAGTAGTATGAGAGATCTTGATTATTTGAAACTTCTTTCTAGACAGTTTCCCAATCAAGAAAAGACTTGTGTTGAGATTGCCAATTTAAGCTCGATTTTGACATTGCCAAAAGGAACAGAATTCTTTCTTTCAGATTTACATGGAGAAAATGAGAGTTTTATTCATTTGCTTAGGTCCGCATCTGGAGTTGTAAGGTCTAAGATAAAATTTATATTTAAAGATGAGATGACTGATGATGAGATACTAGAGTTTGCAAATATAATATATTATCCAGAAGAAAAATTAGACCCTATAGACTTTAGAGATGCAACAACTTTTGAATTTCAAAAAACGATAATAATGAGAATTATTAAAGTTGTTAAAGATATTGCCAGTAAATATTCAAAATCAAAAGTTCGTAAAGCAATTAACAAAGAATATGCATATCTACTTGACGAATTGTTATATAAAGATACTGATAGAGATAATGTAAAGAAAGAGTTCTATTATGATGAAATTCTTAACTCTGTAATAGATATAGGTCTTTCTAAGAGATTTATTATAGAGATGTGCAAACTAATACAAAAACTTGCTGTTGATACATTGCATGTTGTCGGTGACATATTTGACAGAGGACCAAGGCATGATTTAATTTTAGACGAGCTGATTGATTTTCATAATGTAGATATAGAGTGGGGAAATCATGATATCGAATGGATGGGAGCGGCTCTAGGCAATGAAACTCTAATATTGAATGCACTTCGAATTGCTGTGAGATACAACTGCTATGATATGCTTGAAGATGGTTATGGCATAAGCTTGAGAGCTCTAAATGATTTTGCTGCAAGAACATATATGAACGATCCATGCGAATTATTTATGCCTAAAATATTGGATGAGAATAAGTATGATGTTGTAAGACCAAGTCTCTCTGCTAAGATACAAAAGGCGTTGGCAATTTTACAATTTAAAGTTGAAGGTCAACTTATTAAAAAACATCCTGAATACAACATGTCTAATAGAATAATGCTTGAGAGGATTGATTACAATAATTATACTGTTGATGTAGATGGAATTAAGTACAAATTAAAAGATACAAATTTTCCAACTATTGATGTAAAAGAACCATTGCGACTAACTGATGAAGAAGAAAGTTTACTTAAATCTTTAAAAGCAAGTTTTATTCATTCAAGAAAACTAAAAGAACATATTAAATTTTTATATGATAAGGGTAGTCTTTACAAAATCCATAATGGAAATTTAATATATCATGGAATCATACCTTTTGACGAAAATGGCAAGTACGCCGTATTTAAAGGTTTTGATGGTAAACAAAATCTGTCTGGAAAAGCTTTACTTGATTATTTTGAAAATATAATTAGAAACGCCAATAACGATATTAAAATGCACAAATTTGAATCTGATAATGTTGATGCTATGTATTATATGTGGTGTGGAAGCATGTCGCCACTTTTTGGAAAAGACACTATTAAAACTTTTGAATTGTACTTTATTGATGATAAAGATGCACAAGTAGAACATAAAAATAACTACTATAAGTTCTATCAAGATGAAAAAGTTGCAGTCGATATACTTGAAAATTTTGGACTTGACAGCTTTGGCCATATTATTAATGGGCATGTGCCTGTTAAAGTATTAAAAGGAGAAAGTCCTGTAAAAGCAAATGGAAGGCTGTTTATTATAGATGGTGGAATGTCAAAGAGTTATCAAAAAAGCACTGGAATTGCTGGCTATACACTTATTAGTGATTCTGTACACCTAACTTTAGCTACACATAAACCATTTGAAAAAGGAAAGTATAATACACCAGAGACCTTGGAAGTCGAGAATATAGCAAAAAATGGAAGATTGCGTATCAAGGATACTGATAGAGGTAAGGAAATCATGGAAAGAATCAAGGACTTGAAAGAATTACTAGAAGCTTTTCGTAGCGGACTTATTAAAGAAGAATAGTGAGCCGAAGGGCTCATTTTTATTAGACAAATTATGATTTTGTGCATATAATATACACAAAAAGGACACAGATATTTGTATTATTGACATGTGAATACTATAAAAATTAATAAGTGCATATTTATTATTAAAATAGTGCTTTTTACCATTATATTTAATGCAATTTTTTGTAATGCAAAACCATTAAAAACGGAAGATGATAGAGTAAAAACATTAATTCATTTGAAAATAATTGAGGATGGCGGCAATCTAAATACAAATGTCACAAGAGCTGAATTTGCAAAAATAGTTGTAAGAGCTTCAGAAAATCGAGATAAAATTTCGGATATTTTGTCTGAATCAGTATGTAATGATGTTTCTATTGATACACCATATGCTGCTTATATAAAGAGGGCAATTGAAAATGGATATATGTTTACATTTCTAGGAGGTTTATTTAAGCCTTATGAATATGTGACATATGCTGACTTATCTAGAGCATGCTTGTCGCTTCTATCATATTCAAATGAAGACTTTAGAGGTAATCAAGTTGTGGGACGAATACTAAAATTTGAAGGGCTTGGACTTAATGAAAATATTAAAAGAAATAGCTCGGAACTAGTAACCAAGATGGATATTATAAATGGTATATACAATACTCTGAAAGAAAAAATAAAAGATACAACAGAAATTTATGGCACAAAAGTATTTGATAAACTGATAATTGACAACGATAAAGAATTAAATGCGTCAGAATATAAAGAAAGTAAAGTTGAAGGACCTTTTATTATAAATAATGTCGATGAAATTAATGCGCCATTCGAAATCACAAAACATAATGTATATATAAATTTAGTCAAAAGAAGTTTAGATGATTTAAAATATGATATAATTGTATATGGATATGCTATCTACTATATTGATTTAGATAATAATTCTATTATTGCATATACTGAACGACAAGATATTAATTCTCCTGTTGACTTAAGAAAAGGATATGTCTACAAGATATATTATGCAGCATCAAATATGCTCATGCCTTATAGAGTTGATATAGATAGATATAAATATATGCTTGATAGTGAAGAGGTGAAATTCATATTTTCTGCAAGTGGAAGTGTAAGAGAGGAAGACTACATAGTATACTTATGCAATAAAATGAATGACATTGATTCAGTATATTTAGATGACAGTGGTAAAGTGGTTCATAAAAATGATGAGTCTGAACCTTATAATGGATCCATAATACTTGTATTTGATGTAAATTCTACAAAGAGGTGATACGATGATTAAAAAAGTTTTAATCGCAGTACTTGTTTTATTAAATATCTTATGTGCTAGCACTAACTGCTTCGCTGCAACTACTGCAGGGCAAGAAATGCGCACACAAGTTCTTTATCTTGCAGATATTATAACCAATGATAATTTTATGAATGATTATATTACAAGAGCTGAGTTCGCAAGAATGGTGGTTAAGGCATCAAAGTTTAAAGATAGTGTTTCTTATTATGATGCTACTACTGCTTTTTCAGATGTAGATAACAACAATGAATTTGCACCATATATAAAGTTGGCTACAAAAGAAGGATACATCAGTTCATATCTTGGTGGATTATATAAACCACTGGAATATGTGACTTATAAAGATTTGACAAGAGCTTGTCTAGCACTACTTGGTTATGAAAATTCAGACTTTTCTGGGAGTCAGATAGCGGGTAGATTTGAGTTATTTTGCTCATTAAATATAAATGAAAATATTGACAAGAATATAAATGACTTCGTTACAAAGAAGGATTGTGTTAATGGTATATACAACACTTTAAAAACTAAAACTAAGGGTTCTAATTCAGTTTATGGTGCAACTGTGTTCAAAGATTTATCTGTAAATAATGATGGCGATTTAAATGCTACTGGACTTACTAAGACAAAATTAGAAGGACCATTTATTTTAAAAAGAGGTGAAGCATTTAATCTTGCTATTCCATTTGATATTACTACTGCGAATATTTTTATTAATGGGACATCTCAAACTCTTGAACAGACAATGAGAGAGTTAAACAACACAGGCTATTTGGTTTATTATTATAATAAAACTACTAAAACTATTTATGTTTATAAAGAGGGAACTACACTTGAGTCATCAACTCTAGTAAAAAAAGGATACGTTAATCATATTTATTATAGTGCTAGTGATACTATAACGCCTACGAGAGTTCAAATTGACTTGGCATATTATACTTTATCTGGTTCAGATGTTAAGTTTGCATTTTCGTATGCTGGCACAATACATGTAGGAGACCAAATTATATTCATATATACAAAAAGTGAAAATAGTAGTGACGAAGATAGCTCGGGTGATGGTGTTGTTGAAACTATAGGGACTATTACTAATGCATATATATATAATTTAAATTATTAATTGGCGAGGCGAACTATGTCATTTAAATTACCAAATATAAAAAACCTTTTTAATAAAGATAAAAATAAAGAACTTGAAGAAGTTGCGGGAATTGATGCTGGAGAAGGAGCTGTAAGCTCGGATACTTTTGTTAAAACAAGTATGAGCGATGAAGATATAGAGGCAACTCAAGCAGCTCAAGACGAAATTAAGAATATTAAACTAAGAAAACAACGATTAATAAAGAAAATTATTGTTATTGTCGTAGCTATTGTCGCAATAATAATTGTTGTTAGATTAATTTTGAACATTAGAAAGAAACAAGCCGACAAGGCAGAAGTAATGAAAAATGTTTCTAAGGTCAGAATTATGAATATTTCTTCGGAGATTTCTGGTTCTGGTACTCTTAAACCAAAGGATAGTTATACTATTACTTCACTTGTTGAAGGCAATGTAACAAATGTATATTTCAATATGGGTGACAAAGTTATCAAGGATCAATTACTTCTCACCATTGATAGTTCAACGGCATATCGTGAAATAGTCAATGCTTCTTCTTCGGTAGTGCAAGCTCAAGATACTTATAATCAAGCAAAGTACGAGTATGAAAAACTCTTGACGGATTATGAAGGCAGAACTTATAAAGCTCCACATGATGGCGCGTTAAGGTCATTTACAGTAAAGGTAGGAGATAAACTTAGTAATAATTCAAAAATAGGAACTATTGTTAATGACTCTTTAATGACTATAAAGTTGCCATTTTCAAATAATGACGCAAAAAATATAAATGATGGACAGGCGGCGCTTTTGGAATTACAAGAAACGGGTGAATTTTTATTTGGTACTGTAAAAAGTATAGCGCAAGAAGCGCAGGCAAATGATTCTGGAGCACTTGTGAGATATGTGACGATAGTGTGCGATAATCCAGGTGGACTTACAACCAATAATACCGCTATAGCTGTTGTCGGAAATTGTGTTTCGGTAGAAGATGCAAGCTTTGAGTTAGAAACCGATGAAGAATTAGTATTTAACGACGGAAACAATATAGAGGTGGAAAAACTTCTTGTTGCCGAAGGTGCTATTGTGAAGAAGGGGACACCGTTATTTTTGATAACTGAGGACACATTTAACAATGTGTTATCTAGTAAAAAGAAATCATATTTGTCTGCAGAAGAAGCACTTACAAAGGCAGAAAACAATTATGATGATGCAATAGACAAATTTGATGAGTATTACATTACTGCACCTATAGATGGCACTGTAATAACTAAAGATGCAAAAGTTGGTGATAAAATACAAAAAAGTACTAGTTCTGCTAAGACACTTGCTACATTATATGATTTATCAGAACTTACTTTTGACATGGATATAGATGAACTTGACATAACTAATATTAAGGAAGGACAGGAGGTTAATGTTCAAGCTGATGCTTTTAAAAATAAGGTATTTAAAGGAACAATAACCAATGTTAGTTTAGTTTCTGCTAATTCTAATGGAGTCACAAATTATCCTGTCACGGTTACTATTACTGATATTGGTGAATTATTGCCAGGAATGAATGTCGATGCATATGTAATTTTAGCAAATGTAGAAAATGCAGTTGCAATTCCTGCAGATGCTTTACAAAGGGGGAATGTAGTATATGTGCTTAACACTTCACCAACAATAAAATCAGGAAATTATAGTACTGAAGGAATATCTGATAGAGTTAAAAATAGAGCGCCTGATGGATTTACTGCAATAAACGTTACCACTGGAATATCAAATGCAAATTATATAGAGATTAAGTCTGGGCTTCAAGAAGAGGATGAAGTATATGTATCCGAAAGCACATCTAATACGACTATGAATTTCGGTGGAATGGGAGGAGGAATGGGTGGACCACCAATGGGAGGGGGCCAAAGAAGATAGACATGAATTCACCACTTATTGAAATGAAAAATGAATATAAGATTTATATTATGGGCACAGAACAAGTATATGCTAATGATAATATAAATTTAAAAATAAATCGTGGAGAGTTTGTAGCTATTGTTGGCAAATCTGGTTCGGGAAAATCTACCCTTATGAATATTATCGGTGCTCTTGATAAGCCTACGAGTGGTAAATATATTTTAAATGGCAGGGATACAAGCACTATGAGCGATGATGAACTTGCTGATATTAGAAATAAGACAATAGGTTTTATATTCCAACAGTATAATTTGCTGCCAAAACTTACACTTCTTGAAAACGTTGAGTTACCTCTCTTATATGCTGGAATAAAATCAAGTGAAAGAAGGAGAAGAGGACTCGAGTCGCTTGGAAGAGTTGGATTAAAGGAAAAATATAATCAATATCCTAATCAATTATCTGGTGGGCAACAACAGAGAGTATCAATCGCAAGAGCATTAGCTGGAAACCCTAGTTTGCTTTTAGCTGATGAGCCAACTGGAGCTCTTGATTCAAAAACATCAAGAGAAGTGCTAAATTTCTTGAAACAACTTCATAGCGAAGGAAATACAATAGTCATGATAACACATGATAATGCTATTGCTGAAGAAGCTGAGAGAGTTGTGAGAATTCATGATGGAAAAATAATTTTCGACGGAGAAACTAAGGAATATGTTGCAAAGTTTCAAACTAGCAATTAAAGCAATTTTGGCTAACAAAATACGAAGTTTACTTACTATGCTTGGCATAATAATTGGCGTAGCAGCCGTTATTATACTTGTTTCTATTGTTTCTGGATATATGGGACAAATGGTTGAACAGTTTGAAGAAATGGGCGTCAATAAAATTACAATATTCTGTAGAAATATGAATACAAGACACTTTGATGATACTGATATGTATGGATTTTGGGATGAACACCCTGAATGGCTTGCTGGTATATCGCCTTCGGTTTCATTAAGTAATGCAGTCATAAAATCTGGTAGTGATAATTTGGATTCCACTTCAATTACTGGAGTGTCTGAAGATTATGCGGAAATTCAAAAGTATAATGTTGAAGAGGGGCGAAGTTTAGTATATGCTGATATAGCTGGGAGATCGAGCGTGTGTGTGGTTGGCTCTTATGTTGCAAATACATTTTATGGTTCTTCAGATAAGGCAATCGATGATACGGTAAAGATTAATGGAAAACCTTTTACTATTGTAGGAGTTGTAGAGACACAAGATGAAGATAATTTTGAAGAAGGTGGCACTGACGATTTTATATGGATTCCATATACAGTAGCGACAAAAATGGGTAGAAATGGTTTTATAAATAATTATGTAATGATTTCTTCTGACACTGCTTACACTGATGAAATTACTACTGAATTAAAAAGTAAACTTAATAGTATATTTAAAAACGAAAGGCTATATAATGTGATGGCAAACTCATCTATTATAAAGCAGTTGAATGAATCAATTGGAACTTTAACTGCCATGCTTGCAGGAATTGCTGGGATATCACTTCTTGTAGCTGGTATAGGAGTTATGAATATTATGCTTGTGTCTGTTACAGAGAGAACGAGGGAGATAGGCATAAGAAAGGCACTTGGAGCTAGACAAGGAGTTATTATGCAGCAATTTGTTATAGAGGCTGCGGTTACTTCAACAATAGGTGGAATCATGGGAATAGTGATAGGGGCTTTGGCCACAAAGTCTATAGGTGCTATGATGGAAATAAATGCCAACCCTACGGTGTGGGCGGTAATATTATCTTTTGGAGTATCAGTAGCGATAGGATTAATTTTTGGCTATGTACCTGCAAAAAATGCTGCAAGATTAAATCCTATTGATGCTTTAAGAACTGATTAGCGGACAACCTTAAAATTAATATGCTAAAAAATAATATCAATCAAGAAATGGCAATTAGACATGGAGACGGACCATGCCTTGTGGTTGCTGGACCTGGAAGTGGAAAAACTTATGTACTTACAAATCGAGTTTTGAATTTAATTGATTGCTTAGACATTTACGCTGAAAATATACTTGTTATAACATTTACAAGAGCAGCTGCAAATGAGATGAGACAAAGGTTTTTAAATATTGCGAAAGACAATAAGGTAACTCTTGATGGTATACCTAAGTTTGGAACTTTTCATTCTGTATTTTTTGATATTTTAAAAACTAATTTTGGATATGATTTAAATAGTCTTTTAAATAGTAGCGAAGAAAAGAAATTACTAACAGTAACTATAGACAATCAGAAGAAGTTTAAGGTTTCACTAGATTTTATAAATAATGTTTTAAAAGATATCAAACTTTATAAATTGTCGCTTGAAAAAAATGAAATATTTGTGCCAACTAGTCTTAACCGAAATGATTTTTTTAAAGTATATCAAAATTATCAAGAGAAGTTATTTTTAAATAAAAAACTAGACTTTAGTGATATGATCTTTAAATGTTACGAATTACTAATGGCAGATAAAAAAATTCTTAATCATTATAGAAAGCAGTTTAAATATATTTTGATTGATGAATTTCAAGATATAAACAAAATACAATATGATTTAATTAAATTAGTTTGTAAAAATCAAAATATATTTGTTGTGGGTGATGATGACCAAAGCATATATAGTTTCAGAGGCTCGAGACCAAAAGTAATGTCGGACTTTCTAAAAGACTTTAAACATGCAAGAGTTATTAATTTAAATGAAAACTATAGATGCGCAAAACAAATAGTGAAGTTTTCAAAACTGGTTATAGATTGCAATAAAGAAAGATTTAAAAAGAATTTAGTTTCAAACAGGAATGAAATTGGGAAAGTTGAAATTAAGTCATTCATAGATGCATCTGAAGAAAATAATTATATAATTAGTCTAATTAAAAAATATAAAAAACTTGGCAACAAACTTTCTGATATGGCGATTTTGTATAGAACTAATATATTATCCAACTCGATTATATCAACGCTTAGTAAATACAATATAAAATATAAAGTAAAAAATGATGAGAATAATCTTAAAGATAATGCAGGATTAAAAAAAACTAAGAGCAATAATGAAGATTATATCAATCTAATGACATTTCATTTAAGCAAAGGATTAGAATTTAATATAGTATTTATTATAGACACAAATGACGGGCTGATACCCCATAAAAAAAGCATTAGAGACAATGATTTAGAGACGGAAAGAAGACTTTTTTATGTGGCAATCACAAGAGCAAAAAATAGTTTACATGTTTGTTTTACCACAAGAAGATTCGGTAAAGATTTTAAACCATCCAGATTTATTTTAGAAGCTATAGGAGGTAGAAATGGATAAAAAAGATAAAATACTTATAGTTGATGACGAATCAAGAATGCGAAAACTTATTGGTGACTTTTTAATCAACAATAATTTCGATATCATTGAAGCGGTTGATGGAGAGGATGCCTTAAAAGTATTCTATTCTACAAAAGGAATTGATTTAATTATACTTGATGTTATGATGCCTAAATTAGATGGATATGAAGTGCTTAAAACTATAAGAAATGATTCAAAAGTTCCAATTATACTGTTGACTGCAAAAGGCGAAGAAAATGATCAGATAAAAGGATTTATATCAGGAGCTGACGACTATATTCAAAAACCTTTTTCGCCTAAAATTTTAGTAGCCAGAATTAATGCTGTGCTTAGACGAAATGATACAAGCAATGAAAAAGTGGAAATCGGTGGCATTAGAATTGATAAAACAGCACATCAAGTATTTATTGATGATAAGCCAGTTGAATTTTCTTTTAAGGAATTTGAATTAATTGATTACTTGATAGCGAATAAAGGCATCGCACTAACTCGCGAAAAGATTTTAAATGCAGTTTGGAACTTTGATTATTATGGTGATGCAAGAACTGTAGACACACACATAAAAAAAGTGAGAGCCAAACTCGGCAAGAAAGGTGATTATATTAAAACACTTTGGGGTTTTGGATATAAATTTGAATGTGAAGATGACAAAAAGAGTCATAAGAAAAAGAAATAGTAATGAAAAAGAGTATTAAGCTTAGGCTTACAATTACATTCATTATTGTAATCATATGCTGCATTGGCAGTATTCTTCTTTTTAATACCATGTTTCTTGAAAAACTATATATTAATGAAAAGAAGAGCATTATAAAACAATCTTATTATGCATTAGAGAATGGGATCACAGAAGCATATGACATGGGATATTCCTTATCAGATCTTTTCAAAAAGAAAAAAAATTCATCAAGTGATAATGATGAAAGCAATTTATCTAGATTTTTGAGAGAACTGCAAGAAATATATGGAGTTAGCACTATTTTGATGGACTCTAATAATAAAACTTATTCTTTGTTTCAAAATAATTCAATGTTCGATAGAAGGATGAAGGATTATATATATAAAGATATGGCTAATAATAAGAACCTTCAAATATTGGAAAAAAATGATCTTTATACTATAGCAATAAATGGGAATAACTTCATTTCACCGAGAATTCAAAGAGGCACATCTGATAGTGGGCCAACTGAATTTTATGAAAGCAGTGGACCAAACGGAGAAGGCGAATTAAAAAATAGAGGCTCTATACCTTTTTTTAGAAGAGATCCGGATATTGAGTGCTTTGGATTTCTAAGTGATAATGAAACAGCCTTCTTTTTGACAATTCCCGTGGGATCAATAAAAGAATCAATAGATTTATTTAACAAGGTGTTGGTTTTAGTTTCGCTTGTTATTATTTTAATTGGATCAGTTGCTATTTATATAATATCTAATAATCTGACGAAGCCACTTTTGCAACTCTCTGAAATAAGTAAAAAAATGAGTAGATTGGAGTTTGAAAATAAGTATGAGGGCAAATCAGAAGATGAGATTGGCATACTTGGCAACTCTATGAATGAATTAAGCTTTAAACTTGAAAAAGCTATTAAAGAACTTAAGAATGCCAACATTCAATTGAAAGCTGATTTAGAGAAAAAAGAGCATCTTGATCTCATGAGGCAAGAGTTTGTAGCCAATGTTTCTCATGAATTAAAGACACCGATAGCTCTTATTCAAGGGTATGCGGAAGGACTTGAAACGGATGGCATAGTTGATAGTAAAGATAAGCGAGATTATTATGTATCAGTAATTAAAGATGAAACTGAAAAAATGAATAACATGGTTCATCAACTTTTAGATCTTTCAGCTCTTGAAAGGGGGCTTTCAGAATTAGATATTACCAGAATAAATTTATATGAAATTGTTAATGGTGTATGTCAGAGTTTTGAACTAAAGTTTAAAGAAAAGGGCATTGAATTGGCAATTAATATACCGGATGATGTATTTATATGGGCAGATGGTTATAAAACTGAAGAAGTTTTGAAGAATTATTTATCAAATGCAATTAATCACATTGATGATAATAAGATAATAAATATATTTACTAAAACAAATAGTGTAAATACCATAAGATTAAGCGTGTTTAATACTGGGGTACAACTTCCTGCTGAAGAAATGGACAGGATTTGGGAGAAATTCTATAAAGTAGATAAAGCGCATACAAGGAGTTACGGTGGCACGGGACTCGGACTAAGTATAGTAAAAGCTATTGCAGAACAACATAATACTATTTGTGGTTGTGAAAATATCACAATTGATGGAAAATCTGGCATGGTATTCTATTTTGACTTCCAAACTAAATAAATATGAAATCTATTATAAAAGCTCCAGCAAAAATTAATTTATGCCTTAGAGTAAATGGCTTAAGAGAAGATGGTTATCATGATTTGTCTATGATTATGCAGACCATCTCTCTTTTTGACACCCTAGAGTTTGAGATTATAAAAGAAAATGAAATCCGATTTGATTTTTTTGATAAATTTAAAAGTAAAAAGCCATACAATAATAAAACTTTCTCTCAAATTAATTTAAAGTGTAATTATTCATATATACCTACTGATGAGAGGAATCTTGTATATAAAATAGTTAAATTTATATTTGATAAATATAATATTAGGGATAGAATATTTATATATTTAAAAAAGATGATACCTACTAGTGGAGGTTTGGGAGGTGGGTCAAGTGATGCTGCTAGCACGCTTCTTTTTTTAAATAGACACTATAAACTTAGACTTAATATTGATGAGTTAATAGATATATCTGCAATGTTTGGATCAGATATTCCTTATTTTATCCATAAAAAAGAATGTTTGTGCGAAGGTAGAGGTGAAATAATAACTGAGCTTAAGTCATTTAACAATTATTATATCTTAATTGCCACCCCTAATGTAAGAGTTTCTACTAAAGAAATCTTTTCTAAAGTTGACAACTTTAGTATACCAGATTCAAGAAAAGATTTAGAAAATATTGCTTTTAATAACTGTCTTGATGCAATTAATAATAGAGATTTAAAACTACTATCTAATAATCTTTTTAATAATTTAGAAATTGTAACTGAGTCAATGTTCTCAGATGTAACTCTATTTAAAGATAAAATGGTAAAAATGGGGGCTCTTGCTTCTCTAATGTCCGGGAGTGGGCCTACGGTTTTTGGCATTTTTAATTCATATTTAAAAGCATTGAATTGCAAAAATATTCTGAAAAAAGAGCATAATGATTCGTTCGTGTTTTTGGCAAGACCAATTTAGCTAGTTTTTAAGCTTTAATTTGGTATAACTTGCTGATAAATTGGTCTTGACTATATTATATAAAAGTGATATATTTGACATACTGTTTAAAAATGACAGTATGTCAAATTTTTGTTTTTTGGAGCATTATGGCATTAGAAGCATTTTATAATTTAAAAGAGAAAAAGAAAAAAAATATTTTAAATGCTATTTCAATTTGTTTAAGAAATAAAAATTATGATGAACTTTCTGTAAATGACATTTCTATAGAGGCCGATATATCGAGGGGAAGTTTTTATAATTATTTTAATGACAAATATGATGCAGTGTGCACACTTGTTGACAGCAAAATTAAAGAACACTTTGAACAGTATAAAACTGCTATTATAAATTCAAACAATAATTTGATTGAAGGCACAAGGAAAGTTTATAATGATATTAAGGATATACTTAAAGACGAAATTAATGTAACAATAATGAGAAATCTAAAGTTTTTTATTGAGTTTGGAGTGAAGTCAGTACACTCAAAAAGATTTGAAAATGATATTGACGAATTCGTTTCTTGGCTCATAAATAACACCATAGAAGGGAAAACAACACTAAATTCGTATAAAAAGATGGCAAATGTTTTAGACATGTTAATTACAATTGGCTTAAATACTTTATTTTCTCTTATTATGTTTGATTCTAAATATTTTATGAAGTATGATGATTTTAACTTTAAATTAGAATTAATAAAAAAAAGTATATATTAGATATGAAGGGGTAATGGCTATGAATGAAAGAAATGATTTACAAAATTCTTCTAAGAATGTTGTTGGAAAATTGATTTACACTATATTGATTATACTGGCTGTGGCTGGCATAGGATTTTTGGTCTATAAAAGATTGACCACTAAAAAAGTGCAAGATTTTAATGCAATTCCATCAGTTAATGTAACACATATTAGAAAAGGGACAATTATTAAAGAGGTGTCAGTTATGGGAAATATATTACCTACTGATACATATTATGTTGTTGCAAAAGTTGGTGGAGATATTAAAAATATTTACGTTAAGAATGGTGACTATGTAAAAAAAGGTGACCCTATTTGCGAGATTGATGCATCTAAGGAAATTGAGGCTGCATTCATTCAATATGATACTACTAGAAGCAGTTATGAAAGGATGCAAAAATTATATCAAGCTGGAGATATTTCATTGCAAAATTTTGAGACTGTGAAAGCGCAATATGAAGCAGCAAAACTTGCATATGATACTAAAGTTGAGTATTCAATACCGGTTGCTGTTGATGATGGTGTTGTCGAGAACACAAATATGACAATAAATACTAGTATTAGCCAAGGCACCGTAATTTGTTACATTACATCAGAAGGTGCAAAGGAGTTAAATTTTGGAGTTACTGAAAGGGTGCTAGATGGGCTAAATATTAATGACCCTGTTAAGATTGAAAAGTCAGGGAAAATATATGATGGCTATATCTCAAATATTTCAAATCTAATTAATGCTCAAACAGGTCTTTTTAATGTAAAAGCTGTCATTACCTCAGAAAATTCATTTGCATCTGGGATAATGGCCAAGGTTACTTTCCCTTATATTACAAAGAAAAATATTAATATATTACCAAATGAAATAATATATTACGAGGCAAGTATGCCATATGTTTTCGTGGTTGGAAGTGACGGCGTTGTAAATAAAAAATTTATCGAAGTTGGAATTGAAAATGAAAATTATTCTGAGATTATTACTAATCTCGATAAGAGTTTGAGAATTGTGTCAACTTGGAACAATGATTTAGCTGAAGGAACAACTGTTAATGTTGTTAAAGATGAGAAAGTCGAAGATGAAATTGTATTTGAAACAACAATTAATAATGTAATTGATGATAAAGAAATAGAAACTAAAAATGTTGCTAGTGTGTCTGAAATATCTGAAACGACACAAAGTGAGAGCAAAATAAATGAAGAACGCGAAATCATTGAAGAAAGTAAAATCAATGAAGAAAGTAAAATCAATGAAGAAAGTGAATCGATTGTTGCTAACAAATTAAATGAAACTAAAGAACAAACCACTAATAATAAAGGTAGTTTTATAGAGGAAAGTACCACTGTTTCTCCATTTTCTGGTAGAGATATCGACTCAAACTCTGTAAAGATTACGGAGGTTAAATAATGAGTTACCAGTTTTCAAAGTTTGTCTTAAGAAAACCAGTAACAGCATTTTTGATGATGTTGTCTATTGTTTTCTTTGGATTCATTTCAATTATTAGTTTCCAATATGAACTTATGCCATCTATATCTATGCCGATGTATGCAGTTGTAACTATTTATCCAGGTGCTCAACCTGAAGATATAGATACAAATATAACAAAAAAACTTGAAGATGAATTATACAATTTGCAAGGTGTTAAGCATTTACAAGGTGCTTCAAGAGAAAATGTATCCATATTGGCAGTTCAATATAATTATGGACAAAATATGGATCAAGCATATTCTGATTTAAAGAAAGCGGTTGATACTGTAAAAGCTGATTTTCCTGATGATGTGCAGGAACCTTCTATATATGAGATGGATATTAACTCTATGCCGTCAATTAAGATTTCTGTTCAAAATAAGAAGTCATCAGATATATACAACTATGTAAAAGAAACAATGGTTAAGGAACTGGAGAAAATTAGTGAAGTTTCTTCGGTTGATACAGCTGGTGGACGAGAGAACTATATTAAAATTGAATTAAAACCTGAAATGATGACTAGGTATAATCTTTCAATGTCTACTCTCAACCAAATTATTGCAAATGCTGATTTTTCACTTCCTGGTGGTGATGTAAAAGTTGGTAAAAGAGAACTTTCAATGTCTACTGGCGTAGCATATGACACTGTTGAATCGCTTAAGTCTATACCTATAATTACTGGAAATAAGCGAACATTATATCTTGAAGATATAGCCAATATTTATACGACAAAGAAAGATCAAACTCAATTGGGAAGATATGATAGCGAAGATTGTATAGTTGTATCGATAACTAAAACTCAATCTGCAAGTACAGTAGCACTTTCAAAACAAGTTAAGAAAGCTCTTGCGAAATTGCAAGCTGCTGACCCTAATCTTGAAGCAGTTATAGTTGAAGACAGCGCTGATAATGTTAATCACTCAATCAAAAATGTTTTTGAGACTATGATTATAGCTATTGTCTTATCAATGCTTATAATTTTTGTATTCCTTGGAGATCTCAAGGCATCATTTATTATAGGAACATCAATTCCATTTTCGATACTAACTTCATTTGTGTTAATGTATTTAAATGGTTATACACTAAATATAATTACACTTTCTGCTCTTGTTCTTGGTGTAGGTATGATGGTTGATAACTCTATAGTTGTGTTAGAAGCATGTTTTAGAGCAAGTGACGAATATACAGGGAAGAAAGATGTGTCATATTATTGCCTTGCAGCCCTTAAAGCTAGTAAGACCATAGGATCATCTGTATTTGGATCTACTCTTACTACTGTGGTTGTCTTTGCTCCACTCGGATTCTTAACTGGTATGTCAGGACAATTCTTTAAACCACTTGGATTTACAATTGTATTTTGTATGCTAGCATCATATGTTTCTGCGATATCAGTAGTGCCACTTACATATGTATTAATTAAACCTCGGGAGAAAGAGTCATCGCCAGCAGGAGGGCTAGTTAGATTATTACAAGAAATGTATAGAAGAGATCTTCCTAAACTCTTAAGACATAAATGGATTACGGCAGGTATTAGTTTAATAATTCTTATTGTATCGTTTTCACTTATTGGCACTTTCGAAAGAGAATTGGTGGCAGCAACTGATAATGGTATGATTAAATTTGACATAGTTACTAAACCTGGTCTTACAATAGAAGCGAGAGATGAAATATATAATGAGTTTGAAGAATTTGTCAGAAAACAACCAGAGACAGATCATTATATACTTTCAAATAGTGCAAGCAGTATGTCAATGTCAGGTAGCTCTAGTGGACAGGCGCTTGTGGTATATTTAAAAGATGCTAAAGAAAGAGATACTACGGATAATATAATAAGAAAGTGGAAAAAAGATTTGGCAAATGTGACAAGCTGTACGGTTTCGCTTAGTTCATACTCTACATCAGCAGTTAGTATGTTTGTAATGCCAAATGATGATAAGTATGAGATATACTTCCAGTCAAATGAGTATAAGTACTTAAAAGAAGTGAATGATAGAGTTGTCAAGATGCTTGAACAAAGAAAAGATTGCGGAAACATTACCACTTCTCTTGACAATGCTGCTCCAAGAATTAAAATTGAAATTGACCCAATACTCGCTGCATCAGAAGGCTTTACTCCTATGGCAGTAGGTGGGTTGTTGTATAATACATTATCAGGAATAAAAGTTATGGACAAGACTATAGATAATGAAACAATGAGCATTTATCTTGAATATCCTGATAACGAATATGATACAATAGAAAAAGTATCTAATATTGTTTTAAAGAGCACAAATGGTGTTGAAACTACAGTTAAAGATATAGCAAAAATATATTATGAGGATAACCCAAGCGGTATTCCTAAGTATGATAAGAAGTATAAAACTACTATAACTACTTATTTCAATGAAAATGCAACAGAGAATTCAAAAGAGGAAATAAGGAAGACTATAGTGGAGCCTATGTATTCTAGATACGTTGAGAAAGCTACTAGTGTGGTTGATGATATGCTTGTTGAAGAGTTTTCTGCACTTGGAATAGCCGTTGCCATAGCTGCATTCTTAGTATTTGTTGTTATGGCTTCACAGTTTGAATCTGTGAGATATTCTCTAATGGTTATGGGAACAGTTTTATTTTCAGCAAGTGGAGCAATATTTGCACTTTGGCTTGCCAATTTAAAACTTTCTATGGTTGTTTTACTTGGTATGCTTATGCTTATAGGAACTGCGGTAAATAACGGAATTCTTTATATTGATACAGTAAATCAATTTTTGGATGATGGAAAAGAACTCACGTGGGCACTAGTTGAATCAGGTGCGATTAGACTTAGACCTATACTTATGACTACTCTTACAACTATCGTTTCTATGATACCAATGTCACTTGCTTATGGTGAGAATGGAGAAGTTTTGCAGGGACTTGCAGTTGTAGATATTGGTGGATTAATATCTTCAACTCTTATGGCATTTTTCTTCTTGCCTGTATATTATTACATATTTAGTAGAAGAGGTGGAACACCATTAGAGAGGTTAAGACCTATAGCATCAGATGCTATTGTTCAAGTAGATGATGAAGAAAGAGAGAGGGAATTGAGAAATGCTGAAAGAAGGAAGAATGAGAAAAACTAAAATTACAAAACTATTGTCGCTTGCATTTGTTTTGATTATAACTTTTAATTCTTTTGCTGATCTTGGTGATATTGAATATTTTAATGAATTGACACCGCAAGCTCATATCAATAAAATCTATTCGGTAGAGAGAAAAAACGAGTTAAAAAGAAATATTGTTAATTATAATGACATTGATGACATGGTGCATTTATATAATCCTGAGATTTTAAATAACTGGAATTCTTGGGAAAACAATAAGTCTTCACAAGATATCTATGACGAGTATCAAGATGCTGCGAATATTCTTTATGATGCTGCAGGATCTCAAGACTCTGAAATGCAAGAAGGAATGATGTTGGCTCAAGGTAAGGCAATGCAAATTCAAGCAGATAAGAATGCTAGTGATTCATATACGAATTTTTTATCAAATTATCTTGCTGAAATGCAGCTAGTTCTTTCTACAAAGATACTGGATTTAAATTATCAAAAAAGTGCATTTGAGCTATTGAATGCCAATGAGTCTATATTAGAATCAAAACGAAATATGGAAAAAGCTGAGAATGCACTAAAATATGGGGCTGGAACACAGGTAGAATTACTTACAGCAAAAAAAGCTGTTGTCGATGCTGAATCTGCTTTAGTTAGTGCAGAATCATCTCAAAAAACATATAAGAGAAAATTGCTTTTAAACTGTGGAAAACCTGCCAGTGATGATATATATATAGAGCCAATTGATTTGGGGTTGGGGCTAGATGTATCTTCAATAAAACTGAGCGATGACTATCAAGTAGCCCTAGCAAATAATATTCAATATGAAATATATAGGCGAAAAATTGAGAATGCTAGAACTGATGAAGTTAAGAATGAGTACAAAATCTTATACGAGTCTGCTCCTGAAAAAATATATAATGATTTAGAGAATAAATATAGAAATATCTTAGATGCTCTTGATACGAGCTATAATCGAGAGGTTGCATTGAAACTCGCTAAAGATAATCTGACTAAAGCTAATAATGAGTATGAACATGGTAATATAAGTACGAAAGAATTATTGACAGCTAAATATAATGTGTCAGTTGCTAGCAACAATATTCAGATAGCTAAATATGATTTAAAAATCGCTGTAGAAACTTATAAATATGCTATTAAGGGATTTTCTAACTGTTAAACAATGAGAAACTTATATTATAAAAAACTATTTACTATTTTAATTGCAATGGTAGTATTGTTGCATAGTTTTTCATATGCGAAGCATAGTGATCCTTTTGAAGGTGAGGTTAAAGCTCCTGTTGCTGAAAATAAGAATAATATATCTGAAGCAACTATTATTGCTGAACTTCCTTATGGTAGTTATCAACCTATAGGACCTGCCATGGAAAAGAAAAGTAATCCGGAGTATGATAGTGTTAATAATTACATAGTTGATTTGAATACTTTGGATACTAGAATTAAGTATTTTTCACCAACATATACCAATATAAAATCTAGCGCCGAAAGCTCATATTGGATGGCATTTTATGCGAGAGGCGGTAATGATACATTGGTATACGACTATAAGTACTACACTGAAGAGATTCATGATATCATGTTGCTATATAAAGATGATATGAATGAGTATATTTCGCAGAGAAACTTATTAAATAAGTCTGATCCAGATTTTGAAAAGAAGTACAAAGATCTTACCATTAAAATTATTACATATCAAACAATGTATGGAACTGCAAAGAGTAGTTATAGCATCACCAATGCTACTATTACTAAGACAAAGACAATGTTGGGCTTAAATAGAGCACTTTATAATATTGACAATGTGGATAATAACAATAGGGTTGCTTTTGCTAGAAGGTCAGTAAGCAAAGCGATTTCTTCAGTTGTTCTTACTTATCTCCAACTAGTTGATTATGCTGATATACTTGAAAAACAGACAAATTTGTATTATGATATGTATTTATTAAAGAAAAAGAACTATGAGTTAGGACTTGCTACTGCTATTGATGTTTCTACAAGTTTAGATACATATGTTAAGGCAAAGAATACTTTTAAATCTACTGAGACTACTCTAAAAAATGTTAAAGAACAGGTAGCAATTAATCTAGGATATAAGATTAGCGATATAGATAAATTAGTATTTGTTGAACCTGAGCCTGACCTCAATTATATGGCTAGTATAGATTTTGAAGAAGATCGTAACAGGGCATACACAAGTAATTCTGCTTATACTTCAATTAAAATTAGTGACAAAGATAAAAAGTATCCACAAAGTACTGGAGAAAGTATATTTAACAAAAGACAAGAGTATATGTCGAGTGTAATCTCAGCTGAATTTGAAGACATATATAATAATCTGTTGGCAAAAAAATTATCATATGATGCTAGTTTGTACTTGAAAGAGATATGCGATATAGATGATGTAGGGAACAAAAGGAAATTTGATAATAATCTAGTTAGTGAACTTGAATATAAAGGATTAGAATTACAAAACTTAAGTAATAAACTACAAGTTAAAGTTGCTAAGTATAATTTAATTAATGCAATAAATGAATATTACTATGCAACACTTGGAGATATCACAATATCATAATTTAGGAGTTAATATGGCTGACGCTAAAAAACAAGTAGAACAGATAACAT
This sequence comes from uncultured Clostridia bacterium, assembly GCA_947303805.1. Lineage (GTDB taxonomy): Bacteria > Bacillota > Clostridia > Lachnospirales > Lachnospiraceae > UBA3633. Next base: position 141,576 of record CAMYZE010000002.1, on the reverse strand, counting down.
CACAGGAGAAAGATTTCGCACAGTGGTACACTGATGTGTGCCTTAAGTCGGAACTTTGCATCTATAGTGGTGTAAAAGGATTTGTTGTAATAAGACCCTATGGTTGGGCATTATGGGAAAATGTAATGAATAATATAGATGCAAGGCTTAAGAAGATGGGGGTTACAAATGTGGCCATGCCAGTTCTTATACCAGAGCATTTACTTTTGAAAGAAAAAGAGCACGTTGAAGGCTTTGCACCAGAATGTGCTTGGGTAGCATGTGGCGGTGACGATATATTAGAAGACAGACTTGCTGTTCGTCCAACCTCTGAGACAGTATTTTGTGACTACTGGCATGATGTAGTGCACTCATATAGAGATTTGCCACAGCTTCTATGTCAATGGGGCTCAGTTGTTCGTTGGGAAAAAGAGACAAGACCTTTCTTAAGAACTCGTGAATTTTTCTGGCATGAGGGTCATACTTTACATGCTACTCCAGAAGATTCACTTCAGTTTACTTTAGACATACTTTATATGTATGAAGACTTCATACAAAACGATGCTGCTATACCAGTGCTAAAAGGAAAGAAGACTGAGAAAGAAAAATTTGCTGGAGCACAGGCTACCTACACAGTAGAGTCTATAATGAAAGATGGTAAGGCTCTTCAATCTGGTACATCTCATGACTTTGGAGATAATTTCGCAAAAGCTTTTGATATAAAATATCTTGATAAGAACAACAAGCTTACATATGCAACTGAGACATCTTGGGCAATTTCTTCAAGAATAATAGGAGCTCTTATAATGGTACACGGTGATGATCGCGGACTTAAACTTCCACCACATCTTGCTCCTATACAGGTAAGAGTAGTGCCTATAAGAATGACAGACAAGAATAATGTTGATAAGGCAAATGAAATATATAATAACTTAAAGAAAGCAGGAATTAGAACTGACATTGATTTATCTGACAAGACTCCAGGATACAAGTTCTCAGATTGCGAGATGAAGGGAATACCTATAAGACTTGAAATAGGACCTAAGGACATAGAAAAGGGAGTATGCGTACTTGTAAGAAGAGATACTGGAGAAAAGTTAGACGTTAAATTAAGTGAATTAGAATCTAAAATAAAAGAGACTCTTGTATTAATCCAAAAGAATATGTTCGAAGTTGCTAAGAAATTCCTCGATGACCATATAGATGTAGCGCTTACTAAGGAAGAATTGATAAGCAAGATGAATAATAAGAAGGGCTTCATAAAGGCAATGCACTGTGGATGTGAAGAGTGTGAGATAGAACTTAAGGATGAGACAGGAATTTCTTCAAGATGCATACCAATGGAGCAAGAGCAGCTTTCAGATAAATGTGTAGTTTGTGGTAAGCCTGCGAAGTACGAAGTTATCTGGGGTAAATCATATTAGTTTTAAGTGTAGGGGCGGATATCATCCGCCCTTTTGTATTGAAATATAAAAAAATCGTTTTTATTATTAAAATATGATATAATAAATGAATGCAAAAAGTAAATGAAATTAAAATAAATATTCCAAAGTATCCAAAGATGATTATTGATACTCTTGAGAAAAATGGATATGAGGCTTATATAGTTGGTGGCTGTGTGAGAGATGCAATTCTTGGAAAGTCACCAAGTGATTATGATATAACAACTAATGCTGACCCACAAGCTGTAAAAAAACTTTTTAAAAGAACTATTGATACGGGAATAAAACATGGAACTGTAACAGTCTTATTTTATGAAAACAATAAACCATATACTTATGAGGTTACAACTTTTAGGATTGATGGTGACTATGATGATTCAAGACATCCCAAAGAAGTTGTATTCGTAAAAGATTTAAAAGAAGATTTGCTTAGAAGAGACTTCACAGTAAATGCTATGGCATATAATGATAAAGTTGGTCTAGTTGATGAATTTGGCGGTATTGTAGATTTAGATAAAAAAATCATTAGAGCAGTTGGAAACCCAATTGAGAGATTCACTGAAGATGCTTTAAGATTACTACGTGCTGTGAGATTTTCTGCTAAATTAGGATTTACAATAGAGGAAGATACTAGGAGTGCAATACCTAGACTTGCTCCAAATTTAAAGTATGTAAGCAAAGAAAGAGTACAAGTTGAATTAACTAAAACTATTACTAGTGATAATCCAGAATATATAAAAATGGTATTTGATTTAGGTTTATCGTACTATATCAGTGATAGCTTTAATCTCATCAAGATGGGAAGATTTAATAAAGATTTGCCAACTCATCTTGCTTATGCATGTTTATTATATAATACAGAAATTTCGATTGCATACAAAGTATTAAGAGAGTTGAGACTTGACAACAGTACTATTGCGAAAACATATTCTTTACTTGAGGCCAAGAATATATATTCTGAAATATCAAAACTTTATAACAATAGTAAATATAATGATATGAATATAAAAATTAAAGAGTTAATTAACTTTCTTGGCTATGACCTTAGTTACGATTTTATAAAACTAATTGACATCAATGAATTGGATTCACGCCTCATTGATAAAATTGAGAGTACTATTAATAGCTTTAGAGATGAAAATTGCCCAATTTTTTTAAAGGATTTAGAGATTAACGGTAATGATATTATGTATATTGGGTTTAATGGACCTGAAATTGGTGTTGCTTTAAATGAATTATTGAGAATTGTCCATAAAAATAGACTTTATAACAATAAAAAACTATTGCAAGAAATAGCAAAAAAAGCATATAATACATACAAAGGGGTGGCTTATGAATTATAGAGAAGAGTATAAAAAATGGAAATCTCTAAGTTTTCTTGACAAAACTTTAAAAGCTGAACTAGCAAAAATTGAAAATGATGAGGAAGCTATCAAGAATCAGTTTTCTTGTTTTGTTGAATTTGGAACAGCTGGAATGAGAGGGACCATGGGGGTTGGACCTAATAGAATGAATTATCTCACTATTAGAAGAACAACTCTTGGTCTAGCAAAGTATATTGTAAATAACAAAGCTGAAAAAAGCGGAGTAGTTATTACATTTGATTGTAGAAACAACTCTAAAGAATATGCTAATTATGTTGCAAAAGTTTTAACAGAGTTTGGAATAAAAGTTTATATTTCTAAGGCTTTGAGGCCGACTCCATTTTTATCTTTTGCTGTTCTTCATATGAAAGCATTTGCAGGAATTAATATAACTGCCTCGCACAATAGAAAAGAAGATAATGGTTATAAAATTTATTTAAGAGATGGGGCACAGATGTCACCACCTGATGACCAAGTAATTATTAAACTGGTAAATGAAATTACAGATGATGAAATATTTGTGGATCCAAAAAATGTTCATCCAAATACAAAACTTATAAGTATAATACCAAAGTCAGTTGAAGATGCATTTTTAAAAGGTGCACTTGACTGTATGCTTCATAGAGATTTTTGTAAGAAACATGGAAAAGAATTATCAGTTGTATACACTCCACTTCATGGCACAGGATACACTTTCTTGAAAGAAGGATTTAAGCAAGCTGGATTTACAAATGTATATGTAGTTAAATCTCAAAATGATGAGTGTGGCGATTTTAAAACTATACCATATCCAAATCCCGAGACAGCAGCAGCATTTGAACTTGCTATAAAACTTGCAAAAGAAAAAGATGCAGATATTTGTGTAGCAAGTGACCCAGATGCTGATAGAATGGGTGTATATGTAAAAGTTGCTAAAGGAAAATATGTGCCACTCACAGGAAATGAATTGTCATCTTGTATATTTGAATATGTTGCATATTTTAGAAATAAACAATATGATATGAAGAAGTGTTTGGCAGTTAAATCATTTGTAACAACAAGACTTCTTGATGCAATTGCAGAAAGATACAAGATAGAACTTGGTGAGACTCCAACTGGTTTTAAATGGATTATGAGATATGTAAATGAGAGTCCTAAGAAACTCATATTCTCTTGCGAAGAGTCTTACGGTTGTGCACTTTCAAACTATGTAAGAGATAAGGACGCTATAGGTACTACATTATTTGTTCTTGAGATGGCACTTGCTCTTAAGAGGATAGGATATAATCTTTATGATCTACTTCATATGCTTTATGATCATTATGGTGTTCATAAGAATTATGCTTTCTCAGTAGTATATGAAGGACTTTCTGGAAAAGAAAAGATGAATTTAATAATGGAAAAACTAAGAAACACTCCATTTAAAAAATTAACAGATATAAATGTTTTAAAAATGCTTGATTATAAAACTAGCGATGTGACAGATTTTCATTCAATGACTAAGTCAAAGTTTAATTTTCCAAGCACAAACACTGTTAAGTTTTTATTAGATGATAATAGCACAGTTACAGTAAGACCATCAGGTACTGAACCAAAGATTAAAATTTACTTTGATGTAATTGATAAGTCTGAAGAACTTGCAGACAATAAGTTTAAGATATTGGAAAGTGCATTAAAAAAGGAGCTTGCTTAAAGATATATGATATTTAGTAGTAATGATATTGGAATAGATTTAGGTACTTCTACAGTTCTTGTTTATGTAAAGGGTAAAGGAATTATTGCTCGTGAACCTTCTGTTGTGGCTATCAACACAGTAGACAATGTTCCTATTGCTTTTGGTGAACAAGCTAGAAAAATGATAGGTAGAACACCAGATAATATTAAAGCAATAAGACCACTTAAGCATGGTGTTATTTCAAATATTACTATTACTGAGAGAATGCTTAAGCATTTTATGCAAGAAGCTATTGGTAAAGTTTCTTTAAGAAAACCAAGAATTGTCATATGTGTGCCTGCTATGTGCACTGAGATTGAAAAAAAAGCCGTTGAAGATGCTGCATATTCTGCTGGAGCTAGAACTGTTGAAGTTATCGAAGAACCTCTTGCAGCTGCACTCGGTGCAGATATTGACATAGAGAGACCAGAAGGTAGTATGATAGTTGATATAGGTGGAGGTACAACTGATATAGCTGTGATTGCACTAGGGGGTATAGTTTGTGCCAATTCGATTAAAGTTGCAGGAGATGATTTTGACCAAGCAATTATAGAATATCTAAAAAATCAACATCATTTACTTGTTGGAGATAGAACTGCAGAACAAATTAAGATTCAACTTGGTAGAGCGATGCCGCTTAAAGATAATGACAAACCAATCACAATGGCAGTTAAAGGCAGAAGTACTCAAAATGGTTACCCTGGTGAAAAGCTAATTGGTGACGATGACATATATTTTGTATTAAAAGAACCAGTTGGAGAAATATTAAAAGGAATAAAAAAAGTTTTTGAATTAACCCCGCCAGAACTTGCTGCAGACATATTTGATAAAGGTATATATCTTACAGGTGGAGGTTCTCAACTTTATGGGCTGGATGCTGCTATTAAGGAAGAAATCGGTGTAGAGTGTTTGAGAGTCGATGATCCAATGAGAGCTGTTATATTAGGAATTCAAAAGAGAATAATGATGTTTGATAGACAAGAAGAAAGCGATTAATGAAATTAAAAGGTAATATTGAAAAAATAAAGTATAGAAGTGAGTCAAATGGTTATACGGTTTTGCTTGTTAAGTCGGGCAAAGCCGTTTTTACTTTGATTGGGAATTTCGCGAAAGTCAATATTGGAGAGTCAATAGATGCAGAAGTTGAAGAGACAGAACACCCTATATTTGGAAAACAATATAAGATTCTATCGTATAAAGTGGTTATGCCAGATAAAGATGAAGACGCAATTTATAAGTTTCTGATTTCTCTTTCCGTCAAAGGCATAGGTGATGCAACTATTAATCGAATTATCATCAATTTTGGGGTAGATACTATTGATATAATAAAGAACTATCCAGAGAAACTACATGGAATTAAAGGGCTTACTGAAGAAAAAATAGATTTATTAAGAGAACGTATGATTGAAAGAAGTAATGAAATTGAAATTATTCTTTCACTTGAAAAATATGAATTAGGTGCTAAAACAATTAAAAAAATACTCGAGAAGTATGGTGGAGAGACTTTAAATGTAATAAATGATAACCCATATAAGTTAGCAATGGATATTGAAGGAATAGGTTTTTATATTTGTGATAAAATTGCAAAAATCAATGGCTATAAAGAAGATAGTGAGAAACGTTTAATGGCTGGACTTCTATATATTTTAGAAGATGAATATAAGCTTGGAAATGTATTTGTATATAAAGATGAATTATTTCGACGTGCAATTGAATTATTAAATTTAAATAATAATTATAATTTTGAAGATATTCTTTATAACCTTGAGATTACATTAAAAATCAAACAAGATTCATATAATAATAATGATTTGGTATTCTTAAAATCGGCATATAATGTAGAAAAACGACTTAGTGATTATTTATTTGATATGAAAAGTAATATAATTATAGTCACAGGTGGTCCTGGCACTGGAAAAACTTTCAATATTAAAAAATATTTAAAAGAGGCAAGTGAAATGGGATTAAAGGTGGCTATTTGTGCACCGACTGGCAGGGCAGCTAAGAGAATTACAGAGGTTACTGGTCATGAAGCCAAAACCATTCATAGACTTCTTGAATGTGTCGGAGACTCAGAGGGAAATAAGAGTTATTTTTCTAGGAATGAGGACAACAAATTAGATGTTGATTTACTTATAGTGGATGAGATGAGTATGGTTGACGAATACTTAATGCTTTCACTAATTAAAGCTGTGCCAAACCTTTCAAAGATTATACTTGTTGGAGATGTAGACCAACTTCCCTCAGTTGGCGCTGGAAAAGTGTTAAAAGATATGATTGATTCAAATCTTTTTGAAGTAAAAAAACTTACTAAGATATATCGTCAGGATGAAGCAAGCGATATAGTTATAAATGCTCACCATGTAAATGCAGGCGAAAAGGTTATGTTTTCTAAAAGTTCAGAGGATTTTATTTTTACTAGGAAGAGTAGTGAGGATGCTATTAAAGAAGCAATAAAAACATTGGTTAAAGAAAATGTACCAAGACATTTTAATTGTTCTCTTGACCAAATTCAAGTTATATGCCCTTCAAAAAAAGGTAATTGCGGGACTGAATCGTTAAATATATCATTGCAACAAGTGTTAAATCCTGAGAGTTTTGAAAAAGATGAATTGCAAGTAGGCGATACTACATTTCGACTTGGGGATAAAGTGATGCAAACTTCAAATAATTACAATATACCATATGATGTTATTGATGCAAATGGGAGAGTAATTGATAGAGGCGTAGGAGTTTTTAATGGTGATATAGGTACGATAGTTGAGATAGATGATGAAAATAGAAATATGGTTGTAAAGTTTGATGATAGAGAGGCGTATTATATTTCAAAAGATTTGAATGACTTAACTCTTGCCTATGCAATAACTGTACATAAGTCTCAAGGTTCAGAGTATGATGTAGTTATTATGCCTATGGCGAGAACCCCTTATCAATTGCTTAATAGAAAAATATTATATACTGCTATTACCAGAGCAAAAAAATGTATAATATTTGTAGGGATTGAATCGTATTTTAATGAAATGTTAAATAATAAAAATGAGGTTATAAGAAATTCGGCTCTCTGTAGCAAATTATTTTTATATGATATTTGATAATATTATAAAGTTTATATTTCCTAGTCACTGTGTGATTTGTGATAAACTACTACCTTATGGTGGAAATCTTGAAAATTTATTTTTGTGTAATGATTGTAAGAACAAACTTGAATTTATAAAAGATCCAATTTGCAAGAAGTGTGGAGCAATGATAAATGACAATGACACTATGTACTGTGAAAGGTGCAAGAATGATATGCACAAAAATTTCGAGTTTGGGTTTGGATTATTAAGATATAATGATTTTGTCAAAGAGTCACTACATAGAATCAAATATAGGGGAAGAAAAGAATACATTGATTTTTATGGCAAATGCATTGCGAAAAAATATAAGAATGTAATTACTGAATTAAATCCTGATTACCTTGTACCTGTCCCAATTCATCGTAGCCGATTGGTTGAACGTAATTATAATCAGTCTACTGTTTTAGCACACTCGATTTCCAATGAATTAAGTAAATATGGCATTAATATTGCTGTTAATGAGAATATTGTTCATAGAATGAAAAATACTCGAGTTTTGAACAAATTAGATAATGATGATCGTGCATCAGAACTAAAAAATGCATTTTTATCCACTGATTTAAGCAATATTGAAAGTGTTATTCTTGTAGATGATATTTATACTACAGGGTCAACTATTGATAGTCTAGCTATAACTCTTAAAAATGCTGGGGTTAAGAATGTGTATTTTGTTGCAATTGCCATTGTAGATAACTTATAAGCATTATTTATACAAAAATCATTCAATTGCATTATAGTATGAAATAATATATAATATAGTTATATTTTGTGCGTTTAAGATAAAAAACACATAAAATAAAGATAAAATTAAAAAATAGGAGAAATAAAATGGAAACAACTGACTTCAAATGGAAAATGAATACTATGCCTAAGTCTGATGACAAGAATTTACCTATTATGGATGTCAAAGAAGTTGAGAAGGCAAAAACTTTTCATAGGAGTTTCCCGCAGTACACTGAAACACCACTTGTTGATTTGCAGGAGATGGCAAAGTATTTAGGATTAAGCAAAGTATGTGTTAAAGATGAGTCTTATAGATTTGGACTTAATGCATTTAAAGTTCTTGGAGGTTCTTATGCTATTGGAAGACATATTGCAGATGAACTTGGTAGAGATATATCTACTATAGATTATAATTATTTAACAAGCGATCAATTAAAAAAAGATTTAGGAAATGTCGTTACATTTTTTTCTGCTACCGATGGAAATCATGGTCGTGGAGTTGCTTGGGCTGCAAATAAACTTGGACAGAAATGTGTAATCTATATGCCAAAAGGATCTACACAACTAAGACTTAAAGCAATTCAATCTGAAAATGCAACTGCGACTATTGAAGAGTTTAATTATGATGACTGTGTGAGAAAAGCAGCTGCAGAATCTGCAAAAATTCCACATTCAGTTGTTATTCAAGATACTGCTTGGGAAGGTTATGAAAAAATACCATCTTGGATTATGCAGGGCTATGGAACTATGGCATCTGAGGCAAGTGATCAATTCGGAGAAAGACCAACTCATGTATTTGTACAAGCTGGTGTGGGCTCACTTGCAGGTGGAGTTGTGGGATATTTTACAAATAAGTATAAAGATAATCCACCAATATTTGTTGTTGTTGAAACATCAGTAGCTGATTGTTTATATAAGGGGGCAGTAAAGAATACTGGTGAGACTGCGATAGTAGGTGGTGATATGGATAGCATCATGGCAGGACTTTGCTGTGGTGAACCAAATATTACGAGCTGGGATATATTAAGAAATCATGCTAATTGTTTTATATCTGCAGAAGATAATGTAACTCGACTTGGTATGAGAATGCTTGCAGCTCCTATAAAAGGCGACCACCCTATCACATCAGGTGAGTCAGGTGCTGTGCCATTTGGTGCACTAGTTTCTATTATGATGGATAGCAAGTATGCAGACTTAAAGAAGGAATTAAAACTTGATGCAAATTCAAAAGTACTTCTATTCTCAACTGAAGGCAACACTGACCCAGAGCGTTATGAAAATATCGTATGGGGCGGAAAAGACCGTTAATCGTAGGGGCGAGTTTCACGAGCCCAACATATAAAAAATAATTTTGGAGGGAATAAATATGGCAAAGTTAAGTAGTGAGCAATTAGCTCAAATCAAAGAAAAAGCAGAAGGCTACAAAAAGGATATGGTTGCATTTTTAAGGAATATAGTTAAATATCCTGGTGAGTCTTGTGGTGAAAAAGAACACATAAGAGTAATTAAAGAAGAGATGGAGAAGGTTGGCTTTGATGAAGTGGTAGTTGATAAGATGGGAAATGTTTATGGCTTCATGGGAAAGGGCAATAGAATTTTCGCCTTCGATGCACACATAGATACTGTTGGTATAGGTAATAAAGCAAACTGGAAATTCGATCCATATGAGGGATTTGAAGATGATAATCAAGTAGGTGGTCGTGGAGTTTCTGACCAACTTGGCGGTATAGTTTCATCAGTATATGGAGCTAAGATTATGAAAGATATGAATCTTATTCCAGCTGATGTAAAGATAATGGTAGTAGGAACAGTGCAAGAAGAAGATTGTGATGGTCTTTGCTGGCAATATATTATAAAGGAAGACAAGATTGTTCCTGAGTTTGTTGTATCTACTGAGCCAACTGATGGTGGTATCTACAGAGGTCACCGTGGTCGTATGGAAATAAGAGTAGATGTAAAAGGTGTTTCTTGCCACGGTTCAGCTCCAGAGAGAGGTGATAATGCAATTTATAAAATGGCAGATATCTTAACTGAAGTTAGAGCATTAAATGATAATGATACAAGTGGAGAAATCAAAGGTCTTGTAAAGATGCTTGACCCTAAGTTTAATAAAGATGCAGAAGCAGCAAATTTCCTTGGAAAAGGAACAGTAACTGTTTCTCAAATCGGATACACATCACCAAGTAGATGTGCAGTTGCTGATAGTTGCTGGGTATCACTTGATAGAAGAATGACTGCAGGTGAGACATTTGAATCATGTCTTCAAGAGATAAGAGATTTACCTGCATGCAAGAAGTATGCAAAAGATGTAGTGGTGTCTATGTATAATTACGATTCACCATCTTACACAGGTCTTGTATATCCAATCGAATGCTATTTCCCAACTTGGTGGTTAGATCCAAAGCATCCACTTTGCGAATCAATGGTTGAGACATACAAGAGTCTCTTTGGAACTGACAAGAGAATTGGAACTAAAGACACTATAGAGATGAGAGAGAAGAGACCGCTTCTTGATAAGTGGACATTCTCTACAAATGGCGTGACTATTATGGGAAGAAATAAAGTTGACTGCATCGGCTTTGGACCTGGAGCAGAAGCACAAGCTCATGCACCAAATGAAATTACTTGGAAACAAGATTTAGTAACTTGTGCTGCAATGTATGCAGCACTTCCAACAACTCACGCAGAGAATGTAAAGAAATAAAAATGTACGGGCGAGTTTTACGAGCCCCATTAAAATAATAAGGAGAATAAAATTATGGATTTCAACAAAGCAATTGAAGGGTTAAGTAAATTAAATTTTAAAAATATGTATGAGGGGGATTTCTTTCTTACATGGGATAAGACAGATGATGAGATTAAAGCAGTATGGGAAGTTGCAGATGCACTTCGCGCTTTAAGAGAGAGAAATATATCTACAAAAGTATTTGACTCAGGACTTGGAATTTCTCTATTTAGAGATAATTCTACAAGAACTAGATTTTCATTTGCATCAGCTTGTAACCTTTTAGGACTTGAAGTTCAAGATCTAGATGAAGGAAAATCACAAATAGCTCATGGTGAGACGGTTAGAGAGACAGCTAATATGATTTCATTTATGGCAGATGTAATTGGTATAAGAGATGATATGTATATCGGTAAAGGTCATACATATCAAAAAGAAGTAGTTGAAGCTGTTACTCAAGGCCATAAGGATGGAGTTCTTGAGCAAAAACCAACTCTTGTAAATCTTCAATGTGATATTGACCACCCAACTCAATGTATGGCTGATGCTCTTCATGTAATTCATGAATTCGGCGGCATTGAAAATCTTAAAGGAAAGAAGATTGCTATGACTTGGGCATATTCACCATCATATGGTAAGCCATTATCAGTTCCTCAAGGTGTTATAGGACTTTTCACTCGTCTTGGTATGGAAGTATGCCTTGCACATCCAGAAGGATATGAAGTTATGCCTGAAGTAGAAGAAGTTGCAAAGAAGAATGCAGCTGCTACTGGTGGAAAATTCACAAAGACAAATGATATGAAAGAAGCATTTAAAGATGCTGATATAGTATATCCAAAATCTTGGGCACCATTTAAAGCTATGGAAAAGAGAACAGACCTTTATGGCAAAGGTGATACAGATGGTATCAAGGCTCTTGAGAAAGAGTTACTTGCTCAAAATGCACAACATAAAGATTGGGCTTGTACAGAAGAGATGATGAAACTCACTAAGGGTGGCAAAGCACTTTATATGCACTGCCTCCCAGCTGATATAACTGGAGTATCTTGTAAAGAAGGTGAAGTTGATGGTTCAGTATTTGATAGATATAGAGATCCACTTTACAAAGAAGCAAGCTTCAAACCATATGTTATCGCAGCAATGATTTTCCTTGCTAAGTTTAAAGATCCAGTTGCTACACTTAAAGCACTTGAGTCAGCAAACAAAGCAAGAGTGCACGCATAATCGCAGAGGCGGATGCCATCCGCACGTGTAGGGGCGAGCTTTGTGAGCCCAATTGTAATAAAGGAGCAAATTATGGATTACATTGGAAAAAGTAATTTGAGAGTGGATGCATATGCTAAAGTAACTGGCAGTGCAAAATATACTGCTGACTTGGCACCGAGAGATTGTCTTATAGCGAAAGTTTTACATTCTACTATTGCTAATGGTGAAGTAATTAGTATGGATGTGACAGAAGCAAGAAAAGTCCCTGGTGTCGTTGGAGTTTTTACTTGTTTTGATGTACCAGACGTAGAGTTTCCAACTGCTGGTCATCCTTGGTCAACTGATGAAAAGCACCAAGATATTGCTGATAAAAAATTATTGAATAAACGAGTAAGATTTTATGGTGATGATATAGCAGCAGTTGTGGCAGTTGATAATGTTGCCTGTGATAAAGCATTAAAACTTATAAAAGTTGAATATAAAGAATACCCAGTTCATACTGATGCTCGTTCAATGCTTAATGATAAAGATGCTCCTATACTTCATCCAAATTGGAGAAAAGATAATGTAATTGCTCATACTTCATTTAAATCAAGTGATGATTTTAATTATGATGAAGCAAAAAAGAAAGCAATCGCTGAATATGGCGAAGAAAATTTAATTGAAGTAGTAAAAAATGTTAAAACTCCAAGAATTTCACATTGTCATATAGAGTTACCAATTTCATATGCTTATGTTGATACAAATGGAAAAGTAACAGTAGTTGCATCAACTCAACTCCCACATATTTGTCGTCGTGTTGTTGCACAAGCGCTTAACATTCCTTGGGGTAAAGTTAGAGTAATTAAGCCGTATATTGGTGGTGGCTTTGGCAATAAGCAAGATATGTTATACGAGCCACTTAATGCTTGGCTTTCAGTTAAATGTGGTGGGAAACCAGTAATGCTTGAGATACCAAGAGAAGAAACTATGGTAGGCACAAGAACAAGACATCCTATGGATGGTGATGTGAGAGGTCTTGCAACAAAAGATGGAAAACTTTTGTGTAGAGAGTTAGTAAATTATAGTACAAATGGAGGGTATGCAGCACATGGTCACAGTATCACAGCAAAGTGTGCAGGAATATTTCAAAACTTATATAAAAATCCTCTTGGGGTAAATTCAGAGGCTTATACTGTATGGACAAATGCGCCAACATCTGCTGCTATGCGTGCTTATGGCGTACCACAGGCTGTGTCATTTGCAGAGACATTAACTGATGATATTTGCGAAAAAGGTGGATTTGATCCATTAAAATTTAGAATGGATAATCTCTGTGATGAAAATCTTAAAGCTGGCGGAGTAGAGTTTTATACTTATGGATTAAAGAAATGTCTTGAGATTGGCTCTAAAAAAATTGATTGGGAAAAGAAGAGAGAAGAATATAAAAATCAGACAGGACCTATAAGAAGAGGAATAGGAATGTGCTGCTTCATATATCAGACAGCAGTTGCTCCTATAGCACTTGAGACAGCTTCAGTTCGTATGATATTAAATCAAGATGGCTCTATGCAGTTATCAATAGGTGCAACAGAAATTGGGCAAGGTGCTGATACTGTATTTACTCAAATCGCTGCAGAGTCAACTGGAATAAGTCCTGATAAAGTATTTGTGATGAGTTCACAAGATACAGATATTACTCCATTTGATACAGGTGCATATGGTTCACGCCAAACTTATGTAACAGGAAATGCAATTAAAGAATGTGGAGTTATTCTCAAAAAGAAAATATGCGAGTATGCACTAACTATGGAAGATGAAGAAAAACTTAAAGGAAAGAAGTTAGAAGATTTAGATGTATTTGACAATTACGTTGTAGATATTAAAAGCAAAGAAAAATTAGTTTCACTTGAAAAATTATCTACGACAGCATTTTATTCTTTTACCAATAATCAACATATAACAGCTGAGAAGACTACAGATATTCACACAAATACATTTGCATCAGGTTGCACATTTGCTGATATAGAAGTTGATATGCCACTTGGCATCATAAATGTAAAAGATATAATAAGTGTTCATGATTCAGGAACTTTAATAAATCCAGCACTTGCCACAGCACAAGTTCATGGTGGTATGTCTATGAGTCTTGGCTATGGAATGAGTGAAGAGTTTATATTAGATCCAAAAACTGGAAAACCATATAACAATAATCTTCTTGATTATAAAATACCAACTGCTATGGACTCACCAGATTTTAAAGTTGAGTTTGTAGTTATGAAAGACCCAACAGGAGGCTATGGCAATAAAGCTTTAGGAGAGCCACCTACAGTAGCACCTGCTGTTGCTATCCGTAATGCAGTCCTAAATGCCACAGGTATCGGCTTCAACGAATTCCCACTCACTGCACAAAGACTAGTGCATGAGTTTAAAGAGAAGGGGATGATTTAATCATAGAGGCGAGTTTTACGAGCCCGTATTTAAAAAGGAAAAATACTAAATTATAAGGACAAATATTATGTACAACAAGTCAAAAGTTTTAGCAGTATGTATAAGTGAAAAAAAGGGTGTTGTTAAACACGCGGTTGACTTTGTAGAAGTTAATGACAAAGGAATAGTTGGAGATGCTCATAGTGGTGATTGGCATAGGCAAGTTAGTCTTTTAAGCATTGATAGTGTCAATAAAATGCAGTCAAAGATAAGTTTTAAACTTGAACCTGGAGCATTTGCAGAAAACATATTAATAGATACGGGCATAGTTTTATATGAATTAAAAATAGGTCAGAGAATGAAAGTTGGAGACTGCACTTTAGAAGTAACTCAAATTGGTAAAGAGTGTCATGCAAGTTGTGAGATAAGAAAAATCACAGGTGACTGTGTGATGCCACGAGAAGGAATATTTACAAAAGTAATTACTGGTGGAAAAATCAAGCCAGGCGACGAAATAGAATTGTAATCGTAAGGGCGAGCACTGCGAGCTCGAAAGGAGTATAAATGTTTGATGTAAGTTTTGTTTACGAAGCGAAGGATGTAAAAGATGCCATTAAGAAACTTGTTGAGAATGAAAATTCTGAGATAGTGAGTGGTGGCACTGATGTTTTAATCCGCGTTCGTGAAGGCAAAGATGCAGGCATGGGACTTGTGTCAATCCATAATATTGCAGAACTAAAAGGAGTTAAACAAGACGGTAGTGGCAATATAATTATTGGTGCGGGCACATGTTTTTATGATATTACTCATAATGAGATAATACAAAAATATATTCCATCACTTGGCGAGGCAGTAAATACTGTGGGAGGACCTCAGATTAGACAGACGGGTACTATTGGAGGCAATATTTGTAATGGTGCAACTTCTGCTGATTCAGCGTCTACTATGACTGCATTACAGGCAGACATTGTACTCGAAGGACCAAATGGTGAGAGAACAGTTAATATAAAAGACTTTTATACAGGACCTGGAAAAACTGTTCGTGATAGATGTGAAGTATGTAAACACTTCGTAATTAAAAAAGAAAATTTTGAAAATTATCATGGATATTATTTTAAATATGGAAAGAGAAAATCACTTGAGATAGCAACACTTGGTTGTTCAGTTCTTGTGAAATTAAATAGTGCAAAAGATGCTATAGAAGATGTAAAGATTGCCTATGGCGTTGCGGCACCAACACCAAGTAGAGCATACAAAGCAGAAGAATTTGCTAAAGGGAAAAAGCTTGATGATAAGACATTACTTGATGAGTTTGCAAAACTTGCACTTGAAGAAATGAAGCCAAGAGATAGTTGGCGTGCAAGTAAAGAGTTCAGAGAACAACTCATAAAAGAAATGGCAAAAAGATCACTTGTTAATTCAATAAGAAGAGCAGGAGGAAAGATAGAATATTATGTCTAAAAAAATAATTACACTCCATGTAAATGGAAAAGACCAAGAAGTCGCAGTTGATGAGAGAGAATCATTATACGAGACTCTTAGAAATGAACTAAGATTAACTTCTATAAAAAAAGGCTGCGAAGTTGGCGAGTGTGGAGCTTGTTCTGTTCTTTTAAATGGAAAATGCGTGGATAGTTGTATCTATCTTACTATATGGGCTGTAGGAAAAGATATCGTGACAGTTGAAGGTCTAAAAGATGAGACGAATGGTGATATTACTGATGTCCAAAAAGAATTTATTAAGCAGGCTGCAGTTCAATGTGGTTTCTGCACACCTGGATTTATCCTAAAAGCAGTTGAGATAGTAGGTGCAAACAAGCCATACACTAGAGATGAAATCAAAGAGCTTATCACAGGAAACCTTTGCCGTTGCACTGGTTATATGAACATAGTTACAGCAATTGAACATGCAATAAAACATAATATGGACAAACTTGGTATACCATATGAAGTTCAACCTTCCACTACTTCATTTGATTTGCCAGATGAAGAGAAAGAAAAGATGCTTAAAGATGTTCTAGAAATGCAAAATAACGATGTGACAAAATCGTAGTGGTGAGCGCTTGCCGAGCTAAAAGGAGGAAAGTTATGATTCTAGTGTTTAATGGAAGAGTAGTTACAAGAGATGAGAAAAATCCACTTATAAATAGTGGTGCAGTTGCAATTGGTGGAAACAAAATTGTAGAAGTTGGTGACAGTAGTGCATTAAAATCTAAGTATACAAATGCAGAGATGATAGATGCTAAGGGTGCTGTTGTTATGCCAGCATTTATCAATATGCATGAACACATCTATTCTGCTCTTGCAAGAGGTCTAAATATTAAAGGCTATGTTGCAAAAGATTTCCTTACTATATTAGACGGTTTGTGGTGGACACTCGATAGAAACCTTGACAATGAGTTTACAAAACTTTCTGCAATTCAAACTTACATAGAATCTATTAAAAATGGTTGTACTACAACATTTGACCACCATGCTTCATTTGGTGAGATAGATGGTTCACTTGATGCTATAGAAGAGGCTGCAAGAGAGCTTGGTGTTCGTTCAGTTCTTTGTTATGAAATTTCTGATAGAGATGGAATGGAAAAATCTAAAAAGTCAGTTCTTGAAAACTCTCGTTTTATTAAAAAGACATTAAAGAATAATGATGATTTTATAAAAGCAATGTGTGGTATGCATGCTCAATTTACTATTTCCAATGAAACTTTTGAGTTTGCTCGTAGCGAGACTCCAAAGGAAGTAGGTTTCCACATACACGTTGCTGAAGGAATAGAAGATTTGCATGACTGCTTAAAAAAACATGGAAAAAGAATAGTTGACAGACTTGATGACTTTGATATTTTAGGACCTAAATCACTTCTCGCTCATTGCATTTATATAAACTCACACGAGATGGACAGAATTAAAGAAACAGACACAATGGTAGTTCATAATCCAGAGAGCAATATGGGTAATGCATGTGGCTGTCCTCCAACTATGGAAATAGTTCATAGAGGCATCTTGACTGGCCTTGGAACTGATGGTTACACTCACGATATGACTGAGTCATATAAGGTTGCAAATATTTTACATAAACATCATTTATGCACTGGAACTGCTGCTTGGGCAGAAGTTCCTCAGATGCTTTTTGAAAATAATGCAAAGATGGCAAATAGATATTTTGATATTCCACTTGGAAAATTAAAAGAGGGTTATGCTGCAGATGTAATAGTTACTGATTACTATGCTCATACTCCAATGGATGAGACGAATATTAATGGAAATATTTTATTTGGTATGAGTGGTCGTTCTGTAGTAACTACTATTGGAAACGGAAAAATACTTATGAAAGATAGAGTATTAACTATGCTTGATGAGCAAAAGACCCTAGCTGACATTGCTGAGAAAACTAAAAAACTTTGGAATAAGATTAATTCAAGTAAATAATGTTAAAAAATAGAACTGCACAACTAATATTTCAATCAATTTATTTAGGAATAGCATTAATTGCTATCCTTGCAAGTCTCGGACTATTTGAAATGACTTATAGATGGGATTTCTATGTGCACTTTACGAATTTAAGCAATTATTTATGTGCAATTTTTATGTTCATAGAACTTCGTGACACTGTAAAGAAGTCCATGGATAGTTATGTGAAAACATTCCCTGTATTGAAATTTGTTGCACTTCTTTCAATTCTACTTACTTTTATAATCTATAATTTTGTTTTAGCTAAAGTAGAGATATAAAAGATAGCTTCGTGGTTGCGAGCGTTACATTACACATTTTACTACCACTAATGTTTACATTTGATTATATCTTGTTTTATGAACATGGCAAAGTAAAATGGTATTATCCAATTGTATCGACAGTATTTCCACTTCTATATGCTGCATTTATATATGTTCATGCTGCTATTTACAACTTTGACTCAAGCATATATTATCCAGGCAGAAATGATCCATTTATCTATCCATATTTCTTTTTGAATTTAGACAAATATGGGGTCGCAGGTGTTGCAAAATATATTGTGATTATACTCGTTATATTTGTGATATTTGGATATGCAATAGTGCTTATTGACAAACTATTAGGTAAAATGATTAATAAGAAAATGTAGAATTCATTGAGACTACAAAAAAAATAGTATGACAACATTTGAAGAAAAAGTGTATTTAGAAGTAAAAAAGATTCCTAAAGGAAAAGTTGATACCTATAAAGGTATTGCTATTAAGGCAGGTTATCCAAATGCAGCAAGGGCAGTTGGAAATGCATTACATAAAAATCCAGATCATAAAAATATTCCTTGCCATAGAGTTGTTAATAGTGATGGCGAATGTTCTGGAAACTTTGCATTTGGCGGAAAGGATGCACAAGAAAAATTACTAATAAAAGAGGGAATTAAATTTGTAAATGGAAAAGTAATAATATAATTATATTTTATATTATATTTAAGAAATTGGTAAGTATTATGAAAAGATTGTTTTATATATTTATTTTTGTATTTAATGCAACTTTTATAAATAGTGGTTGTGTATCAAATAATAATGTCAAAATTAATACTGCTAATGAAACAGCTTTAAATGGCACAAAATCAATTCTAACAAAAGATATGGTATACAGTGGGATAAACAACTATTGTCATCAAAACTTTGACTGGTCAATTACTCAAGATAATCCTGATATTATGTATGTGGAAATGGGAGAAGAAACTGATACAGAGTACGAAGTTATATTCAGAAGTTACACAGGCTCTTTCACATATTTTTATGTTAATAAATCTGATGGTAAAACAAGAGTAGTAGAATATGTGCCGGCGCTTGATATTAAAGAGGAGTCGGGGACAATTAACATATTTGATTATACGGAATAAATTATTTTTAATATAATATTTTGGAGGTGCATTATGAGCGAGATTATGAAAATTATGCCGTTTAAGAATTTGATAGAGTGGGTTATTGATGAAAACAAAACTCGAAACTCTATTTTCGGCGTAAAGAAGTATTATAAGGCAGACGCGAAGAAGGGCTTTAACATTTATAAAGAGCATGTCGAGACACCTATTGGTCCTGCTGCTGGTCCAAACTCACAACTAGCACAAAACATTATATCAAGCTACATAGCAGGTAGCAGATTTTTTGAGTTAAAAACAGTCCAAGAGATGACTGGCGCTGACATGGTTAAATGTGTAAATAAGCCATGTATAAAAGCAGATGATGAATGTTATAACTGTGAATGGTCAACAGAGCTTTATATGGATGAGGCTATACAAGAATATATCAAAGCTTGGGTCGCACTTCATTTTATATCAAAAGAATTTGGACTTGGAGCAGCTGATGGTTTCGTATTCAATATGTCAGTTGGATATAACCTTGATGATATAAAGAAGAAAGATACTGATAAGTTTATAGAGTGTATGAAAGATGCAAATAAGCATCCAGTATTCAAAGAGTGTCTCGACTATCTTAGAGCTCATATCTCTGAATATAAAAATTTTAAAGTAGAAGACATAGATAAGATTCCAAATCAAGTTTGCCATTCTGTAACAGAGTCAACTCTTCATGGATGCCCTCCGGCTGAGATAGAGAGAATTGCAATGTATCTTATGGATGAGAAGGGGTTAAATACATTTATAAAATGTAATCCAACTCTTCTTGGATACGAGAGAGCTAGAAAATTATTGGATGATATGGGATTTACCTATGTGGCATTTACAGATTCTCATTTCTTGACTGATTTACAGT
This sequence comes from uncultured Clostridia bacterium, assembly GCA_947303805.1. Classification (GTDB taxonomy): domain Bacteria; phylum Bacillota; class Clostridia; order Lachnospirales; family Lachnospiraceae; genus UBA3633. The sequence goes on along the minus strand of CAMYZE010000002.1, from coordinate 121,193 downwards.
GGGATGATGCTGTTAAAATGCTTGATAGACTTATGAAGCATGCAGATGAGAAAGGTTTGACTTTTGGCGTTAAACTTACTAATACATTCCCTGTAGATGTAACTAGAAATGAATTGCCATCTCAAGAGATGTATATGTCAGGAAGATCATTATTTGGTCTTTCTATAAAAGTAGCAGAAATGCTTACAACTCATTTTAATGGAAAACTAAAAATTGCTTATTCTGGTGGTGCAGATGCATTTAATATAGATAAACTTGTTGATGCTGGTATCTGGCCTGTGACAGTTGCAACTACAATTTTGAAACCAGGTGGATATGATAGATTTTATCAAATGGCAGAAAAAATTATGTCAAATGTAAATGGCATGGTAAGTTTTTCTGGTGTAGATGTAAAGAAAGTTCAAACACTTGCTGAAGAGTGCAAAAAAGATAAACACTTAGTAAAGAAATCACTTAGATTTAAACAAAATAAAATCAAAGTTAAAAATCCACTTACAGATTGCTTTATAGCACCATGCTCAAATACTTGTCCTATTAACCAAGATATTTCACTTTATAATTATTATGTAAAGAATAATGAGTTTGAAAAAGCTCTTGAAGTAATATATCGAACAAATCCGCTTCCATTTATGACTGGAAACATTTGCGCTCATCCTTGTACAACTGCATGTATGAGAAATCATTATGAGGACAATGTAGATATAAGAGGCAATAAACTTCTTGCTGCAAAATCAGCATTTGATAAAGTTATTAAAAATGTAAAGCCAGCTTCGTCAAATGGTAAGTCAGTTGCAGTGGTTGGTGCTGGGCCTGGTGGCATAGCTGTTGCTACATTCTTATCTAAAAATGGATTTGCAGTAACTGTATATGATAAAGAAAAAACTGCAGGGGGAACAGTTGCAAATATCATCCCACACTTTAGACTTCCTATGGATGAAATTCAAAAAGATGTAGAGTATGCAAAAGCGTGGGGAGCAAAATTTGAACTTGGAACTGAAGTAAAAAATGTTAAAGAGCTAAAAGATAAATTTGACTATGTAGTTCTTGCAATTGGTGCCCATAAAGAAAGTAAAGCTGGATTTAATGGTGATGAAAAATGTGTAAATGCTCATAAGTTCTTAATTGACTTCAATGAGAAAAATGGAAAACTTGATATTGGAAAGAATGTAGCTGTTATTGGCGGTGGCAATACTGCTATGGATTCAGTTCGTGCCGCTAAGAGAACTTCTGGTGTAGAAAATGTTTATCTTGTATATAGGAGAAATATGTTAAATGCACCTGCTGATGAAGATGAAATCAATCTTGCAATTGAAGATGGCGTGCAAATTAAAGAGTTATTGGCACCAGAGAGTTTTGAAAATGGAGTTTTAAAATGTAAAGTTTGCAAACTTGGAGCAGTTGGTGCTGATGGCAGAAATAGTATTGAAGTTACTAATGAAACTGTCGATATCAAAGCTGACACTGTCATCGCTTCTATAGGAGAAAAAGTTGATGGCGAGTTTTATAAGAGTAATGGTATAGAAGTGAATGAAAAAGGCTTACCAGTATTAAGTGGCACTCTTGAGACAAACATTAAAGGTGTATATGCTATAGGTGATGGTGCTCTTGGTGCTTCTATAATAGTAAAAGCAATCGCAAATGCAAAACTTGTGGCAACTGCAATTTCAGGTACTAGTTTTACTGGGAATGAATTACCAAATGAGACGGTAGATAACATTTACAAAGATAGAGCAATTCTAAAAGATCGTATCGTAGGGGCGAGCTCAGCGAGCCCTAATGACGCAAGTCGTTGCTTACATTGTAACAAAGTTTGTGAAACTTGTAATGAAGTTTGCCCAAACCGTGCAAATGTTCATATCATATTAAAAGATGGCAGCCACCAAATAGTTCATGTAGATAGTATGTGTAACGAGTGTGGGAACTGTGCAGTATTCTGCCCTTATGATAGCAAGCCTTATAAAGACAAATTTACTTTATTCTTTGATGCAGAAGCTATGAAAGATTCAACAAACGATGGATTCTACTATAAAGATGACAAAACTGCAGTAGTAAGAATTAATGGTGCTGAGTCAGAGTATAAGTTAAACACTTCGGATTCTAAACTTGAAAAACTTGCGGAAGTTATTGATGTAATTAATAAAGAACATAGTTATATGATATTTTAATTTATATTGAGAATCAATTTTAGTTTAAATTTTAAAAATTTATCAATTTTAAAAGGGCTATTATGGCAAAATTTTTTGTAAATGGAAAAGAATATGAGTTGGCTGATGACAAAAAAGTTATGGGCTTTTTTAGAGACGAGTTAAGGCTTTTATCAGTTAAAGATGGCTGTGCAGAGGGTGCTTGTGGTGCATGCACTGTGCTCGCGGATAACGTGCCAACTAAAGTTTGTGTGCAGACTGCTAAAAGAATGGAAGGAAAGCATTTATTAACAGTTGAAGGACTTACTGATAGAGAAAAAGATGTGTTTAAATATGCATTTGGAAAAGCACAGGCTGTGCAATGTGGATTTTGCATACCTGGTATGGTTATGTGTGCAAAGGCACTTATAGATAAGAACAATAATCCTACTCGTATAGAATGTGCTGACGCCATTAAAAATAATTATTGCCGTTGCACTGGTTATAAAAAAATTATAGATGCCATAATACTTGCAGCAAAAATATTTAGAGAGAATATAGAAGTAAAATTTGAAAACAAAGTAATGAATATCGGCGACAGCGATATAAGAGTGGATGCACCAGACAAGACTTTAGGTACTGCTAAGTATGCCGATGACATATATCTTGATAACATGATATATGGTTCTTGTGTTCGTGCCGCTTATCCAAGAGCAAGAGTTAAGAGTATTGATATAGAAGAAGCAAAAAAACTTGAAGGAGTAGTTGGTATTCTTACAGCAAAAGATTTGCCAGGCAAGATGACTGGGCATCTTAAAAAAGATTGGTTTGCATTAATTGATATTGGAGACATAACTCATTCACTTGGAGACGCTATAGTTGCAGTGTATGCAAAAGATAAAGAGACAGCAGAAAAAGCAAAAGCGCTTGTAAAAATTGATTATGAAGTTTTACCAGCAGTATTTGATAGATACGAGGCAATGAAAGAGGGTGCTCCTATTGTTCACGAGGAAGAAGAAACTAAAACAAATATTTTAGTGGAGAAGCACATAAAGAGAGGCGATCCAGATACTGCTATTAAAAATGCAAAATATAAGGTAACAAAGACTTATAAAACTCCTTATACCGAGCATGCATTTTTAGAGCCGGAGTGTGCTGTGGCTTTACCTCTTCAAGATGGTGGAGTTATGATCTACTCATCAGACCAATGTACTTATGATACAAGAAGAGAATGTAGTTACATAACAGGACTTCCTGAAGAGAAGATTATAGTTGAGAACTCATATGTTGGTGGTGCTTTTGGTGGGAAAGAAGACATGACAATTCAACCACTTGCTTGTGTTGCAGCTATGAAATTCAAAGTGCCAGTCAAGATGAAACTAACACGTCAAGAGAGTATGCAAATTCATCCAAAGCGTCACCCTATGGATGTGACTATGACTACAGCTTGTGATGAAAATGGTATCTTAGTAGGTATGAAATGTGAAGTAGTTTCTGATACTGGTTGTTATGCATCACTTGGTGGACCTGTACTCGAAAGAGCTTGCACTCATGCAGCTGGACCATATAACTATCAAAATGTAGAAATTCATGGAACTGCTGTATATACAAATAATCCTCCCGCAGGAGCATTTAGAGGATTTGGCGTCACTCAAACTTGTTTTGCAACTGAAATGAATATAAACTTACTTGCCGATATGGTTGGTATAGATTACTGGGAGATAAGAAAAAGAAATGCCATTAAGCCAGGTCAAGTTCTTCCAAATGGACAAATTGCAGATGAGAGTACTGGCCTTATAGAAACATTAGATGCTGTTAAAGATAAATATTACAGTGAAAAATATGTAGGCATAGCATGCGCTATGAAAAATGCCGGTGTCGGAGTAGGTCTTCCTGATTATGGTCGTTGCAAGATTATAGTAAATAATGGTTTGGTGGAAGTTCATAGTGCTGCTTCTGAAAATGGTCAAGGCATAGGACAGGTATTAGTGCAGACAGTTAGTAATGAATTGAAACTTCCTATTGATAAAATAGTTTGGAAGAATTCAAATAGTGAAACTGACCCAGATAGTGGATGCAGCTCTGGAAGTCGTCACACTCTTATAACAGGTGAAGCATGTCTACGAGCAGCACGTGAATTATGCAAAGATTATAATGCAAATGGAAAAGATTTAAATAAATTAAATGGAAAAGTTTATGAGGCTGACTTCTTTGAGCCTACAGATAAATTAGGAGCAGAGAAAGAGTTCCCGGTTTCTCATATAGGATATGGATTTGCAACTCAACTATGCATTTTAAATGATGACGGTACAATAAAAGAGATGGTCGGTGCTCATGAGATAGGAAAAGCAGTAAATAAACTTGGAGTGGAGGGACAGATAGAAGGCGGCATGGTAATGAGCATGGGTTATGCTCTAACTGAAGACTTGAAAGTTATCGAAGGAAAAGTTAATGCGAAATATGGAACTTATGGACTTTTTAGAGCAAATAAAGTTCCGGAACTAACTTCAATTGTAGTTGAAAAAGACGGAATGAAATTTGCAAATGGTGCTATAGGTTGTGGAGAAATCACAGCAATACCAACAGCACCTGCAATAGCACTTGCATATTATAGAAAAGATAAAGAATTTCAAACAGAACTACCACTTAAAAATACACCATATTCACGTCCGTAGATGTGAACACATGTAGAGCCCGAGTATGGGCGAGTTATACGAGCCAATTATTATATCAATGAAAAAAATATTGTTAAAAAACGGAATAGTAGTCAATAGCAAAAAAACTTTTGTTGCTGACATTTTAATTGAAGGCGAGAAGATAAAGAAAGTTGCAAAGAATATAAAAGTGCTAGGCTCGCAAAGCTTAATCGTAAAAGTTATTGACTGTAAAGGTAAGTATATTTTTCCAGGTTTCATAGATGGTCACACTCATTTTGATTTATCAGTTGCAGGAACTACAACTATTGATGATTTTGAATCAGGCACCAAGGCAGCAGTTTCTGGTGGAACTACAACTATTATAGATTATGGAACTCAATATCACGGAGAGACATTAAAGCAAGGACTTAAAAATTGGCTTGATAAAGCAAAAAATGGTGTATCTTGCGATTTTGGAATTCACATGTCTATATCAGAAATGAATGATAAAGTTCGTTCTGAAATTAAGGAAATGGTTAAAGAGGGCGTTACTTCATTTAAATTATATACTACTTATGATATAAAACTTGATGATGATAAAATGCTTGATGCTTTAACAGAAATAGCAAAATGTAAAGGCATAACTGGTGTACACTGTGAAAATGACGGAATCATAAAAGAACTTAGAGCAAATGTTCATGGTGATGATAATAAAAAAGTTATATCACATGCATTGACTCGTCCAACAGTTGCTGAAGCTGATTGTGTTAATAGACTTTCATATATGTCACATATTACAGGTGCAGCATTTCTTGCAGTTCATGTAACTTGCGAAGAAGCATTAAATGAAGTTACTAATGCAAAAGAAAAAGGATATAAAGTTTTTGGAGAAACCTGTCCTCAGTATCTTTATTTTGATGATAGCGTTTATAAAAAAAGTTTTGATGAAGCAAGTAAATATGTATGTGCACCACCAATTAGAAAGAAAAAAGATATAAATGCTTTATGGAAAGCAATAAATGATGGACGAATTGACATTGTATCTACTGACCATTGCTCGTTTACAAAAGAACAAAAACGACTTGGTAAAGATGATTTTAGAAAAATACCTGGTGGCCTTAATGGAGTAGAACAACGAGGAATTTTATTATTTGATGCTTGTATGAATAAGAAGCTTAAAGTTGAACGAATGTGTGAGTTGATTTCTGAGAATCCTTCAAAACTTTTTGGATTATGGGATAGGAAAGGATTTATAAAAGAGGGATTTGATGCTGATTTAGTAATCATTGATCCTAAGAAAAAAACTACACTCAATATAAGAAATCAAGTATCTAAATCTGATTACTGCGCTTTCGAAGGTAAAAAGCTAAAAGGTAAGATTGAGAGAGTATTCCTTAGAGGTAGGCAGGTGGTGGATGAAGATAAAAATATAATTGAAAAGACAGGAAAATTTATTAAGAGAAAAATATACAAGGATTTATAGGGCTCGTAAAACTCGCCCATACAAGGGCTCGTAAAATTGATAATTTTGCGAAAGGCTTTAGAAAAGCTATAGATTTCTAAAACCTAGTACCAATTTTATAAATCATAAACCTTAAAGGAGGGTTATATGGAAAAGTTATTTAAACTTAAAGAAAAAGGCACCGATGTAAGAACAGAAATCATTGCTGGCTTAACTACTTTTATGGCTATGGCTTATATCTTAGCTGTAAACCCAAGTATATTGTCTGAATCAGGAATGGATTGGGGTTCAGTATTCAGTGCCACTGCAGTAGCATCAGCAATTGCGTGTTTCTTAATGGGATTAATTGGTAATTTCCCATTTGCACTTTCAGCTGGTATGGGGCTTAATGCTTACTTTACTTATTCAGTTGTATTTGGACTTGGTGTTTCATGGCAAGTAGCACTTGCAGCTGTATTTGTAGAAGGTGTTATATTCCTTTTGTTATCAGTTGTTAATGTAAGAGAGGCTATGTTTGAAGCAATACCACTTTCACTTAAGAGTGCAGTTTCAGCAGGTATCGGTCTTTTCATTACTATTATTGCACTTATTAATGCTAAGGTTTTACAAGCAAGCAGCAGTACAGTAGTATCTCTTATATCTTTCCACTCAGCATTTGACAAAGAGTACAATGTAATGGATTTACAAGTATGTTCTGCTATACTTTGCTTAATTGGAATCGTAATTACTGCTTATTTAGTTAACAAGAAAGTTAAAGGAAACATACTTCTTGGCATTCTTATTACTTGGATTCTTGGAATTATCGCTCAACTTGTTGGATTATACAGACCAAACCCAGATGCTGGATTTTATTCAGTAATACCAACTGGAGTATTTGCACTTCCTGCATCTATGGCTCCAACTTTTGGTGCATTTGCTAAAGGTTTAGGTGAAATTAAGAATGTAAGTATATTTAACTTTATCGTTGTTGTTGTATCTTTCTTATTTGTTGATATTTTTGATACTTTAGGAACTCTTATAGGATGTGCTAAAGCCGGTGGTATGTTAAATGCAAAAGGCCGTCTACATAATGTTAAGTATGCTCTTTTTGCTGATGCAGTAGGTACAACAGTAGGTGCTGTTTGTGGTACTTCTACAATTACAACATTCGTTGAATCAGCATCAGGAGTTGAAGCTGGCGGTAGAACTGGACTTACAGCTATCACAGTTGGAGTATTATTCTTAGTAGCTATGTTCTTCTGGCCATTATTTAGTGTTATTCCTTCATTTGCAACTGCTCCAGCACTTGTTATTGTTGGTTATCTTATGATGAAGCACGTTGTAGACATTCCTTGGGATGATGCAACAGAATCAGTTCCAGCATTCCTTGCTATCCTTGCAATGCCATTCTTCTATAGTATTTCTGAAGGTATTGCTTTCGGTATTATTTCTTACGTTGTTATCAATTTAATATCTGGTAATGGAAAGAAAATTACACCAACACTATTTGTTATAGCTGTATTATTTATTTTGAAATACATTTTAATCTAGTTTTGTTTTTGGATGGGCATTTATGCCCATCCTATTTTTAAAAAGTTTGAAACATTAGTTGATATAATATGAAAAAATATTTCATGACAACTGAAGATCGTCTTAAAGATAGAGTTGAAGTGGCAATGGGCACCAGGAAAGCAGATCTTGTATTTAAAAATGCGAGTTTTGTAAATTTGTTTTCTGAAAAAATTGAGCAGGCTGACATAGCTGTGTGTAGAAGACACATAGTTGGCATAGGTGAATATGAAGGTGAGATTGAAGTTGACTGTTCTAATAAAATTATAGTGCCATCACTTATAGATAGCCATATTCATCTTGAATCTGCAATGATTAGTCCTAGAAGTTTTAGAGATTTAGTGGTATGTCATGGAACTGCTGGAGTAATAGTAGATCCACATGAGATTGCAAATGTTGCAGGAATTGATGGAATAAATTATATACTCAAGATGACTGAAGATTTAGATTTGTTTGTTGGAGTTATGGTGCCTTCTTGTGTACCATCTACACCACTTGATGAATCAGGAGCCACTTTAACTGCTGATGATATAAAACCACTATATGAAAATGAAAGAATATATGGACTCGCTGAAATGATGAATGCATATGGATTAATACATTCTGATGAACAGTGCATAAAAAAATGTGTTGACGCAATAAATTCAGGGAAATTAATTGATGGACATGCCCCAAGTGTATATGGTAAGCAACTTAATTCATATCTTACGTCGGCAATTTCTACTGACCATGAGTGTTCTAACATAAAAGAAGCAATGGATAAATTAGATAGAGGTATGTGGATACAAATTAGAGAAGGGACTGTTTGCAAAGATTTAGATGCACTTATGGACCTTTTTAAGGCTCCATATCACAATAGATGTATGCTAGCTACTGATGATAGTCATCCTGATACTATCATTAATGAGGGACACATTGATAAAATTATAAGAAAAGCGATTTCTAAAGGTGCTGATCCAATTAGAGCTATTAAGATGGGTAGTCTGAATGCAGCAATTCACTATGGTCTTGATCATGTAGGGGCTATAGGAATTGGATATATGGCTAATCTAATAGTTCTTGATGATTTTGAGTCATTTAAAATAAATTCTTGTTACTTAGCTGGTAAAAAAGTATCAGAATATGACAAAGCTTTATATAAGTATTCAGAAAATGTGAATACTTTAGATAAGAATGAGTTTAAGAGAGTTTATTATTCATTTAATTTAAATAATATAAAAGATTCAGATTTTGAAATTAGTAAAACTGGAAGTAAGGAAAGAGTTATTGAAATAGTACCAGGAGGTGTTTTGACTAAAGAATTAACTCTTGATATTATTGAAAATAAAAACTTGCCATATGGTGTTGATACGGAAAGAAATATTGCAAAAATTGCAGTTGTAGAGAGACACCATGCGACAGGACATATAGGTATAGGTTTTATAAAAGGTTATGGTATAAGACAAGGTGCAATTGCTTCAAGTATTGGTCATGATTCACATAATATTATAGTTATTGGCGTAAATGATAAGGACATGGCAATGGCAGTAAATACTATTAAGAATAATAATGGTGGCATAGCTATTGTGTGCGATAGTGTATTACTCGGTGATTTAAAACTTGAAGTTGCTGGCCTCATGACGGAAAACGATGAAAATTATGTAATTAGCAACCTAGAAAAGCTAAAGGATATTGCATACTATGATTTAGGGGTCAAGAGAGATATCGATCCATTCATGACTCTTGCATTTATGCAACTCCCTGTTATACCAGAACTTAAGATTATACCAAAAGGAATAGTTAGAGTTAGTGAACAAAAAATTGTTGATGCGATAATATAATAATAAAGGAGATAAATTATGTTAAAAGAAATTAAGACAAACGATGCACCAGCTGCTATAGGACCATATAGCCAGGCAGTAGCAGTAGGTAATTTTTTATTTGCTTCAGGGCAGATTCCTGTAGATCCAGCAAGCGGAAATGTTCCTGATGGAATTGAGGCTCAGGCTGAACAAAGTTGTAAAAATGTAGGAGCTATTCTTAAGGCAAACGGAATGGATTATTCAAATGTAGTGAAAACTACTTGTTTTCTTGCTGATATGGGTGATTTTGCTAAGTTCAATGAAGTATATGCAAAATACTTTAATGGTAGTGTAAAGCCAGCAAGAAGTTGCGTGGCTGTAAAAGCAATACCAAAAGGTGTCCTTTGTGAAGTAGAAGTTTTAGCAGTTAAAGATTAATATATTTTGACATATGAAGAATTTTGCATTAAAAGGTGATATACTTTTTTCTAAAAGTCTAAATAAAGTTTCTCAGCATGAGAACTCTTATTTGGTGTGTGTAAATGGAAAAAGTGAAGGCATATTTAAAAAACTACCAGCTAAGTATAAAGGAATAAAAATTTATGATTATACTGGATACTTAATTATTCCAGGACTTGTAGACATGCATTTACATGCTCCACAGTATATATTTATCGGTCTTCATATGGACCTTAAGTTGCTTGACTGGTTAAATACTTATACTTTTCCTGCTGAAGCAAAGTATAAGAATTTGAGTTTTGCTAAGAGAGCTTATGATATATTTGTAAATGACTTAACTCATACTTCAACTACAAGATTTGCTATGTTTGCAACTATCCATAATGAAGCGACACTATACCTTATGAACGAATTAGAGAAGACGGGATTTAAGGGATATGTTGGTAAAGTTAATATGGACAGGAACTCGCCAAAATACTTAATAGAGACAACGAATAAGTCTATAAATGATACTTTAAGTTGGATAGATGCATGTGAAGATTTTAAAAATATTAAGCCTATAATAACCCCGCGATTCATACCTACTTGTACTGATAAATTGATGAAAGAACTATCTAAGATCATGGTGGAAAAAAATATACCAGTTCAATCACATTTGTCTGAGAATCGATCAGAGATAGAGTGGGTTAAAGATCTGATGCCTAAAGTAAAATGCTACGAAGAAGGATATGATAAGTATGGAATGCTTGGATCTACTAATAAGTCTATTATGGCCCATTATGTGTGGCCTGATGAAAAAGGTATTAAGCTTATGAAGAATAGAAATGTGTGGGTTGCACATAGTCCTTCTTCAAATAGAAATCTTTCATCAGGAATCGCTCCTATAGGTAGATACTTAAGGGAAGGTATAAAGGTTGGTCTTGCGACTGATGTTGCAGGTGGGTCTTACTTATCAATGTTTAGAGCAATTGAGGATACTATCACAACTTCAAAAATTAGAAATTGTCTATTTGACTCAGAATACTATAATATAACAATTGAGCAGGCACTTTATCTCGCTACACTTGGTGGAGGAGAGTTCTTTGGAAAGGTTGGTAGTTTTGATAAAGGTTACGAGTTTGACGCTATAGTTTTAAATGAGAGAGATATACCTACAGTTCTTATGTCAGAACTTAATTTACTTGAGAGATTTGAAAGATATATCTATAGATCTCATACCAATGTATATGCGAAATTTATAGCTGGTAAAAAGATAGTTTAATGCATATTTAGTTTTAAAGAGTTCAAGATAAACCCTATTTGTTCAATCAATAATATTGACTTTAATAATATTTGTGTTATAATACTTATGCGTTTTCTATGGGTGCTGATAAAATCCTATATACGGCATCTGTGGCTAGCGGTAAATACATTTATAGGAGGTAATTATGCTTACAAAAGAAAAGAAAGCCGAGATAGTTGCTAAGTATGGTAAGAATGGTACTGATACTGGAAGTGCTGAAGTTCAAGTAGCTTTACTTACAGAGAGAATATCCGAACTAAATGCCCATCTTGCTAAGAACCCAAAAGATTTTCACTCAAATCGTGGACTTCTTATGATGGTTGGTAAGAGAAAACAATTACTTAAGTATTTAGAGACTACTAATCTTGAAGCTTATAGAGATTTGATAAAGAAATTAAATTTGAGAAAGTAATTATTAGGTCGTCTTTACGGACGACCTTTTTTGTGCTAAAATAACGTGATATTTGTTGGAGGTAATTATGATTTATACTAAAGATGTAGAATGCATGTGCAAGGTCACTAAAGGTGCTAACCATGAGAATGCACCTATTCCAGAGGAAGGCAAATGGGTACATGCAAAAGAAATTAAAGATATAAGTGGATTTAGTCATGGTATTGGCTGGTGTGCACCACAGCAAGGGGCATGTAAACTTTCTTTAAATGTTAAAAATGGAATTATAGAAGAGGCTTTAGTTGAGACTATTGGTTGTTCTGGAATGACTCATTCTGCCGCTATGGCATCTGAAATATTACCAGGCAAGACATTACTTGAAGCACTTAATACTGACTTAGTTTGTGATGCAATAAACACTGCTATGAGAGAAATATTTTTACAAATAGTTTATGGTAGAACTCAATCTGCATTTTCTGATGATGGTTTATCAATAGGTGCTGGTCTTGAAGATCTTGGTAAGGGCAGAAGATCTCAAGTTGGTACTATGTATGGGACAAAGGCAAAAGGCTCTAGGTATCTAGAGATGGCTGAAGGTTATGTTACTGGACTTGCACTTGATGAAAATGATGAAATAATTGGTTATCAATATGTGTCACTTGGAAAAATGACAGACTTTATTAAAAAAGGTGATAGTCCTAATGATGCTTGGGAAAAGTCTAAGGGCGAGTACGGTCGTGTAAAAGATGCAAAAAAAATAATTGACCCAAGAAAGGAGTAATTATGAGCATTACATTTGAGGGATATGATAGAAGAATTAATAAACTTAACAAGGCATTAAATGAGTATGGCATCAAAGATATTGATGATGCAAAGAAAATTTGTGATGACAAAGGAGTAGATGTCTACAATATTGTAAAGGGAATTCAAGGAATCTGCTTTGAGAATGCTTGCTATGCTTATGTGGCTGGTGCTGCTATTGCTATAAAAAAAGGTGATAAGGAAGCATATAAGATTGCACAAAATATTGGGATTGGTCTTCAAGCTTTTTGTGTAGAAGGATCTGTAGCTGAAAATAGAAAAGTTGGCATTGGTCATGGAAATCTTGCTTCTATGCTTTTATCTGAAGATACTGAGTGTTTTGCTTTCTTAGCAGGACATGAAAGTTTTGCTGCTGCAGAGGGAGCTATTGGTATAGCAAATAATGCTAATAAGGTTCGCAAGAAACCACTTAGAGTTATATTAAATGGACTTGGAAAAGATGCAGCTAAAATTATTTCAAGAATTAATGGCTTTACATATGTACAGACTGAGTTTGATCATTTTAAAAATGAATTAAAAGAAATTAGCTCGAAATCATATTCAAGTGGTGAAAGGGCAAAAGTAAAGTGTTATGGTGCCGATGATGTGACTGAAGGTGTGGCTATAATGCATCGTGAAAATGTAGATATTTCTATTACTGGAAACTCTACAAATCCTACTCGTTTCCAACATCCAGTTGCTGGTACATATAAAAAAGAAAGATTAGAAGAAGGAAAGAAGTATTTTTCAGTAGCGTCAGGTGGTGGCACAGGGAGAACACTTCATCCAGACAATATGGCTGCAGGGCCAGCATCTTATGGTATGACTGATACTATGGGAAGAATGCATGCAGATGCACAATTTGCTGGGAGTTCATCTGTACCTGCCCATGTAGATATGATGGGATTCGTAGGTGCAGGAAATAATCCTATGGTCGGTATGACAGTTGCTGTAGCAGTTGCTTTAAGCGATAAGATCTAAATATTATTATTGTTAAAAAAATGTGTATAAATTGTGAAAAACATTGACTTTATACTAAAAATAAGGTATTATTATGTATATATATAATTAATCGATAAGGGGGGCAATGTCTTATTGCTTTTTTATTTGAGACTTTTGAAAGGAGTTAATGATGAAGCTAAATAAAAAGATAATTGCTATCTTATTTTCGATAGTTGCAGTAATTTGTGCAACGATGGTTGTTAGTGCAAGTGTAATATATAAGGATATATCATCAATCAGCATTAGAACTAATTTTGATTTTGACTATGAATCAATAAGCAATGAAGGTTTGCCTGACATTACATTTAATAACGATGGTAATACTTCTGATATGGTGTACATTTATGCAAATGCGAAATATGAGATTGAGTCATGTGAATGGTATTCACAAGGAGAAAGAGAGTTTGAAATAGGTGGATCGCCAAAAGTTGTTGTGTATCTTGTTACAAAAGATTATGACACTTCAAACTATAATGGAAATAATGACTACTATTATAGATTCCTAAGTTCCTATTCTAGTTCGACATGTTATATTTCAAAAGGTACATTTGTATCTGCATCTAGGCTTTCAAACTCAAATTTAAAAGTTGTGTTTGCACTTCAAGGTTTAAAGGGAACTTTTAATCCTCCAGAAAGTGCTTATTGGGAGGATGAGAGAGGAACTGCAAGATGGGATTCGCCTAATATTTGTGATTCGGGATACTATGATATAGTGCTTTATAGAAATTCGGCAGTGCTTGCAAGAGTTGATAGATATCATGGAAATAGTTATAATTTTTCTGGTTATTTCAATAAAGAGGGCGATTATTCATTTAAAGTTAGAACTGTAGGTGGAAATGATTCTCAGTCAACCTATGGAAAAAATTCTGAGTATGTTGAATCAGGTATTATATCTGTAGATGCAAGTATTATATCTATGATTGCGCGTGGTGGATATGCTGGCTCAAGTAGTACTGGTGCGACAAATGTTGGATGGATTCAAATGAATAATGCATGGTATTTCTATAGACCTGATGGGCAGATGGTAAGAAATGGTTGGGTTCAATGGCAAAATAATTGGTATTATCTTGATGAAAGAGGCGAGATGAGAGTTGGCTTACAAAATATCAATAATCGAACTTATTACCTTGGATCTGACGGAACTATGATTACTGGATGGGTGAATATTAATGACACTTATTATTATTTTGACACTACCACAGGTGATAATTATGGTTCAATGCTAATTAATTCGTGGGTAAAATATGAAAATAGATATTTTTATTTCGATGAAAATGGGGTAATGGTAACCGGATGGAAACAAATTGCAGATTCTAATGGAAATGCTGCATATTATTATTTCTATCCAAAGGGGACAACACAAGGACTTTATGGGTTTATGGCTACAAGCACTTCTATAAATGGATTTAATATTGGTAGTGATGGAAGATGGATTCAAGGATAAGCTAACAAAGATTAAATTTAAATATTTTATCATGTGTGTAGGGGCGGATAGTATCCGCCCCTACAAATATATATGCAGAATATTCAGATAAAAAATTTAATAGTTGATTTCGATATCATGAACTCGGAAGGTGCCGTGACATCACAGAAAAGAGCACTTGATGGGATTAATCTTTCTATTAATGAAGGAGAGTTTGTTTGTATTCTTGGTCGAAATGGTAGTGGAAAATCTACTTTTGCAAAGTGTTTAAATGCACTTATACTTCCAACTTTTGGTGATGTACTTATAAATGGAATGAATACTAAAGATGAGACCAAGACTATTGAGATTCGCAAGAATATTGGTATGGCATTTCAAAATCCTGATAATCAAATAGTTGCTAGTATTGTAGAAGAAGATATTGCTTTTGGTATGGAAAATCTTTGTATTGATTCTGAGACTATGGATAAGAGAATTAATGAGTCGCTAGAATGTCTTGGAATTAAAGATTTAAGATATTCAGTAACATCAAAACTTTCAGGTGGGCAAAAGCAAAAAGTATCTATTGCTGGAATACTCTCAATGAAATCGAAAATTTTAGTTCTCGATGAGCCTACAAGTATGATCGACAAAAATGGGAGGAAAGATTTAATTGATAGAGTTAAAAGACTAAATAAGGATGAAAAAATTACTGTTATTTTAATTTCTCATTATATTGATGAGATTTCATATGCTGATAGGGTTATTGTATTCAATAATGGCAAAGTGACAATGGATGACACACCAAATAATATCACTCTTAGAGGTTCAGAACTTGAAAAGTACGGGATTATGTTACCATACATTCCTAAACTTGCGAGTGCTTTAAAGGCAAATGGCATTAATTTAAAGGGAAATGAATTTAATGTAAAAGAACTATGTCAATTCTTGAAGTAAAAAATCTTAAGTATAAATATGATAAGTATGATGATTCATCAAAATATGCCATTGATGATATATCATTTAATATTGACGAAAAAGATTTTGTGGCAATAATTGGTGAATCTGGAAGCGGAAAGAGTACATTGATTAGCCATTTAAATGGTTTATATAAGGCAGATAGTGGAGAGATTTATTTTAAGGATAAAAATATTTACAGCAAAGATTTCGATTTGACTAATCTTAGGTTTAAATGTGGTGTTGTATTCCAATATCCAGAGTACCAATTATTTTCCGAGACAGTAATTGATGATGTTGCCTTTGGCGCTTTAAAAAAGGGATTGTCTAAAGATGAAGCATATGATAAGTCTTATGAAGTTTTAAAACTTCTTGGTATTGAACATTTGAAGGATGAAACTCCATTTAATCTTTCAGGTGGTGAAAAAAGAAAAGTTGCATTTGCCGGTGTCTTCGTTATGAATCCAGATATCTTAATATTCGATGAACCTGATGCTGGATTAGATCCAACTTCAAAAGTTAAATTTTATAATTTAATTAAATCATTAAATGAGAAGTTTGGCACTACAATTATTTATATAACACATAATCTAGATGATGTAATCGAATATGCTAATAAGGTAATTGTATTAAAAAAAGGTAAGGTAATTAAAATAGGAGCTCCATGCGACGTGCTTACAGATTTAAAAGTTATGAATGATGCAAGTCTTGATATGCCATATGCTGCTCAAATTTATCATGAGTTAACAAGTAAAGGCTATAATATTGACAAAAGAAAACTTAAATTTAATGAGATAGTTGAGTCGTTAACTAGATTAAAATGATTAGAGATATTACATTTGGACAATACTATAAAAAGGATAGTGTGATTCATTCACTAGACCCGAGAGTTAAGTTGGTAGCAACGCTTATTTTTTTAATTTCACTTTTTATATCAACTAATATTTTTGCATACATTTTAGCAACTTTTTTTCTTATAATATCTATAGTGCTCTGTAAGGTTCCGTTTCAATATATTATAAGAGGTCTTAAGTCACTTTTGTTTTTACTATTAATATCAATAGTTTTTAATATTTTTTTGACTCCAGGTGAAAAGATACTTATTTTTGGACCTTTGTCTGTCACAAAAGAAGGGCTTGTAATTGCAATTAAAATGGCCATTAGATTGATATATTTAGTTATCGGATCTTCAATTTTGACTTTAACAACAACCCCAAGCAAACTAACTGATGGATTGGAGAAGGGACTTTCTTTTTTAAATGTTTTTAAAATCCCTGTTGCCGAGATTGCTCTCATGATGTCAATAGCTCTTAGATTTATACCAATATTAATCGAAGAAGTAGATAAGATTATGAAGGCACAAATTTCTAGAGGTGCTGATTTCGACAAAGGAAATCTAATAGAAAAGGCAAAATCTTTAGTGCCACTCCTAGTGCCTCTATTTGTGTCTGCCTTTAGAAGAGCCAATGATTTAGCATATGCTATGGAGTCGAGGTGCTATTCAAATAATGTAAAAAGGACCAAACTTAGACCATTAACCTATAAGAGAATAGACTATATTACTTATATTATATTATTAGTATTTATTGTATTGATATTTATTACAAGATATATTAAAATTGATATAATTGCATTATAGAGAGGTGAATATGATTAGAATTATTGAAAAAGATGGAAGCACAAAAGATTATGATCAAAGTGATATCTATGCATTGGAGACACTAAGACATACTGGCAGTCATATAATGGCAAATGCTATCAAACGATTATATCCAAAAGCAAAACTCGCAATTGGACCATTTATTGATAATGGTTTTTATTACGATATTGATTTTGGAGATGAAAAGATTTCTGATGAAGATTTCCCAAAGATTGAAGAGGAAATGAGAAAGATAATAAAAGAAAATGCTACCATGGAAAGATATACCATGGATAGAGCTGATGCAATTAAATTCTTTAAAGATAGAAATGAAGATTATAAAGTTGAACTTGTTGAAGACTTGCCTGAAGGGGAAAAAGTTTACTTTGCAAAACAAGATGATTTTATTGATTTATGTGGTGGCCCACACCTTCTTCACACTTCAGATTTCAAACATTTTAAATTAATGAATATAGCTGGAGCATATTGGAGGGGTAATGAAAAGAATAAAATGCTCACAAGAATATATGCAACAGCTTTCTTTAAGAAAGATGATTTAGATGCATATATTCATATGATGGAAGAGGCTAAAAAAAGAGATCATAGAAAACTTGGTAGAGATTTAGGTATCTTTATGCTAAGTGAATATGGTCCAGGCTTCCCTTTCTTTTTACCTAATGGTATGATTATCAGAAATACTCTTATGGATTATTGGAGAAAGATTCATCGAGCAAATGGATACGAAGAAATAATGACACCTATAATGCTTAATAAACAACTTTGGGTTACTTCGGGACATTGGGATCACTATGGCGAAAATATGTACAGCACAAGTATAGATGATATGGATTTTTGTCTTAAACCTATGAATTGCCCAGGTTCAATTTTAGTATATATGAGTGAGCCAAGAAGTTATAGAGATTTACCTAAGAGATTTGCAGAACCAGGAATAGTCCATAGACATGAAAAATCTGGAGAATTGCATGGTCTTATGAGAGTAAGATGTTTTACTCAAGACGATGCTCACATATATATAACTCAAGAACAAATAGAAGAAGAAGTCACTCGAATTATACAAATTATTGACCAAGTTTATAAAATGTTTGAGTTTGACTATTTTGTTGAGTTATCTACTCGACCTGAAGATAGAATGGGCACAGACGAAGAATGGGATAGAGCAGAAGATGGACTTGCAAATGCACTTAAGAATAATGGAATTAAATATATAATCAATGAAGGCGATGGAGCATTTTATGGACCAAAGATAGACTTCCATTTAAGAGATTGTCTCGGAAGAACTTGGCAATGTGGAACAATCCAATTAGATATACAACTTCCACAGAGATTTAACCTTGAGTACATAGGTGCTGACGGAGAAAAACATCAGCCTATTATGATTCATAGAGTATGCTTTGGGTCAGTTGAAAGATTTATGGGTATACTTATCGAACACTTCGCTGTAGCATTCCCTACATGGCTTAGCCCTACTCAAGTAGAAGTTATACCTGTATCTGATAAAACTTTGGACTATGCTAAGAAAGTAAAAGATGAGATAGAAAAGGCTGGAATAAGAGTTCATCTAGATGATAGAGCTGAAAAGATGGGATATAAAATTAGAGAAGCACAAACTCATAAAATTCCATATATGTTAGTTGTTGGACCAAAAGAAGCTGAAGAAAGTAAAGTTTCGGTAAGAAGTAGATTTAAGGGAGATGAAGGAACAAGTGATGTGGAAAGCTTTATTTCTATGATTTCTAAAGAAATTGATTCTAAAACTATTAGAAAGGTAGAGGTAGATGCATTTAACAAATAAAGAAAACCGCCATTGTGGCGGTTTTTATATGTAATGATTATTTTTTCTTGCTAGTTTTTTTCTTGACTTTCGATTCTTTTTTAGTAGATTTTTTGTTATTTGTCTTATTTGTATTTTTATTTTTGTAATTTGCATTAAAGTCACTAAAATCATTTTTAGCATTTTCAATAGTTTCTGCGACTTGCGATTTTGCATGTTTGTAGATGTCTGTAGTTGCACTTACTACTAAGTCACCAGCTTTGCTAGCAAGTTTCATCGCACTTTCAGAAAGATTTTTAGTACTATTAGTAAATTGCCTCTTATTGCCTATAGATGTGTATGTCCTTTGAAGGTCTGTGCCTACATTTTTAGCTTTATTTAAGAAGACATCATATTTACTTTTTGTTTCATCTGAAAACTCATCTTTTCTTGCCATGTAACTTGCATAACCAGTTACTGCACCTAGAATAGCAAATAGTGTGAATGTGAGACCTTTACCTTTTCCCATATTAATACCTCCATGTTTAAATGCAATTTTAGTATAGCATAATTTTATATTTTTTGCTATATTATTTATATGAGTTTATTAGATAAAATAGAACGAAAATGCCCTTGGTTGAGATTTAGTAATTTATATATGTATATGACTGCTATTTTTTTGCTTGGTTTAATCATGAATATTTTTAATCCCCTTTTTTATATATTTTACTTATCTCTTGATGTAGATAAAATACTTTCAGGTCAGGTTTGGAGACTTGTAACTTTTATTTTTTATCCACTATCTAATAGCAGTTCAATAATTTTATCTTTAGTTTTAATTTATGTTTACTATTCACTTACTAAAACTCTTACTATGATGTGGGGGAGTTTCAAATTTAATCTTTATTTACTAATTGGATATTTAAGTCTAATTATTGGTGCTTTTTTTTCATATTTTGTATTAAAAGACAATATCTATATAGTACCAACTTATTCATTTTTTTCAATTATAGTAGCTTTTGCACTTTCTTTTCCTGATGCTTATTTTTATCTATATTTTATTATTCCTATTAAAGCAAAATATTTTGCATATGTCGAAATAGTTTTATATGTCATATTGTTTTTGTCGTCTGGCGTTGCAAATCGAGTTGCAATAGTTTGTAGTGCTGCAAATGTATTTATATTTTTTGTGTTATTGAGGAATAAAATTTAGCATGTCGTATTTTAAAAGAATAATCATATATATTATTATTGTTGTTGTTTTAATGTATGGTTCATCATATTCATCAGCAACCATTGAAAGAGAAGAAACTAAAATTACTAACGAAATAAATACTGAAATATTTTTATCAAAAAAAATAAAAGCTGGAGATGAGTTAGAATTTGGTAGATTCTATGATTTAAACAGTGATGATGAAATTGAAAGAGTTCCCATCAAGTGGATGGTTCTTGATCGAATAAATGAGTATGCATTGCTTATAACAAAAGACATCATTAAGACTATGCCTTATAATTATTTATGGAGCCCAACTAATTGGAGAGATTCAAACATTAGATTGTGGTTAAATTATGATTTTTATGACATTGCATTTAATGATATAGAAAAAATGCGTATTAGAAAAGTTATAACTGAAAATGTTGGTAATCATGTTCAAAATGTAATTTCAGAGTTTCAAACAAATGATTATGTTTTTCTTCTTAGCATTGAAGAAGCTAAACAGTATTTTAAATACAGTAAAGACTATAGAGCAGTTGGAACTAAGTATGCAAAAAAAGAAGGATTATGGATTTCAAAATATGAAACAAGTGTTGGATATAGTGTATGGTGGTTAAGAAGTCCAGGGAGAAGTATGTCATCAGCAGCCATAGTATATGCCGCTGGTGGAATAGGTTATAGTGGAGATGGAGTTGCTACAAGAGGAAATGGTTTAAGACCTTGTATTTGGGTGGAATGTAGTTAAGAGGTGCGATGTGTTAAAGTTTGATGCAAAATTTGAAGATATTGGATTTTATGGTGATATTAGAACGCCTTTTACTATGGAAGATTTTGCAAAGGAAGGATTCGAATTTGAAGATACTATAAGAGTTTCATTTTTAGATAGATCTATTATTGTCCCATATGTACCTAGCTATAGATGTACTCACTCCGGTGGGACAGTTCTTGTAGGTGACAAGATGTTTAAAACAATACCGCTAATATCATTTCATTCAAATTTTGTGAAAAAATATAGAATAGCGGCTTTTATTGAAAATGAAGATCGAAATGTTGATATACTTGTTGCTAAAGGAATAAAATTTCCGATTACATTTACATTGGAACTTGAAGAGAAAAAAGGATATCATGAGCAGTTTCAAGTTTATAACCTTATTAGGACAAATAATAGAGAGGATTATGCTGATTTAAGCGATGAAGATTATTGCAATTTTAGAGCTGTAAAAGGTGGTAGGATTAAAGAGGGGATACTATATAGATCTTCATCACCTATTGATCCTTTTATGAAACGAGACGAATATGCTGATGCTTGTCTAAAAAAATATGGGATTAAAACAATAGTTAATTTAAATAATCATGCAGATGACACTCAAAAGTTCCCAAATTATCAATATACTTATTACTCAAGACAAAATGTTTTATTTTTAAATACAAATGCAGATATTACTTCCTATAATTTTGGTAAATGTGTACTCAGAGCAATGAAGTTTATAAATGAAAATGATGGTCCGTATTTAATTCATTGTATGGAGGGACAAGATAGGACTGGTGCAGTTTGTGCAATATTTGCTTCACTTCTTGGTGCTAGTAAAAATGAGTTGATAATTGACTTTATGAGAACTTATGAAAACTTTTATAGAGTTAAGCGAGGTTCTGAACAATATTACAAAATTGTACAAGGAGAAATGCAGGACAATATTGCATCTGTTAGGGGATTTACATATAGCACACTTGACATTTTAAAACACCCTGTAAGTTTCCTTAATTTTTTAGATATTACCAATGAAGATATCAAGAAGTTTACTGATATAATGCAAGGAAAAAAATATTGACTTTTTTTTGCATTTTGTGTAAAATATTAATGTTAAGAAGATGTCCACATCTCACCTAGAAGCATATGCGACTATGGTTACATAAAATTATTTTATGGTGGATGTCTTTATGTCCACTATTTTTTTTTGCCAACATAGGCACATGTGAAAGGAAGGGTGAAATTTATAAACGAAAGAGAAATACAAATTAATGATAGGATTAGAGATCCTGAAGTAAGAGTTATTGGACCAGATGGAGAACAACTTGGAATAATGTCAAGTAGAGAGGCTTACAATAAAGCTGCTGAGATGGAATTAGATCTAGTAAAGATTTCTCCAAATGCTAATCCACCTGTTTGTAAGATTATTGATTTTGGTAAATATCGTTATGAATTAATAAAAAAAGAAAAAGAGGCCAAAAAAAATCAAAAACAAGCTGAGTTAAAAGAAATTAGGATGACACCCAACATTGATACCAATGATTTAAATACAAAGGTTAATGCAGGAAGAAAATTTTTAAGCAATGGGCATAAATTAAAAGTAACATTGAGATTTAGAGGTAGAGAAATGGCTCATATGAAAGAGTCTGAACATGTACTTACTGATTTTGCAAATCAGCTTTCAGATTGTTCTACGATTGAGAAACCTTCTAAGACTGAAGGTAGAAATATGAGTATTGTTTTAACACCAAAAAAGTAATTTAGGAGGCAAGTATGAAAAAGTACAAAGTAAAGACTAGCAAGTCAGCTGCAAAAAGATTTAAAAAAACTGGAACAGGCAAGCTTGTAAGAATGAAAGCAAATAAGTCTCACATCCTTAACAAGAAAACTACTAAAAGAAAAAGAAATCTTAGAAAAGATGTAGTTGTTGATAAAACAAATGAAAAGACAATGAAAAAAATAATGCCATATTTGTAATATATGGGATTAGTAAAATAGGAGGAGATTAATATGGCAAGAATTAAAGGCGGAATGAATGCCAAGAGAAAACATAAAAAAGTTTTAAAGCTTGCAAAAGGATTTAGAGGTTCAAGAAGTAAGCAATATAGAGTAGCAAAACAAAGTGTCATGAGGGCATTAACTGAAAGCTACAGAGGTAGAAAAGAAAAAAAGAGACAATTTAGAGAACTTTGGATTACAAGAATTAATGCAGCATGCAGACTTAATGATATTTCATATAGTAAGTTTATGTTTGGATTAAAGAATGCAAATATTACTCTTAACAGAAAAGTGCTTGCTGAGCTAGCTGTTTCAGATGAGAAAGCATTTGCTAAGCTTGCTGAGACTGCAAAACAAAATTTAAAGTAATTATTGTGGCGATATTATTTGCCATCGTAGGGGCGGAATATTTGGCCCTTGTAGGGGCGGATACTTTCCGCCCCTACATTTATAATAAAGGACAATATGATAAACATTGAAGAATTAAAAAAGAAAGCCCTCGAAAGAATTGATGATGCTAAATCACTTAAAGATTTAGATGATATTAGGGTGAATTATTTTGGTAAAAAAGGTGAGATAACATTTATTATGCAGTCATTTAAAGATATGGCTGCGGAAGAAAGGAAAGAACTTGGCAAAATTGTCAACGATGCGAGACAGTCTATTGAAGAACATATCAAAAACAGATATGAAAAGTTTAATGAACTAGTTTTAAACGAAAAACTTAAACACGAAGCAATAGATGTATCACTTCCGTCTAAGAAGGTTGGGATTGGACATTACCACCCTTGCACTATAGTTTTTAATGATGTTAAGAATATCTTTGAAAAAATGGGTTACTCAGTTGTTACTGGACCTGAAATTGAATACGATGAGTATAATTTTGAAAAGCTAAACATAGAAAAAGGACATCCTGCTAGAGATGAACAAGATACTTTCTACATCAATGAAAAAGTTCTTCTTAGAACTCAGACTAGTCCTGTCCAAGCTAGAGTAATGGAAAAGGGTAAATTACCAATATGCATT
This sequence comes from uncultured Clostridia bacterium, assembly GCA_947303805.1. Classification (GTDB taxonomy): domain Bacteria; phylum Bacillota; class Clostridia; order Lachnospirales; family Lachnospiraceae; genus UBA3633. The sequence continues at coordinate 96,951 of CAMYZE010000002.1, read as the reverse complement.
ATATCTGCTGGAAGAGTTTTTCGTTCGGATTCTGTTGATGCTACCCATTCCCCTACATTTCATCAGATAGAAGGACTTGTGGTTGATGATAATATTTCATTTACTGATTTGAAAGGAACCCTTACAAATTTTGCTAAATCATTTTTTGGAGAGAATATAAAAACAAGATTTAGACCACATCATTTCCCTTTTACAGAACCAAGTGCTGAAATGGATGTAAGCTGCTTTAAATGTGGTGGGAAAGGATGTAGATTTTGTAAAAATGAAGGTTGGATTGAGATACTTGGATGTGGAATGGTCAATCCAAGGGTTTATGAATTGTGTGGATTAAATAAAGATAAATGTCAAGGATTTGCTTTTGGAATGGGTATTGAGAGGTTGGCTCTTCTTAAATATGAAATTGATGACATGAGATTGTTATATGAAAATGATACTCGTTTTTTGTGCCAATTTGATTAATAGGTGATATATATGAAAGCTTCGAATTACTTTTTAAAGTATTATGTAAAAGATTTAGATGTTTCAGGAAAGGAATTTGCTGAAGCAATAACTTTGACTGGAACTAAAATTGAAACATATGAAAAATTAAATATTAATCTTGAAAAAATTATTGTTGTGAGATTGGATAAAGTAGAAAAGCATCCAGATGCTGATAAATTAGTTGTTTGTAAGGTTAACACTGGAAGTGATGTAATACAGATAGTTACTGGAGCTCCAAATGTCTACGAAGGAATGCTCTGCCCTGCAGTACTTGTCGGAGGTAAAGTTGCAGCATCAGCACATGATCATGATGAACACCCCAATGGTATATCTATAAAAGCTGGGAAACTCCGTGGAGTAGAATCTTTTGGCATGCTTTGTTCCATTGATGAACTTGGTAGACCAGCTGATTTATATGGTGGTTCTGACGGAATATTTGACATGTCAAATTTAAATTGCAAACCTGGAGACGATGCAATTAAGGTTTTACATCTTGATGATACTTTATATGATTTCGAAATTACATCAAATAGAATTGATTGTTATAGTGTGATTGGTATAGCTAAAGAAGTGGCTGCTACGTTTAATAAATCATTTATGATGCCAAAGATGACTTTTTCTCCCAAGTTTAGCGATAAAAAATATATTGAAATAGAAGTTCGGGATAAAGATTTGTGTCCATTATTTTCTACAAGATTTATAAAAAATATAAAAATAGCTGAATCACCTGAATGGTTAAAAGACTGTCTTAGAGCAGTTGGTATAAGACCGATTAATAATATAGTTGACATTACAAACTTTGTTATGATGGAGTTTGGACAACCAATGCACGCATATGACTATGACACTATTCGAGGTAAAAAGATTATAGTTAAAAGAGCAAATAATGGTGATAAGTTTACAACTCTTGATGGTCAAGTTAGAGAATTGGATAATACAATGCTCACAATTTGCGATGGAGAAGGTGCTATTGGACTTGCTGGAATCATGGGCGGTGAGAATACTATGATTACCGATTCTTGCAAAAATTTATTATTTGAGGCTGCTAATTTTAATGGCACTAATATTAGATTATCTTCAAAGAAACTTGGACTTAGGACAGAAGCATCAAATTTATTTGAGAAAGGACTAGACCCAAACAATGCAATTAAAGCTATTAATAGAGCCTGTGCTTTAATTGAAGATTTAGGATGCGGAGAAATTTGTGAAGATTTTATTTATGTGTATCCTGATGAGAATAAAAATGTTAATAAGACGATAGAAGTTTCTGCGGATAAAATTAATAGTTTGCTTGGCACAAATATTTCACCTAATGATATGAAAAAAATTCTTGATAAAATAGATTTGATTACTGAAATTAGCAATAATAATCTTAAAATTAATGTTCCAACAATAAGAAAAGATATAAATAATTATGCAGATGTTGCTGAAGAAGTAATGAGATTTTACGGATATGACAAGGCTGGAGAGACAATACCTAACTTAAAGATTTCTCCAAAAGTTTTAACTAATAAAGAATTGATTGAAAACATTGCAATGGAAATTGCAACATATAATGGATTCAATGAGGCTATGAATTATTCATTTGAATCAAAAAAAGTTTATGATTTATTGAGATTTAAGCCGGATGCCATTGAAAGAAATTATATTACAATACAAAATCCTCTAGGCGAAGAATTCCAAGTAATGAGAACTCAATTAGCCAATGGAATTTTAAAATCATTAGCAACTAATTTTAATAGAAAAATTAAATCAGCTAAACTTTTTGAACTAGCTAATATATATTTACCAAAAGATAAAGAAATAAAGATTTTACCTGACGAGAGAAAAACTTTTATATTAGGCGGATATGGAAAAGAACTTGATTTTTATGTTTTTAAAGGATATGCTGAAGAATTTATCTCTAAGTCTCATGTAATAGGAAAAATTTCATTCGTAAAAAATGAAAATATTGAATACATGCATCCTGGTAGAACTGCTGATATTTTTGTTGATGATGTAAAAGTTGGTTATGTAGGTGAAGTACACGAGTTAGTTGCAAAGAACTATGAAATTAATACTAAAGTTTATATTTTGCAATTTGATATACCGCTCATAATTGAAAAATCAAATTTTGTTTTTAAATATAAAGAAGTTAGCAAGTTTCCAAAATCAGAAAGAGATTTATCAATGACAGTTCCTAAAGATATTACTGTTGATAAAATCGAGAATGTATTTACTGAAAGAGGTGGAAAGTTACTTGAAAGTTTTGAATTATTTGATATATATGAAGGTGAGCAAATTGGAAAAGGTTTAAAATCAGTTGCATATAATTTGTCTTTTTGCTCAAAAGATCATAGCTTAACTGCTGAAGAAGTTGACAGTATAATAAATAAAATAATTAATGGATTAAATTCATTAGGAATTGAACTTCGAAAGTAATGAAAGAGATTTTAAAAAAAATTATAGTTTTTATAACTGTATTCTGTTACATTTCTAATATTTATGCTGAATCTGAAGTTATTGATACAACTAAAGAATCACAGATTTCATTTGAAAAACTTGCTCAGAGACTATATTTAAGAGAGCAAATTTCGAATAGAAATATTGGAGAAAGCATTCTTTTCGGTAGTTATGAACAAAACGGTATATTATCAGATGGAAAAGAGCCGATAGAATGGACTATATTGAAAAAAGATATAAATAATAATTCGGTAATACTTATTTCAAAGTATATACTTGATTGTTTACCATTCAATGGTTTCCACCAAAATGTAACATGGGAGACAAGCTCGCTTAGAAACGGGATGAACAGAGTAATGCTTCTAGAAATGTTTAATGATGCAGAACTTTCTTGTGTTTTGCCAACATATTTATTAAATTCTAAAAATATTTTCAATGGTACTTATAGCGGTGAACCAACTTATGACTTTCTATTTATACCAGGGATTGATGAAATGCTAGCATTTTTCTCAAATGAATTTTTTGTAAATGAAGCTAGAATTAATGAACTTACAAGACCTAATGTTAAGAGAATGTGTTATGCAACACCTTATGCAAGGAATAGAGGTGTTAGGGTTATGGGAGAAAATACAAAGTATCCTGGTACCGCAAATTATTTTTTAAGAACGTCGGGACTTCATGGTAGACGAAAGTGGTATGGTAATGTTTTCGCTGATTTTTTTCAGTCATTTGTTTCGGAAAACGGATCGATAAAACCAGATGGAACAGGTATAAATAGCATTGATGACGGTATAAGGCCCATGGTTCAAATAAGTTATTAATTTATAATATTTACAAATTATTTAACATTTGTTATAATAAGTATATAGTAAGAAGGGAGTGAGAAAATTGTCAAGCGTTATAGTTAAAGAAAATGAGACTTTAGATAATGCTCTAAGAAGATTTAAGAGAAATTGTGCTAAGGCTGGAATTCAACAAGAAATTAGAAAAAGAGAGTTTTATGAGAAGCCTAGTGTAAAGAGAAAGAAAAAATCTGAAGCTGCACGTAAAAGAAAGTTCAATTTTTAGCATTTTGCCCTATTCAATACTGGATAGGGCATATTTTTTATGAGTAAAGAATTTTTAAGCGAAATTAATATAGAACATACTTTAATGCCAAAGATATTTGGTAGCTTTGATGTAAATTTAAAAAGAATTGAAAAAAAGTTTTCCGTTTCAATAGTGATTAGAAATGATAAAATTAAAATTATTGGAGGAAAACCAAGTGTAACTAGGACACATGAATTAATAGACATACTTATTACCAAAGCGAAAAAAGGAAATGATATTTCAGAACAAGATTTAGAATATTGTATGGATATGATTAGCAATAAAAATGAGAATAAAGAAGCGGTAGTAATGCTTGATGATGAAGTTTTGTCAAGAACTGTTCAAGGCAAGCCTATAAAACCTAAAACTATAGGGCAAAAGCAATATGTAGATAGTATTAAAAATAATATGATAACTTTCGGAATTGGACCTGCAGGTACTGGAAAAACTTATCTCGGTATGTGTATGGCAATTGAGTCGTTTAAAAGGGGAGATGTTACCAAATTAATCTTGACAAGACCAGCTATTGAAGCTGGAGAAAAATTAGGATTTCTTCCTGGAGACCTGCAAAGTAAAATTGACCCATATTTAAGACCGCTATATGATGCTTTGTATCAAATAATGGGTGCTGAAAGTTTTCAATCCAATTTAGAAAAAGGTCTAATAGAGGTTGCCCCACTTGCTTATATGAGAGGTAGAACTCTTGATAATGCATTTATTATACTTGACGAAGCACAAAATACCACAATACCTCAAATGAAAATGTTCTTAACAAGAATTGGATTTAACTCAAAAGTTATAGTTACAGGAGATGACACACAAAAAGACTTACCTAAGGATGTTATATCAGGTCTTGATAGTGCACTAAAAGTTTTAAAAAATATTGAGGGGATTAGTTTTGTAAGGCTTTCTTCAAAAGATGTTGTTAGACATCCGTTGGTTCAAAAGATTGTTGTTGCATATGAGAAATTTGAGAGCAGAAAGAAAAAGTAAGTTAATATTATGTTTATTTAACACTACAAATAGCAGCTTTGATTTTGACGAATATAAAATTTCAAAAAAAGTTTTAGCTGAAGTTTTAAAAGTGGAAAAAATTGATATTAACATTTCAGTTAATATTTCTATTGTTGGAAGTAAAAAAATAAGAACATTAAATAAGATAAAAAGAAAAATTGACAGAGTTACTGATGTTCTATCTTTCCCTAATATTTCATTTGAAAATCCTTCAGACATAAAAACATTAATTAAAAATACTAAAAACATTGCATTATTTTTTGACTATACTACAAATAGTTATTTTTTAGGTGACATAGTTATTTGTTATAATAAAGTTATTGAACAAAGTAAAAAATATAATCATTCTATTCTGAGAGAATATTGCTTTTTATTAACTCATTCTATGCTCCATTTACTTGGATATGATCATATTAAAATAAATGATGAGAAATTTATGATTGAAAAACAGAATAATATTTTGAAAAATTTAAAGATTTTGAGATAAAAATGGAACAAAGAGATTATCGAAAACATAAATTTTTAATGCAAGGCAGTATTTTAGCTATTGCCGGTATTTTGGTAAGACTAATTGGTCTATTTTACCGTATACCTATGATTTCAATCATAGGCACAAAAGGCAGTGGATATTACACTTCTGCATATAGTGTATATTCACTATTTCTAATTTTATCATCGTATTCTTTCCCTGCAGCAATTTCAAAAATAATCTCTGAAAGACTAGCTGAAGGAAGATTCACAGATGTAAAGAATGTAATTAAATATGCTTTTATTTTAGCTTTTGTAGTTGGGTTGATCATGTTTTCGATAATGTATTTTGGGGCTGATATTATTAGTATTTTTCATAGAAAGAGACTGTTGAGATTTGCTCTTAGAGCTTTAGCACCAACTTTATTTATTATGTCATTTCTTGGAATATTTAGAGGTGTTTTTCAAGGGATGGGCAATATGATTCCTACTGCCATTTCACAGATATTTGAACAAATAGCTAATGCTATATCAAGCCTTGTATTTGCATACATTTTATTTAATAGAGGAAGGATAGCTAATTTAATTTATGATTCTGAAGAATATGCCTATGCTTTTGGAGCAAGGGGTGGTGCTATTGGCACTGGGATTGGTGCATTTACAGCCTTAGTTATACTGTTTTTTATGTTTTTGAGTTTACTTTCAAAATATAAAAAGTTTTTAAATAATAATAATAACTACCCTCTTGAAACACAAGGGATTATCTATAGAGTATTATTTACTACAATGATTCCTATTATCTTATCAAGCACTATTTATAATTTGACTACAGTTGTAGACGATCTTATTTTTTCAAACGTTCTTTCTTTTATGAAGTCTGAATTGAATATTGTTGTACTTTGGGGTGTATTTGGGAATTATCATTTATTATTTAATATTCCTGTGGCAGTTGCAAGTAGCTTGACATCATCAATAATTCCTTCAATTTCTATTTCCGTAGCGCAAAATGATGTTAGAGAAGTTGTTTTAAAAGTTAAATATTCAATTAAGTATACAATGCTAATTGTTATTCCTTCATTTGTTGGGTTATTTATACTTGCCGACCCTATTTGTAGAGTACTATTTAAAGAACATTTAGATATATTAATAAATGTTTTAAGGGCTGGTAGTATAGCTGTAGTTTGTTTTTCGTTTGCTACAGTAACAAACGGCATCTTACATGGCCTTGGATTATATAATATTCCATTAAAACACGCTTTTGTTGCTTTAATTATTCATATTTTTGCTTGTTTGATTTTGCTTATTCCTTTAAAACTAAATATATATGGAATAGTAATAGGAATGATTATATTCGCTCTAGTTCTTTCAATTTTAAATCAAAGGTATATTAATAAAATTGTAAGATATAAAAATTCTAGTTTTCAAAGAAGGTATATTTTAACTTATATTTTAATGTTATTAAGTGCGGGCATTATGGGAATTTCTGTTTACTTTTTGAATAAAATTTTGTTAAATAATATATTTGTTTCTGGCACATACATAAGTATGGTGATTAGACTAATTATTTGCATACTTGTTGCATTTTTTGTATATGTATTTTTTATAATTATGCTTGGAGTTGTGAGGAAGAGAGATGCACAATATATTCCATTTATTTCTAAGTTTAGCTTTATTTTAAGGGGTTAAAATGAGAATAGGAATTATTGGAGGTGGTGCAAGTGGTATGATGCTTGCTGCCCAAGTTAATAATAAAGATATTACTATTATTGAACGAAATAATAAATTGGGAAAGAAGTTATTATTAACAGGTAATGGAAAATGTAATTTTACAAATTTGAATTTTAATGATTTAAACAATAAATATAATAATGATTTTGCAATTAATATTTATCATCAATTCGATAACATTTCATTTATAGACTTTTTTAATAATATAGGTGTTGTTTCTAAAGTTGAAACCCATAAAGGAATTAATTATATTTATCCCAACTCAAATAAAGCATCAAGCGTATATTATTGTTTACTCGATAGAATTAATAACAATGGTGTTGATGTCATATATAACTCTTTGGTCAAAAATGTAAAATATATAGATGAAAAATTTTGTATAGCATTAGATGATGATAGGAATCTTGTATTTGATAAATTAGTTTTAGCAACTGGAGGTAAGAGCTATGGTAATACCGGATCTGATGGCATAGGTTATTCTATAGCTAAAAAATTAGGGCACACAATTATTACTCCCACACCAGGATTAACGTCTTTAAAATATAATTTTAGTGACAATGTAGAACTTAAGTTAAATGGAAAGTGTAGAGTAAATGCAAAAGTTTCTTATAATTCCTATAAAGATAATGTTTTTTTTGAAGAATATGGAGAAATTCAGTTTAATGATAATACAATTTCTGGAATACCCATTTTAAATTTATCAAATAAGATTACTCGTAAACTGATTAATAGTGAAGCAGTTCACATTACAATTGATTTTTCATCATCGCTATTATATAATTATGAACAACAACTTATTAGTAAAGAAATTGTGAAATCCACATTAAACAGTAGGAGACAAAATACATTATATAGGAATGTGAGAGATTTTTTATGTGGATATTTGCCTGACGAAATTAATGAGGTAGTTTTAAAACTTTCAAATCTAAAAAAAATAAGAGTCTCAGAGCTCACCGATGATGATATTGATAAATTGACTAATCACATCGTGAAATTCAATTTAACTATTAGTGAACCACCAAACTTTGATAATGCACAGATAACTTTAGGAGGTGTTAACACTGAGGAAATTGATGTGAATACCTTAGAATCAAAAATAATTAAAGGTTTATATTTTTCTGGTGAAGTTATAGATATTGATGGTATTTGTGGTGGGTATAATTTACAACTTGCATATTCTACAGCTTCTATAATTGCAAAAGTTTTCAAGGAGTAGTTTTATGGACAATAATCTACAACTAAAGATTAATAGGCTAAACGAACTATATACAAAAGTAGAAAGTGGAGAGCAATTGACAAATGTCGAGTTAAATGAACAAGCATTGCTTAGGGATGAAATTATCAATTATTTTAAGTATGTTATGTCTAAAATGGCTAAAAAATAGCAAAAACTATTATATTTTATTGATTTTTTAGTATAAATATTGTATAATTTAAGTGTGAGGAGCGAGTAATCGCTCCTCAAGTTTTTGTAATATATTTTTAGCCATTTGGCGAAAGGATAAATATGAATAGAGAATTAAAAGAGGCTTTAGAATTATTAGAGAAGGAAAAAAATATTGATAAGTCTTTGATACTAAAATCGATTAAAGAGTCACTTGAGTATGCATATCGCAACTACCTTGTTAGGAATGCGAATAGAAATGGAGACAAAATATTAGCTCAAATGATTCAGAAAGATCAAAATTTCATTAATGTAGTTATTGATGAGGATAGTTATGATTATGAAATATTTCTTGCTAAAGAGGTCATTCCTGATGACCTTGATATTGTTAATGAACTTACTGAGGTAAAACTTAATGAAGCTAAACAATATGATGAAAATGCTCAAGTCGGAGACTGGGTATATGTAGAAGCTCCAAGAATTGATTTAGGACATATAGCTATCCAAAACTCAAAAGGTTTAATTATTAATAAACTTAGAGAGCAGGAAAAAAGTTCTCTTTATAATGAGTATAAAGAAAAAGTAGGCACAGTTGTAACTGGTACAGTTAGCAGAAGACTAAAAAATGCATATAATATAAACCTTGGACGTACTGATGGTATACTATTAGACTCTGATAGAATAAAAGATGAAAAATTGGAGTTTAATAAGAGAATAAAAGTGTATATCCAAGATGTAGCTGAATCATCAAGAGGACCAAAGATAAAAGTATCGAGAACCGATCCTAATTTAGTAAAAAAATTGTTTGAACAAGAGGTTACTGAGATTAAAGAAGGCATAGTTGTTATTAAGTCAATTGCTAGAGAGGCTGGATCAAGAACAAAAATGGCTGTCTATTCAAATAATCCCGATGTTGATGCAGTTGGGTCTTGCCTTGGAGTAAATAGTATTAGAGTTAATGCAGTAGTAGACGAGTTAAGTGGAGAAAAGATTGATATTGTTAATTGGGATGAAGATATTAGTAACTTTATAGGTAATGCACTTTCTCCAGCAAAATCTACTATCATTGTGGCAGATGAAGATGCAAGGGCAGCACTTGTTGTCGTGCCAGACCTTCAATTATCACTTGCTATAGGTAAAGAAGGACAAAATGCAAGATTAGCTGCTAAACTAACAGAATATAAAATTGATATAAAATCTGAATCACAGGCAGTGGCTCAGGGAATTTATGATAAGTTCGGTGTTGAATACGACCACAGCAAATTTAAAGATGTGTTAGAAAAAGTAGAACTTGAAAAGAAAGAAGAAGAAAATTCTGAAAACGACAGCGAATAGTATTAAATATTAGTTGAGTGTTCTGGAGGATGTAATGACAATTAAAGACAAATTAATTGAACTTCAAATTGATACTGAAAATAATAAACAATTGGTTGATGAGATAAAAAAAGCATTAAGTGATGCAGGCGAAAATGCTTCGAAGATCACCAATAAGTTAACTAGCGATGGAGAAAAAATAGTTTTATCTCTTGTAAATAAGAGTAAAGTTAATGTGCCTAAAAAACATGTTTTAAGACCTACTACAATAAAATTAGGTAGCGAAGATACGAAAATTAAAGATGACAAATCTAAAACTTTAGTAAATGATACTGTTTCAGTATCTAAAACTGATAACATTCAACAAAAACCTGATGCTACAAAATTAGAACAATCTACTAAACCATTTTGGGAAGGTTCTACAGGAGATAATTTAAAAATTAATATTAAGGGAAAAACTAAAGATGTTAAAAAAGATAATAATTCTCCAAATGGTAGACCACTTCCTCAAAGCACTATAGATGAATATAATAAAAAAATTGAAGAAAGTAAAAAGAAAGCTACTTTAACCGAACAAAAAAATAGAGGAGATAATTTAAAAACAAATTTATCAAGTCCTATAGGAAAACAAAATAGTACTCATATATCTAGATTTGATCATAATGGTCAGCAAAATAAAAATCATCAAAATGGTAATCAACAAAATAAATTCAACAAAGATAAGATGGGTCAAAGACCTAAGGCTAGTAATTTTGATGGCGGGAATATCAAGAGCACTTTTAATCCTAGTAATGCTAGTATAGCCACAGGAACAAATAATAAGTTTACTGGTAAAAAGAAAAAAGAGAATAAGTATGCTAAAGATAATGAAAAACAGAAACAAAATAAAAAAGGTGGAAAGGATAAATTTGATAAGTACAATAAGAATTTATTAACATATGATGGAGAAGAAAAAGTTAGAACTAAAGCTAAAACTGGTGCAGGAGCATTCCAAAAGCCAGAACCTAAAGTAGAGAGACCTGAAGATGAAATTAAATCAATTGTTATACCGGATATTATTACTATTAAAGATCTTGCTTCTAAGCTTAAAATGCAGCCAGCTGTCATTGTTAAAAAATTGTTTTTAACAGGTAAGATTGTAAATGTTAATACTGAATTAAGTTATGAAGAAGCGGAAAATATAGCTGTCGAGTATGATATATTGTGTGAAAAAGAAGAAAAGGTTGATGTTATAGCTGAATTATTAAAAGAACAAGATGAAAATCCTAATGATTTGGTAACCAGACCTCCTGTAGTTGTGGTTATGGGTCATGTTGATCATGGAAAAACCTCAATACTTGATACTATTAGAAATACAAATGTAATTGCAAAAGAAGCAGGTGGAATCACTCAGCATATAGGTGCGTATCAAGTAAAGGTTAAAGATAGATTAATTACTTTTCTTGATACACCAGGTCACGAGGCTTTCACTGCAATGAGACTTAGAGGCGCCAAATCAACTGATATAGCAATCTTGGTAGTAGCTGCAGATGATGGTGTAAAACCTCAAACTGTTGAAGCAATTAATCATGCCAAAGCTGCAAATGTCGAAATTATTGTTGCTATTAATAAAATAGATAAACCTGAAGCAAATGTAGAAAGGGTAAAACAACAATTGTCTGAGTATGAACTTGTACCTGCTGATTGGGGAGGTCAAACTACATATTGTGAAGTTTCTGCAAAGAAAAATATCGGAATAGACAATTTACTTGAAATGATTCTCCTTACGGCTGACGTCATGGATTTGAAAGCTAATCCTAATAGAAACGCTAGAGGTATTGTAATTGAGAGTTTACTTGATAAAGGAAAAGGACCTGTTGCACGAATTCTAGTTCAAAAGGGAACCTTACATATTGGTGATTACGTTGCAATGGGAAGAAGTTTTGGTAAAGTAAGAGCTATGACTGATGCAAGTGGAAATAGATTAAAAGAAGCACTTCCATCAACACCAGTAGAGATTCTTGGACTAAATGATGTGCCACAGGCAGGAGATACTTTTGTATGCTTTGATGATGAAAAAAGTGCTAGATCATTCGCTGAAACCTTTGTTGCGGAGAATAAGATTAGACTTGTTGAAGAGAGCAAACACAAAGTTACTCTTGATGCATTGTTTGATCAAATTAAAGCCGGTGAGTTAAAAGAACTAAATATAGTTTTAAAAGCCGATGTTGCTGGTTCATCTGAAGCAATCAAAAATAGTCTTGAAAAATTATCCAATGATGAAGTAGTTGTAAAGGTTATTCATGAAGGCGTTGGTAATATAAATGAATCAGATGTAACTTTAGCAAGTGCTTCAAATGCAATTATTATTGGTTTTAATGTAAAACCTGAGGCAAATACTAAATCTATAATAGAAAAAGAAAAAGTAGATTTAAGACTTTATAATATTATTTATAATGCAATTGATGATGTTGAAAAAGCAATGAAAGGTATGCTTGCCCCAGTATATGAAGAAAAAATTATTGGCAATCTTACTGTTAGACAGATTTTCAAAGCTTCAAGTGTTGGGAATATTGCAGGTTCATTCGTAAATGATGGTGAGATTAGAAGGAATGCAAAAGTAAGGTTAAGAAGAGGAGATAATGTAATCTTTGATGGTGGCATTTTATCTTTAAAGCGATTCAAAGATGAGGTTAAAGAAGTTAAAGCAGGATTCGAATGTGGTGTTGTATTAGATGGTTTTAGTGATTTTGCTGTTGATGACACCATGGAAGTTTATGTCATTGAAGAAAAAAAGATTAGTTATGAAAATTAGTAAAAGTAAAAACAGTAAACCATATAAACATTCAATGATTAGTTCTGAGGTTGAGAGGATTATCAACGAAGTTGTTTCATATGAGATACAAGATAAACGAGTGATTGGAAATGCAAATGTTACCGGAATAATACTATCCAGGGACTACTCACATTGTAAAGTCTTTGTTCAAATTGATGTTGAGAATAAAAAAGAAGTCATGGATGGATTAAAGAATGCAAAAGGGTTTGTAAGACATATTTTAGCAGAGCAACTTGACATGAGAAAAACTCCTGAAATTGCATTTATACTTGACGAATCAGCAGATAGAGCTAAAAGAATAGAAGAATTATTAAAAGAAATTAAATAAATGCAACTATATCAGTAATTTTACAATTAAGAACCTTGCAAAGATTTTCTATTGTATTTAAGTTTAAATTTTGATTGTTTCTAATTCTTTGTATAGTTCCATTTGGTATAAAATATTTTGTAACTAACTGATACTGTGTAATTTTTTTCTTAGATAATGTTTTATAAAATGGCGCATAGCTTATCATATTTTTATAATATCATATTTGAGGTTTAATGTTCTTAATTTTGAATAATAAAATAATATTTTTTGTTCTATTTATTATAGCCCTTTATATTATAATTTATATTGTATCAAAAATTGAGTGCAAACTTTGTAAAATCAATACTTTTTATGTAAAAAATGATAAAAATCACGCTAAAACTAGTATTATTTTTATATCTGATTTTCATAATAAAAAGTTTAAAAACGATTACAATGACTTGATAGACGATATTATATCTCTTAATCCTGAATATATTGTACTTGGTGGAGATTTTGTTGATTTTTCAACGTTTCAAAGCAGGCAGAATAATGTAAAGTATAAAAGAACATTACTTTTTATTAATAAACTATGCGAAAAGTTTTATAAAAAAGATCACTCTAAAGATTATAATTTGAAGGGTATTTTTTTTGGATTCGGAAATCATGAGTTAAGATTGAAAACTAGAACTGATAATAGTTATTTATCTGATGTTTATAAACAATTAATCAATACTTTATATGATAACAATATTAAAATTCTTGACGATACAACATATGTTTTAAATGACGGGATTACACTGTCAGGTATGAGTCTTTATGAAGGTTACTACAGTAATTTATTTGAAAAAAATATTCTAAAATCCCATATTGAACAAAATATAATTGATAATTATTTTAATGGTATTGATAGAGACAGGTTCAACATTATGGTATTTCATAAACCAGATTATTGCGAAGACTTCATAGATTATGGATTTGATTTGGTATTATCTGGTCATAATCATGGTGGACTTATAAATTTCCCATTTATAGGACCAATTTTTTCACCAGATTTAAAATTGTTTCCTAAGTATAATAGTGGACAATATACTTATAAAAATAAAAATGTAATAATAACTTCTGGAATAGGTGAGCATTTTATTAAACTTAGAGTTAATAATAATCCTGAGATTTGTTTAATTAATATTAATTAATGGAAAAGATTACATATAAATTAGAAAAGTTTGAAGGTCCATTAGATCTTTTACTTCATCTTATTGAAAAAAATAAGATTGATATTTTTGATATTCCTATAGCGAATATAACTAATCAATATTTAGAATACATAAAAAGCATGCAAGAAGCAGATATGGACTTATCTTCAGATTTTTTAGTGATGGCAGCAACTTTATTAGAGATTAAGTCAAAAATGTTGTTACCTCTTGTGAAAGATGATAAAGGCGAAGAAATAGATCCAAGACAGAGTTTGGTAGAGAGGTTGCTAGAGTATAAAAAATATAAAAACTTAGGGTATGAACTTTCAGATTTTGAAGATGAAGCCCCTGAATATATGCTAAAGAAACCTACTATTCCTCAAGATGTCAAAACCTATATACCTAGTATAGATTATGATGAATTGCTTAAAGGAATAGATGTAAATAAGCTCAATGAAGTATTTACTGAAGTTTTAAGAAGAAAAAGAGATAGCATAGATACTATGCGTTCTGGTTTTGGAAAACTTGCTAAAGAAAAAGTTCCGTTAAAAGATACAATTATATATGTTATAAAATATGCTAATGTCAATAAAAAGTTTAGTTTTAAAAAGCTACTTGAAGAACAAAATGATAAAACACATGTTATAGTTTCGTTTTTAGCTGTGCTTGAATTAATGAAAGTTGGTAGAATAAAAGTTACTCAAGAGAGTAATTTTTCTGAAATATACATTGAGGTGGTAGAGGGTGCCACCGGCTTTGTTGACTTTAATCTATTGGAGGATGACTAGTATGGGAAATGAGTTTACCAGTAGCAGTACATACTCGCTACTGGAACAAGAAAACATTATTGAATCCATATTATTTATGATGGGGGAATCGGTTTCTGTAGATACGTTAGCAACTGCTATCGAATCTACTGTTGATGTGGCCAAAGAAGCTGCAGAACGCCTCTATAATAAATATCAAAACGAGTACCAAGATAGAGGTATGAAAGTCATAAAGCTAGGATCTAAGTATCAAATGGTTTCTAATAATAAGTATTTTAAAAACTTAGTATTAGTTGCTTCTCACCCTCAAAAACCAGTTATAACTGAATCAATTCTTGAAACTTTATCAATAATTGCATATAAACAACCTATTACAAAACCTGAGATTGAACATATTAGAGGCGTTAAATCTGATTATGCATGTAATAGATTACTAGAGTATGGTTTAATAGAAGAAAAAGGTAGACAAGAAACTGCTGGAAGACCAATTTTATTTGGTACTACTGAAGAGTTTATGCTTAGATTTGGTATAGAGTCATTAGATGACTTGCCAATCTTAGATGCTACAAGATTTGCAGAACTTGAAAATGAAGTTGAAAAAGAATTATCAGAGTCGCTTGGAGAGCCTGTAGTTATTGATAAAGATATATACACAGAAAATGTAACAACAAATTTAAGACCAAATATTGATACTAATGATAATACTGATAATATTGTTAGTGATGAAAATAATAAAATTACTGATGGAATTGTTGAGAATGAAGATTTAGGTGAAGCTCCGCGATGAGTTAGACGAAGGTTGCTTGATTTAATAAAATCAATTTGGCAAAAAATAATAAGAATTATAAAAAAAGTTTTTCATATAAAGACTGATTAACTGATTATCTGCAGAGTATAATTCTATTATTGTCAAAGGTAGCAATCAAATATTCTGCAGAATAATTTAAAATATTAAATGAAATTTCAATTTTGCAAAATTTTATTAATCTTTTCAGCCATAATGTTATTGTCATGCAATAATAAAAAGATTTTACAATATAAAAGTTATGGTATTGATTATCTTGAGAACTCAAACTATGAAGAAGCTTTAACATATTTTGAAGAAGCAATAAAACTTGGTGCTGGAGAAGTAGGAATCACTCAATATGAATTACTATTATATAAAGCGGAATGCCTTTTTATGTTAAAACGATATAGTGAAGCAAAAGATATTTATAAAATTTTACTTAGCATTGATAAGAACAATAGACAATATAAAGAATTGTATAATAATGTAAGTTCAATTGTTAATTTGGTTGAGTTTAAGTCTGCTATTGACGACAATAATATTGAAAAAGCTGATGGTATTTTTGTTGAATTGAGAGAACTAGGACTTGAACATGAAAAATCTGTTATGTATAATCAAGCAGTTCTTTATGAAAAAAAAGGTGAATGGAAAAATGCTGCCAATGCATTTAATTATTACTTAAAACAATATCCAGGAGATGAAGGAGCATTACACGAATTAGAATTCATAAATGCTCAATTGAATAATGTTAACAATTAGGGAACAATTAGAAGAAATTGAAAAAAATACACTTTCTAAGTTTGCTTGTCTTTCCTCAAATAGCTTAGGTAGAGATAAAAAGGAAAAAGAGTGTGAACTTAGAACTGTGTTTCAAAGAGATAGAGATAGAATTATCCATTGTAAAGCATTTAGAAGATTGAAACATAAAACCCAAGTATTTTTAATTCCTGAAGGAGATCATTATAGAACAAGACTTACTCATACTCTTGAAGTTAGTCAAATTGCGAGAACAATAGCAAAATCATTAAGACTAAATGAAGATTTAACTGAAGCTATTGCATTGGGACATGATTTGGGTCATACACCTTTTGGACATGCTGGAGAAGCGGTTTTAAATAGACTATTACCGCAAAAGTTTGAACATTGTGATCAAAGCGTGAGGATAGTAGAAAAAATCGAAAGACATGGACAAGGTTTAAATTTAACTAAAGAAGTTAGAAATGGTATCCAAAATCATAGAACTAGTGGCAACCCAAATACCTTAGAAGGTAAAATTGTTAGACTTTCTGATAAAATTGCCTATATAAATCATGATATTGATGATGCTATTACTGCAAAGATTTTGAAAGAAAGTGATCTGCCAAAAGATGTTACTGAAATTATTGGGAATACAGTTAAGTCTAGAATAGATTTTTTAGTTAAAGATATTGTTTACAGTTCATATGACAAAAACAATATTGTTATGAGTAAAAGTGTTGAGAAGGCAATTACAAAACTAAGATCCTGGCTTTTTGAAAATGTATATAACAACAATAATAAAAAGAATATTGCAAAAGCCGAAGAGAAAAAAGCTCAAAATATCGTAGAAGTATTGTTTTATCATTATAAGAATAATATTGATGAGATGCCAGAAGAGTATATCAAATTACTTGATGATGGTGAGGACAAGCTTCAAGTTGTGGCTGATTATATTTCGGGAATGACTGACGATTATGCAATTAATAAATTTAAGGAATTATATATACCTGTAGGATGGAAAATAAAATAATAGATAAGGCTACCAATGAAATTTAGTGATGCAATTGAAGAAATTAAAAATAGGCTTAGCATAGTGAATGTAATTAGTGAGTACGTTAAGCTTGAAAGAAAAGGAAGTAGCTATGTAGGAATTTGTCCATTTCATGCCGATAAAAATCCGTCTTTTTCTGTAAATGAGCCAAGAAAAATGTATAAATGTTTTGCGTGTGGAAAAGGTGGCAACATATATACTTTTCTACAGGAATATCTACAAATTACTTTTAGAGAAGCAGTATTGATGCTTGCTAAGAAAGCTAATATTGAGATAGAAGATGATTTCAGTTCAAATGAATCTTTTAAAAAGAATGCTGAAAAGAAAAATAAGTTATATGAACTATATAGAGATGCGGCGAATATCTATTATAAGATATTATTTAGTGATATTGGAAAAGCTGGTTTAAATTATTTAATTAGCAGAAAACTTACAAAAGAGACAATCAAAAAGTTTGGGCTTGGATTTGCACCTAATGATTTTGGTTACATTTATAATCTTATGAAAAAAAAAGGTTACGACGATACACTTTTATTTGAATCTAAACTCTTTAGACTATATAATGGAAAGCCATGTGACACTTTTTATAACAGAGTTATGTTCCCTTTAGTGGACACATATAAACATGTAATTGGTTTTCAAAGTAGAACACTAGATCCAAAACCAAAAGAAAGAAAGTACGTAAATTCTGATGACTCATTAATTTTTCACAAAAAAAGTTTTCTATATGCTATGAATTTAGCTTATTTTTCAAAAGAAAATTATTATATTTTATGTGAAGGAAATATGGATGCCATCACTATTCACCAAGCTGGATTTGATAGTGCTGTTGCTACAATGGGAACGGCTTTCAATGAACAACAAATGTTTCTATTAAAAAGAAAACCTAAGAAGGTTTATCTTTGCCAGGATACTGATGAGGCTGGTGTAAAAGCAATAATTAGTTCAGATAAAATACTAAAAAAATCTGGTATAGAAACATATGTTATTGATATTAAACCTTCAAAAGATGTTGATGAATATATAAATAATTATGGAGTTGATAGTTTCAAAGCCAAATTAAATAATCCAATTCCCACATTTTTATTCATTATTTCAACTTTAAAAAATAAATATAATATTAGCGATCCATATGAATTGGAAAAATATATAAATGAAATTGTTGATAGATTAACTGAGATATCTAACACTTTTGTTAGAGACAGTTATTTGAAAAAAATTGCCTTGCAGGAGAATCTTGATTTAGGTATACTACATAGTTTGTTAGAAAAAAAACTTAAAGGAAACAAAGTTGTATATAATAATGAGACAGCTAATCAAAATCAAAATATTAGTTTAAATAATAATATTAATAAAAGTAAAATTTCTAAAGTTGATTCTGATTTTATCCAATTAATATATTTATTACCTGAATATAAAAATCATATTTTATCTATAGTTTCGTCAGATGAGCTTTATGATGACATATATAAGTGTTTATATAAGTTTTATGAAAATGGTGTTAGTATGAGTTCAATATATAATAAAATTATTGATAGAGATGAAGATGAAAAGCAAATTATTAATACTATCTTAAGTTATAATTTAAGTTTTGATGAAGATGATAAACAACAAATTCTTAACAGTTTAAATCAAGTAATTCGAAAAATTAAAATTCGTAATGCAGAAAATGATACTGATGGAAGTATTGAAAGTATATATGAATTAAATAAGAAAATAATTGATATAAATAAAACCATATATATTAAATGAGTCTAAAATTATCAAAAAGATTGGCTAAAATCGTTGATATGTGCGAAAATGTTGATACAATAGTTGATGTAGGTACTGACCATGGAAAGGTACCTATAACTTTAGTTAATCTTGGTATTGCAAAAAATGTAATAGCGATAGATAATAAAAATGGTCCCTTAGATATTTGTAAAAGGAATGCAGAAATATATATTCAAAATAAAGATGTAAGTTTTAGAACTCTATTATCTAATGGCATAAATGATGTTCCAAAAAATACTGAAACTGGTATAATTATAACTGGTATCGGATTTGATAATATTAAAGAAATAATTAAGAATATTAATGAGTATAATTTTAAATATTTAATTCTTTCACCACATACTAAAATTACAGAATTAATTAAATTTTTATCTAGCATAAATATACAAATTAAAAGTCAAGAAACTGTATTTGAAGATGATAAATATTATTATATTATAAAGGCAACTAAAGGTGACCAAATTGTTAATTAGTGAATTGATTAATAAAATCGAATATGACTTTCCTATAAATAGTTCGATGAGTTATGATAATTCAGGAGCAAATATTATTTGTTTTGATAATGAAATCAGTGGCATTTTAGTTTGTCTTGATGTGACTTTGGATGCGGTCAATTATGCTAAAGAAAATAATATAAATTTGATTATATCCCATCATCCTATAATATTTAATGAGATTAGAAATATTAATGATGATCCAGTGTCGAAAAGAATCAAATTATTAAATAAATTTGATATCAGCGCATATAGTTGTCATACAAATTATGATGTAAATATTGATAATGGTATGGGTGGAAATTTAATTAAATTATTATTTTCTGATAATGAAATTGTCTCTCATGAGTTTTTAGATAGTTTTGATATTGAAAATAAACAATATGCTATAGGAGATATCATAACTTTAAAGGATAAAATTGAATTCAACGATATTGTCAGTCTTATAAAAAATAAACTAGAACTAGAAGATAGCAAGATATCATATTATAATTTTAATCATATTGTAAAAAAAATTGTTATTATTCCTGGAAGTGGAAGCGGCGATATTGATTTAGTTATTAAATCTAAGCCTGATTTGTTAATTACATCTGATTTAAAACACAATAACATTATAGATTTAAGAGAAGAGAATATTTCTTTTATCAATGCTACTCATTATGGCCTAGAAAAGATTTTTATTGAATCGTTTTATAATTACTTAATTAATAAATTTAATTGTTTTAAAATATTAAAATATTATATTAATTTATAATTTAGGAGGCTATATGCAAAGAGAAAAATTAGCAACAAGATTAGGGTTTTTACTTCTTAGTGCAGGGTGTGCTATTGGAGTTGGCAATGTGTGGAAGTTTCCTTGGATGGTTGGCCAAAATGGTGGCGGTGCATTTGTATTAATTTATGTCATTTTTTTAATACTTTTAGGACTACCAGTTATGACCATGGAATTTTCTATGGGTCGAGCTGCACAAAAAAGCCCAATACTTATGTATCAATCAATTACACCTAATAAAAAATCTTGGGGCATTCATGGTGTTTTTTGTTTTATTGGTAATGTAGTTTTAATGATGTTTTACACTGTTGTAGCTGGTTGGTTATTCTATTATTTCTATTCAATGGTTACAGGAAAATTTGTTGGCCTTAACAGTGATCAAATTGGAGAGTATTTTGGTTCAATGCTTGCAAGCCCAAATATATTAGTAGGTTTTGCTATTATTGTTTCTATATTAGGATTCTTTGTACTTTCTTTTTCTCTTAAGGGTGGACTTGAAAGAGTGACAAAGATTATGATGATAGCACTTTTAATTATCATGATAGTTATTGCGATTAATAGCCTTACATTATCTGGTGCTAAAACTGGATTAACTTTTTATTTATTACCTGATTTTAGTAAAATTACTCCAGATGTTTTAGTAGGAGCCATGAATCAAGCTTTCTTTACATTAAGTCTAGGTATTGGTGCAATGGCAATTTTCGGAAGCTATATTAATAAGGATAGAGCACTACTAGGAGAATCTATTAATGTAATCATTCTTGATACTTTTGTTGCAATCGTTGCTGGACTTATAATTTTTCCAGCTTGTTTCACATATAATGTAGAGCCAGGTGCTGGACCATCACTTATATTTATTACTTTACCAAATATATTTATGGATATGCCACTTGGACGATTATGGGGATCGCTATTTTTCCTATTTATGTCATTTGCAGCATTTTCAACAGTGCTTGCAGTATTTGAAAATATATTAGCATGTGTTATAGATATTACTGGATGGACAAGAAGTAAAACATCATTGATTTGTTGTATTTCTATAATAGTTTTATCTATTCCATGTGCTCTTGGTTTCAATTTATGGTCTAATGTTCAACCTCTTGGAAGTGGATCAGGAATTATGGATTTAGAAGACTTTATAGTTTCTAATTGTTTATTGCCTCTTGGATCACTTATTTATGTGATTTATTGTACTAATAAGTTTGGATGGGGATGGGATAATTTCTTAAAAGAAGCAAATGCTGGAACAGGTGCAAAAATGCCTAATTGGACATATATATATTGTAAAATTATTTTGCCTATAATTATAATATTTATTTTTGGATTAGGTATTAAATCTGTTTTCTTTAAGTGATTTTAAATTTTATTATAATTTGATATCAATATTTACTTTATCATTGACAAATTATATATTTATGATAAAATTAATAGTGCTTTTGTGTCCGTAGCTCAGCTGGATAGAGCAACGGCCTTCTAAGCCGTGGGTCGGAGGTTCGAATCCCCTCGGGCACATAAAAAAAGAAATCGTAAGATTTCT
This sequence comes from uncultured Clostridia bacterium, assembly GCA_947303805.1. Lineage (GTDB taxonomy): Bacteria > Bacillota > Clostridia > Lachnospirales > Lachnospiraceae > UBA3633. The sequence continues at coordinate 74,813 of CAMYZE010000002.1, read as the reverse complement.
TTTTTTATGGTATAATACAAAAAAATTATTTATGTATTTGAATATTAAAAAAGCAATCCTGCTATTAAATGTGTTGTTGATTATATTATTTGTTTTTGCTTGTAAAAAAACAAAAATAAAAGAAGATTTTGTTTTAGTTCGTGATTATTTAACACAAGAGTATAAAGATTTTACATTTAGCGAATTAATTGACAAGGCTAAGAGTAAAAAGAAATCCTTAAAGTATAATCATTATGATGTATTAGATTGTGCACCATTTGAAATTATAATACCAAAGAATCAAACTAATGCACAAAGCTTATCTATAGTAATTAATGACAATTTAGGTCATTTATTAGTATTTGATGGTGGAAGAGTAGAAGATAGTGAATATTTATGCGAGATAATTAAAGACAATGGCGGAGTAGTGACATCTTGGTTTATAACTCATATTCATGATGATCATATCGGTGCATTATATGATATTTTGTCGAAAAAAAGAACTGATATAATCATAAAAGAAATAGTGTATAAATTTGCAGATTTTGATTGGTATTATAGCAAGATGGGTGATGAGGCAGGCATATATTGTTTGTTTGAAAATGCAATTAAAGAGTATAATGAATATTTAAAAATTAATCATTTATCAGAAGTTAATATTTTAAATCAATATAATATTAAAACTAAGTCAGGAGAATACATTTTTAATTACGAAGTTATCGTTAAAGATACTGATCCCTTGTTTATTTGTGGAAATTCATCAAAAGAAGAAATACAAGCATTAAATGAATTAAATAAAAAAGATAGATATTCTAGTAATCATATAATGAGCGTAAGTATGTTAAATGATTTATATTTATTAGATCAAGACCCGATTAATAATACATCGATCGTATATAAAGTACATTTTTTTGAACCTAAAAGAATGGGAATACTTATATTTGGAGACTTGGGATATGAAGGTGGAAACATATTATTTAGTAAGTATGATGAAAATGATAAAACTGAATTAAAAAATCGTATGTTCTTTGATGAGACTAAAGTCTTGGTTTTATCCCATCATGGTCAAAACGGCATAGACCCAGAACTTTATAAAAGGTTTAGTCCAAAAATTATAGTATGGCCTACATCAAAAGACATATATGAAAATACGAACGGAAGATATTATACTGATGATACTAAGAAAGCGTTAAGCGAGATAAGTAGTATAGAATATGAGATTAAATCTTACGAGGAAACAGCGGTTATAAGATAAATGTATGCGTGAAATAGTTAGAAAAAATAAAACAATTTATAGTTATCAGTTACATACGCTCTCTGAAGGAACTATAACTGCTATTATTTTATATGCAGTTGCGGTATTACTGTTAATAGTTTCTATACTTATCTCTTATATTTTTCTTGGTGACGCGCCAAGCATAGTAGCTGGATTCGGTATTTCATCAATAATTTTCAATATTGGTTCTATGGCCAATATAATTTTAGAAGTATATCTCTATAACAATTTTTATCCTGAAATTAGAACAATGTTGTTTTTACAATTACTTTTATTTTCAATTTGGATTTTTATTGTATGATTAAAAATATTAAAAATTTAAATCTTAGAACAATAGCCAACTCTGGACAATGTTTTAGAATGTATGAAGTTGAAGAAAATGTATTCAATATATTTTCGGTTGACAAGATGCTTAGAGTTAAAGTTTTAAATAATAATACATTTGATTTTGACTGCAGTGAAAAAGAGTTTAAATATTATAGCCATTATTTTGATTTATCTGATAACTATGATAAATATAGTAAGGTTTGTAAAAAGTCAGATAAATTTTTAAAAAAGTGTATTGAATTTAGTAATGGCTTAAGAATTTTAAATCAAGATAAGTTTGAAATGATTATTTCATTTATTATATCTCAAAGAAAATCAGTAAAAGCTATACAGACCTCTATAGAAAGAATGTGTAAATTGTCAGGTAAAAAGATTAAGAATAAATATGGTGAGTTTTATGCATTCCCAAGTGCTAAAGAGATTTTAAAACTAAGCAAATCAAAACTTTTATCATGTGGCATGGGATATAGAACAGATTATATTATTGAGTTTTGTAAAGATTATATTGCAGGAAAATACGATTTAGAAGCAATGGATAAATTGACTGATGAAGAATTGCTCAATACTCTTTTGACAATAAAGGGTGTTGGCATTAAAGTTGCATCCTGCGTTGCACTATTTGCATATCACCGCATGAGCATTTGTCCTATTGATGTATGGATTTCTAGAGTACTTGACAAAAAGTATAATGGTAAGATTCCAAAAGAATATGAAAAATATGCTGGTATGATTCAACAATATTGGTTTAATTATACAAGAATTAATAAAATATAAGCAAATTTGCTTATATTTTTTTGTTTATTTATAGTAAAAATTTTAAGATTATGATATAATAATATATAATGTTTAGGCACAAAGTGTCTTGATTTTTGTGTGGAAAGGATAAAATGAAAAAAAAGATTATAAGTATAGTATTACCTAGTTATAATGAAGAGGGCAATATAGAAAAAATATATTTGGAAGTTACTAAACTATTTAAGATTCAACTTAAAAAATATGACTATGAAATAGTTTTTATTGATAATGATTCAAAAGATAAAACGAGAGACATAATTAGAAAAATTTGTAAAAAAGACAAGAAATCTAAAGCTATTTTTAATACAAAAAATTTTGGACAATTCAATTCACCCTATTATGGTTTATTAAATACGAAAGGTGATGCGGCAGTTTCTATGGCATCTGATTTTCAAGACCCTGTTGATATAATTCCAAAATTTGTAAAAGCATGGGAAGAAGGATACAAGATAGCAATAGGAGTAAGAAAGACTTCTACTGATAATTTTATATTAAGGAATATCAAGAAGTTATATTATAATCTTATAAATAAATTTTCGAATGTTGATCAAATTAAGATGTTTACTGGGTTTGGCCTTTATGATAAAGATTTTATTAATATACTTAGAAAATTAGATGACCCAACCCCTTTCTTAAGAGGCATTGTGGCGGAACTAGGATACAAGAGAAAAGAAATACCTTTTGAGCAAGGAAAAAGGACAAGTGGCAAGACATCTAATAATTTTTATAGTTTATATGATGCTGCGATGTTGTCATTTACTAGTTACACTAAAATTGGTTTAAGATTAGCTACATTTTTTGGTGGTATAGTACTAATCATATCTGTAGTTATTGCGATAGTGTATTTACTAATGAAATTAATTTGGTGGGATCGATTTCAAGCAGGTATGATTCCAATGTTACTTGGAATGCTATTTTTAGGTTCTGTGCAAATACTTTTTATAGGTATTATTGGTGAGTATGTATTGGCGATTAATCAAAGATCAATGAAGCGACCACTTGTGATTGAGGAAGAAAGGATTAATTTTTAATTGAATTATAAGATTGATATAAAAAGAATATCTGATGGCAACATTCACATTCAAGGCTGGGTTTTACCAAAAAATCCACAAAGTGAAGTTAAGTTTAAGGTATTAGATAACAATAAAAATAATATTGATTTTAAACTTGTTAGACTTAAGAGAGACGATGTTACTCAAATTTATTTAGAGAATTATGATGGCGATAGAAATTTTGGATTTGATATTGAATTTAATTACGATGAGAATAATGATATAACTTATCATTTAATAATAGAAACTGAAAATCATATTATAACTGAAAAACTTAATATGAAAATTATTGAAAATTTCAATACAGCAAGTAGAAGAAAAAAAGAATTAGTTATTGCTTATTTTAATAAGAATACATTTAAGAGAGCATTTGATTTTTTAATCAAAGAAGGTCTAAAAGAGTTTTTTAAAAAAACCAAGCGAAAACTTTCGGGTTTAAATGTTGATTATGATTATTCAGAATGGTATGAATTAACTAAAACAACTGATGACGAGATTGAATCACTAAGGTCAATACAATTTCAACATGGACCAAAGTTTTCTATAGTCATCCCGATTTATGATACAAGTGATGAGTTTTTGAATTTACTATTTGATTCAATTTTAAGGCAAACGTATACAAATTTTGAAGTATGCGTTGCTGACGCTACAAACTATAAAACATGTAAGAATAATCCTCGAATTTTTTTCGAAAATCTTTTTGCAAAAGACGAAAAATTAAAACAAGTTATTAAGATTAAGTATTTAAACGAAAACAAAAGTATTGCTGATAATACTAATGAAGCTATAAAGATGGCAAAAGGAGACTATATAGTTCTTTGTGACCATGATGATGCACTTACACTTGATGCATTATACAATGTGGCAAGTGCAATCAACGAAAATGCGAATTTAGAATTGATATATTCTGATGAAGATAAAGTTGATACAAAGGATGCATCATATTTCGAGCCAGCTTTTAAACCAGATTTTAATTTAGATATGCTACTTTCTGTTAATTACTTTTGCCACTTAACATCTATAAAAAAAACATTGCTTGACGAACTTTATGAAAAAAATGGAGTGTATGAGCGAGCAGAATATAATGGAGCGCAAGATTATGATTTGTTTTTAAGATTGGTTAATCTTATTATAAATAGAACATACTCTAATGGAAAATATGATGTAAGTTCTATATATCATATACCAAAAGTTCTTTATCATTGGAGATGTCATAAGAAATCTACATCAAAAAATACAGATAGTAAGACATATGCATTTTCTAATGGAGAAAAAGCCATACTTGATTTTTATAAAAACACAAAAATAAATTTTCCTACTGTAGAAAGAGTTGAAAAAGGATTTGATTTCGGAATTTATCACACTGTATATAAAATATGTACTGATGAACCATTAATAAGTATAATTATTCCAAATAAGGATCATGTCAATGATCTTGATTTAGTCTTAAAATCACTTTTTGCTTGTAATTATAAAAACTTAGATATTATTATATGTGAAAATAATTCTACAGATAATGAAACATTTAAATATTACGATTCTGTTAAATCAAATACTAAAATAAAGATTATAAAATATGAAGGATCTTTCAATTATTCAAAAATTAATAATTTCGCTAGAAAATTTGCATCTGGACAATACTTGTTATTTTTAAATAATGATGTAGAGATGATTAATCCGGATAGTATACATGAGATGATTTCTTATCTTAAGCGTGATGATGTTGGTGCTGTGGGCTCAAAACTTTTATATAAAGATAAGACATATCAACATGCTGGAGTCGTGATTGGTATAGGTGGCATTGCCGATCATTTGTTTAAAGGGATTAGTGATTTAGACCATACTTATATGAATAGAGCTCAGATGGTACAAGATTTAAATGCTGTTACTGCGGCATGCCTTATGACTAAAACAGAAGTCTTTGATAAAATAGGTGGTTTTGATGAAAAACTAAAAATTGCATTTAATGATATTGATTTATGCCTTAGAATAAGAAAGCTTGGATATCTGATAGTATATAATCCATATAGTTCGTTTTATCATTATGAAAGTAAAAGTAGAGGTTTAGAAGATACTCCTGAGAAAGTTAAAAGATTTAATAATGAATTTGCATTTTTTGTTAAAAGGTGGAGTGGTAAGCTTAATACAATTGATGAATACTATAACCCGAATCTTACTTTAAGACAAAATAATTTTGCATTAAGAAATTTAAAATATGAAAAAATTGGAGAACCGTTTCCTATTCCAGATGAGATTAGAGATATAATGAAAACAATTAATGAATAAAATATTAATTATAATTCCACATTACAACAAACTAATTCTATTAAAAGAATGTTTGTACCATTTAGAGCAACAAAGTTATGAAAACTTTGATGTTTTGATTGTTGATAATGGCTCGACCGATGGTTCTGCTGAATATATTTATGATATTTGTAATTTTAATAAAAATTATCATTATATCTTATTAAATGAAAATACTGGATTTGCATATGCTGTAAACCGTGGTTTTGAATATTCAATTAATGAGGGATATGACTATTCAATTTTATTAAATAATGATGCATATGTTGAAAAAGACTTTGTTAAAGAATTAGCATTTAGCATTAAACACGATTACAACACTTTTGCGGTATCTTCAATGATGATCAACTATCACAATAAGGATTTAGTTGATAGCTTTGGTGACTTTTATACTATTCTTGGATGGGGATTTCAAGGCCACATTGGTGAAAAAGTTGAATCCATTCGCAAAAATGAGTATTGCTTCAGTGCTTGCGGAGGTGCATCAATATATAGTAACTCGATTTTGAGTAAAATTGGTTTCTTGGATGAAAACTTTTTTGCATACTTAGAAGACATTGATTTATCATATAGGGCAAAACTATATGGCTATAATATTAGAAATTGTTTTACTGCTAAGTGTTATCATCTTGGCAGTGCAACAAGTGGGTCAAAGTATAATGAATTTAAAGTAAGAACTTCTGCAAGAAATAGCATTTTCTTAGTATATAAAAATATGCCATACCTTCAAATTTTATTAAACATTTTTCCTTTATTTGTCGGAATTTTGACTAAGCAGATATTTTTTGCAACTAAGGGTTTTGGCTTAGACTACTTCTTTGGCATATATGATGGTTTTAAAAATCTAACTAGTATTAAAAAAAATAATTTTGAAAAGATTAATATTTTTAGTTTTATATATATAGAAATAGAATTGATTTTAAATACAATTAGATATATTTTAAATTTAATATATAGACATTCATAATGAAAAGTCAAAATGAACAATTAAATAGTATATTTTTCCCTGTAGATGCAATAATTATTGCTGCTTCATATATTTTTGCTTGGTTAGTAATAATATATATGAGAGATAACTTAACTGTTGGAGTTTTGCCAAGTAATATTTACTTTGCGGCATTAATTGTAATTGTTCCTTTATTCTTAGTATTATATACAATTTTTGGATTATATAGAGTTAATAGAACTTTTGGAGTTTTTGCAGAATTTTCTAGAATACTTGAGTCGAATATTTTAGGTTTATTAATCATAAATACTATACTTTTTGTCGGTAGTAAGAATCCTTACTTTTCAAATTTTTCACGAATCATGATTTTTACTTTTGGAATTTTTAATATAGTATTAGAGGTAATTTCTAGAAATTTCGTAAGAGTATTATTAAGAATATTTAGAAAAAAAGGTTTTAACCAAAAACATATACTTTTAGTTGGTTATAGTGATGCTGCTTTTAAATTTATAGATAAAGTAAATAAAAACCCAGGGTGGGGATATCATGTTTATGGAATAGTAGACGATAATCATAAGCTTAATAGTGACTATAGAAATGTGAGAGTTATAGATAGAATTATTAATTTAAAGTCTTTAATTGACAATAACGATTTTGACGAAGTAATTATTACTTTAGGTTTAAATGAGTATGACAAATTAAAAAATGTTGTGTCAATATGTGAAAAGTCTGGCATTCATACAAAATTTATCCCGGATTATGGGACTATAATACCTACAAAACCATTAACTGAAGATTTTGATGGAATGCCAGTGATAAATATTAGAGCTGTGCCGTTACAAAATTTATTTAATAGGATAATTAAAAGGACAATTGATATTTTAGGTTCAGTGTTTGGAATTATTGTTTTTTCTCCAATATTTTTGATTTTATCTATAATTATTAAACTTACTTCAAAAGGACCAATAATATTTAAACAAGAGCGAGTTGGATTACATAATAAGCCTTTTACTATGTATAAGTTTAGATCAATGGTTGAACAAATTGATGAAGAAGAAAAAAAGGCATGGACTGTAAAAAATGATCCACGAACGACAAAAATCGGTGCTATAATTAGAAGAATTAGTTTTGATGAGTTACCACAGTTTTTTAATGTTCTATTGGGTGATATGTCTCTTGTTGGACCAAGACCTGAAAGACAACAATTTGTCGATGAATTTAAAGAGACTATACCTAGATATATGATTAAACATCAAGTAAGACCTGGAATGACTGGTTGGGCTCAAATTAATGGACTTAGAGGTGATACTGATATTGAAAAAAGAATACAATATGATATTTGGTATATAGAAAATTGGACATTAGGTCTTGATATTAAAATATTATTGCTTACAATATTTTTTGGATTTGTTAATAAAAATGCTTATTAGGTGATATATGTCATTGTTAGGTAATAGGGGTAGATTTACTCAAGATAAAAATGAAAATATTAATAACAAAGATTCTGAGTATAGTTCAGTACTTTCTTTAATTGGAAAAAATCCTAGTAAATTATTTGGAATTTCTAAAGCTAAAAATAATGATATAGATATTAAAGAAAAATTACGAGATATTAATTTTGATAAACATAAGTTTGAAGAAATTAATAGTCACAGCGAATATAATAAACGAATTAAAAAATATAATTATTTTGATTATAATGAAAAGAATAATAATATCAATGTTATTAAGAAAAGAAAAACAAATATCAAATTAATAATAGCAATGTTTTTTGTTGAAATTTTTACTTTAGTTGGAATTTATTTTGTTGGCTCAATATATAGATTAGCAAATTTAACCCAAACTCCACCATTTAATATAGCCAAAGTAGTAAATAAAGAGATACCTGAAGAAACAATAAAAATTATGAAAGGTTATAAAACAGCTGCGATTTTTGGAGTTGATTCTAGAACTGGCAGCGTTGACAAGGGAAATAATGCTGATGTCAACCTCATTGTTAATCTCAATTTAGAAACTGGTGATGCACAATTAATATCTGTATATAGAGATTTATATTTAAGTGTAACTGATAATAATTTATATGATAAACTTAATGCTGCATATAGAAGAGGCGGACCAGAGCAAGCCGTAAAAACATTAAATAAAAATTTTGATTTAAACATAGATAGTTATTTTGCATTTAATTGGAAAGCAGTTGCAGATGGAATTGAACTGCTTGGTGGAATTGATCTTGAAATTACAAAATCTGAATATACGTACATGAATGCATTCATCCATGAAACATGTATTGCAACTGGTATTGATGCTAAAAATCCTGCAGCTCATTATATAAAGAAATCAGGTATGCAACATCTTGATGGTGTTCAAGCTGTAGCATATGGCAGACTAAGGCTAATGGATAGTGATTTTCAAAGAGTTGAAAGGCAAAAAAAAGTAATATCATTATGTTTAGAAAAGGCAAAGCAATTAGATATACCAAGACTAAGGTTAATAAGTGAAGCTGTATTGCCACAAATTGCATATGCGTTTGATATGACAGAGTTATTATCCTTGCTTAGTATTGTTAGAACTATAAATATTACAGAATCAGCTGGATGTCCAGATGTTAATAATGTTATTACAATGAGTATGGGAGGAAGTGGAGATTGTGTTGTGCCATTAAATTTAGAAAAAGCGGTTATAAAATTACATAAAATTTTATTTAATGTTGATGATTATTCTCCTACAAATGCTGTTAAGCGATATAGTAATAGAATTATTGAATTAAGAGCAAAATACACTGAAGAAAATAGAATAAATGAAAGTATAAAAGAAAGTTCAAAACTTGAGTCAATCTTAGTAGAATCACAATCTGACAATGGTAAGAATAAGAAAGTACAAAGTAAAGTTGCATCTGGATCAAATATAAAATCAAAAGAACCTATACCTGTTACTGCTCCAAATAATTTGAAAATTGTTGATGCTGACAGCTATCCTGAAGAACCAGAAAATGATGATAACGTAAGCATAAATTCAAATAATCAAAATAAACCTATAAGTAGTAGTGAGTCAAATAATACAACCCAACAACCACCTGGAAGTGGGGATGTGACAGTCTACGAAGCACCTGGGGTGCCTAAAAATGATGGTGAAGCAATCAATAGAGAAAATACAAATTTGAATTCTATGCCTGGTACTAATATAAGTAATGCAGGGGAAGGCGTCGTTGTTGCAGGACCACCGGGAAGTAGTCCAACAAATAATAATAGTCCAGCGCCAATATCACCTAATAATAATCAGAGTTTAGATTCTTCGGACATAGTGCCTATTTTAACAGCTCCTTATTAACATAAAATTTATATATTTTATACACAATTTTTTCACAACATTATTATAAAATAATAACTTAAAGATATAAATAAAGGAGTGATATATAATGAAAAAAGTATTAACAGTAATTATTTCAGCCATTGCATTTGGTTTAATTGCAGGTCTTGTTATGGTTGGCGTGAGTGTTTTTTCGACCAAGCTTGGGATTATGAACAATAATGCAATAGTAAATAGTATTGAAAATGCAACAAGTGATAATAGCATTAATACTACTGCAACAAAATCAATAATAAAAAAATCTAGACCAAATAACAATGTAAATTATTATGATGATTTATCTGATTTGATTAGTGATGTAATGCCAACAGTTGTTTCAATCACTAATATGCAAAAATTTACACAAAATGGATATTCAATTTTTGGTTATCGTGTTCAACCACAAGAGTATGAAGCTCCTGCATCAGGTAGTGGAGTCATTGTTGGAATGACTGATGAACAAGTGATAATTTTAACTAATAACCATGTTGTTCAGCAATCTACCAGTCTTTCTGTAACTTTTAATGAATCAAAAACTTATGATGCTGCAATAAAAGGAACTGATTCTTCAAAAGATTTAGCAATAATCTCTGTATCTAAAAAAGATATTGACCCAGAAATACTCCACGATATCAAAGTATCAAACATTGGTAATTCTGATAATATTAAAGTAGGGGAACATGTGGTTGCTATAGGAAATGCACTTGGAATTGGACAGTCAGTTACTTATGGTATAATTAGTGCTAAAGATAGAGAAATTGATGAGATCGGTAATTCTTCAAAATTAATTCAGACAGATGCAGCAATCAACCCTGGTAATTCCGGAGGTGCTCTACTTAATTTAAGAGGAGAATTAATTGGTATTAATGTTGCAAAAAGCTCTGGAAATGCAATTGAAGGTATGGGGTATGCAATTCCTATAAATGTTGCTGCTGATGTTATTGAAACAATGTCAAAGAGAAGAGACCGTGAAACTATACCAGAATCTGAACAAGGGCAATTAGGTATTACTGCAAGAAATATTGATGCTCAAACTGCAGAAAGTTTAGACATGCCAGAAGGAATATATGTATTTAAAATTAGTGATGATTCTCCAGCAAAGAATTCGGAATTAAGAGAAAAAGATATAATAATCTCATTTGATGATCAAACAGTTAAAACTGTTTCTGAACTACAAGACTTATTAAGATACACAAGAGCTGGGCAAGAAGTATCAATTAAGGTTAAACGATTGGATGGTGGTAGTTATATTGAAAAAGAATTTAAAGTAAAATTAGCAAAAAAGACTGTAACGGAAACAAAGAAGACTGAAGACAATCAACAGAATCAAAATAACCCACAAAATAATAATGGTAATTACTATGATCCATTTGAAGACTTTGATGATATATTCAGAAACTTCGGAAGATTTGGATGGTAATAATAAAATAAACTTAAAAATAGCCGTTTTAAACGGCTATTTTTTTGACATATATTTTAAATTATGATAAAATAGTAAAGTTATATAATTTATACTTAAATAATTTTTATTAAGGAGATAATTATGTTAAAGAGACTCTCTTTATGTGTTTTATTGATGTTAATTTCATTATTTGCTTTAATATCTTGTAAAAAGAAGATTGATTATTCGAAAATCAAATCAGAAAAACCAGTTACTGAAATTCAAACTGGTGATTACGAACTAGATTTTACAATTATGCATAATTCAGTTATTGATTATCTATCATCAGAAGTTATGCCATTTTTCTTTATAAAAGAAAATGGTTTTGATATTTCTGGAAATAATACTGATAAATCAATCAATTTAACTTGTAAATGTTTAGATGGGACTACGATAGAAGATTTAAATTTATTTTTATCTATGGCTTTAAATGGTATAGCATTAAATGCGGCTGAACAAGATTATAGATTCAAAAGTCCAAATGTTGATAATGAAGGTACATATTTAGATTTCGGTACAGTATTTAATGTATATAGTCTGCAAATTAATGCTACTTGTGATGATGGAACAGTATTAATGGATAAAGTGTTTAAAGCTGGAGAAAAAATAACTATTGATCCTAGGTATATTAAGGAGTAGTATATGGCTTCAATCAAAAAAAAGGAAAGTTTAAGTGATATATTTAGAAATATTGCATCTGGGGTAACAGGAGTATATGTTTTTATAATTTTAGTTATATTTCCCCTATATACACATGACAAATATTTTGATATTTTAGGTGCTAGATATGTGTTTTTTAAAGTTATGAGTATAGTTTTAGTTTCCATTTTAGTTTTATTAGGTCTACTCTATTTTTTTATTGATGCTAACAATCAAGTAACTTCTCCACCGGCGATCAAACGATTTATAAATTCATTTCGAATTGAAAATATTAAAAAACATATTGTTATTACTGATGTATTCTTCTTAATAATGATTATTTCAATGATTATTTCAACAATTGGATCAGATTTTCAAGAAGAGTCATTTTTTGGTAATGCAGGCAGATATCAAGGTTTAGAATGCTGGATAATTTATTTTATAACATACATTGCTGTGACTAGAACATTTAAGTTTAAAAGTTTTTATTTAGATTTTGCGATATTAGCAGGTTGTTTTGCATGCATTTGGGGAACACTAGATTTCTTTTGGCTTGACCCATTTGGCTTCTTTGAAAATGTTTCTGGTGAACAAAAAGCAATGTTTGCATCAAGTATTGGAAACTTAAATACATATACTAATTATACAATAATGATATTTGCATTATCGGCATCATTATTTATAATTGAAAAAAATAAGTTTAAATCAGTTTATTATGCATTAACTTCGTTTATTGGATGTGCGGGTTCCATTTTTGGTCTTTCAGATAATACTGTTCTTGGATTTTTTGGTTTCTTCTTTTTTATACCATTTTTTGCATTGAAAAATCGAATACAGCTAATTAGGTACTTATTAGTAATAGACTTTTTATTTTTATCGATATTTGTATTTTGGTTAAGTCTTAGATTTCCACATAACTGGCAAGGTTCATTTTTTATTGATTTAGTTAAAAAAGACGGAGTTGCATTTGCTTTTATTCCATTTACGATTATCATAATTCTTCTTTTAATTCTATTTTATAAATTGAAACCTAATTATGGTGATACTATAAATACAAATCTAAATCCACTTGATTCACTATTGCCAAAAAGTTTCAAAAAAATTTATATTATAATTTCGTTATTTGGAATATTGGTTGTAACTTTTATTATACTTGATATGAATATTTTTAAAAAGTATACAAATATTTGGACTCAAATTCCATCGTCTCATCAATTAATATTTAATGATAATTGGGGTACTCACCGTGGACACAACTGGAGAATTGCATTTACTAATTTCTTTGAAAACTTTAGTATATTTCAAAAATTATTCGGTTATGGTCCCGACACATATCTAGTAGTTTCAGAGAGAACTTTTTATGAAGAAATGGTTACTAAATATGGAGAAGTTTATGATAGTGCCCATAATGAATATATTAACTATTTAATATGTGAAGGCTTAATTGGTTTAATTTGTTATTTAGGTATATTTATTACAGGAATAAAAAATGGTGTAAAAAAATTGTCAAGCAATATATACATATTAGCTCCAATTATGGCAGTTATATCATATATGGTACAAGCTATAGTTAATATAGCAATACCAATCACAACACCTATATTTTTTATATTAATGTATATGTGTACCGCTGAATATATTAATTCAAATGAAGTAAATATTAATGCCGAAAAGTAATATTAACAAAAACAATTATAATAATTTATTAAAACTAGCACTAGTTATAGTGCTAATTTTAATACAAGGATTTATTTTTGTTGATACATGGATACATTCATATAATCTAATTTTAAGATTTCCATATATATTAAAAGGTAATATATTCTTGATGATAGTATATATGTTGTTGTCATATATATTTATGATGTTTTTTGACTGTAATAACTTAACAGAATATAGACCTGCTTATTTGATTTTTTCTGAAACATTGTCTATTATTTCATGCAATATTTTAGTTTATTTGGTAATAATAATTCCTGCTGCCGCTTTGGGACTTATGCCAATTGCTCCAATGATAATTATGACTATAAAAGATTTAATTGTAATTATCTTTTGGGTTATGTTAATTAATGTTATATTTAAAAAAGTTATTCCACCGAAAGAAGTATTGTTAATAAGTTCCAAAAACAGTATTGACAATATAATAGTAAAATTTTCAAAACGAAAAGATTTATATAATATAGTTAAGACCATTGAATTTGATACAAATAATTTAAATAATATTTATAAAGAGTGCAACCAATATACTAACATTTTAATAGGTGATATCACTTCTGAAGCTAGAAATGATATCATTAAGCATTGCTTTAATAATTTTAGAAGTATCTATGTAATTCCAAAGATTTCTGATATTTTATTAAAATATAGTGAAGATATTCTTATTTTTGATGTACCTATATATTTATCTACAAATTTTGGATTATCTCTTGAAGTTAAATTTTTTAAAAGATTATCCGATATTTTTATTAGTTTATTTGTTCTTATTGTATTTTTACCAATTTGGTTATTAGTTTCTTTACTAATAAAGATTGAGGATCGCGGTCCTATTTTCTTTTTCCAGGAAAGAGTTACTATTGACAATAAGTTATTTAAAATTATTAAGTTTAGATCAATGAAAGTATCTAATAATGATGAAGTTGTGCCTACAATTGACAATGATGATAGGATAACACGAGTTGGAAAATTTATTAGAAAATTTCATATTGATGAGGTGCCTCAAATGTTCAATGTATTAGTTGGTGATATGAGCATTGTAGGCCCAAGACCCGAAAGAAAAGAACACGTAGAATTATATACTAAAGAAATTTGTGAATTTGAATATAGAAGTAAAGTTAAAGCTGGGATTACAGGATTAGCACAAATTTATGGTAAATATAATACATCTGCAATTGATAAATTAAAACTTGATCTTATATATATTAAAAAATGTAGTTTTATTTTTGATTTAGAATTAATACTACGAACTATTAAAGTTCTTTTTATTAAAGAAAACACAGAAGGTTTTGATATTAAAACTCAAGAGTATATTAAATGTAATGCAAGATAATAATATAAAAATATCGGTTATTATGCCAGTATATAATGTTTCTGAATATTTGCCAAAAGCAATTGATAGTGTTTTAAATCAAAGCTTCAAATATTTTGAGCTTTTTTTGGTTGATGATGGTAGCACCGATAATTCTGGCACAATATGCGATGATTATGCATTGAAAGATCATAGAATTAGAACACTTCATCAAAAAAATTCTGGAGCACATAATGCAAGAAATAATGCTTTAAAACTTGCCTGTGGTGATTATGTATGCTTTTTTGATAGTGACGATTATATAGATGAAAATATGCTGAATGATATGTATAATATATCATTACAGTATAATAGTGATTTGGTTGTATCTGGATTTTATATTCATACCTATTATGATTTAATAAATTATATTACATTAGATTATGTTCCACATACAACAAACGGTTTAGAAGTCGAAAACTTCAATGATAAATATTCTTTTAGAAAAAATGCGTATTTAAATTTTGATAAGAATATGTTTTATCCTCCTTGGAATAAGTTGTATAAATTATCTTATATTAAAAGTAAAAACATTACGTTCCCAATTACTTATCGAGATGATTTTCCGTTTGTTTTAAGTGTTATAAAAGATATTGAAAATGTTACTTTTATAAAAAAGCAATATTATCACTTTAATCGAAAAAGAAGTGACTCTGAAACACAAAAATATTTTCCAAATTTATATTATAAAAGAGAAGAAGAACATAAAGAGATGCTCGACATTTACAAATATTGGAACTTAACCAATGATTATTATTCACTTGAAATGATTTCAAGAAGATATATAGATAGAATTATTGAATGCATAGTAAATTTATTTAATTCAGAATGTAAGCTTATTAAAAATGAAAAGTTGATAACAATACATAATTATTTGTATTCAAAAAATTTTAACGAAGCAATTGCAATTGCCAAGCCGAAAAAGATATATTTAAAAATTATGTATTTTGTTTTGCTTTCTAAAAATATTAATCTCTGCTATCATATGGGGAAATTTATAAATTTAATTAAAAAGAGAAATATAAAACTATTCTCAAAACTTAAAACTAATCGATAGTTTTTATGTGGAGCTAGTATGAAAATAATTATTGTAGGTTGTGGAAAAGTTGGATTAACTTTAGCACATAACCTAACTAATGAAAAACATGACATAATTTTAGTTGATAAATCACAATTAGTTTTAGACAACGCTATGTTATCTATAGATTGTATGAGTGTTATTGGAAATGGGGCAATTCAATCTGTTCTTATTGAAGCTCAGGTCGAAACTGCTGATTATTTAATTGCTTGTACTAGTAGCGATGAAATTAATATATTAACCTGTCTTATGGCTAGAAAAAGTTCAAAATGTAGAACAATTGCAAGAATTAGAAATCCTGAATATGCAAAGCAACTTGAATATATTATGAGCGAACTAGACATTACAATGACTATCAATCCAGAGCTTGCTACTGCAAGAGAAATATTAAGAATAATAAAATATCCAAAATCTATAACATCTAGTTCTTTTTTTAAAGGTAGATTAAACTCGCTACTTATTGAGATACCAGAAAATTCTAAAATCGTTGGTGTTAAATTATCAGATGCAAATAAGTATTTAAAATGCAATATTTTGATTTGTGTCATTGAAAGAAATGGAGAAATAATTATTCCTAATGGAAATTCTATAATTGAAAAAAATGATAAAATTTTATTCGTTGCTGATAATAAGAATGTTTTAAGTTTTTTCAGTGAGATTGGTTATGCTTACAAACAATTATCATCATTTATGATTATAGGTGCAGGCAGAATTACTCACTATTTAGTAAATCTTTTATTAAAAAACATTCCTAATTGCTCTATTAAAGTTGTTGAAAAAGACTTATCTAGTTGTGAAGATTTAGCTTCAAAATTTCCAAATATTTCTGTAGTGCATGCAGATGCTACTGAAAAAAATGTTTTAATTAAAGAAGGCATGAACGATGTTGGTGCCTTTATAACTCTAACAGGATTAGATGAAGAAAATATTATATTAGCCTTATTAGCTAATAATACTAAAACAAAATCAATTGCCAAAGTTAATCATTTAAATTTTGCTGATGCTGTAAAAGATATGCCAATTGGTAGTATTGTTAATCCTGAAAGAATTGCTGCAAATATTATTCTTTCATATGTAAGAGCTGCTGCAGATAGTAGAGACAGCGATATTGATACACTGTATAGACTTTTTGATGAAAGAATTGAGGCAATGGGCTTCAGAATTAAAACAGAGTCGATTGTAACTAATATTAAAATTAAAGATTTAAAGTTAAAAAAGAATGTTGTAATTGCTGGAATATATAGAAATGGTAATGTAATAATGCCAAACGGTTTTGACGAATTAATCGTTGGCGATAGTGTTGTAATTATTACCAAAGATAATAAGTTTAAAAATATTACTGAAATTGTGGAGCAGCATTAATGAATATTAAAAAAGTTTTAAATCATATAGGTATAATGATGATACTTGAAGCAATACTTATGATTATTCCATTTATAGTGTCTTTGATATATAATGAAAGTGTAGGCAAAATTTTTATATATTGTATAATAGTATTATTAATTATTGGATTCTTCTTATTTAAATTTTTTGTTAGTGATAATAAGTTTTATTCAGCGGAGGGATTTGTAACAGTATCTCTTGGATGGATAGTATTATCATTATTTGGTGCATTACCTTTTTATTTTTCTAGAGAAATACCAAATTTTATTGATGCATTATTTGAAACGGTTTCTGGATTTACAACTACAGGAGCGACAATATTAAGTAATCCATCAAATTTGTCAAAATGCATTAACTTTTGGAGATGTTTAACTCACTTTGTTGGTGGTATGGGCGTACTAGTATTAATGTTAGCTATAATTCCAACTAAAAGTGAAAATATGCAAATAATGAAAGCTGAAAGTCCGGGACCACAAGTTGGTAAATTAGTATCCAAAGTATCTCACACTGCAAGAACATTATATTATATATATATTTTTTTAACAGCATTAGCTATAATATCATATATTATTAGTGGGATGCCGATATATGATTCTATTTGTATAGGTTTTGGGACTGCTGGAACTGGTGGATTTGTAGTTACTTCAAATGGATGTGCCGCATATAGTGAATTAAGCCAAACGCTTATTGCTATATTTATGCTATTATTTGGGGTTAATTTTAATATATATTTTTTAATTTTAATTGGAAAAATAAAAGACGCTTTTTTTTCTGAAGAATTAAGAGTTTATTTTATAATTGTTATTATTTCAGTTACTGTTATAGTTTTAAATATTTTTAATTTATATGGTAATTTTAATAAAACATTCCACACTGCATTTTTCCATGTTTCGTCCATTATAACTACTACTGGTTTTGCGATAGGAGATTTTTCAAAATGGCCAGAGTTTTCACAAACAATATTATTATTTTTAATGATTTGTGGTGGGTGTGCAGGCTCGACAGCTGGAGGAATAAAAGTTTCAAGAATTATATTATCGTATAAAGCTGCTACAAATGAATTATATACTCAATTACATCCAGATAGTGTTAAAATAATTAAATTTGAGGATAAACCTATACAAAAAGATACTATAAGGACAGTATTATGTTATGTTGTAATTTATGTTATTTTTATATTAGCAGGTATTGCATTAATATCATTGGAAAATTATGACTTTGCTACTACAGTGTCTTCAGTATTTGAAACATTTAATAATATAGGACAAGGTTTATCTAAAGTTGGACCCACAGGTAATTTTTCAATATTTAATTCATTTTCTAAATTAATTTTTATAGTATTGATGCTTACTGGTAGACTAGAGATATTTCCAATAATAATGTTATTTTCTAAAAAAACTTGGAAGAGGTCTATTTAATGATAATTAGCAAAACACCATTTAGAATTTCATTTTTTGGAGGAGGAACTGATTTCCCAGATTTTTTTAATGAATTTGGAGGTAAGATAATTTCTACATCAATTGACAAATATTGTTATGTTAATGTAAGATACCTTCCAGAGTTTTTTGAATATAAAGATGAAATTATATATTCTAAAGTTGAGCAAGTTAAAGATATTGAAGAAATAAATCACCCGATGGTTAAAAATTGTTTAAAATTACTTGATATTAAGAATATTAAAGTATACTACGATGCTGATTTACCTGCAAGAACTGGTCTTGGTACTTCCTCATCGTTTGCTGTAGGACTTTTAAATTGCCTACTTAGATTAAAAAACGACGATATTTTTAGAAATTTAAATAATTTAGATGGTATATATAAATATAAAGCAAAATTATCCGATATGGCAATACATGTAGAGCGAGAGATGTGCAAAGAATCTGGTGGTATTCAAGACCAAATAGCTGCATCGTTTGGCAATTTAAATATAATATATATGGGAAAAGAGTTTAACAATGGGTATAATGTAAAAAATATTTCTCTTAGTTATGATGAAAAAAGTAAATTTAATGAAAACTTGATGATGTTTTTTACTGGAATTTCGAGAAATTCTTTTGAAATCCAAAGTACAACTCAAAACCAATTAAATAGTAATATTAATAAACTTATAGAGATGAATAAACTTGTAGATGAAGCTTATGAATATTTAACTAATAAGGAGTTTGATGATTTTGGCAAATTATTAGATTATTCTTGGCAGTTGAAAAGAGGGTTAAACAATAAAATTAGTAATAATCTAATAGATGAAATCTATTATGAAGCTAAATCTATTGGTGCATTAGGCGGTAAACTATTAGGTGCGGGCGGTGGTGGATTTATGCTATTTTATATTAAAAAAGAAAATCAAGATAAACTTCGAGGTAGATTAAAAAACTTACTAGAAATTCCATTTAAGTTTGATGAAGAAGGAAGTAAAATTATATATAAATCAGTTTAAAGAAAAGAGGGAATATGTTTAAAAAAGTTAATACAAGTTTAAGTTTTGTGCAAAATGAACACGAAGTAGAAAAGTATTGGAAAGATAATCAAATTAATGAAATTTGTTTAAAGAAGAATATTGAAAACAAAAAAAATAATTCCTATGTATTTTATGATGGTCCTCCAACTGCAAATGGGAAACCACATATTGGTCATGTAGAAACAAGAGCATTTAAAGATTTAATTCCAAGATTTCATGCTATGAGAGGTGCTTATGTCCCTCGTAAGGCGGGTTGGGACACTCATGGTCTTCCAGTCGAACTTGAAGTGGAAAAAATGCTTGGTATAAATGGAAAAGAACAAATTGAAAGTTATGGTATAGCACCATTTATTGAAAAATGTAAAGAAAATGTATGGAAGTATAAAGGAATGTGGGAAGATTTCTCATATAAAGTTGCTTTTAATGCTGATATGGAAAATCCATATGTTACTTACTATAATGATTATATAGAATCTGAGTGGTGGGCTTTAAAAACTTTATTTGATAAAGGTTTATTATATAAAAGTTTTAAAATTGTACCTTATTGTCCAAGATGTGGGACACCATTATCTAGTCATGAAGTTGCACAAGGTTATAGAGATATCAAAACTAAAACTGCAGTTGTGAGATTTAAACTTAAAGATAAGAATGAATATTTTCTCGCTTGGACAACCACTCCTTGGACTTTGCCTTCAAATTTAGGTCTGTGTGTTAATCCTGATTATGACTATGTTAAAATTAAATGTGTTGATGGGTATACATATATATTGGCAAAAGAATTAGTTGATTCAGTATTATCATGTATTAAAGTAGAAGAAGGTGTAAGTAAATATGAAATTTTAAATACATTTAAAGGTAATGAGCTAGTCGGAATTAAATATGAACCACTTTATCCATATGCTATTGATATTATCAATAAGCAAAAGAAAAAAGCTTTTGAAGTTGTCGCTGATACATATGTTACATCTGAAAATGGTACAGGTATAGTTCATATTGCTCCAGCTTTTGGTGAAGATGATAATAGAGTTTGCCAAAAAAATGGTATCGGTTTTGTTCAATTTGTTGATACAAAAGGATTAATGACATCAGAGACTGAATTTGCAGGAAAATCAGTTCAAGAAACAGACCCATTGGTTCTTAAGAATTTAAAAGATAGAAATCTTTTATTTGATTCACCGATAATCGAACATGCTTATCCACATTGTTGGAGATGTGATACACCATTAATTTATTATGCTAGAGAAACTTGGTTTATAAAAATGACAGATGTAAAGAATGCTTTAATTGAAAATAACAATTCTATAAATTGGGTTCCAGAAAATATAGGTAAAGGAAGATTTGGAGATTGGTTAGAAAATGTTCAAGATTGGGGAATTTCGAGAAATAGATATTGGGGCACACCATTAAATATATGGGAGTGTGAGGAATGTGGCAATAGGGAAGCTATTGGTAGTATTAAAGAATTAAAAAGTAAGTCTATTGAACAAATCGATGAGATTGAATTGCATAGACCATATATTGATGATGTACATATTAAATGTCCACACTGTGGGAAGCCTATGTCTAGAGTAAAAGAAGTAATAGATTGTTGGTTTGATTCTGGAGCTATGCCTTATGCACAACATCATTATCCATTTGAGAATAAAGAATTATTTGAAGAACAATTTCCTGCAACATTTATTAGTGAAGCTGTAGATCAGACAAGAGGATGGTTTTACTCTTTACTTGCAGAATCAACATTGTTATTTGGTAAGTCTTGTTTCAAAAATTGTTTGGTACTCGGCCATGTACAAGACGAACATGGTAGCAAAATGTCAAAAAGTAAAGGTAATGCAGTAGAGCCAATGGAAGCTTTAGAAAAATATGGTGCTGATAGCATAAGATGGTTTTTCTATTCTAATTCAGCTCCTTGGCTGCCAAAAAGATTTTCTGAAAAATCTGTTTTAGAAGGCCAAAGTAAGTTTTTAGGAACATTGCATAATGCATATGCTTTTTTTGTACTGTATGCTAATATTGATAATTTCGATCCTAAAGTTCATAAATTAGATGAAAAGTCATTAAATAAGATGGATAAGTGGCTGCTTTCCAAACTTAATTTAACAGTTAAAGAAGTTACTGAAGATTTATTAAATTTTAAAATAACAGAATCGACACAAGTAATTTTTAAATTTGTAGACCAATTATCAAACTGGTATATAAGAAGAAATAGAGAAAGATTTTGGGCATCTGGAATGGAACAAGATAAGATTAATGCTTATGCTACATTATATAAAGTTTTAGTTGAGTTTTCAAAACTGATTGCTCCTTATGTGCCATTTATTAGCGACGAGATATATTTAAATTTGGTATTATCAGTTGAAAAAACTGAAAATAAATCAGTTCATTTATGTGATTACCCTGTTTATGATGATAAATTAATTGATACTAAGTTAGAAGAAGAAATGGAAATGGCGATTACTCTTGTTGAACTTGGCAGAGCTGCACGCAATGAAGCTAAGATTAAAAATAGACAACCATTAAGAAAAATGCTTGCAAAGTCACCTGTTTTATTAGATGAATATTATATCGATATTATTGCATCGGAATTAAATATAAAAAATGTAGAGTTTAAAGAAGATTTAAGTGAATATACATCTTATGTATTTAAACCACAATTAAAAACTTTAGGACCTAAATATGGCAAACTGTTAAATGATATTAAAAATTATTTAATGTCTATTAATGGAACAAATGCTTATTCTAATTTGAAAAAAGATGGTAATTTAACATTTGATATTAATGGTAATCAAATTGTATTAACTGAAGATGATTTAATTATTGAAGCATCAAAAAAAGAAGGTTATATTACTGCCATTGATGGACAAGCTACAGTTGTTATGGATGTTTCTTTAGATAAAGAACTAATTGAAGAAGGCTATATTAGAGAAATTATATCTAAAATTCAAACTATGAGAAAAGACAATGAGTTTGATGTAATGGATAAGATCAATGTATATATCTATGGAAATGAAAAAATTGAAGATATTGTATTACATCATAAAGCTTTACTTTTAAAAGACATTATGGCTAAAGATGTAATGATTAGTACTTGTAGTAATAATGCTTTGTCAAAAGAGTGGGATATTAACGATGAAAAAGTTAAAATTGGAATTGAAAAATAGTTTAATTTTAATCTTATTTTTAACTTATATATTTTTCGTTAATAGTTTATGTATTGCCAACACGCCTTATTATAATTATGTTCCAAAGAGCGGACCTATTGTTTTAAATGATAGTTCAATAGTAGTTACTGGAGATTCTTTTGCTGGCAAGTTTTGTGATTTAGAAAGTAATAAAGATTTATTAATAGTCGGGTATGCACGTGCTGGACAAACTATTGACCAAAACAAAGTTATTATGGCTGAGGCATTAAATCAAAAAGAAAAAAATGTTTTAATTTCGATTGGTGTAAATGATCAATATATGGAAACACCACCTTATAGGTTTGAATATGTAATGCGAAGCTTGCTAAATATAGCAGTAATAAATAAAAAAAATGTTTATTTACACAGTTACTTGAAATATTTTTCTAATACTTATAATATTAGAAGATTCTCCGCTATTGAATATGATTTAATAATACGACAATTATGCTCAGAGTATTATAATGCTTATTATATTGACGTGAAAGATCTTGAAAATCCTATGTACATTTCTGAAGATTACATTCATTATAATTCATTGTTTTATGATGAACTATATAAAAGGTTAATAAATGCAATGTTAATAGTAGAAACATCAAATAATGGCTGAAATTCAACATTTTAGCCTTTTTTATTGATTTTTATTAAATAATATGATATTATATTATAGCATTTTTAAATATCGTGTTTATTGAAAATTTATAGCCCTGGTGCCGAAAGGTTAGCTATAAAAATAAACATTAGAAAAAACTAGGAGGAAAATTTAATGAGTGCAATTTCTATGAAACAGCTTTTAGAAGCTGGAGTTCATTTTGGTCATCAGACCAGACGTTGGAACCCTAAGATGGCTCCATATATCTTTACCGCTCGTAACGGTATTCACATTATTGATTTACAAAAATCTGTAGGAAAGGTTGATGAAGCTTATAATGCCTTATCAAAAATTGTTAAAGATGGAGGCACTGTACTTTTTGTTGGAACAAAAAGACAAGCACAAGAAGCAATTAAAGAAGAAGCATTGAGATGTGGTGAGTTCTATGTTGATATAAGATGGCTTGGTGGCATGCTTACAAACTTTAAAACTATTGAATCAAGAATTAAACGATTAAAAGATTTAGAAAGAATGGAAAATGACGGCACATTTGAAAAACTTCCTAAAAAAGAAGTATCATTATTAAAAAAAGAACATGACAAGTTAGAAGCAAATTTAGGTGGAATTCGTGATATGAAGAAATTACCTAATTGTGTTTTTGTTGTTGATCCTAAAAAAGAAAAACTTTGTGTTGCTGAAGCAAGAAAATTAGGAATAACTGTCATTGGCATTGCTGACACAAATGCTGATCCAGATGAATTAGATTATATAATTCCTGGTAATGATGATGCTATACGTGCTGTAAAACTTATAGTTGCTAAAATGGCAGATGCTGTAATTGAAGCTAAACAAGGCGAAGTATTAGTTGAAAGTTCTGATGACAATGATAACAATGATGTTTCTATGGAAGAAGCATTAAGCGATTAGGAGGAAAGTATGGCTATAACAGCACAGATGGTTAAAGATTTAAGAGAAATGACTGGTTGCGGAATGCTAGATTGTAAAAAAGCATTAGAGTCATCTAATGGAGATATTGATGCTGCTATTGAGTTTCTTCGTAAAAAGGGACTCGCTGGTGCACAAAAAAAGGCTGGTCGTATAACTGCAGAAGGTGTTTCTTTTACAATGATATCTAAAGATTTAAAAAATGGAGTAGTTGTAGAAGTCAATTCCGAAACTGATTTTGTCTCTAAAAATGAAAAATTTAGAGCATATGTTTCTCAAGTTGCCGAACAAGCTATTGATTCTAATTCTAAAAATCTAGATGACTTTTTAAATGAAAAATGGAAATTCGATAATTCAAAAACTGTAAAAGACGAATTATCTTCACAAATTTCAGTAATTGGTGAAAATTTATCTATAAGAAGATTTGAAAAAGTATCAAGCCCAAACGGATTAGTCTTTGATTATGTTCATGCTGGTGGCAAAATTGGTGTTCTTGTTGCGGTTGAGAGTTCCGTTGTTAATGATGCAATTAAAGAAATGACAAAACATATTGCAATGCAAGTTGCGTCAATGAAACCAAAATATGTTAGCGAATCTGAAATAGATGAAGATTATAAAAACAAAGAAAGAGAAATACTATTAGAAAAAGCAAAAAATGATCCGAAAAATGCTGGAAAGCCTGATGCTATTTTACAAAAAGTTGTTGAAGGTGGACTTAATAAAGAATTAAAAGAAGTCTGCTTAAACAATCAAGTATATATTATGGCAGAAGATGGAAAACAAACCATTGAACAATATGTACAAACCGTTGGAAAAGAAAATAATGCAAATATAAAGATCACTAAGTTTGTTAGATTTGAAACTGGTGAAGGAATTGAAAAGAAACAAGAAGATTTTGCAGCTGAGGTTGCAAAACAAATGGGTAATTAAAGGAGAAAATTATGTCTATATGTCCAAAAAATAGGACTTCTAAGGCTCGTAAAAATAAAAGAAGAGCAAATTGGAAGATGGGTACTGTAAATTTAATAAAATGTTCTAAATGTGGCGCTTTAACAATGCCTCATAGAGTTTGTAAAAACTGTGGTTCTTATAATAAAGAAACTATAATTGAACAATCTGTAGAGGCAAAGTAATTTGATGATAAAAATTGGCATTGATGCATCCGGTGGAGATAATGGCGAATTTGAAGTAATTAAAGCTATTGTTGAGTATTCTAAAAAATATAATGATGTTGAATTTATCATTTTTGGTGATGAGGATATAATTAAAGATGAGATATCTAAATTTAAAATATCGAATCTTAACTATATAATTTCTGATGCCAAAGACAAGATTGAAATGAATGATCATCCTGTTATTTCAATTAGAACAAAAACAAATTCTTCAATTGTAAAAGCAAGTAAATATTTGTGTGAAGGAAAAATTGATGCTTTTATATCTGCCGGCAGTACAGGTGCCTTAGTTGCAATCGCACAGTTTATATTAAAACCAATAAATGGAGTTGATAGACCTGTTCTTGGAGCAATTGTACCAACCAACAATACACCTATGTTATTGGTAGATAGTGGATGCAATGTAGACAGTAAACCAGAATGGTTATATCAGTATGCAATATTAGCTAATTCATATTATAAGCTTATGTTTAATAAAGATAATCCAAGCATTGGATTATTGAGTGTAGGAACGGAAGAAAATAAAGGAAATAACCTCACCTTAGCTACTTATAAGCTCATTCGTAATAATAATGAATTAAATTTTATTGGTAATGTTGAAGCTAGAGATTTGACTAGAGGAATATGTGATATTTTAATAACAGATGGATTTGCAGGTAATGTATTTTTAAAAACATACGAAGGAACTGCCAAATTAATTTTTGAATTAATAAAAGAACAAATTATGAGTTCCATTTTTACAAAAATAGGTGGATTAATTATTAAACCTGCATTAAAAAACATTTTACTCAAGTATGATGCAAAAGTATATGGTGGAGCTCCAATTCTTGGGACAAATTATTTAATTGTAAAATGTCATGGGAATTCACAATTTGGTGAATATTTATCGACTATTTCACAAGTCAAAACATTAATAAATAAAAATTTCATCAAGACTATTAAAAATTCATTTGAGAGGTAAAGTATGAATGCGGATAAAGTTAAAGAAATTATTGCAAAACATGCAAATATAGATATTGATAAATTAGATCTTAACTCAGATTTTAAAAATGATTTACATTTAGATTCTATTGATCTTTTTCAAGTTGTAATGGAAATTGAAGAAGCTTTAAATATAAAAATTGATAATGATAAATTAATTAACATCAAAACAGTTAAAGATGCTTTAGATAGTGTAAATAATGTTTAAAAATTTTAATGAACTTGAATCAATAATTAAATATAATTTTTTAAATAAAGAATTATTATTATTGTCTTTAACTCATGCCTCATACGCCAATGAAAATAATATTAAAAAATGTAACACCAATCAGAGACTGGAATTTTTGGGTGATGCAGTACTAGAATTAATCAGCTCTGATTTTTTATATAATTTGTATTTAGACTATAGCGAAGGTGAGCTGACTAAATTAAGGGCATTACTTGTGTGCGAAGAAAGCTTATCAAGAATTGCTAAAGATTTAAAGTTATATGAATATTTATTAATTGGCAAAGGGGAAAATAGGTTAAATTTAATGAATAATAATAGCACAATGTGCGATTCTATTGAAGCGTTAATTGGGGCTATTTATCTAGACGGTGGAATAATTAATGCCAAAAAATTTATTTACTCATATATCTTGACTGACGAAAATTTACATAAAACTAATAATGACTTTAAATCCATTTTACAAGAAAAAGCAAATAAAGATAATATAATATTGAAATATGAAGTTATAAATGAATCTGGACCTGATCATAATAAAACATTTAAAGTAGCAGTTTATTATGATAATAAAAAAATTGGAATAGGTATAGGGAAGTCAAAAAAAGAAGCTGAGCAATTAGCTGCAAAATATGGATTAGAAAATATTTGAGGCATAAATGTATTTAAAACAAATAGAAATTCATGGGTTTAAATCATTTGCTAATAATACCATCTTAAAGTTTGAAAAAGGAATTAATGGTATTGTTGGACCAAATGGAAGTGGCAAATCTAATATAGCTGATGCAGTGCGATGGGTACTTGGAGAGAGAAGCATGAAACAACTTCGTGGTGCTGAAACTATGGATGTCATTTTTTCTGGTACTGAGCTTAGAAAGGCTCAGGGTTTTGCATATGTAAATTTAGTTATTGATAATACTGATAGAAAAATACCACTATCATATGACGAGATTCAAGTTTCTAGAAGACTTTATAGAAGTGGAGAATCTGAGTATAAATTAAATGGCTCTGATTGTAGATTAAAAGATATTAATGAAGTATTTTATGATACAGGTATAGGTAAAGAGGGTTATTCGATAATTGGTCAAGGTCAAATAGATAAGATTTTATCAAACAAACCAGAAGATAGAAGAGAATTATTTGATGAAGCTGTTGGAATTGTAAAGTATAAAAGAAGGAAAATTATTGCCGAAAGAAAACTTGAAGAAGAAAGATTAAATCTATCTAGAGTTTCTGATATAATCAATGAAATTGAACGTCAAATAGGACCTTTAAAGAAACAAGCTGAAGCAGCAAAAGAATATTTAAATTTAAGAGATGATTTATTGCTATATGAATCAAATTATTTTGTCAGAGAGGTAGATGAGCAATCCAAGCTTATTGAAGATACTAATAAAAATATTGAAATTAACAAAAATGATTTAAAACATGTTAAAGAAAAAAAGATAGCTTTTAATGAAAAATACAATGAAATTGAAAATCAAATCACCAAACTTGATTTAGAGATTTCAGAATTAAAGGATATAATTACTGACAAGATTGCATTATCTGAAAATTTAAAAGGTCAAATTAATGTTCTGAAAGAACAAATAAATTCTGAAAAAAATACTAATCAAAGTAGAATAGAGAGAATAAATTCTATTAATTTATCAATAGACACAACAATCAATAATATTGAAAAAGATCTTTCAAAATTGAGTATATTAAAGAATCAAATTGAATTTATTCGCACGAGTAATTCTGAAATTGAAGAGAATGAGTACCAATTTAATACAGATTTAAATTTGATTAATAATTGTATTTCTAAAGCCAACAAAGATATTTCAAGCGTAAAAAATGAAAATTATATTTTTAGTGAGGAAAACAATAATAAAATATTTACTGATGACTTAAATTCTGATGTAATTAATACAAAAAGAAATGAATTAGAAACTGTTGAAAATGAAATTAAAAATCAAGTTAATTTGATTAACAATCTTAATGAAAAATTAGTATTTAATCATGACAGTTTAGAAAATGTTAATAATCAATTAATGGATGCGCAAAATGAGTTTCATTCTGAAGAAACAAGATTAGAAACTTTAAAAAACCTTTTAGAAAGATATGAAGGTTATTTAAACACTGTAAAAACAATACTTGATAATAGAAGTAAATTTAAAGGAATTAAAGGTGTTGTCGCAGATTTGTTTGAAACTCAAAAAGATTTTGAAGTTGCGATTGAAGTTGCCCTTGGAAATTCTATTCAAAATATTGTTACAGATAATGTAGATTCTTCTAAAGAAATAATCAATTATCTTAAAGAAAATAAATTAGGTAGAGTTACAACATTACCATTATCTGCCCTTGAGGTCAAAGACAATGAAATTTATTTAAAAGCAAAAAAAGAGTTAGGCGTTATAGATATAGCAGTTAATTTAGTTAAATATAATAGTGATTATAATAAACTTGCAAAGTATTTATTTGAAAGATGCCTTATAGTCGATAATTATGACCATGCAAAAACAATTTTTAATAAATACAAATCAGGAATTAAATTAGTAACTGTCCAAGGAGAATTATTCAATCCAGGAGGTGCAATATCTGGAGGTGCTTTTAAAAATTCTGCAAATTTAATTGGTAGAAAAAGAGAATATGACGAACTAGTAATAAAAATTTCTAATTTAAAAAATTCTATTGATAATTTGAATCAAAAGAAATTAAGTATATCTGAAGAATACGATCAAAATTATAATGAAATAGAAAAAATGAAGGATAATCTCAATTCTCTAAATATCAAAAAAAATACGATCACTTTAAATATAATTAATGAAATGAAACTTCAGTATTCAAATATTTCTAATAAAGCTCAATTTATTACAGACGATGTAAATAAATTATTACTTACTTTAGTATCACTCAAAGAAGAAATAGATAAACATTCAAACGAAGATATAAGTGCAAATGATATAATAAAAAATAAAGAAGATACCATTAATAAATTTGAACGCGAAATAGAAGACATTAATTTATTAATTCAACAATCTAATGAATCTATAAATAAAAAAAATGAATTAAAGAATTCTTATCTTTCAAATAGAAAAGAATATTATGAATCTAAAGATAAAATTACCAATGAACAAATTTTATTAGAACAAGAAAGTTCTCGTTTGTCTACAATTCTAGAAAAAGCAAATTTAAAAATTGAAGAAATTACAAATTCAATGTATGAAGATTATGCCCTTACATATTTAACTGCTAAAGAAAAATTTAGTGAGGACTTAGGTTCAAGTGATGAAATTAAAAAGAAAGTTAAAGATAAAAGAAAAGTAATTCAAGAATTAGGACCTATTAATGTAAATGCAATTGAGGAGTATAAACTTGTTGGTGAAAGATACGATTTAATGACTACTCAGTATGAAGATATAAAAAAATCTGAAGAAATGATTGCTGCAATTGTCGATGAACTTGATGAGAATATGCACAAACAGTTTGATGAAAACTTTAAAAAAATTAAACAAGAATTTGAAATTGTATTTAAAAAATTGTTCGGCGGTGGAAAAGCAAATTTGGAATTAGTTGAAATTGATGAAAAAGGTGTTTTGGATGCTGGTGTTTCAATTGTAGTTCAACCACCAGGCAAGAAACTTGGAAACATGATGCAATTATCTGGTGGTGAAAAAGCCTTAACAGCAATTGCTTTACTTTTTGCAATTCAAAATTTAAAACCATCACCATTTTGTCTTTTAGACGAAATTGAGGCTGCATTAGATGAATCTAATGTAGATAGATTTGCTGAATATTTACAAAACTTAACAAACGAAACACAATTTATTATTATAACACATAGAAGAGGAACTATGGAAAAAGCAGATAGACTCTATGGTATAACTATGCAGGAAAAAGGAATAACTACTATAGTTTCTGTTGATTTAATTGAAGATCAATTATCATAGGAGGAATTATGCGCAGAGTAATGTTAAAACTCTCCGGAGAAGCTCTAGCTGGTGATGAAAAATTTGGTTTTGATTTTAAAATTGTTGATGGTATTTGTAAACAAATCAAAAAAGTAAAATCAAAAAATACACAAATTGCTATTGTGACTGGTGGTGGAAACTTTATTAGAGGCAAATCACTTGCGAATATTGATAAATATAAAGCAGATGAGATAGGTATGTTATCTACATTTATGAATTCTTTATATTTACAAGGAATCTTAAAACTAAATGGAATACAAAGTACAATTTTTGGTGCATTTCCTATGTCTGATATTGCTGATATTTTTTCTAAAGATAAAGCAATCGAAGCTATGAATAATGGACGAATTGTAATTTTGGCTGGTGGAACTGGTCACCCTTATTTTACAACAGATACTGGTGTTGCTTTGCGAAGTATTGAATTAGAGTGTACTGAATTACTATTAGCAAAGTCAATTGACGGTGTATATGATAAAGATCCAGTTAAATATAAAGATGCTAAGAAGTTTAAAAAAGTTTCTTTACAAGAAATGATAGATAATAAATTAGAAGTGATAGATTTATCAGCTTCGGTTCTCTGTCTATATAATAAATTAAATCTTAGATTATTTTCATTAAATGAAAAAGATTCAATATTAAAAGCTATAAAAGGCGATAATATTGGAACATTAATATATTCTTAGGAGGTAATTATGGATAGTAGATTTAATCAATTCAAAGAAAAACTAGAGAAATCCTTTAATAATTTAAAGAATGAGTATCAAACAATTAGAGCAGGTAGGGCTAATCCAAAGATTTTAGATAAAGTTTTAGTAGATTATTATGGTACAAAAACCCCATTAAATCAATTATGCAATTTTTCAGTACCGGAAGCAAGGATACTCGTTGTCCAACCATTTGATAAATCTGCAATTAAAGATATAATTAAAGGAATTAATGAAGCTGATGTAGGAATAAATCCAACATTGGATGGAGATGTAATAAGACTAATTTTTCCTGAATTAAATGAGGATAGAAGAAAAGAATTATCTAAAGATGTTAAAAAACTTGGTGAAGATATAAAGGTATCAATGAGAAACATAAGAAGAGATGCAAATGATTATATTAAAAAACTGGAAAAAAATAATGAAGCTACCGAAGATGATGTAAAAATGTTTGAAAAAGATGTTCAAAAAATGTTAGATGATTATATTAAAAAAGTTGATGATGCAATTGATTCTAAGACTAATGAAATTATGAAATTATAATGCAAATTGATTTTAATAAAATTAAAGTTGTTCCTGATAATCAAAATAATAAATATTTACTATACTATAATGAAGAGTTAATTGGTGTTCCTAAATCCATTGCTATTATTTTAGATGGCAATGGTAGATATGCAATGAAAAATAATTTACCACGTGCACTCGGGCATAAAGCTGGTTGCGAAGCACTGGAAGAAATATTAGAAGAAACTGTTAAACTTGATATTAAGTATTTAACCGTTTATGCATTTTCTACTGAAAATTGGAAACGTAGTAAAGAAGAAATCAATTCACTTTTTGAACTATTTTTCTTATATTTAAGCAAAATAGAAGATAAAGCAATTAAAAATAATGTCAAAGTATCTTTTATTGGAGATATACAAAAATTCCCAAATAATTTATATAATGAATGTATCAGATTAATGGAACATACAAAAAATAATGATAGATGTGTGTTTTCAATAGCTTTAAATTATGGAAGTAGAGATGAAATTGTTAGAACTATTAAAAAATTATATAATCAAGGTTATGATTTTAATAAGTTAAATGAAGAAGACATTTCTAAAAGTTTGGACACATATAATATTAATGACCCAGATTTATTAATAAGAACTTCGGGGGAATTACGAATATCAAATTTTTTATTATGGCAAATCGCATATACTGAATTATATTTCACAGAAGTATTATGGCCTGAATTTAATTCGTTAGAGTTTTATAAATCAATAATTACATATAGCTTTAGGAAAAGACGTTTTGGCGGCAGATAAAAATAATAATAAAATTAGATCATTTATCACAAGACTTATAAGCGGATTACTATTAATAACCGCTTTATTTTTCACACTTTACACAGGTGGTGATTTATTATTATGTGTTTGTGCAGTTTTATCCATATGTGGTTTAATTGAATTATTTCAAGTTTTTAAATTAGCTAATTCAAGGCTTGCATATATTGGTTATTTACTAACTATTTTTTATTATATAATGATATATTATTATAGAAGTACAGGCATTTTATTATTTTTAATTATACTATTATTACTATTACTTATGTTTTATGTTTTTTCATTTCCTAAGTTTAATATAAAACAAGTTTCAATGATATTTTTTGGGATTATTTATGTTGCTGTTACATTTAGCTTCATATATCTTATAAGAACAAGAAGTCTTTATGGAATATATTTTGTGTGGTTGATTTTTATTTCAAGTTGGGGATCTGATACTTGTGCCTATTGCGTTGGAATGTTGTTTGGGAAACATAAGTTATCGCCGATTCTAAGTCCAAATAAAACAGTTGAAGGAGGAATTGGGGGAATAGTTGGTTCGATGTTACTAGGAGCATTGTACACCTATATAATGTTTTATAAAATTAATAGTAACATTCAAATTTCATGTATTCGAGTTGGTGTAGCATGTGGCATAGGTGCTATAATTTCAATTATTGGTGACCTTACAGCTTCGGCAATAAAAAGAGATTTTAAAGTAAAAGATTACGGAAATATTATCCCAGGACATGGAGGAATACTCGACAGATTTGATTCTGTTATATTTACTGCTCCTGCATTATATTTTATTTTGAGCTTATAAAATGTATAGTAAATTTAATATAAATGAAAATTTGATAAAAAACGTTAATGAACAAGAGTCTTTGATTAGAGATAAGTATTCTTATATTGATGAAATATGCGAATATAATCAACTTAAAGTTTTGAAAGCATTTATTGACTCAAAAGTTTCTGAATCACATTTTGCAGAATCTACAGGTTACGGTTTTAATGATATAGGTAGAGATAAAATTGAAGAAGTATATAGTAGAGTTTTTTGTACTGAAGATGCTTTAGTGCGTCAACAAATTGTATCTGGGACTCATGCAATTTCGATAGCTTTATTTTCAATTTTAAGGCCAGGTGATAATTTTTTATCAATAACTGGATTACCATATGATACATTAAGTGCAACTGTTGGACTTAATAATCAGCCATCATCTTTAAAAGAGTATAATATTGGTTTTAATTTTGTAGATTTGATTAACGATGATTTTGATTTTTCTATAATTAAAGAAAGTATAAATTCAAATACTAAATTGATTTTTATACAAAGATCAAGAGGATACACAGATAGAAATTCAATAAGTATAGACAAAATTCAGAAAGTTATATCTTTTTTAAAAAATATCAATAAAGATTTAATTGTTTTAATTGATAATTGTTATACCGAATTTGTATTTAAGAATGAACCAACAGAATTTGGAGCAGATATTATGTGCGGATCATTAATTAAAAATCCTGGTGGTGGATTAGCATTATCAGGTGGCTACATAGTAGGTAAAAAAAATTTAATTAATAAATGCGCTGATAAATTAACTGCTCCAGGAATTGGCAAAGAAGTTGGAGTAAACTTTAATCAAAATAGAAATGTTTTGAGAGGACTATATATTGCGCCACAAATAGTGTCTAATGCTTTAAAACTTGTTTTATTATATAGTAAAGTTTTAAATCAACATAATATTAACACAATTCCGATGTATAATGATGAGATTAGTGATATAGTAATTGCTATTAAGCTTGGAAACAAAGAAGCTATTGAAGATTTTTGCAACATTATACAGTCAACTTCTCCTGTAGATTCATTTTTAAAACCAACATCATCTGATATGCCAGGTTATGACAGTAAAGTTATTATGGCGGCTGGTTGTTTTGTATCTGGGGCGAGTATAGAATTATCATGTGATGCCCCTATAAGAGAACCATTTTATGCTTATTTGCAAGGTGGATTATCATATAGCCAAGGTAAACTAGCTTTAATGATGTTTCTAAATAAATATTTTAATAAATGAAAATTGGTACTATAGAAAATCTGAGAATTAAGAGTATTGTTGATATTGGTGCATATTTAGTTGATGACAACAATAATAAGGTGTTACTTCCTAAAAAACAGATCCCTAAAGGTGCTAATGTTGACGATTATATAAATGTTTTTATATATAAAGATAGTAAAGGTAGACTAATATCAACCACAAAAAAACCATTTTTAACTCTAGGTAGTATTGCAAAACTTACTGTTAAAGATGTTAATGATGTTGGAGCATTTTTAAATATTGGGTTAGAGAGAGATTTATTTTTACCTTTTTCTGAACAAACAAAAAAAGTTAATATTGGTCAAAAAGTTGAAGTATTAATGTATTTAGATAAGTCTGATCGATTGTGTGCTACTATGTATATTAATAATAAAGATGTAAATTCGAGAGTTAAGAATAAAGACATAAGAAGTTTTGAGTATGAGCAAAATGCAGATATTGTATATAAAATTATTAAAAATAATTTTAAGGGTCATTTAGTATATACAGATAAAAATGCTGATGCTAGTAGAATAAAGTTTGATTTTAATATGAGCAAATCAACATTTAAAAAGGCAATAGGGAAATTATTAAAAGATAAAAAATTAAAAATTACTGAAAAAGGTATATTCTTATTTTAATATGATAAAGTTTAATAAAGTTTCTTTAAAATACGATAAAGACTCTTATGCAATTCGCGACTTAACTTTAAAAATTGATGAAGGCGAATTTGTTTTTATTGTTGGTAAAACCGGAGCAGGTAAAAGTACTTTATTTAAACTATTGACAAGAGAACTTGTGCCTACCAGTGGATCGATAAAAGTATTTAAAGATAATATTGAATATATTAGTGATCGATTAATTCCATATTATAGAAGAAATCTTGGTGTTATATTTCAAGATTTTAAACTACTTGAAGATAGAAATGTATTTGAAAATGTTGCATTTGCACAAGAAGTAATAGGTGTCAATTCTTTTAAAATTAGAAAAAGAGTAATAAAGATACTTAATATGGTTGGGTTAAGGAATAAGGCTTCAAAAATGCCTTATGAATTATCTGGTGGTGAAAAACAGAAAGTGGCGATTGCACGTGCAATAATAAATAAACCTAGAATTCTTTTAGCCGATGAACCAACTGGTAATTTAGATGAAATAAGCACAAACGAAATTATAGGTTTGCTAGATTCAATTAATCAAAATGGTACTACCGTAGTTGTTATAACTCATGATGTACATTTGGTTGGGAGAATGAATAAAAGAGTTATCAGACTGGATGAAGGTAATATTATATATGATGACTTTGGACTAGATGAGCAAATTAAAAAATATATGATGAGTGAATAATGTTAACTTATGTATTTAAAACTGGATTTAAAAATTTAGGAAATAAGAAATTATTTTCATTTGCTTCAATTGGTACAATAGCTTGTAGTGTACTCGTGTTTTGTATTTTTTTTGTAATAGCCGCAAATATCGGAGGTTTAATTCATAAAGTTGAGACAACTGTTGGCATACAAGTTTTTTTTGATAGTAATTTATCAGAAGACGAAATTCAAAATCTAGCGAATGAATACTTCATAACAAATGATGTTAAGAGTATAAAATTCAAATCGAGTAATGAAGCTTGGGAAAGATTTAAAGTTGAATATTTTGATAATAAAGAAGAGCTTGCTGCTGCATTTGAAGATGATAATCCACTTTCAAATTCTTCATCATATGAGATATTGCTAAATGATATAACGAAACAATACGATTATGTAAAATATTTATATTCGATAGATGGAGTTAGACAAGTAAATTATTCTAATGTTTTAATAGATACTCTTTCAAGTTTAAATTTAGGCATTAGCACTTTTAGCATTGTTCTAATATCATTGTTATTAATTATTGCAATGATTCTAATATCAAATACTATTACGCTTGCCAGTCAATTTAGAAAAAAAGAAAATGAAATCATGAAATTGATTGGTGCAACTAATTTTATGATCAGAGTACCTTTCGTAATTGAAGGTTTTTTTATTGGATTGTTTGGCTCAATTATTCCTGTTGGGTTGATATGTGTATTATATAATTATTTAATGTCGTTACTTTTAAAAAATGCATCATTTTTAAAGAATATATTTACCCCAATAAGTTTGATTGAAATAATATTACCAATGTCATTAATTGGAATTGTAGGTTCTTGTTTTGTTTGTATGCTCGTTTCTTTCTTAACTATAAGAAAGCATTTAAAAGTATGATAACAGCAAAAACATATAAAAAATTATTTATCATTATTTTTTCAATTATTATTTCTTTATTTTTATCAACAACTTCATTTTCAGATGATGGTATGACTGAAGAAGAAAAAATGCGAATTCAAAACTCTCAAAGTGCAATTGAAAAAATTAACGCAAGTAAGAAAAGAGTTGAAAATGCAATTAAAAATTTAAATGCATTAAAAAATGATACACAAAAATACATAGAAGAATTGGATAGCAATCTTGAGTTATTAGTTGATGAATTAAATCAAACACTTTTAGATATTGATAACAAACAAATTGAAATTAATATAACAAATGATGAACTCGATAAAGCAAAAGCTAAAGAAGAAAAACAATATAATGATATGAAACTCAGAATCAAATTCTTTTATGAAAAAGGAGAGACATCATTATTAGAAAATATATTAACTGGAGATAATTTAGAGGATATATTAACAAGAGCTGAATATATTCAAAGCATTACTGATTATGATAGAAAAAAATTAAATGAATTAGTTGAGATTAAAAATAGTATTATAATATTCGAAAATCAATTAGAAAATGAAAAAAGTGAATTATTACTATTAAAAGAAACTGAAATTTCACAAAAAGAAAATATTGAAAAATTAATCGAAGAAAAAACTAAAGAACTTGAAGATACAAAAAGTAAAATTAACACTAGCCAAGCTGAACTTAAAAAACTTCGTGAAGAAGAAAAAAAACTGGAAGCTGAAATATTAGCAATTGAAAGAGCTATTCTTGCTCGAGGTAACTCTCAAAGAATACTTTCTGGTGGTCTTATATGGCCTTGCCCTGATTCAAAACGTATCACTTCAGGATTTGGAAATAGAAAGTCTCCAACTAAAGGTGGTTCTACTTTTCATCAAGGAATTGATATAGGTGCACCAGTTGGAACTACAGTTTTAGCTGCTGCTGCTGGTGAAGTTGTTATTTCTAAATATTCATATTCCGCTGGAAATTATATTATGATTGAACATGGAAGTGGAATATTTACTGTATATATGCATTTAAGTAAAAGAGGTGTAGAAGTTGGCAAAGAAGTAAGCCAAGGGCAAAAAATAGGTGAAGTAGGATCTACTGGTTATTCCACAGGACCACATCTTCATTTTGGAATAAGAAAAAATGGCAATTATGTTAACCCATTAACATTTGTCGGATAGGAGAATTATGGAAAACAATGATAAGATAATTGAATTAGATCAAAATAATATTGAAAATCTTGACATGGAAGTAGAACAAAACAAGCAAACTATTTTAAATGAGTTTGAAACATTAAATAACAAATTAAAAATTTCTAAAAGAAAAAATTTGATTCTTTCTGTATTCCTAGCTTTAGTGGTTGTTATATTAATTTCTTTTTGCACTGTAAGTTTTATAGTTTATAAGAATATTAAACCACATTTCAGAGCCCTTTTTGGTAAGAATTTTAGTATTGCATCTATTTCACAAATTTCAGATAAAAACAAAATGGATTTAGAAAAGTTTACAACTAAGTTGGCTTTTTTAGATGATATAATAAACATATTATATTATTATGACAAAGATAATAAAAAGATTGAAGATGCAATGTTTACTGGATATATAAATGCACTTGGTGATAATTATGCTGAATATTATCCTCCAAAGGAATTTGAAGAGTTTACTGAAAAGATGACTGAAGGGGTGTATTATGGCATAGGATGCTTAGTAAACCAAGATAGAAAAACTAAAGATTGTAAAGTTACTGATGTATACGAAAATTCACCTGCTGAAAAAGGCGGTGTTAAAATTGGTGATATTTTCGTTTCAGTTGATGGAATTAATGTCAGAGGCGATGAATTAGAAACAATTATTGAAAAAATAAGAGGAGAAGAAGGAACAAAACGTGAATTAGTAGTTTATAGAGAATCAGAAAAACAAAATATTAATCTAACTGTATACTGTGGGAAGGTTGATATCAAACTGGTTTCTGCTAAAATCTTAGAAGATAATATCGGATATATTGAATTAAGTGAATTTACTGGAAAATCTACTAGACAATTTAAAAATTCAGTAAACAAACTTTTAAATCAAAATATTAAAGGATTAATTATTGATTTAAGAGGAAATCCTGGCGGAGAATTAATTACAGTGTGTGAAATGATGGATTACTTAATTAAAGATAGAGATGGTCGTTATACGTTAAATCAAAAAGATCAAATATTTGAACCAGGAAAAACATTATTGGTTTATATTAAAGAAAAAGGTAAAATTGTAGATGCAGCTTATGCTGATGATAATCATTCTGTTGAATTGCCAATTGTAATATTAACTAATTATTCTACCGCCTCAGCAGCTGAATTATTTACAGAAACTTTAAGAGATTATAAGAAAGCTACAGTTGTAGGTGTAAAAACTTTTGGAAAAGGTGTGGTTCAAAATATGATTCCATATGATGATGGTTCTGCATTTAAGTTTACTGTTTCAGAATATTTTCCACCTAGCGGTTACT
Organism: uncultured Clostridia bacterium; assembly: GCA_947303805.1. Classification (GTDB taxonomy): domain Bacteria; phylum Bacillota; class Clostridia; order Lachnospirales; family Lachnospiraceae; genus UBA3633. Next base: position 34,861 of record CAMYZE010000002.1, on the reverse strand, counting down.
CTATTGATTTAAAAGGAATTATTCCAGACTATTCTCTAGATGTAGCAGGAATAGAAGTAAATTATAATAAAGACAACAATATTGTAGTTTATGAAGATGATAAAGAAATAATATTTGATAGGAATGGAAGCATTATTGCAGAAAACGATATTGTTATTTCTACAGAAAGTGAAATTGATAATTCAAATAAAATTTCCAAATCTCATGTTGAAAATTTGAAAATTTATGATGAAGAAAATAGCTTTCTAGATGAAGATTGGTTCATATCACTTGATGATAAATATGATGACAAACAGTTACTTCAAGCGATTGTTGTGATGAAGGATAAAATTAATTAATTATGTTTCTATAGTTCAATGGATAGAACGGTGGCCTCCGGAGCCGCAGATGGCGGTTCGACTCCGCTTAGAAACGTAGAGGTATATATGTTTAAACTTATTGATGGCAATAGCATATCGAATGATATTTTAGAAGAACTTAAAAATAAAGCTAGTATATTAAATGTAACTGGCAAGAATAGAGTATTGGTAGACATTTTTGTTGGTGATGATGAAGCATCAAAAGTATATATAGAAAACAAAAAAAAGAAATTTAATTTTGTGGGCTTAAAATTTAATCAAGTTAATTTACCAAGTAATACTACAGAAGAAGAATTGATTAAAACTATTGAAAAGTACAACAATGATATTGATACAAATGCTATATTCGTTGAACTTCCATTACCAAAACATATTAATGAAAAGAATATTATTGATAGAATTGATCCATGTAAAGATGTTGACGGCTTTGGCATTAAGTGTTTGGGATCACTAATTCAAGGTGCTAGTAGCTTTTTTCCCTGCACTGCTGAAGGTATTATTGAATTATTAAAGCGGAGTAAAATTGAAATTTCTGGAAAACATTGTGTAGTTATTGGTAGAAGTAACATCGTTGGGAAACCGGTGGCAATACTTATGTTGAATGAGAATTCTACAGTAACAATTTGTCATTCAAAGACTAAAGATCTTAAATCCATTTGCAAATCTGCTGATATACTTATTGTTGCTATAGGCAAGCCTAAGTTAATAGATGATAGTTATATTAAAGAAGGAGCTATTGTTATTGATGCTGGCATACATAGAAGTATAGTTGATGGTAAAAAAGTAATTTGTGGTGATGTAGATTTTGACAAAGTAGCACCTCATACTTCGTATATTACACCTGTTCCTGGCGGTGTAGGGCCAATGACTGTAACTATGTTGATTAAACATTGTATTGATACTGTAAATTATGAATAAATTTGATTTAAAATCAAACTTCAAACCAACTGGTGACCAACCAAATGCAATCAAGCAATTGGTTGGTGGTTTTTTGTCTGGTAAAAGAAAAGAAACTTTATTAGGCGTGACAGGCAGTGGGAAAACATTTACTATGGCAAATATTATTAAAGAACTAAATATTCCTACTTTAGTTATTGCACATAACAAAACGTTAGCAGCGCAATTATATAGTGAATTTAAAGATTTTTTCCCAAATAATGCTGTAGAGTATTTTGTTTCTTACTATGATTATTACCAACCGGAAGCCTATGTTCCTCAGACTGATACATATATAGATAAAGATGCAAGCATTAATGATGAAATTGATAAACTTAGACATTCTGCAACAGCTAGTTTATGTGAGCGAAATGATGTGATTATAGTATCATCAGTATCATGTATTTATGGGTTAGGGTCACCTATTGATTATAAAAATATGACATTATCTGTAAGACCTGGGGATTACAAAAGTAGAGATGAGATTATTAAAAGGTTAGTTGAAATACAATATAAACGAAATGAAATTGATTTTAAAAGAGGAACATTTAGAGTAAAAGGTGACACAGTTGATATATATCCTATTTCTTTTGATAAAGAAATATATAGAATTATGTTGGATTTTGATCAAGTAGATAAAATTCAAAAATTGGATTTATTAACTGGTGATGTCGTTGCTGAGATGAAACATATTGTTATATTTCCCGCTACTCAATACGCTGTTAACAAAGAAAAAATTGAACTAGCATGTGAAAATATATTAAATGATTTATCAAATGAAGTAAAATATTTTAAAGACAAAGGAAAACTAATTGAGGCACAGAGACTTGAAGAAAGAACAAATTATGATGTGGAAATGTTAAGAGAAACTGGATTTTGTTCTGGTATAGAAAACTATGAACGATATCTAAATTTTCAAGAACCCGGCGTTCCTCCATACACATTGATTGACTATTTTCCTAAAGATTTTTTAATTATTATTGATGAATCTCATAAAACTATCCCTCAAATTGGAGGAATGTATAATGGTAATTTCTCAAGAAAATCCACATTGGTTAATTATGGATTTAGATTGAAATCGGCGCTTGATAATAGACCTTTAAACTTTAATGAATTTGAATCTAAGATTAATAAAATATTATATGTGTCAGCTACTCCAAATGAATATGAAAAAAATACTGAAGAATTAAGAGCAGAACAATTAATAAGACCTACAGGATTACTTGATCCTAAAATTGAAATCAGACCAACAAAAAATCAAATAATTGATTTAGTTAAAGAAATAAATAATACAGTTAATTCTAATAACAAAGTATTAATTACTACATTAACTAAAAAAATGGCAGAGGATTTAACCAAATATTTAACTAAAGAAGGTATAAGAGTAAGGTATCTACACTCTGATATTGAAACATTAGAAAGAGATGAGATTATTAGAGATATGAGGTTAGACAAGTTTGATGTATTAGTTGGCATTAACTTACTTAGAGAAGGACTTGATATTCCAGAAATTAGTTTAGTAGTAATTCTTGACGCAGATAAAGAAGGTTTCTTAAGATCCGAAATATCACTTATTCAGACGGTTGGACGAGCAGCAAGAAATGTTGATGGACATGTAATAATGTATGCAGATAACATTACTGATTCGATGAAAAAATGTATAGATGAGACTGAAAGAAGACGACAAATCCAAGAGAAGTATAATGTTGATAACAATATAACTCCTAAAACTATTGAAAAAAAAGTTCATGAATTAATTACCATTTCAAAGGAAGCTATCCAAATTGAAAATGGTATTAAAAAAGATTATGAATCAATGAATAAAAAAGAATTGTTAAAAATAATTAATGAATTAACAAAACTAATGAGAGAGTCAGCACTTGATTTGAACTTTGAACAAGCAGCAGTTTTTAGAGACAAGATAAATGAGATAAAAAAATATATAAAATAAAAAATCCGTAATATTACGGATTTTTTTGCGGAGACAGAGAGATTTGAACTCTCGCGACGGTTTAACCCGCCCTACACCCTTAGCAGGGGCGCCCCTTCGGCCTCTTGGGTATGTCTCCGAATAATTTAATATTTATTATATTAACTTATAGATTATACATTTTTTATCTAAATAAGTCAAACTATTTTTTTATAAAAATAAGATCATTAATAATAAATTCTGCAATCTTCATACCACAAATAGCTGGAATATATTGAATTGTAGAAATGTGTGTGTCTTTACTCACATTTAAGGAAATATCAATTTGTTCTTCATCAATAAATAATACATTTGGATTAATATTTTTGTTAAAATTTAACTTATTCCTAATTTTTTTAGCTAATGGACAATATTTTGATTTTAAAAGCTTATCTATTTTTATCTTCTCTGAATTCTTATGATTAGCTGTACCCATGCATGAAATAATATTTAAACCTTCATTATAACATTTTTCTATTATGCAAATTTTTGCTTCAACATCGTCAATACAATCAGCTATATAAATTTTTTTAATATTATTAAATTTAGAAATGTAATTAAAAATTGCATTAATATTTTCTTTATTAACAACAACGCATAAATCAATAACATTAATATTATTGTTTATACTTAATGCACGATTTTTATATACAACAACTTTTGCTAAGCCAATCGTATCATAAGTAGCTGCTAATTGACGATTTAAGTTTGTCAATTCAAAATTATCTTTGTCAATAATTAAAAAGTTACCTATTCCAGCTCTAACCAATGATTCAAATGTAAATCCACCAACACCACCTAGACCGAAGATTACTATAAGGGAATTTTCTAATTCTTCAGTCATATTAGCATTCATTATTCCTATATTTTTAATAAAGGCTTCATTCATACATATATTATAGCAAAATTATTAATAATATGATATAATAATTAATATGGTGAAATTATGAATGGATACTTAAGGGTTGCCTCAATAATGCCTAATGTATTTGTTGGGAACCCATTAAAAAATTTAAACTCAATAAAAGATGAGATTTTAAAAGCCAATACTCTTTCTGTTAAGTTTTGTGTTTTACCTGAACTATGTCTAACGGGCAATAATTTACAATCTCTCTATTTTGATCGTAATATTTTAAATGATGCAAAGGCTGCATTGTTTTCACTTTTAACATTTTCTTCAGAATTAGATATGGTAATAATTGTGTCTTTACCATTTGAGTTAAATGACAATATATATGAAGTCGCTTCTATAATCAAATCTGGAAATATTTTAGGTTTCGTGCCTAAAAACGTATTTAAGTTTAATAATGATAATAAAGAGTATTTTTCTATATTAAATCAAAATATTGAAAATGTAACTTTGTATGATAGTGAGAGAAATATTCAATATTCCTTTCCTTTTTCAAATGATTTATTATTTTCAAATGATAAATTTAAGTTTTCAATTGCATTTGATAATGTAATTAATAAAAATTTAAAATCAGACTTAGTTGCTAATATTACATCAATTCCGGAAACAATTAATATCGATTCTTGTATTAAGGAAATTAAAAATATTTCAAAAAACGAAAATTGTATAATTGTTACATCAACTCCTGGACCATCGGAGTCTACTGAGCATTATTCATATTTTGGTAGATCAATAATTTGTGAAAATGGAGATATTATTGCCAAAAACGATATTTTAACAAATCATATTTTAGTTTCCGATGTTGATTTAGACATAAATGTTTTTAATAGCTCAAATAATTTTGAATATAAACCATTTAAAGAAGTTTCATTTAGTTTCAGTAATTTTATCTCAAACCCAGTTACTGAAAAGTTATTTCGAGATTTTGATAAAACACCATATATTATTAAATCTATAAAACCATACAGTTTTTGTATGCATATAATAAATATTCTATCTATTGCTCTTGCTAAAAGAATGAATTCATTAGAGTGCAACAATTTAGTTATTGGCGTAAGCGGTGGTCTAGATTCTACAATAGCATTACTTATTTGTAAAAAAACGATTGAATTTTTATCCCTAAGTAATAGTAATATCCACGCATACTCAATGCCTGGATATGGCACTACTCAACTAGCGAATAATAATGTTGCAAACTTATTAAAATCACTTGATGTTAAGCTTAACATTATTGATATTACAAATTCTTTAAATATACATTTTAATGATATTAATCATGATATTAGTATTGCTAATGTAACTTTTGAAAATGCACAAGCTAGAGAACGAACTCAAATCTTAATGGATATAGCCAATGATATTAATGGAATTGTTGTTGGCACTGGAGACTTGTCAGAAATTGCATTGGGATTTTCAACTTACAATGGGGACCAAATGAGTATGTACAATATCAACGCATCTTTACCAAAAACTCTTATTAAATATATTTTAAATACTATTGCGGAAGAAAATATTAAAACTAAAAATAATATTTTATTAGCTGATACACTTAAAAATATATTACATTTTCCTATTAGCCCAGAACTGTTACCAACTGAAAATGGAGTACTTATCCAAAAAACTGAAGAAATACTTGGTAGTTATGAAATACATGATTTCATCTTGTACTACTATTTAAAATATAATTTTGATGCTAAAAAAATATTCGATTTGGCTATAAGAACCTTTGTATATAATAACAATGAACATAATTACAACGAAGAATATATTAAGAATTGTATAAATATTTTCTTTAATAGATTTTATAAGGCGCAATTTAAAAGAACATGTTCCCCAGCATCACCCGATATAGGGCTCCCAAATTTAAATTCTCATTATAGTTTTAAGATGCCTAGCGATGCAAATATAAATATTAAAATATAATGACAGAAATTAATTCTAAAAACAATTCAAAAATTAAAGACTTAATCAAATTAAGAGATGATTCAAAATTTCGAAATGATAAGTCTTTGTTTTATGTTGAGGGTGAAAGAATAATTTCTGATTCGCCAAAAGAACTTATTGATTCAATCTATATTCAAAAATCTAAATTGGAAAATTTTAAAAGAATAATTAATCGTTATAATGATAGTCAAATATTTTTAATTGATGATGATATTTTCAATAAAATTAAAGATACAATAAACTCTCAAGGTATCATTGCGGTTGTTAAATATAATTGCATAAAGAATTTATCAAATAATTATTTAGAAAATATTCAAAACTGTCTCTTATTAGATAATGTAAATGATCCAGGTAACCTTGGCACAATTATTCGTCTTGCAGAAGCTACAAATATTTCTTTGATAATATTATGTAATAGTTGTTGTAATTTATATAATCCAAAAGTTATTAGATCTTGTATGAGTTCTTTATTTAGAGTAAATATATACATAAGTGATGATATAAGTAATGACATTAAATTTTTTAAAAATAATAATTTTAAAATATATGCCACAGTATTAGATAACGAGTCAAAACATTTTAATTCAATTTATTATAATTCAAAAAGTGTATTTATTTTTGGGAACGAAGCTAATGGTATTTCAAAAAGTTTAATAGATACATCTGATGAAAAAATTTTCATACCTATGTGTGGTAGAATACAGTCTTTAAATGTAGCAATTGCAGCAACTGCTATTTGTTATGAACTTATGAGGCAAAACAATTATTATGAAACTTAGAGGAAAAGAAAAATATAAATTAATTTATTTAACATTAATATCTATAATTACTTTTATTTTATTTTCATGTTTTATTACTTTAATTATTAATATATCTGACAATAAAGGAATTCTACCAGTTATTTTTTTTCTATTAATGATTTATTCTTTACTTATATTTTTCTATAATTTGTTTTACTGCTACCACTATAATGATTTTAATGTGAAAACATCTAAAATTAAAATTTCTTATATTATTTTTTTTATAGTTAATTTTATACTGTTTTCACTATCATATATTTCTCTATGGAATTAAATCTTAATCAAAAATTTCATAATATAATAAATAAAATAGACATTACCAAAAAGCCTAATTTATTTCTCCATGTCTGCTGCGCACCATGTAGTTGTGGAGTTTTCTATCAATTAATTAAATTCTTTAATATATATATTATATTTTATAATTCAAATATCGACTCCTATTTAGAATATAATTTGAGATTATATGAGTTAAAATCTTTTTTACAGAAAATGAGTTATAACTATACTATTATATATTCGGATTATGATCACTTTGAGTTTTTAGATTATATTAAAGATTTAGAACATGAAATGGAAGGTGGCATTAGGTGCACAAAATGCTTTGAACTAAGATTAAAAAAATCATTTGAAATAGCAAATAATTATATTAAAAAAAATAATTTGGTGTCATATACTAACTATATGTGTACCACTTTAAGTGTATCACCACATAAGAATGCTAAATTAATCAATGAAATTGGTGAAAAAATTTGTAATAATGGATTTATAAGATATTTATCTAGTGATTTTAAAAAGGAAGATGGATATCTTAACTCCATAAAACTTTCTAAAGAATTAGGCTTATATAGGCAAAATTATTGTGGTTGTGAGTTTGGAAAATGAATAAAATGATTAATTTCTGCATATTCTTACTTTACAAATATTTATATTTATAATAAAATATATATTAGTGTGATAATATGGCTAAATATGTAATTCAGGGTGGCAAGAGATTATCTGGTGAAGTTAAAATCTCTGGAGCCAAGAATGCTGCAGTAGGTATTCTAGCTGCTTCAATTATGACAGATGAAGATGTTCTAATTGAAAATATTCCTGACGTATGGGACATAAATGTAATGCTCGATGCTATACAAGTCTTAGGAGCAAAAGTATCTAGAATCGGCAGAAACACAGTAAAAATTAATTCAAAGGATGCAAATGTAACGGAGCTCTCTGATAGCAAATTAGGAAAAATGAGAGCTACGTATTATTTTGTTGGTGCATTATTAGCTAAACATCATAAATCAAAGGTAATCTTTCCTGGAGGATGTAATATAGGTGCTAGACCAATAAATTTGCATTTAAAAGGATTCTCTGCTTTAGGAGCAAAAGCATATGAAAAAGAAGGATATATTATTACTGAAGCAGATAATTTAAAAGGTGCAAATATTTATCTTGATATTGTTTCTGTCGGTGCAACAATAAATATAATGCTGGCAGCAGTTTTAAGTCAGGGATTGACCATTATTGAAAATGCTGCCAAGGAGCCTCATGTTGTTGACATAGCAAACTTTTTGAATTCAATGGGCGCCAATATCAAAGGTGCCGGAACTGATATAATAAAAATTAAAGGTGTAAAGAAACTTCATGGTACAAACTATTCTGTTATACCTGATCAAATAGAAGCTGGAACATATATGGCCCTTGCAACTATAACAAAGGGAGATATTACAATAAAAAATATAATCCCTAAACACTTAGAATCAATTTCTGCGAAATTATTAGATTGTGGTAATCAAGTAATAGCATATGATGAAGCATTAAGGGTAATAGGTTCAGATGATATTTTGCCTACTACTATAAAAACGATGCCATATCCAGGATTTCCGACTGACATGCAACCCCAATTTGCATGTACACTTTCTCTTGCTGTAGGTAAAAGTAAGATTGAAGAATCTATATTTGAAAATAGATTTAAATATGTAGAAGAAATAAAAAAAATGGGAGCAGTTATTTCAATTGAAGGTTCTACTTTAATTATTGAAGGAGTAAAACATTTAGAAGGTAAAAAAATTATAGCTCCAGATTTAAGAGCTGGTGCTGGCCTTGTACTTGCTAGTTTAGCAGCAAATGGTGAATCAGAAATTGATAAAATTGAATTTGTAGAACGTGGTTATGAAGATTTTGTTAATAAATTAAAAGAATTGGGAGCTAATATTAAAAAGGTAGATTGCTAAATGAATGATTTTGTCATAACTTGTTCATCAACATGTGATATGAACCCATATTTTTTAAGAAAACATAATATGTATTATGTTAGCTTTTATTATTATTTAGACGGAAACAAGTATTATGATAATTTCTTTAAAGAGCATTCAGTGAGTGAATTTTATGAGAGAATCAAAACTCAGGAAGTTAAAACTTCGCAACCTGATCCAGAACAATATAGAGATTTATGGAATAAACTTATTGAGCAAGGATATGATATTTTGCATATTGAATTAGATTCTGGAATTTCTGGAGCAATGAATTCAGCTTTAATAGCAAAGTCAATGGTTGAAGAGCAGAATAAAAACTCTAGAATTTTCGTAGTTGATTCATTGACAGCAACTTGTGGTTATGGACTGTTACTTGATAAGTTACATGAATTTAAAAATAAAGGAAATAATATAGAAGATACATATAGATATGCTGAAAGTTTAAAACATAATATTAATATTATTTTTATGGTGAAGAATCTAGAACAATTAATTAAAGGTGGCAGAGTATCTAAAGTAGTTGGTGGTATAGGAAAAATATTAAATATTATACCAATCCTACATGTTGACGTAAATGGAAAATTAGAAAATATTTATAAAACACGTGGTTTCACTAATGCAATGGATGAAATAATAAATATTATGAAAAAGAATATCAATCCTAACGATAAAATAATGTTGGCACACTCTGATTGTCTAGATGATATTAATATATTTTTATCAAAAATTAAAAATGAATTTCCGAATGCAATATATGACGATGATGTAATTACAGATATTGGCACTGTTATAGGTGCACATACAGGTAAAGATTGTTTAGTTGTTTCATATATTGGCGATGGCAGAGTTTAATTAGTTTCATTTATGGAAAATACTTTTAAAAAATATTTAGAGGAAAGAGCTAACCGTAAAAAAAGAAAAAAACTATTTTTCAATATTAAAAGAATATTGTTTGTAATTATTGTCTTTGTAATAGTTTTATTAATATTTAATATTTCTAAAAACTTATTTTTTATTAAAAATTCAAATTATAACATTTCAACTTCTAATATTAATTATAATATAAAACATGATGATGAATATTACTATGATTTAATTAATCAATACTATGAAAAAATTAATACCGCCAATATAGATAATGTTATTAATTCATATAGTAATTTGGGAATAATTAAGTGTAATGGTTATATAAACTTTAGATCTGAACCAAATGAAAAAAATACAAGAAGCATTATAGGTCTAATGAATAATGGTGATGCATTAGAGATTATTGAATGGGACTTGAAAAATAATAATACTTATTGCAAGGTAAAATCAGGTGGAATGACTGGATATGTTGCTAAGCAATTTGTAATTACTGGTGAGCAAGCAATAGAATCAGCTAAAAAAAATGTTGCTGTTAGAGCTATAATACTTGTTGATAAACTTAGAATGAGATCGTCTCCTGATACTAATTCAGATAATATTGTTGGTACTACATATAAAGGTGAGAGATATAAACTAATCTCATTAGAAAATAACTGGGCTAAAGTTAATTCAGATAATATTGATGATGTACAGTCAGCATATATAAGTGCAGATGATAAATACTTAGATATTAAACTATGTTTATCAGAAGCAAGAACACAAGATTTAAAATCAGATGTATTAAATTATTATGATAATATTGGTGTATCAACAGCTCGAGATTATATAAATATTCGGAAAACTGCTAAATCAAATGGTACAATAATTGGTAAACTTCCAGGTAAAGCTGGTTGTGAAATACTTGGCGAAAGTGGTAGCTTTTATAAAATTAAATCTGGCAAGGTTACAGGATATGTAAGTAAACAATATTTAGCAACTGGAAAAAGAGCTGAAGATTTAGCATTACAGTATGCAGACTTAAGAGCAATAATTAAGATTGCTGCATTAAAAGTAAGATCTGGTCCGGGAACCAAATATAAACAGTGGACTACTATAAGAAGAGAAGAAACATATATAGTTACAAATCAATTAGATGGATGGGTTGAAATTGAAATAGATGAAGATTCTGACAAGGGTTATATTTCAACTTCAAATAACTATGTAGAAGTTCGTTATGCTCTTGATCAAGCAATTGAGTTCCATCCAGCAACTAAGGGACCTACCACTCTTAGAACTAATATTAAAAATACTGCACTTAAATATATAGGAGGGTCATATGTATGGGGCGGAAATACTCTCGGTGCAGGAGTCGATTGTTCTGGATTTGTTCAACAAATATTTAAACTTTATGGTGTTACGTTACCAAGAGTTTCTAAAGAGCAAGCTAAGTCCGGGTCTGCTGTTAGTTCGGGAAATAAAAAGGTTGGAGATCTTATATTCTATGCAAATAGTAATGGAGTTGTCGACCACGTTGCAATTTATATTGGTAATAATCAAGTTGTCCATGCTGCTAGTACTAAAGCAGGAATTAAGATTAGCAATTGGGATTATAGAACCCCACATTCAATTAGAAATGTATTAGGAAATAAATAAGGAGAATATTATGAAAATATTTATTGACACAGCCAATATTAATGAAATAAGAGATGCTGCTACGCTTGGAATTATTGATGGAGTTACAACTAATCCGTCCTTAATTGCTAAAGAAGGTAAAAAGCTTGAAGATGTAATTGGAGAAATTTGCTCATTAGTTGATGGACCAATTAGTGGAGAAATTAAAGTAACAACTACTGATAGTAAAGATATGGTTGAAGAAGGAAAACAAATTGCTAAATTACATAAAAATATGGTTGTAAAAATACCAATGACTAAAGATGGTCTAATTGCAGTTAAAGAATTAACAAAATTAGGGATTAAAACAAATGTAACTTTAATATTTTCTGTAAACCAAGCTTTACTTGCTGCAAAAGCAGGTGCAACCTATGTTTCCCCTTTTGTTGGAAGACTTGATGATATTTCTGAAGATGGCATACAATTAATTTATGATATTGTTGATGTGTTTACAAATTATGATATCGCAACAGAAATAATTGCAGCATCAATTCGACACCCAATGCATGTAGTAGAATGTGCAAAAGCAGGTGCTGACATAGCAACTATACCACATAAAGTTATAATGCAAATGATTAAACATCCTTTGACTGATCAAGGAATAGATAAATTTATATTAGATTATAAGAAGGTATTTGGAGATTAATGAGTAGTATTGTAGATAAAATTTTTGGCACACATTCAGATCGCGAAGTAAAACTTGTAATGCCAATTGTAAAGAAGATTATGTCATATAGAGATGAATATATGACACTCTCTGATGATGCACTAAAGAATAAAACTTTTGAATTTAAAAATAGACTTAAAAACGGAGAAACATTAGATGATATTTTACCTGAGGCATTCGCAACTGTGAGAGAGGCAAGTAGAAGGGTTACTGGACTTGAGCATTATGAAGTTCAACTTATTGGTGGAATAATACTCTACCAAGGTAGAATTGCTGAAATGAAAACTGGTGAAGGTAAAACATTAGTTTCAACTTGTCCTGCATATCTAATGTCTTTACTAGGTAAAGGTGTATGTATTGTAACAGTTAACGAGTATTTAGCTAAAAGAGACTGTGAGTGGATGGGAGCGATTCACAGATTTTTAGGTCAAAGTTGTGAAGTTGTATTAAATGAGATGGATTCAACTGCTCGTCAAAATGCCTACAATGCCGATATAACTTATGTGACAAATAATGAATTAGGATTTGATTACTTAAGAGACAACATGGCTATTTACAAAAATCAACAAGTTCTTAGAGGCTTACACTATTGTATAATTGATGAAGTAGATTCTGTCCTTATTGACGAAGCAAGAACCCCTCTTATTATTTCTGGTCAATCTGATAAATCTACAAAACTATATGATGCCTGTGATATATTATCAAAACAATTAATAAAAGGTACATTTAAGCCTGAATTAAATAAACTTGATATTATAATGGGCGAAACACAAGAAGAAGATGGTGACTATGTAGTAAATGAAAAAGATAAGCAAGTAATTTTAACCGAACAAGGTGTAAGGAAAGTCGAAAGATTTTTCAATATTGACAATTTATCAAGCCCAAATAATATTGACATTCAACATAATGTAATACTTGCACTTAGGGCTCATAATTTAATGCATCGAGACAAAGATTATATTGTTAAGGATAATGAGATTATTATTGTTGATGAATTTACTGGAAGATTAATGCCTGGAAGAAGATATAGTGACGGATTACATCAAGCTATAGAAGCTAAAGAACATGTAAAGATTAAAAGAGAATCTAAAACACTAGCTACAATTACCTTTCAAAACTTTTTTAATAAGTTTACAAAAAAAGCAGGCATGACAGGTACTGCTCAAACTGAAGAAAAAGAATTTAGAACAATTTACGGCATGGATGTAATAGTTATTCCAACTAATGTACCTGTAAAAAGAATTGATCATAATGACGCTGTATATAAAACAAAGAGAGAGAAATTTAATGCAGTTATTGAGGAAATTGCAGATACTTATAAAAAGGGTCAACCAGTTTTAGTTGGTACTATTAATATAGATACTTCAGAAATGTTATCTGATGCATTAAAACGAATTGGCGTTCCACATAATGTTTTAAATGCAAAACAGCATGAAAGAGAAGCTCAAATTGTTGCTGATGCAGGACTTAAAGGAATGGTTACTATTGCAACTAATATGGCCGGTCGTGGAACTGATATTAAACTTACAGAAGAAACAAAAAAACTAGGTGGACTTAAAATTATTGGTACAGAAAGACATGAGTCTCGAAGAATTGATAACCAATTAAGAGGTAGAAGTGGTCGTCAAGGTGATCCAGGAGAGTCTAGATTTTATATTTCTCTTGAAGATGATTTAATGAGACTTTTTGGTTCTGAGAACTTGATTAATATATTTAATTCAATTGGAGTAGCTGATGGTGAGCAAATTGAACATAAAATGCTTACTAATGCAATTGAAAAAGCACAAAAAAGAATAGAAAACAACAATTTTGGTATAAGAGAAAGCCTTTTAAAATATGATGATATTAACAATGAACAAAGAGAAGTAATTTATGAAGAAAGGAATAAAGTATTAAATGGTGAAAACTTACATGGATTAATATTGAAGATGATTAAAGATGTTATTACCAACATTGTCAATATTAATTATTCTAATCCATTTAATAGAGACAAATTATTAACTATACTTGACACTCTAGTACAAATAATTCCTTTAAATAATCTAGATGTTGATAAACTATTAAATAAAAGTATTGATGAATTAGTAGAATCACTTTATGACGAATCATTAAAATTATATAGCAATAGGGAAAAGGAACTATTCCCAGATTCTGAACAAGCTAGAGAGGTAGAACGTGTTGTATTACTTAGAGTAATTGATACAAAGTGGATGAATCACATTGATGATATGGATGTGCTTAGACAGGGAATTAACCTTCAAGCATTTGGGCAAAAAGATCCGCTTGTTGAATATAAAATAGCTGCATATGAAATGTTTGATGCTTTAGTTTCTGCAATTAAAGAAGATACAATTAAAATAATTTATCATTTAAAAGTTGCTGAAAAAGTTGAAAGAAAAGAAGTTGCTAAACCAGTTGGAACCAATAGATCTGATGAAGTTATAAAAGGGCCAAAGGTAAATACTGTTAAAAAGGTTTACCCAAATGACCCATGTCCATGTGGTAGTGGTAAAAAATATAAGAATTGCCATGGTAAGAATGCATAATGCTAGAACTTGATAATTTAAAAACTGAATTATTAGATAAAGAAAGCGCGTTAACTGAAATATATAATTCACTTGATATAGAAAAGAAAAATTCTCGAATTGAAGAAATTAATAGGTTGATGGAAAATAATGAATTCTGGGATGATGTAAAAAAAGCAAATTCTATATCAAAAGAATTAAAAGATATAAATGATTCCATTGACACTTATAAAAAACTTAAAACTACATACAATGATTTGTTGGAATTAATTGAACTTGCAAATATAGAAAATGATAAGAAACTTGCAAAAGAAATTATAAATCAATATCAGTCTTTTTCATTGAATTTAGATGATACTAGGATATCTCTATTGCTTTCTGGAGAATATGATAAACTTGATGCTATTTTAAAACTAAATGCGGGAAGTGGTGGAACTGAAAGTTGCGATTTTTGTCAAATGTTATTTAGAATGTATTCTAAGTATGCTATAAATCATTCATTTGAATTATCTGTCCTAGATTATTTAGATGGTGATGGTGCAGGTATAAAATCCGTATCATTTGTATTAAAAGGTCAATACGCATATGGTTATCTTAAATCTGAAATGGGTGTGCATAGATTAGTAAGACTTTCTCCATTCAATGCACAAAATAAACGTCAAACATCCTTTGTAAGTCTTGATGTAATGCCTGATATAAAAGATGATATAAACATTGAAATTAATGAAGATGATTTAAAATATGATTATTATAGAGCTAGCGGAGCTGGCGGACAGCATGTAAATAAAACTTCTTCTGCTGTGAGGATAACTCATTTACCTACAAATATTGTAGTAGCATGTCAAGAAGAGAGATCACAACTTTTAAATAAAAATCGTGCTCTTCAAATGTTAAAAGCGAAATTATTTATTATTAAACAAAAAGAGCAAGCAGACAAGCTTTCTGATATTAGGGGAGAAGTGAAAGATAATGCATTTGGATCTCAAATAAGATCATATGTGTTACAACCTTATAAAATGGTAAAAGATTTAAGAACGGGAGAAGAATCTGGTAATCCAGATGCAGTATTTGATGGAAAAATTGAGAAATTCATTAATGCATATCTAAGATGGCTTAAACTTGGCTGTCCAGATAGAAAAATAGTAAATAATGACTAAAAATAATTCGAATAAACAATTATATATAATTTCCGGTAAAGCTTTACCTAAAGTTTTGAGTTTAGTTTTAAAAACAAAGGAACTTATAGATACTAATAACTATTCTATTTCAAATGCTACTAAATTAATTGGCATATCACGAACAACTTATTATAAGTATTGCAATGAAATTTACTACTATGATAATGATTCTCGCAATAAAACATATAAAATTGATATCTTAAACAAAGATAAAGTTGGAGTATTATCTAAAATTACTGATGCGATTTCAAAAAACAAATTTAATATTTTAACAATTAATCAGAATGATCCTATTAAAGGTCTATCAAAAATATCTATTAATATTATTATGACTAATTCAGCATGTAATATAATAAAGTTAGTTGATGAGATAGAAAAAATTACAAATATTAAGGAAGTTAAATATAAAACTATTATAAAGGATTAAACAATGTATAATTTAACAATACAACTAACCAAAGACGATTTATTTAAATCATCATTAAACTATGCTAAACATTCAAAAACCTTTTTCTTTGACATAATATTCACTTTTGCAGCATTAATTGCAACTATATATACAATTTTTACTAAAATCTTTTTTGAACTTACTGACTTAAAAAAAATATTATTAATTTTTTGTTGTATATTATTTCCAATTATTCAACCTATAATTTTATATATAAAATCTTGTAATCATGCAAAAAGAATTAAGGATTTATCAATAACTTTAGAATTTGATAATGATAAAATTATCGTATATTCTGACAAAGAAAGAAGTGAAGTTTTATATGAGAATGTATATAATTTTATTAAATACAAAAATATGATTGTCATAATGTATGATTCAATTCACGGTCAGATAATTCCTAATAGAGTCTTTGATAATAATAGAGATGAGTTTTATGATTATGTAAGTGAAAGAATTAAGTATGCAAGAGAAAAACAAAAAGAAAAAAATAATTAGCAATTCATATGTTTCTAAAAGTATATTTGATACAGAAAAAATTGCCAAGAACATAGCTAAAAATGCAAAAGTTAATGATATTTATTGCTTAAAGGGTGATTTGGGAGTTGGGAAAACAGTTATTGCTAAAGCTATAGGCAATTTTTTTAATGTTAATGATAATATTTCTTCACCGACATTTACAATACTTAAGAGTTACAATTTAAACAATAAAAAAATAAAAAAAATTCATCATTTTGACTTATATAGAATTAAAAACTTACAAGAACTTGAAAATATTGGATTCTCAGACTATCTATATGATGAAGACTCAATAGTTTTAATAGAATGGCCTGAAGTGGCTCATGATTTACTTCCTAATCACTATAAAACAATAACAATAAAAAAAGTTATGAATGATAACTCAGAATTAGTTGAAGATGAAAGATTGATAATGTATGAAGAAAAGTAATAATTTAAAAAAAATACTCACAATTGAAACCACGAGTGAAATTTGTGGTGTTTCAATTGTTGAAGACAATAGTATATCTTTTGAAAATAATATCAATAATGGCTTTAATCATTCTATAACACTATTTGATAATATATTTAATGCGCTTAAAAAATGTAAAATTGATATGAAAGATATTGATACTATAAAAGTATCAAATGGTCCTGGATCATTTACAGGAATTAGGATTGGAGTAGCAACAGCAATTGGTTTATCGGAAATGTATAACACAAATATTGAATATATAGATACACTCGACAGTTTGTCTTATAATGTACATGGTAAAAACGATATAATTATCAGTATGATTGATGCTAAAAATGACAGAGTATATATAGCACTATACTTTAGCAATGGGCCAAAAAAAATATGTAATGATTTTATAATAAATATTTACGATTTATGTAATGAACTAAATAAAAATTTTAAATCAAAAAAAATCTGTTTTTCATTAGTAGGAAGTGGAGCGAAAAATTATAAAAAAGTTTTTGATAAAGAATTAAAAATTAACTACAATATATTTAAAGATCTATCATCACTTAAAGCTTCTTCACTTGCTTTTGTCAAAGGAGATAAATATCATATTCCAAATATAAATTATTTATTGAGTTCAAAAGCTGAAAGAGATAGAAATGGTTAAAGTAAATTTTGCAAAAAAAGAGCATATAGTCTTAATAAGTGAATTTGAAAACACTCATTTTTATAATGAAGCATATTCTCTTGATTCTTTAGAGAAAATGCTTGAAGATAACTATTTACTTAAAAATAACGACAATATATTTGAAATATCATCTGATGATGAGTTAATTGGTTATATAATATTTCATGTAGGTGAAGATTTTACTGATATATATAAAATATTTGTAAGAGATGGAGATAAAAGAAAAGGATATGCAACTATAATGTTAAACAAGGTGGTTGATATTGCAAAAAGATATAATTCTAAAAAATTAATGGTTGAGGTTAGATCAAAAAATGATTCTGCGATAGAATTTTATATTAAGAATGGATTTACAAAAATCAGTGTAAGAAATAATTATTATAAGAATCCAAATGATGATGCTATTATATTTGAAAGGAGATTATAGTGCTTGATATTTGCTTACTTGGCACAGGTGGCATGATGCCATTACTTAATAGATATTTAACAAGTTTAATGGTTAGATGTGATGGCTCTAGCCTACTTATTGATTGTGGAGAAGCGACTCAATTGGCAATTAAAAAAGCCGAATTAACTACAAAACCTATTGATTATATTTTATTCACACATTTTCATGCAGATCATATTTCAGGACTCCCTGGTTTGTTACTTGAAATGAAAAATAGTGATAGAGTAGAGCCTGTAACTATTGCTGGTCCAAAAGGTGTCGAAAAAGTTGTAAATTGTCTTAGAGTAATAGCTAATGAGTTGCCTTTTGAGATTAAATTTATCGAAATTGATGATAATGATGGTATTTTTGATTTATTGCCATATAGAATTCAATATTTTAAATTAAAGCACAAATTAAATTGTATAGGATATAATATTTTCAATGATAGACTGCCTCAATTTCTTGTAGATAAGGCAAAAAGCAATAATGTTCCACTAAGATTTTGGAATAAGCTTCAACATGGTGAAACTTGCGTAGACAAGGACAATGGATTGACATATACTCCCGATATGGTTATGGGAGGTGATAGAAAAGGTCTAAAAATTACATATTTGACTGATACAAGGCCTTGTGAAAATATATATAAATTTGCTAATGATTCAGATTTATTTATATGCGAAGGAATGTATGGTGACGATTCAAAAGAAAATAATGCAAAAAAATATTTACATATGACTATGGAAGAAGCATGCGAAATTGCTATAAAAACAAAGCCGAAAGAAATGTGGTTAACTCACTATTCACCATCAGAAGTGAGACCTAAGATTTATGAAAAAAGTTTAAAAGAAAAATTTGAAAATATTAAAATTTGTAAAGATGGTGAGAAGAAGGTACTAAATTTTGAAGATTAAAGATAACATTTATATACTTGGCATCGAGTCTAGTTGTGATGAGACTAGTGTTTCTGTTGTTAAAAACGGAAGAGATGTATTATCAAATGTTATTAGTTCTCAAATTGATATTCATAAACTATATGGTGGAGTAGTACCTGAGATCGCTTCAAGAAAGCATATAGAAAATATAGATATTATTTATAAAGAATCGTTAAAGCAGGCTAAACTTAGTATAGAAGATATATGTGCAATTGCTGTAACTTATGGTCCAGGATTAGTTGGCTCACTTTTGGTTGGATTGTCATTTGCAAAAGGATTATCTATTTCATCAAAAATTCCCTTTATTGGCATAAATCACATAGAAGGTCACATTGCATCAAATTATATATCAAATAGAGATTTAGAACCACCTTTTATTTCATTAATTGTATCTGGCGGACACACTAATTTAGTTAAAGTAGAGAGTTATAATAGTTTTAAAATTTATGGCAAAACTCATGATGATGCATGCGGAGAAGCCTATGATAAAATTGCACGAGTATTAGGATTTGAATACCCTGGTGGACCAAAACTTGAAAAGGCAGCACTAAATGGAACTCAAAATAAATTTTCATTTCCAAGAGGAGAGGTTAGGGGTTCTATTTATGATTTTACATATTCAGGTCTTAAGTCACATGTTATTAATGTAATTCATAATATTAAACAAAAAAATAATGAATCAATTGACAATCAAACTATTTCAGATATTTCCCTTGAATTTCAAAACTCAATAATTGATTCATTAGTAAATAGAACTATATCATTATCCAAAGAACTGAATATTAATAAAGTTGCCATTTGTGGTGGAGTCAGTGCAAATACTGCAATTAAAACTGCCTTAAAAAATGAGTGTGATAAAAATAATATTAAATTTTATTTTCCCGAGAACATATATTGTACCGATAATGCCGCTATGATAGCAAGTGCAGGATATTATGAATTTATAAATGGAAAAAGAAGTAAATTGGATTTAAATGCTGATGCAAATCTTGAGTTTACTGATAAATAGGTTAATATGACATATGGGATTATATTAGCTGCAGGTCAAGGCAGCCGTATGAAAACTAAAGAAAAAAAACAGTTCATCAAAATACGGAATAAACCAGTATTGCTTTATTCAATTGATAAGTTTTTAAGTGTTAAAAATATAAAAAAACTTATTGTTGTTATCAATAATGATAAGTCAAATGAAATTATATTTAAAAAATTATAATAAAGAAATAGATGCTGGTAGATTGCTTTTTGTATTTGGCGGAAAAGAAAGATATAATTCAGTATATAATGCATTAAGTTATTTAAATGAATATTGTAATATTTCAAGTAAGGATAAAGTACTTATACATGACTCTGCAAGACCAAATGTTGACATTAAAGATATAAAAAAATTAATGCTTTATTTAAATAAATATAGTGCCATTACATTGGCATATAAACTATCTGATAGCATAAAGCTTATTAAAAATATTGATAAAAATGTAAAACTTGTATCAAAGAGTGTAGACAGGGATGATTTCTATTTAATTTCAACACCGCAGGGATTTAATTTTAAATTGTTATTTGATAGTTATCATAAGTTTTTAAAATCGAAAAAAACATTTAAAATTACTGATGATTTGCAAATAGTAGAATTATTTTCAAATAAAAAAACATATATACTTGACAGTAGCAAATTAAACTTTAAGATTACTACCAAAGATGACTTAAATATGATAAAATATATTATATAAGGGGTTGTCAAGGTTTCGACAGGGAGCATGAACCTTTAGAAGCTATCCGGGGGCATCGCACGTTACGCAGCAACAAAAAATAAGCGATAACAGAAGTTACGCATTAGCAGCCTAGTCTGCTTCGTTTACCTCTATTCACCTGTAGATAGAGAGTAGGCGTCAACTATACAGGAAACGGTGAAGTAAAGCCTCGATGCTTCATACGTATTAGAGGATAGAGAGATATAAGATTTGTTTATTGAACTTATGTCAATCGAAAAATGATCAATAAACTATGATAGTAGAAGGAGAGTGGATTGTTTTCTGGAAAGGGGTTCGATTCCCCTCAGCTCCATTAATTATGAAAGAAAATGTGGTTGCGATTGTAGGTAGACCAAATGTAGGCAAGAGTACATTATTTAACTACATTGCAGATAGCAAAATTTCAATAGTATCAGATAAGCCAGGTGTTACTCGCGATAGAATTTATGCAGATTGTAACTGGCTTAATTTTAATTTTAAATTAATTGATACTGGTGGTATAGAATTAAAAACTAATGATAAGATGTTTGATCATATGAGAGAGCAAGTCAATCTTGCTATTGACCTTGCAAATGTAGTTATTTTTGTGGTAAATTGCAAGGATGGGTTAACGGATTTGGATAAAGATGTTGCAACAATACTTAGAAAAACTAATAAACCAATTGTACTATGTATTAATAAAGTTGATGATTTTAAAAAGCAGGAACAAGATACATATGAATTTTATGAACTTGGATTTGAAAATGTATATCCTGTATCTTCTGCAAATAAATCAGGCGTCGGGGATATGCTTGATAAAGTAGTGACATATTTTGATAATAAAGAATTAAATTCTGATGATTTATCTTTAACCAAAGTAGCAATAATTGGAAAACCTAATGCGGGCAAGAGCTCGCTAGTAAATAAATTACTGGGCGAAGTGAGAGTAATAGTATCAGATATAGCTGGCACCACCCGTGATGCTATAGATACTGAGGTCATAAAAAACAACAACAAATATATTTTTATTGATACTGCCGGACTTAGAAAAAAATCTATTATTAAAGATGAGATTGAGATATATAGTTATATAAGATCTGAGATTGCCATTGATAGATGTGATATTGTTATAGTTATGATTGATGGTGCAGAAGGAATAACTAAAGGTGATGCTGCAATAGCAGGACTTGCACACGAAAAAGGAAAAGGAGTTATTATCGCAGTAAACAAATGGGACATTGTAGATAAAGATGATAAAACAATATATGAATTTACCAGAAAAGTAAGAGAAGAGTTTTCATATATGCCATACGCTGAATTATTATTTATTTCAGCTAAAACAGGAAAAAGAGTAGAAGAGTTATACAAAAAAATTGATTTAATAAGAGAAAACCAGCTCTTACGTATACAAACTGGAGTTTTAAACGAAGTTTTAATTAATGCAATATCTTTACATGACACTCCACAAGATAAAGGTAAACGTTTAAAGATTTACTATGTAACTCAAACTGATGTTTGCCCTCCAACTTTTGTACTGTTTGTTAATGACCAAGAATTAATGCATTTTTCTTATTTAAGATATCTAGAAAATAAATTTAGAGAGTCTTTTTCATTCGCAGGAACAAGTATAAAGTTCATTGTTAGAGAGAGAAAGGATAATGATAAATAAATATGTCATTTTCATCAAAAAATAAAAAAGGATTAAATATTGACATAATATTTATATTAATAATAATATTTATTATTATTATATTATGTCTATATTTTTTTGTTTTTAAAAAGAAAAATGATGTTAATCAAATTAAATCAATTGAAGATGCAAAACATTCTACTATAGCAGTATTGACTGGATCAAATGCTGAAAATGTGGCTCACGAGTTATTTCCAGAAGCAACCATACAAACCTATAATTTAAATAGTGATGCTCTATATGCTGTAGATATGGGTAATGCAAAATACGGAATGGCACTTGAGTTTGCTATTATAGATTATAATCTTAATAGTGGCGAGAATAGACTTGAGTTTGTAGGAGATGCATTAGATGAAAAATATACTGGTATTTTCTTTGCCAGAAATGAAATAAATAAGAAAGTATTGCCTCTATTCAATGAATATATTAAGAGAATTAAGTCGGATGGAACTTTGGCGGAAATTGATAAAAGATGGTTTAATCATGGTGATGAAATATTAGTTTTTGATTTTGATAAGCTTGATAATTCAAATGGCACTTTGATTTATGCAATAGATTCAACTTATCCGCCATATACCTATATATATAATAATCAGGTTGTTGGATTTGATGTTGAAGTTGTATATAAATTTTGTAAAGAATATCATTATGGACTCGATGTAAGACCAATAGACTATAGTGGAATGTTAGTCGGTATAAAATCTGGAAAATATGATATAGGTGGCGGCGGAAATGCTATCACAGAAGAGCGAAAGAAGAGCGTAGATTTTTCTGAACCATTAAGAAAAAATAAGATGTGTTTATTCGCAAAATATAATAAATCCGATAATGAAAATATAACTTTTATTCAAAAGATTAAAGATTCTTTTAGAAAAACTTTCATTCAAGAAGGTAGATATAAATTATTTATAGATGGATTGAAGTCAACAATTTTCATGTCTATCTTCTCAATATTGCTTGGAACTATTTTGTCATTTGCAATTTGTTTGCTTAGACTTACAAATAGTAATTTGATTAACAAGTTTTGCGATATATATGTTTCTATACTTGAAGGAGTACCAATATTAGTTATATTGCTCTTATTCTATTACATAATCTTTAATTCAACTTCATTAAAAGGAGAGTATATTGCTATACTTGCATTTTCATTAAACTTTTCTGCTTATGTATCAGAAACAATGATTACTGCTATAAAAGCTGTGGATATAGGACAGTGGGAAGCTGCATATGCACTTGGATTTGGATATTGGACTACATTTATTAAGTTTATTTTTAAACAAAGTTTAATACAAATAATTCCAGTTTATAAAGGTGAAGTAATATCTTTAATTAAATCTACATCAATAGTAGGATATATTGCAGTACAAGATCTTACTAAGATGAGTGACATAGTACGCAGTAGGACTTTTGAGCCATTCATTCCAATTTTATCTGTTGCATTAGTCTACTATATTTTTTCATTTTTAGTAGCCTTAGTTTTAAATAGAATTTTACTAAAGTTTAACTGGATAAATAAAAATTACAATAAGAATTAGAATATATATATGATTGAAATTAAACATTTGAAAAAAGAATATACTAATATAACACCTCTAAGTGATATTAATGCTGTTATCAATAAAGGAGATGTAATATCTTTAATTGGTCCAAGCGGTACTGGTAAATCAACTCTTTTAAGATGCATAAATAGACTAAATGATGTAACTTCGGGCGAAATTCTTTTTCATGGTGAAAACATTTATGACCCAAAATATAGTATCCATTATTTAAGGCAAAAAATAGGTATGATCTTTCAATCATTTAATTTATTCAATAATTTAAATGTAATAGACAATATAATGGTAGCGCCTGTAAGTTTGTATAAAAAAGATAAAACAACTGCGTATAAAAATGCAATCGAATTACTAGATAGATTCTCACTTAAAGATAAAGAAAAATGTTATCCACATGAATTATCTGGCGGCCAAAAGCAGAGAGTAGCAATTATGAGAGCTATTGCTACAGATCCTGAAGTATTGTTATTTGACGAGCCAACATCAGCTCTTGATCCAACTATGGTTGATGAAGTGGGAAATATTATAAAAGATTTATCTGAAAAGCAACTTACTATGTTGATTGTAACACATGAATTATCATTTGCTAGAAAAGTATCAAATCGAATATTTTATCTCGATGAAGGCATAATTTATGAAGAGGGTACACCAGATGAGATATTTAATAATCCTAAAAAGATTAAGACTCAAGAATTTATATTTAAATCAACTTCATTTGAAAAAAATATAAATAAAGATAAATTTGATTTATATATGTTATTTAGTGATTTGGCAAAATATCTATCTGAGCAAGGTACAAGAGTGAGCAATTTATATGATTTGTATCTAGTAATAGAAGAATTAACAATAAATGAAATTTTCAAGAATCAACTTGATAACAAAGACATAATCATTAGAGTTAGAGTAAATAATAATAATATAACTATAATCTATAGCAATTTACAAGATTTTAATTATGAGTTTACAAATACTGAAGATATATCAAATAAAATTATCAATTCAAAGATAATAGACAAAACTATTGATAAAGAAAATAGTAGAATAATATATTTACTTGACAAATAAGTCTTGAAATGGTAATATATAACTATTCGCAAAACAATAGTTTAACGAATAAATGGGTGAAAATATATGGAATTACAACAAATCCTTTCATTAACAAGAAAATGTATTGATAAATACCAATTAATCGATAATAATGATGTTATAGCTGTTTCTTGCTCTGGTGGCAAGGATTCTTTAACTTTAGCAGTCGCTCTAAACGCTCTAAAACGCTTTTATCCGCTCCATTTTGATGTAAAGGTAGTTTCAGTCGACCCAGGCTTTAAAAATATGGATTTTAACGGTTTAAAAGCGTTTTTTGATAAGGAAGGTCTAGAGTTCCATGTTATTAAGACAAATATCGCTGAAATTGTGTTTGATATACGAAATGAGTCAAATCCTTGTGCTCTATGCTCTAAAATGCGTAAAGGGGCTATAAATCCTTATATTAAAAGTATTGGATGCAATAAAATTGCTCTAGGCCACAATAAGGACGATTTGATTGAAACTATGCTTATGTCACTTATTTATGAAGGTAGAATTAATACATTTAAGCCAAAGTCATATCTTGATAGAACTCAAGTCACTGCCATTCGTCCTATACTATTTATAGATGAATGTGATACAAAAGGTTTTGCAAATAAGTATCCTTTACCAGTTTTAAAGTCCAATTGCCCTGCAGATGGGAATACAAAAAGGGAATACGTTAAAGAATTGATGCATAGACTAGATGATGAGAATAAAGGGGCGAAAAAGTCGTTGTTTAATGCTTGTATGCAGTACTTGGATAATAATATACATAATTAAAATAGGGCTCGTAAAACTCGCCCATACGGATATTTATGAATTATTATGACGAAAAAGAAAAAGAAAATACTTTGAAGATTAGGGAGCAGTTAAATACTCTCCCTTCTTTTTGTAAAGATTTTTTTAGAAGTATAGAACCTAGAACTACTTCTAAAACAAGGCTTGCATATTGTTATGATTTACATGTTTTTTTTAATTTCCTTAAAAACAATAATCCATCTCTTAAAAATATTGGAATAAACCTTGAAGATCTTGATAAAATTACTTTTCAAGATATTGAAGAATATATGGAATACTTAAAATATTATAAAGATGAAAATAACGAAGAAGTATCAAATTCTGCATCCGGAATTAAAAGAAAAGTTGCTTCTCTTCGGTCTTTTTATAAATACTATTATAATAATGGACTAATTAAAACAAACCCTGCATCAAGAGTATCTCTACCAAAACTTAGAGATAAAGAAATTATAAGACTTGATGTAAATGAAGTTGCAGATTTTTTAGATTCTGTTGAATCAGGTGATAAACTTACTAAACAAGAACAAATGTATCATGAAAAAACTAAACTTAGAGACACTGCTATGCTCACGCTACTTCTTGGTACTGGTATGCGTGTTTCAGAATGTATTGGAATAAATATATCTGATGTTGATTTGAAAAATACTGCTATCAAGATAAAAAGAAAAGGTGCAAAAGAAGCAATTATTTATTTTAGTGATGAGGTTTTAGAGCCACTACAAGATTATATAAATTATAGAAAAACAATTGAAAATGTTAGCGAAAAAGATTCTGATGCACTCTTCTTGTCTTTGCAGAATAAACGAATTAGTGCTCGTGCTGTCCAAAATTTAGTAAAAAAATATGCTTCAGGTGTTACACCTTTAAAGCATATAACTCCTCATAAATTAAGAAGCACTTTTGGAACTAATCTCTATCAAGAGACCGATGACATATATCTTGTAGCATCAGTGCTTGGTCATAATGATGTTAATACTACTAAAAAACATTATGCTGCTATGGAAGATAATCAAAAACGACTTGCTAGAAATAAAGTAAAACTAAGAGATAGTAACAACACTAATCAAGATTAACTTCTTTTGCATCTGCCCATAACTTATCTAGATTGTAGAAATCTTTATACTCATCATCAAACAAATGAATAACTATGTCATTATAATCAATTAAAACCCATTTGCTATGGACACCTTCTTTATTTCTAAGTTCATATCCATTTTCTTCCATCAAATCACAAATTTCTGTGTCAAGTGCTTCAACATTTTTTTGTGAAGGAACAGATACTATTACAAAAAAATCTGCAATTATAGAAATTTTACTTATATCTAGAACTTTTAAACTACTTATTTTTTTTTCTTTTAAAAAGTCTATCAATGTTTTAAGTTTTTTATTTCTAACCATAATATACTCCTATCTTTTTGAAACTACATCTTTATAATATTCTAAGGTTTTAATAGTGTTACTATGTATGAATTTTTCACGTTTTGTCAAGAAACTTATACTTGCTTCAGATGCAGCTACTATAGCAGAATCTATATCTTTATATGCAAGTTTTCTTATGTCAGAAACTTTATCTCTAAATCTTCTGAGTGGTTCTATAAAATCTGCAATATATATTATTTTTTCTAAAATAGTCATATTTGGCTTTCCACAGGTATGAAAATATATAGCATTATAAACTTCATCATTTATGTCATATAATTCTTTACACATCTTAGCTGCTAAGAAGCCATGAATGCAGCCATCTGCCATTCTATCCTCTTCAGTTAAATTCACTTTATATTTTTCGCAATTTGAAAATAATTCATCTAAAGTCATATTTTTACAGTAATCATGCAAAATACCAGCTACGAGACAATTATCTTTGTCCGCATCATAGTTTTCAGCAAGATTTACGGCAGTAAGTGCAACTGAAATAGAGTGACAATATCTTCTTTCATTGCCTTCCAGTGCTTTTTTTAATTCTTTCTCATACTTTAGAAATAGTTCCATGTTGGCATTGCCCATTTCTAAATGTACTATACAGTTTTTATCGTTTAAATTAATTTCCATATAAATTATTATCAATAATATATTTTATAACATTTTTATTTAAATATTTATTTAAAAATTCAATATTATTGTCGTAATTTTTAAATGCATTTCTTATTTCACTTGATGAAATATTTGTAATTTTAATGTCAAATATTTCATATATGAACTTAAATCCAAAATTTTTGCCTAAGTTATCAAGATAATTTTTTTTTTGTTCAATAGTCTTAAACTCATCATCTTCCCTGTCAAATATATAGAACCAATAGTCACGTATTAAGTCTACATAATTATGCCATGTGTGAATGTTTTTAATAGAGTCAAATCCAACTACAAAATGAAATCTACAGTTTAAATATTTCTTTTTTAAAGCATTCAAGACTTCATATGAATAAGTTTTATCGTTATATTGATTATGATACTCTTCTTCAAAAGTGTTAATAGCGACATTTTTTAAGTCATTAAATGCAAGTTTTAACATATTAACTCTATCATTAAATGACTTTTTAGTTTCAATTTTTTTATGTGGTGACTCAAATGATGGCAAAACCCAAACTTCATCAACTATATAGTTATCAACAAAATACTTAACTATTTCATAATGACCTATATGGACAGGGTTAAAGGTTCCACCAAATATAGCTATGTCTTTTTTAGTCATAATACTCAAATTCGATGCCAGCAACATCTACTGTATCGCCTTCGACCATACCTTTATTCTTTAATTCTTTAATTATCCCCTCATCTTTCAAGAAGTCTTGGAAATATTTCATTCCTTTTTCTGTATCAAGATTTGTATAACCAAGCATTTTATTAATCTTTTCGCCTCTAACTTTATAATAATTATTAGTTGGTTTCTCAATAATTAACTCATTGTCATCTTTGTTGATCAATTCATCAACAGAAATTTCACTTTCAAATGTCTCTATATCAGATTCTTGTCTTAAAAGAATTACTTCATCTTTTAGTTTTTTTAATAATTCATTTATACCTTCTCCAGATAATCCGCTTATAGGAAATATTTCAATATTTTTATAATTTTTCTTTATTTCATTAATTTTAAAATCAAGTGATTCTTTATCAATAGAATCAATTTTATTTGCGGCAATAATTTGTCTTTTTTTAGAAAGATTTACATTATATTTATTTAATTCATTAAATATAATATCTAAATCATTTAGTGGGTCTCTACCTTCTACACCAGCAATATCAATAACATGAAGAAGAATTTTTGTTCTCTCAATATGTTTTAAGAATTGAAGACCTAGTCCTACACCTTCACCAGCTCCTTCAATGATTCCAGGTATATCAGCAATTACAAATTCTGTATCATCAACTTCGCATACTCCAAGATGTGGGTTTAAAGTTGTGAAATGATAATTTTTAATTTCTGGTCTTGCATTAGTAACTTTTGATATGAAGGTACTCTTGCCGACATTAGGAAAACCTACAAGTCCGACATCGGCAAGAACTTTTAGTTCAAGAGTTAAATAAAGTTCTTGTGCAGGTTCACCTGGTTTTGCATATCTTGGTGCTTGCATGACAGAAGTTGCGAAATGCATATTGCCAAGTCCACCTTTGCCGCCTTTAAGTAAAGTTACTCTTTCTTTACTTCCAGTCATATCTAAAATTATTTTATTGGAATTAGTATCTCTAATGAGTGTTCCGTTTGGAACTTTGATAATTAAATCATTGCCATTTTTACCATGACATTTTTTCTTTCCACCTTCCTCGCCATTCTCTGCAACATATTTATATTGATGTTTAAATGGAAGTAAAGTGTTAAGCCCTGGATCAACTTCAAAAATTATGTCACCACCTTTTCCGCCATCTCCACCATCAGGTCCACCTGCAGGCACATAAAGTTCACGACGAAAACTTACATGACCATTTCCGCCCTTACCTGACTTAACATAAATTTTTGCATAATCGATAAACATATAAATAAAAAATAAGCGACCTAATGGCCGCTTAAATTATTTTGCTTCTTTTGGATAAACAGATAATTTCTTTTTATTTCTATCAATTCTCTCGTATTTTACTATTCCATCAATTTTTGCAAATAATGTATAATCATTTCCAAGACCTACATTGTTGCCAGGATGAATTCTAGTTCCATTTTGTCTATATAAAATATTACCTGCTAATACAAATTGACCATCTGCTCTCTTTGCTCCAAGCATTTTTGGATTAGAGTCTCTACCGTTCTTTGTTGAACCGCCGCCCTTATGATGTGCCATATTTTACTCCTTTCAATCAATAGTTATGATTTATTAAATAGAATCAATTTTTACTTCTGTGAAGAATTGTCTGTGACCATTTTTCTTATGGTAACCAGATTTTCTCTTGTACTTATAAACGATAACTTTTTTGTCCTTAGCTTGCTTAGTGCAAGTTCCAGTAACTGTCTTACCAGATACTGTTGGATTTCCTAAAGTTATATCGCCATCACATACTGCAAGCACTTTGTCAAATGTAACTTTATCGCCAACATTTACATCAAGTTTCTCAACTTTTACGAGGTCTCCAACTTGAACTTTGTATTGCTTGCCGCCTGTCTCAATAATTGCGTACATCTTATTGCCTCCAAATTCTTAGATTCGCTAATAAGGTGGGCACAAAAATAACGCCTCTTTTACCTTTTTTATGCGTTATTAAATTATAGCAAAAATGTGTGGAAATGTCAAATTTTGCTTAATTGCATAAATTAAAATGAATTTATCGCATCCTTGAGCCTTTTTAAAGTCTCATCTTTTCCTATTATGCTTGCTATCTCAGTTGCTCCTGCTGGTGTATTTTCAAGACCTGATAGTGCAATACGAATTGGCCACATAAGTTTTCCAACTTTGAATTCTTTTGACTTGCCATATTCTTTTAATGTAGCAAATAAGTTATCATTTGAAAAATCAGAAGTTTCCTCTAAAATTGGAAGAATTTCTTTTAAAATAGATAAACTTTCTTCTTTAGTAAGTTTATTCTTCTCATTTGCATACAAGTTTTTGTCATAATCAGCATCAACTTCATTAAAGAATTTAATTTTTTCAGGAATATCAGGAAATACTTCGATACGAGTTTTGACGCAAATTGCAATTTTCTTTTTATCAATACTTTTTGTAATACTTTTCTCTACATATGGCATTGCCATCTCAAGGTACTTATCTTTAGGCATTGTCTCAATATATTTTCCATTCATCCATTTAAGTTTTGTCATATCAAGCACTGCTGGGCTTTTTGAAATTCTTTTATAATCAAATAGCTCTGTCATTTTCTGTAAATCAAATATCTCATCATTTGACGCTGGACTCCAACCAAGTAAAGCAACAAAATTAACTATACATTCAGGTAGCAATCCAAGATTTATCATATCTTCAAAACTTGCTGCTCCGTGTCTTTTTGAAAGTTTATGATGAGTTTCATCAGTTATAGGTGGGCAATGAATATATTTTGGTATGTCCCAACCAAATGCATCATATAAACGATTATATTTTGGTGCTGATGACAAATACTCATTTCCACGAACAACGTGCGTTATATTCATAAGATGGTCGTCAACGACATTTGCAAAATTATATGTAGGATATCCATCTGATTTTATCAAAACCATATCGTCAAGCTCAGAATTATCTACTGTTATATCTCCATACAAATCATCATTAAAAGTTGTAGTGCCAGTAGTTGGATTATTTTGGCGAATAACAAATGGCTTTCCAGCTTTAAGATTTGCTTCAACTTCTTCTTTACTAAGACTTAGACAATGTTTATCATAAAATGAAATTTCTTCACCATTCACTGTCTTTTTAAGTTTAGAAAGTCTTTCTTCATCACAAAAACAATAATATGCCTCACCCTTTTCTACAAGTTTTTTTGCATACTCCATATAAATTCCTGATTTAACTCTCTCGCTTTGTACATAAGGTCCTACAGGTCCACCAATATCCGGACCTTCGTCATGTGATAGACCTGCAAGTTTTAGAGAATTGTAAATAATGTCAATTGCACCTTCTACTTCTCTATTCTTATCTGTATCTTCTATACGAAGTAAAAAATCTCCATTGTCGTGTTTTGCAATAAGATATGCATAGAGAGCTGTTCTCAAATTTCCAATATGCATGTATCCTGTAGGTGATGGTGCAAATCTTGTTCTTACTTTCATTATAAATTTTCCTTTACTTTCTTAATAATATTTTCTTTAGTCAAACCATATTCTTCAAAAAGTTTATCTGGATTTCCAGAGTGTCCAAACTTGTCTTCTATTCCAACCATAGCAAACTTTGAACCATTAGTTCCTGCAATTACTTCTGCTACAGCTGATCCAAGGCCGCCTATGACTGAATGTTCTTCTGCAGTAATTATAACTTTACATTTTGAATTATATTTAAGAATTGTTTCTTTATCAATTGGCTTAATAGTGTGCATATTAATAACTGCAGTATCAATGCCACTTGTTTTTAACTCTTTAGCAGCTTCAAGTGCACGACTAACCATAAGTCCGCAAGCAATGATACATGCGTCATTTCCATCAACTAAAGTTAAAGCTTTTCCAATCTCAAACTTGTCATCAGGATTTGTAATGTCTTCTACAGCAGGACGAGCAAGTCTAAGATATACAGGACCTATAAATTTTGCTGCAGCATTTACAGCTTTTTCAGTTTCAATTGAATCACAAGGAACTATTACTGTCATATTTGGCAAAGATCTCATAAGAGATATATCTTCAACTGACTGATGACTTCCACCATCCTCTCCAACTGAGATACCACTATGAGTTAGTGCAAGTTTTACATTGAGATTGACATATGCTATTTGATTTCTAACAATCTCAAATGCACGGCCTGTTCCAAATACTGCAAAAGTAGATGCAAATGGTATGAAGCCTTGATATGCAAATCCTGCAGCGACTCCCATAAGATTTTCTTCTGCTATTCCAACATTATAAAATCTATCAGGAAACTCTTTTTTAAAATATTTTGATTGGGTAGCTCCTGAAAGATCGGCGTCAAGAACTACTATTTTATCATTTGTGTGACCTAGTTTTGCTACGGCTTCGCCGTAGGCTACTCTAATTGCTTTTCCCATAATGCCTCCTATGACAATTCTTTTATGGCGAGATTGTATTCTTCTTCATTTGGTGCTTTGCCGTGCCATCCAACATTGTTTTCCATAAAGCTAACGCCTTTTCCCTTAACCGTATGTGCTAAAATAAACTTTGGTTGACCTGAGACATTTTCTTTTAATGCTTTTACAATTTCGTCAACATTGTGACCATCAACTTCAAAAGTTTTAAATCCAAATGATTCAAATTTTGATTTAATATTTCCAAGAGACATTACTTCATCATTTGTTCCATCAATCTGAAGGCCATTATTATCTAATATAAAAGTAAGATTATCAAGTTTGTAGTGAGAAGCGCTCATTGCAGCTTCCCACACTAGTCCTTCTTGACATTCACCATCACCAAGTAGACAATAAACTTTTTGTCCAAGATTTTTTCTTTTTGCAGCAAGAGCAAGACCAACTGAAACTGATGCACCTTGACCTAAAGAACCAGTATTCACATCTATACCTTTCGTCTTATGACTATCTGGATGACCTTGAAGTTTTGAATCTGCTTTTCTTAAAGTCCATAAGTCATCTTTTGGGAAATATCCTTTGTCTGCAAAGACTGCATAAAGCCCTGGGCAAGCATGACCCTTACTTAAGACAAATAAGTCTCTATCTTCTTTTTCTGGATTTTTTGGGTCAATTTTCATAACTTCATAATAAAGTGCAATTAAAATCTCAAGTTCCGAAAGAGACCCTCCTGGGTGGCCAGATTTTGCAAGATATAACATCTTAATTATATCTCGTCTTAATTCCTTAGCTTTTTCTTTGTAATCCATAAAATTCACCTTCTTAAATTTTATTATTAATTATAATATTTCAACAGGTACAGCGTATTATTGCATCAGTAAATGCTGCTACTCTGTCCTTTTTCATTTTTCTCCAATACAAAACTCTTAAACTCGTAATGAGCTTATTTTTCTTGTATTATATCATATTTTCGCAATTTTATTAAGTTATAAATTTTAATAATTTTTTAATTTTTACAAAAAAAATAGACAACCATTTAAGATTGTCTATAAGTCAATATTTGCTTTTCTTGCTTGCGACATTTGTATCGATCGTGTGATTTTATAAGCTTTACCATCTTTTATAAAATTAGCGGTTTTAGTAACCACTGTGCTATCCTTACCATATTTAGCATCACGGCGGAACATATAACAATTTTGGCATCCAGCACTAATTTTATGACATCAGTGCAAAGCATTCCAAAGATTAATTATTATTTTTTATAAACTCTCAGCCAATTTTTTTATTTTATCTAAATAATTTGCATCGTGATTTGTGATAAAGCCTTTATCTTTCAGCCCAAGATATCCAAGAAAATCCCCATCATACGAAAACTTAGCACCTACATATTGATTGTTATCACCTGATGCAAGGAACATAGCTACTT
>CAMYZE010000001.1 GCA_947303805.1 uncultured Clostridia bacterium | reverse complement strand
AGTTTCCATCTATCGTTACTTCATTTCCTGCATATGAACCTAAGTGAATGAAGTAGTCTGAGGCAGTATTAGCATATTTAATGTTGTCTATAATATTGGTACCTTCAAAACTTACTTTAGTAGTTCCTGAATCAAAATTCATAAAGGAATTACTATGTTTCATGTTTTTAAATGTATTGTTCTTAAATTTAACTGTTCTTGATCCAAT
This sequence comes from uncultured Clostridia bacterium, assembly GCA_947303805.1. GTDB lineage: Bacteria > Bacillota > Clostridia > Lachnospirales > Lachnospiraceae > UBA3633. The sequence continues at coordinate 426,303 of CAMYZE010000001.1, read as the reverse complement.
CGATTTGATAAATGAATTTGTATTAAGATTGCTAAATTCACAATCCTCGATAAACGAATTGTTTGTTGATGTATTAGCTATATATATGTATGGATCTGTCACTGCTGTTCCTAAATTGCAAGTAAATATTGTACTATATAAGCGAGCTCTTTGATTTACTGATGATGCTCCATTTAAGTATGCTAGCTTATCTTGTTTCACTTCTATGTTCTTATTGATACCATAAATCTCTAAACTAACATTGTTTGCTAGCGTATAATCATTCACTCCATATTGAACAAGCGATTTTGTTGAAGAACAGTTAGTTATAAATACTGTCTTTGCTGTGCCATTTTGGAATCTAATTCCTTTTAGTGAGTGCCCATTTAGACATAGATATAAATCATTTGCTATTGTGACCTCTATGTTCTTTGCACCACCATCTCCAAGAGTTGCTGGGTCTATATCATCAAGTAAGACAAATGCTCCGCCTTGAGCAAGTGATGATGTGAGTGTTGATCTATCTGCTTCTTTAGTTAATTTTCTATAGCCTATTGTCTCGCTGTGAGAAACTAGACCATTATGTAGACATGCAGAAGTAGTGGCAACACCACAGAGTTTATGTTTATGTTTTGGCGCACCAAATTCAAGTATAACCCAACCATTGGTTGCATCGTAACCTATCTCAAGTTCATCATCTTTAAATGCATCTGCCTTAAATATCTCAGAGAACTTATTGAGCTCAGCTGCTTCAACTGTAGTTGTGTCCCACTTAATTACATTACCATTATAGTTATATGCATTGTAAGCGACACCTTCAATTCTACTTTCAGTATTGAATTTCTTTCCGCTTATAACTTTAAATAATCCATTTGTCTTATGAGTACTGTGGTCAGCATAAACTTGATACATATGTTGTGTTTTATATTTTGTGTCATCAGCAAGTGTTTTATCCCAGTCTGAGTAAGACTTATTATTTTGTATTGTTATTTTTCCGCTTCCAACATTTATAAATCTATTTGGAGACATATAAAGTCCATATACGAAGTTACCTGATGTAGATGTGCCACATTTAGCAATTCTATTATTTTTAATTTCAAAATCGCCTTTTATAGTCATATCTTTTGCATTGTCGCTTATATAGAGTAATCCTGTATTGGTATCACCAGTGAATTTTTCTACTACATTTTCTACAAGTCCAAAGTAAGAATTTTCTCCTGTAGTTAGACATCCATTTTTGAAGAATGCCATAAGAACTTTATTCTTACCAGTTAAGTTTTTCTTAAAGAGAAGGCTTGCATTATCTTTTACATTTATATCACCACATGTATAGAAGAAGTAATTATCTGAACTTTGGTATGATTCATTTCTCAATAGCTCTACTTTTCCTTCTATATTGAGAGTTGCCTTACTAGTATCTGCGCCTATTTTTATCAGTGACCATTTTACTTTTCTATTATCGTAAAGGCCTACATTCTTGAAGTTCACAGTTGAACCAACTGCTTCGATTAAGAACTTTTTATTATTTATATAATTTGAAATCTTGACATTTTCAAAGTTTGTAGTATATGCAGCAAAATAGAAAGTAGTAGCCTCGTAGGTAGTCTTTCCACTCTTCCAGATTATATCTTTCGCATTAGTGCCATCAAAATCTACATTATAGAATGATACGCTATTATTTACATATGTAGTTGTGACATCTATAATTCTGCCTGAATTAACTACTACGTTGCTTCTTGTACTACCATAAATTTGTACATTTGTAGCAAATAGCAAACTCGTGCTAAGCACATTCTTGATTGTTGATACTTTATCATCTCTACAATTACATATATATACTTTCTTACCATTCCCACTAAATCTAAATCCAGAAATACTAAAACCATTTAAGCAGATATACACATCTCTTTGAAGTGCTATCTCTTTTTCAGATGTGGTTGTAACATTTGATCTTAGATAATAGTATGCAGGAGCTTGACCAGAAGCACCTTTTATTGTATTTACAAACTGATCTGCTGATATAGTTGTGCCAAGTCTTGAAAACTCTACATTGTCATGAGTATCTGTAACCAATGTATGTGTGCAGTTACTCTTTGTTGATGCTCCACATATCTTATGGAAATGATAATTTGTTGAAGATACAAGTTGCACAGAATCATTTTTATAAACTACAAGCATAGGGTCTGAATCACCAAAGTAATCTGTCTTAAACACTGTCCTATAAGCAGATATATCGTCTGTTGTATTTGTATTCCAATCAGCAACTTTTCCTTCTGATATTCCTTGCATAGTGACTGTCATGCGGCTATTAGTATTGAACTTAGTTCCTGAAGTTTGTTTAAATACTAAACTTGTATTATAACTATATACTTGGAACAAGTGGTGATTTTTGTATGTAGTGTCATTTGCAGGTCTAGTTGCACTTCCATCACTATATGCTTTGTTGCCATCTACAGTAATAACTCCATTTCCTACATTAATACTATTTCCTGTGCCCAAAAGTGAAAGTGCTGACATATAAGTTCCAACTGTATTTGTGCCACAGTCTACAATTTTATTATCAGTAATCGTTACATTTCCAAGCATAGTGCAGTTATTTGATGCACCTATTTGCACAAGTTCTGTGTTACCACTATTGATGCTTGTTGATGTATTTTTATTAAATTTATTACCTGTTACAACTAAGTTTGAATTAGCGTCAGAGTAGAAATATCCACTGTCTAAGAACATTATTCTTCCGTGGTTTGTCATTATGTTGTCACTGATTTTAAGTGTTGAATTTTGATTAAGTGTAAGTCGTGCATTCTTAAGTTGGAACACTCCGTTGGTATTACCACTCTTTACGAAATTGTTATCAGTGATTTCACAAGTTCCTTTGATAGTAAGTTTTAATGTATTATCTGTGCCAACTATATAAAATGGCACATCAACAATTTTGCAGTTCTTAAATGCAACATCTTTCATTACCATTTCAAAATTCTTTCTACTAGGTAGATCTACTATACTCCAAGCACTCTGTATATTTTTCATTTCTACTTTTTCCATCTTGATTGAAGCACTATCTCCAGCGCCGTGGATTATACCCCATTGGTCAGTAGAGTAACCGCTGCTACCAGTTCCATCCATTATAAAACTATAGAACTCATTTAAGTTGGTAGAAGCCCAGCAAAGTCTTGGTGCATATATAGTTATATTTTTATTCACTCCATATGCGCGTGTATTTGTAGTAAATGCTATAGTTTTAGCACCTTTTAAATCAATTTTTCCCATAGTAGAGCTACAATTGGTTACATTCATAGTACTCGTTGAATTTGCTCTAAGCTCAAATCCTTTTATAGTATGACCATTTAAACATATGTATGTATCAACTGTAAATGCAGTCTGTATTGTATCCCCAGTATTTATCAAGTCTTCGATCAAATAGAAACAGTTTGGCTTTGTGCTCTTACCAGATGAATCAACAAGAAGTGCACTCATTATAGTTGGATCTTTAACAACATTTGGTCCAAGTGGCTTATAAGAGATGCCCTCTGTATGAGCAGCAGTCTCAGTGTGGGTACAAGCTGATCTAGTAGATATACCACATAATTTATGTTTATGAACTTCTTCAGCCGCTGCGCTATAATCAAGCAGTAAAATTCCATTTTCAACTCTCTTATCAAGTATAGGGTTAAAGAATTTATCTGCTATAAATATATTTTCATATGAATTTAAATCATCAGTGACATTGCTGTTCCACTCCATTATTTGTCCAGCACCTGTAGCACTATAGAATGCTATTCCGTCAATCTTACTATTTCTATTGATTTTATATCCAGGTGTCATTTCAAAAATGTTGTTGTCACGAGTTACTGACAAAAACTGGAATGCGTGCTGAGCAACATACTCACTATCATCTGCAAGAGTTACCCCTGCATCTTTATATGCTTTATTATCTTTTACTACTATACTTCCTGATGCTATCTTTATAACTTTATCTATCTCAAAGTATACTGCTGTAATAAACTTTTGATTATTAGTTCCGCAGTTTATGATTTTATTTCCAGTTATCTCCATGTCGCCAAGTATCTCGACAACATTTGTTGATTTTTCGAAATATAATACTGATGTAAAATCATTTGATGTCTTATCTCTTTGAGTGTTGTTGTTAATTAATAATTTTGCACCTTTATTTACTTTGAAATTATTATCAATATATATGAGAGACTTTCTTATATTCTCTGTAGATTCACAGTCATGAATATTAAGTTCGCCGTCTACAATCTCAAAATTAGTTTTTGAACCAAGATAGAATGAGCAGTTTCCACCAACATTCTTGTGAGTAGTTGTTTTTACACTTGTAAACTCATTCTTTCCTTTCAGATAGACACTATTTGATCCATCTGTATATATGATATCATCTAACCAGCTACAATTTTTCATCAAAAGATTTTTCAAGACTGCTTTTGATGTACTTTCTCCAGCAAATCTTATACCTCTTGAAACTCCAGATATATTTTGCATTACAACATCTTCTACAACTAAGTTCCTGCTAGCTCCACCTCCCATAAACAGTGTTGCATAACCTGTACCTACAGAAAGACCTGAACCATCAACTATGATATTATAGAAATGAGATGTTTTATTATTACTTGCATTTCCTCCACCTATGTCACAAAGCCTGCTTGTGTGGAAGGTAATATTTTTGTTTATACCGTAAATATATGTATTTGCCACAAATGCAAGGTCAGTAGTTTTATTTTCATACATTGAGTTGTCATCTGTCTTACAATTAGTTATATATATAGACTTTGATCCAGCAAACTTAAATCCTTTCATATCATGCCCATTTAGACATAGATATACATCTCTCTTTGGAGTTATTGAAGTATTGCTCGTTGATATAATGTCATCGGACAGATAATAATAAGATCCCGTAGTCGCTCCGTCAGTTCCTGTTAGTGCTTGCACAAATGCATCAATAGTATCAATTCGAACTGCACTCCATTGATATACATCTGTATGTTTTGAAATCTCTGTATGTGTACACTCTTCACCTTCGGCAAGACCACAAATCTTGTGATAGTGGTCTGATGCTGATTTAATTACCAATTTATTTTCTTCATTTACAACTTTGAAGTCTGGTGTATAAGTGGTATCTGCTATTACAAGTTCACTAAATGAAGCTTTGTAATAATCTTCATATTCATTTTCTGTCCACTTAGCAACAGTTCCTGCTGCATAACCCATAAATGCAAAATTAGGTATGTAAGTTTCTGGACTAAACTTTGTTCCCTCATATTGATTGAGAGCTAAATCTGTCTTACCAGATATAAATCCATACATATGATGTTGAGGGATAGCCCTGTCATCTACAAGTGTCACTTTATTATCAAGATATGCTTTATTGTTATCTATTTTAATACTGCCACTACCTATATATAAAGTTGCATCTTTAGAAGCAAGAAGACCACCTATATAGTCACTCTTCTTACCGCTACAATTAATTATGTTGTTGTTCTTTATTTCTATATCACCAAATAAATAGTGTGTACCGCTATCAAATAATAAGAAACCTTGGTTTGCAGTTGTTTTACTTAAAGAGTTGTTCTCTATAATGAGTTTAGATCTGCCTCTCATTCTAAGTTTCGCATTTGCACCAACCATCTTGAATATGCAATCTGCACCTGATGTTATAGTGTTGCCATTAAATGTGAGTGTTGCTCCCTCATCTATAATCATACTTGAATAAGTATCACCATATACCAAGTGAGCACTATTAGCTGCCATTTTTATATTATTAAATGAACAATTTCCTTTTATAGTAAATGTTCCTTCTGCACCAGACTTTCCACCGATACGAACTATCTGGTATTCAAGTCCCGACATATCATAAGAGTTTACATCTCTTATAGTGAAACTTCCGCCTGCTTTATCATCACCACGGACATACATAAATCTTTCCGTTGTCGTATGACAATTGTGAAGGTCGACATTTTCCATGATGAAGTGTCCACCATTTTTATTTACATACGCACGACTTCTATCCTTATATCCAGTAGTGCTATTTGAATCTATATCTACTCCATAAATATAAATCTTACTTCCATATCCTGCTGCAATTCTACCTACACCATAACTTTCAAGTTTTATATTTTTGTTTTGATTACCATACATGTAGGCATTACAGTCAAACAAATACATCTCAGTTCCACTGCCTGATGTTCTCCATAGAACTCTATTTTCTTTACAATTACATATAACGACAGTCTTTTCACACTTAGCAAATCTCATACCTTTGATGCTATGACCATTTAAGCATATGTAGACATTTCTCTTAAGTGTAATAGTTGTAAAACTTGAACTACTATCTATATCATCTGTTAGATAGAAATATTCTGTAGCATCTGTTGAAGAAAATCCTGTGATAAGTTCAGCACGACCTGATATAGCAAGATCTCCTGACAACTCATAATACATTATTTCCTTGGTGTGTTCTGCTACTTCTTGATGAGTACAAGCAGTTCCCATTGGTGCTCCACACTCTTTATGTTTATGATCTGATTCTCTATGGACTGCTCTTACATAATTATCTTTTACATCTACTACATAGTCTTTGAAATAATAGTTGTCTACTTTAAATACTGTAGAAACTATACTTGGGTCATCAACTTCTGTAGTAGTAAACTTCATAATCTTTCCTGACTGACCTGATGGGAAGCCTACTGGTCCTATGCTATTTGAAGGATTAAATTTACAGCCACTCATCATTTTAAATATCTCAGTTGCATCTTTTGAGTCGCAGTAAATTTGATACATATGCTGTGTGCTATATTTTTTATCATCTGCAAGTGTCACTCCATCATCAGCATATGCTTTATTTCCCTCTACCTTTATTATTCCATTTCCGATATTTATATATTGATTTTTTACCACCCAAATACCAGCAAGTGCTACACCTGTGTTGATTGTGCCACAATTAATTACTTTATTATTTGTGAGATAAAAATTTCCTTTAGCATTTATAGTGCTTGATGATAAATATATAAATATTGTGCTGTGATTAGTTGTTGCCTTCGCTAGTTTATTGTTATCAATTTTGAGTGTTGCATTTTCTTCTATATTTAAAACTGCTGAATTTTCTAAATTTACAAATCTAGCACCAGGAGTTTTTGAGTTGTTATAAATGTAAAGTCCATCGCCCTCAATCGTAACAATTGTTCTTGACCAATGAAGACAGTTCGCATTACCTGTACCTGTTGACATATTATTATCATAGATTTCACATCTACCTCTAGTAGTTAATCTTCCTATACCAGATGGGTTTGTCACAACAAATATATGATTTTGTAATCCATCATTATCATATATTTTTACATTATTTAAAATGAGCGTACCTCTTGTATTCATTCTTATAAGTGCTTGAGCTTGAGCGGTGCCTGCATCATTTTTATAATTCCTAATTTCACAATCTTCAAGCATGAAAACATGTCCTGGACTATCATAAGTATACTGGAATACATATTGAACTCCAGCTGTGGTATTATAACCATCAAATATCACTCCAAAGAAAGTTGATTTACCTCTCTCAGCATTTTCTATAGATGCAATTCTACCTGATCTAACTATGATGTTTTTATTTACACCAAACATCTTTACATTCAAATCTAAGATGCTGTAATTTGCTGGCATATTTGGTGAAGTAACTTCTGCAGTAGCACCGCAGTTAGTGATGAAAAGCTGTTTATTGGTGCTTGATGTCCATCTGATATTCTTAATGCTGTGTCCATTTAAACACAAGTACAAATCTCTAACTAAGTTTATAGTGTAGAAATCTGCTGTAGAATCAGCATCTCTTGGGTTTCCAGCGACAGATTTATCAAATTCTATATCTCTTCCAAGGACAAGGTATTCTGGTTCTGTTATATTTTCGTAATTTCCTTCTCCATCATCTATTCTACCAATTAAATCATCGATGACCTCTGCCATGATTTCATGTTCATCAGCAGCAATTAATCTGTAATCACCTACTTGTGAATGCGATCCTGCCTCTGTATGAATACAAGCATCTCCTTCAGCCACACCACAAATCTTGTGGACATGAGTACCATCTCCACCTACTGGCGTAGCACCAAGTAAGCTATCAAACTTCTTAAGTGTTGATAAGCTTGCAAGCTTCTCTAATGGCAAAACTTCTGAGATTGATGCTACTTCGCCCGCAATCTCTTCATTTTTTATTTCATCATTTGCAGTCTCATCTTCCAACTCACTTGAAGTTGCCACTTCAATCTCTTCTTCTATAACTTCTTCTGCCTCACTAATTGAAGCTACAGTGGTTTCTACCACTTGTGTTTCATCTTCTACTGTTGTTGTCTCTTCTTCAGTTGTTGCTTCTTCAGTTGTCTCCTCTTCACTTGTTGTCTCTACTTCTGTTGTTGTCTCCTCTTCACTTGTTGTATATTCTTCGGTTGTTGTCTCTTCTTCAGTTGTTGTCTCTTCGGTTGTTTCTTCTTCTGTTGTCTCCTCTTCTGTTGTCTCTTCTTCAGTTGTTTCTTCTTCAGTTGTCTCTTCTACTGTTGTCTCTTCTACTGTTGTCTCTTCTTCTGTTGTCTCATCCTCTTCTGGCTCTTCCTCGTACTCAGTCTCATCCTCTTCTGGCTCTTCCTCGTAGTCTTCTCCTCTTCTATTTGGTCTTGTAGTTGGGTTTATAACATTTCCATCATCATCGAGTTCTTCTGGTACATCTTCATAGTCACCTTCTATATCATCAAGTGAATCATCATATTCTTCTGTATCATCTACATTAGTAGTTGTCTCCTCTTTTTTGTCATCTGCATTTACATTCTCTTTTGTCTCGCCACTTGTTTCATCAAAAGTCTCTCTTTCATCATAAGATTCTTTATTCTCATCACTATTTTCTATCTCACTCTTTTCTTCATCATAACTATCACTGTCATTAAGCAAATAAGTTCTTGACTCGTAACGGAACTCTTCATAGTATCTTGTCGATATGTCTTCTGGTTGTTCCATCCTTTCAAGAGTATTTTCCATCACTTTGCTAAATGATACAGCAAAAGTTTGCATCCCAGCATTTACAATTAACTGTGACACAATAAGTAATAGAGCAATTGCTTTCTTATTCTTTAGAATGTAATGCATATATCCTCCTTCCACAACTACCTATGGAACTAAACAATGCAAATAAGACATTTTCAATACAAAAACTTTGCGTATTTACCTAATTAAATACACAAAACAGAGTTAATGAATTGAAAAAACATTAGCCCTCTCATAATTTTCCACCTTAATTTTAGCACATTTTCGCATATTTTTCCAATATTTTCCCCCATTTCTTAATATTTTTTTAATACTTTTTTGGCACAAAAATAGCGCCTAGAGGCGCCTTTTTATAGTCTTTCTGCAAAAGCCATAGTCCGTTCAATATCAGTAATAGTGAAGCTTTTTTTGTTGAGTTTTCTCTTTTCAAACTCCCTCATACCTTTTTCTATAAAATCTGCAATGTCGAGATATTTTATTTCCTTATTGAGAAATCTACTTACCGCCACTTCATTTAATGCGTTATAGACCGAAGGCATAAGACCACCGATTTTTATTGCTTTATAAGCTAGTGAAAGTCCTTTAAATGTTTTTAGATCTGCAGTGCCTATACTTATCTTTTCAAGTTTTGTCCAGTCAATTTCTTTTTCATTGATAAACTTTCTATTTTCTTTATAAAGTGAATACTCTATAGGAACTCTCATAGATGGCACTCCAAGTTGTGCCTTCACTGCACCGTCCACAAATAATACCATGCTATGAATAAGTGATTCTCTCTGCACCACCACATCAATTTTATCATATGGCATATCAAATAAATGATGTGCCTCCATAACTTCAAGACCTTTATTTACAAGAGTAGAACTATCAATAGTAATTTTTCTTCCCATCGACCAATTTGGATGTTTCAATGCATCTTCAACTTTTATATTTTTGAGTTCCGATATTTTTTTTCCGTAAAATGGCCCGCCAGAAGCAGTGACAATTATTTTTTTGATTGCATTTTTATTTTCGCCCTGTATACACTGCCATATTGCCGAGTGCTCACTATCTATAGGTCTTAAATCAACTTTGTTTTTCTTTACCAGTGGCATAATGATATCACCTGCACACACGAGCGACTCTTTATTTGCAAGGCATACAATTTTTTTTGCCTTCACTGCTTCTATAGTTGGTCTTATACCTATCATGCCGACAACTGATATTACAACCATAGTCGCAGCTTTTAGTGACGCAAGTTTTATAAGTCCATCCATACCAACTAAAATTTTTATATTGAGCTTATTCCTTTTGCAAATGTTTTTAAAATCATTTGCCGCATCTTCATCATAAATAGCTACAAGTTTTACTTTTGTGAATTTTACCTGTTCATATAATTTTTTCACATTGCTCTTACAAGCAAGTGCAACTATCTCTTTATCGCCAACGGTTTTAATTACATCAATGGCCTGCGTGCCGATGCTGCCAGTGGAGCCGATGATTACTACTTTATCTTTCATTATGAAACCTTCTTAACACTATTAATATAACTTATAATTACATTCGCAGCTTCTTCAACTCCTATACTTGAATTTATAGATAAGTCATACATATCTGAATCTCCCCATTCATGTCCTGAGACACTCCTATAGTAATTTGCTCTTGCACTATCTGACCTTTTTACAAATGTCACTGCCTTTTCTTTATCATCGTGATACATTTCCATAACTTTATTTACTTTGTATTCAAAAGGTGCATGTATAAATACCTTAACTACATTCTTTCTTTCCTTAAGTACGTAGTCACATGCTCTACCCACCATTACACACGATCCTGCATCAGCGATTCTATTTATTGCTTTGGCCTGAGCAGTCATCGCATATTGGACTGCAGAAGCGCTATAATATCCTCCAAAAGCCGTGTTATCATTGGTATTTATATCTTTTATAAATTGATTTGACATGCCACTTTGTATACTTGCAACTTCCATAATCTCAGTACAATAAAATGGTATATTAAGTTTTTTAGCAATTGCCTCACCAACTCTTTTACCAGCAGTTCCATGCTCACGAGATATAGCGATGACAACCCCTTCAATAGACTTCTTGATAAGTCCCTCAAGTAATCTTTCTTTCTCTTCTTCAGAGATATCAACTGCAACTGTAGCAACCTCAGCAATTTTACTCTTATCAAATGACTTGATAACTCCTATCATCACCACAGCAGTCACAACCGTCGTAATAATATCAGTTACTGGAGCTGCAAAAAATATACCCTCAATACCTGAGGCTCTTGCAAGTGATATCGATAAAACTATAAGTAATATATCTCTAAATACAGACAATGGAGCTGCAAGTCTAGCTGCACCAATTGACTGCAAAAATATAGCACATACCTTTACAAGACATGCAGGCACAAGAAGTAGCAAATATACCCTCAAACACTGTGTTGCAAAAAATATATAGTTTGCATTGTCAGAACCAAATAATTCTACAAAGAATGTAGGGAATATTTGGAAAAGTCCCCAGCAGACACCGCAGGACACAAGTGTCCATAGCAACATCTTTTTCAAGAGTTCAGCCACTCTATCATATTTATTCGCTCCAAAGTTATATCCCACTATCGGCTGTCCGCCTGCAGCTATACCTATAGCGATACATAATACAATTTGGTAGAGTTTCATTATAACTACAAAAGCAGCAAGTGATACATCAGAACCATAAACTGACATCGCACCATATTTTACGAGTAAAATATTATTTACAACTGTCACTACTACAACTGCTATCTGTGTAAGAAGGCTTGATGAGCCAAGTGCCATTATTCTTCTGAGCACACTAAACTTTGGAATAAAACTTTTAGCACTTAAAGTAAAATTCTTTGGTTTCAAAAAATAAAATGCATATATAATGAAACTTAAAAATTGTCCAAGTATAGTAGCATATGCTGCCCCAGATATGCCGAGCTTTAATACAAAAATTGCAACTGGGTCTCCGATTATATTAAAAATAGCACCAGCCAACATGCCCACCATTGCATAATTTGGACTTCCATCTGATCTTATGATACCTGACATCGTTGTTTGCGTAATGAAAAGTGGCATCATTAGAAAAATTACAAATCCATACTGTCTCGTCATCTCAATGTTTGCGTCTGTCGCACCTACAAGGTAAAGTAGCCTATCTCCAAGTGCATAATATATGATAGTATATACGATTCCCACTATGAGAGATACAGTAATACTCGTGCCGACCGCCTTGTCAACATTCCTGCTCTCACCTCTACCTAGAGCCATGCTTATAGTTGATGCAACTCCATCTCCAAAGAATACACCAAATCCAAGCCCTATCATAGTGAGCGGGAAAATAATTCCTGTCGCTGCATTTCCAAGATATCCTATTCCTTGACCTACAAATATCTGATCGACAATATTATATAGGCTTTGAATTATTAATCCAAAAATTGCCGGTAATGCAAATTTGAGTAATAGCTTACCTGTCTTTTCTGTTCCTAAATAAGTACTTTCATTCATTTCTTAAAACCTTCCTTTTAAATAATACGTACGGGCGAGCTTTGCGAGCCCACCTATACTATCAAATTAAATGCTTTCATCGGAAACCCGATTACATTATCAATATTTCCCTCAACCTTAATTGCAAAATCAAATCCCTCATCCTGTATTCCGTAACTTCCCGCCTTATCAAGCGGATTACATCTATCTATATAATCTTGTATTTCTTTATCATTTAGCTTTCTAAATGTGACTTTTGTGATTTCATGTGCGACCTTCACATCGTCACCTTTCATCACACAAACTGATGAAGCAACTATGTGAGTTTTGCCTGATAATGATTTAAGTATATTTACCGCGTCTTCTCTATCTTTTGGTTTGCCGATGATTGTGCCGTCGTTCACCACTACTGTGTCGCAACTAACAATTATTGGGCTCGTAGAACTAGCCCCTACGAATTGTGTACTCGCCCATACGGATTTTGCTTTTGCGATGGCGCACTCGTTGACTAATTCTTCGCTATATTTCTCGCCAACTATATTTTTCTCTTCTCCACTAGGAACCACTACTTCAAAGTCTATGCCATTTTCTCTCAGTATCTCTCTTCTTCTAGGTGATGCCGAAGCCAAAATTATTTTTTTACTTTCCATAACACAATACCACAAATTATATCACATCTAATATTTTTACGCTACTTATCCTTTTTAAACCTTAGCTTTTGCAAATATTATTTTATTTCCACCGTCAACCCATATGTATTACCTAGTTTATTTTTATCAGTAGCTTTTATAGTTATCTTCTCAGTATCCCCATCTGACACATATCTATTTTTCTCAAGTTCCTTAAATGTATTTGACAAGTCAAATTCCTCACCATTTGAATCATAAGCCCTTACTCTCATCAAATACTTCACATTTGCGGACTTATGAAATGGAGACCTTTCTGGCTTCCAACCGACCTTCATAAGAGCCTTTGTGATATAAGTTTTGCCATTTAATTCAAATTCATATAGAGATTGAGTTATCGGATTTTCAAATGTATTTGGTTGCCCAAGAGGTAAGGCAACTATATTTACAAACTTAGTTCCGATTATGCTATTAAGTATTTCGTACTGCATGGCAACATCATACTGTGCAAATGCAATATCTTTTTTAGATAAATTTACATGTTCATAGGTGTGATTACCTATGTCATAGCCATGTGCAATCAACCACTTCATAATTTTTCTATTGCCATCTTGTCTAAATAGTTTCTTCGTTATAAAAAATGTTGCCGTCACATTGAAGTCACTATACTTCTTTTTGTATTCTTCAAGTATTCCTACAGCCGAATTTTCATCTATAATAATTTCTCCATTCTCATCAAATCCTTTAATTAAAATATTATTTGTGTTTCCATCGTCAAATGTCAGAACTATAGGACTTTTGCCTTCTTCACAATCAATTTTCCCGTCGACATAATCACTAAGCCTTATCATTCTATACCCTGACTTGTAGTAAAAATCCAAATCTTTTCTAAAGGCCTCCGCTGTCCTATTATAGCCGTCCTTATCGACATTCCCTCCAACAAACTGAGTTTCATCCGAAGCTATGTTTTCAATTCCATGGTACATCATTATCGGTATGTCACCGAGTTCATTTATCATAGGTTTATCTTCTACAAATGGTGACTCAGCTTCGAAACTTTCTACTTCATCAATTGTCAAAATGCTTTCTCCTTGATTTTTGCAAGCAAAAAAAATAAAAATCACTACTACAAAGCAAAAATAATAACATTTTTTCAACAATTTATTTATTTCCATTTCCTCTTATCTATATTTTTGCGTACAAAAAAAGTCCATCGCGTACGCATGGACTTTCTTTTTTCACATAATAATTAATTATTGAATGTGCTTCTCAATGAAAGCTTGATCATTAGGCTCAGTGTAAGAACCGTTATAAGCAACGCCTCTGTATGTTACACCTGAGAATGACATATCAGCCCAATCTGGCCATCTCTTGATTCTTTCAGCAACAGCAAATCCACATGATTGATGTGTAGCGTCGTCGAATAATCCGAAATAATACCAACATGGACCAAACTTAGCAGTACCCTCTTCAGCATTTGCAAATGGTAATGATGTAACAGTTAAACGCTCAGAATCCCAAGAATATGGGTAAACGTTAAGAACGAAATCTGCTGCACATTGGTCACCACCCTCACCGAAGTTAAGTCTAGCGATCCAAACAGTGTTACTACCATTGTATCTAGTTGCATTTACTACTCTAGCTTGCTTTCCACGAACATTAGTTGCAATGTCTGCAAGACGGCTTACATCCTTATAAGATATAGCAGTTGGGTTCTTTGTTGTTATAGTTCCAACTGTAGCACCTTGTGAGAAAGAAGCTGCATTAGTAGAAAGAACTGATGCAAATACGAATGTCAAAGCTAATACTAAGCTTATTATTCTCTTCTTCATACTATTCCTCCTATATGAATTGTTACTAATAATTATACTATTTTTGCCTGTTTTGTCAAGATTTTTTTGCTCTTTGAAATATTAAATTTATTACATTTTTCTTACTGTATAATATAGATAAATCACATATTATTTTGCAATTTTTCCCACATTTCATATTTTTCCATTATAACTTCATTTGTCTCATCTATTTCTTTTTGAATAGCTGAAAGCTCTTCAAAATTGCTCTGTATACTGCCATCCTGTAGTTTTAAATTGAGATTTTCTAATTCACTTTCAAGTTTTGCAATTTCTTCTTCCAACTTTTTTAGCTTTTTATCGTCCTTATTTCTTTGCTTACTTTCTATATAGCTCTTTTTGCCCTGAGTTTCTTTTTCGCCAAAATCTAAAGTATTATTTACATTTACATTAGTATCCGCAGCCTCTTGAATTTCAGCTATTTCTTTTTCTTTTACATACTTTTCGTAGTCCGCAAACCCAAACTCAAAAAACTTTACCGTAGCCCTTGCTTGTGGGCGAGTTTCACGAGCCCCTTCCCCTTCATATGGGCGAGTTTCACGAGCCCCTTTTTCAAACAACAAAATCTTGTTAGAAATTTTCTTTACAAAATATCTATCATGCGAAACAAATATAACCGTCCCCTCAAAATTACTAATTATCTCCTCCAAACTCTCTTTCCCCAATATGTCTAGATGGTTCGTCGGCTCATCGAGGATAAGTAGATTTGGCTTTCTTTCAAATATTTTAGCAAGACATAGCCTTACCTTTTCACCGCCTGACAAATCACAGACCCTCTTACTTATATCTTCCTCTCCAAACAAAAATCTACCAAGCCTATTTCTTACCTCCGTGTTAGCATATGAAGGAAACTCATCTGAGAAATCATCAAATAGTGTTTTGGTAGAATTATTCTCTGCTATTCTTTGATCAAAATATTCATACTCTATCTCATGACCATAACTATATTCACCAGAAATTTTTGGCAAGACTCCAACAATGGTTTTTATAAAGGTTGACTTGCCAGTGCCATTCGCACCAATTACAGCAAGCCTGTCCTTCCTATTCACTACCAAATTAATTTTTGCTATCGTCTGCGAGGCATCCTGTACGGGCGAGTTATACGAGCCCCTAGTGTAACCAACAGCCAAATCAGTGCACCTCAAAACTTCTTTACCACCAGCTTTATTTGGAACTATCTTCACATGAAATGTTTTCGTGTCTGCCTCAATTGGCTTGAAAGTCTTCGCTTCAAGTTTTTCTATAACCTTATCCTTTGACTGCACCATCTTCGCTTTGGTCGCCTTATATCTAAATCTGTCCGCAAGCGCAGTGAGTCTTTCTATCTCTTTCAAATTTTTATTGTACTCTGCAAGTTTTAGTTGATAATTAATTTCTTTTTGCGTCACAAAGTCAGTGTAGTTGCCATCATATCTTACCGTGTCTCTATTTTCCACATCATAGATGACATTGCAAATATTATCAAGAAACATTCTATCGTGTGACACAACTACAATATTTTTTTTATAATTCTGCAAATAATTTTCCATCCACTCAATCGCCTCTATATCAAGATGATTTGTAGGCTCATCTAATACGAGCACATCTGGTTTTGAAAGTAAAAGTTTTAAGAGCGATATCTTAGTGCTCTGCCCTCCGGAAAACTCATTTATCAGCCTTTCAAGATCGCTCTCACTAAAACCAAACTTCTTAAATCCTGTCTTTAGCTCTTTTATATAAATATTTCCGCCCTCAAAATTATAAGTATCAATAAGTGTATTTAACTCCACCGCTTTTTTCTCATCATAATTATCAGCAAGTTCAGCAGTTAATTTGTCAATTCGCTGCTCCATCTCAATCAACTTGCCAAATGCTTCCAATAAATAACTATAAACTGTTGTAGTCTCTCGCAAGGTCGAGCTCTGCGAGCCCGCAAGTTGCTGTCTCAGATACCCCAGATTAAAATCTTTTGACTTTACAATCTCCCCCATTGTATTATCATCATTATAATCAAGCTCTATCTCGCCATTCATAAGTTTTAGCAATGTCGTCTTCCCTGCACCATTTCTTCCTACAATTCCTATCTTCTCATTGTCAACCATACGAAA
Source organism: uncultured Clostridia bacterium (assembly GCA_947303805.1). Classification (GTDB taxonomy): domain Bacteria; phylum Bacillota; class Clostridia; order Lachnospirales; family Lachnospiraceae; genus UBA3633. Next base: position 409,235 of record CAMYZE010000001.1, on the reverse strand, counting down.
ATTAAAATGAGATAATATCTCATTTCCACCAAGTGATACTGTTCCATTTTTTATCTCATATAACATATTCTTGGTTTAGGGTATTTTTACCCACATCGCTGGTCTAGTTGCCAATGTCAATTTCTCACTTGGCAAAACAGACCCATAATCATTTGGCTCATAACTATACTCTGAATCATAACTACCATCATCTAACTCAATTATTTTCGTAAACGCATATGTCGTTTTATCTCTCCCAGCAGTTCTTAAAATATGCGGCGAAAATAATTTTTGCCCAGTATGAATCTTAGTCCAGTCATTTATGAAATCACATTCTTTTTTTATTTGTGTCATCTCATCGACACTCAATATAAAAATTTTATCATTAGTATCATTGCCGAGGTTTATACCATATTTATTGTCACTATGATTATCAAGTTTAGTCTCTACTAAATTATTTACAATTTCTTCTGGCAATGATTTTTTTAAACTATTTAAGTTTGATCTTATGTTACTATACTCATAATTTATAGTCATTCCACTCCCTTGTCTATTAGTAAGCGGCCATACAAAATCTGCTAGTAGCAATACTTTATTCATTTCCTTTTTTACAACGATAAAATTTAAATCACTACTTCTTCCATTACTTAAGTTAAACTCATCACCCAACCCACAATCTTTCAAAACATTGATAACTCCATATTTATTAAAGATCGGCCTTGAGTGATTACTATCTTTATCATAAATATTACTTGAATAAGGTGCAGAATGGAGATATCCATCAATCTCATTCTTCATTTTCTCCTCTTCACTTATTGATTTATTCATATAACTATATATTGAACGACTATCTTTTTTAATTCCACCTACATCTTTAAACTCATCAAAGCCTTCTCTTATCAAGTTTAATAAGTCACTTGAAAGTTTATACCTTTTTCGTTTTGTCAAATATTGTTGTACCAAATTTGTAATATTTTCATAATTATGTTTTGAAATATTTTCATATTTCCTATAGTAAATAAATTTTATATCATTTATTAAAAAATTGTTGGCGATTTCTAAATTATAATCATATTCATATACATCATCACCTTTCAATAAATAAATTTTATTTTTATATTTATCTACATATGTATCCTTGGTAAATATTGATTTAGCATCTTCAAAAAAGTCTATATTGTTTTTATAAAAACTATCAGTAACACTTAATATCATATCGTCGCTCATGAACTGGGGGTTGCAAAGAACAAAAATATTCTTCCATAAGTCTTCTTTTATTCCATAAAAATTATCAAACTCATTTGCCCCATTTTCTACAAGCATAATTCTATTATCAACTTTTAAATCATTAATATAATCATTATCGCTCAACGCGAAAGAATACTCCAATAACTCTATACTGTTATTATATTTTAGTAGAAAGCTAATCTTATTATCATAATAATTAGACCTATAACTAACAACCTCCAAAATACCGTCTTTCAACTCGGATAAGTACTTATCCCTATTAATTTTTACCATGTCATCAATCGGTAATTTATTATAATCATTATTTGATTTATCTAAGAAATCATTAATTACCCTTTTAAAATTAATTTTATTAATATACTTATTGTTATGAACCCCATCATAATCAAGTCTATATAATTCATCCTCTTGTACACCCTTTCCCTGTATTTTAAAATATACATAATTTTCATCAATAGTCTCAGCATATGCTGTTAGTGGGCTCCACCCATTGGATTCGCCCCTCTCTCCAAATTGTATATTATAACCTACATAATTATTATCTACATTATTGTATAGATTTGAAATAGCCGTAGACAAACTATCTAACTTATTTTTCACATCATTTATATCTAAATCGCCATCTTTATAAATAATTTTGTCCACGATAGACACCTTTAAACTTTCAAAAATATGTTCATCATCATATTTTTCCAAATTCACTTTATCAAAATTCAAATCATTTGTATCAATGTAGATTCCTGCGCTTCTAATATTTTCCACATCAAATCCTATTTTATTTAAATAAAATTCTATAAATTTATCAGAGGCTTCCTTGCCAATGCCAAAAAGCGCATAAGTTTCACTGGCTTTTGCTAATCTGTCCTTCTCAGCATTCCATGAATAATTAAATGTTATGGGATTATCTAAAAAACTTGTATATACATAATACTTGTATCCACGATATTCTTTTTTTCTTATTCTTGTTATGTCAGATAATTTTATAGAAAAATCTGGAATTGGTCCAGATGACCCTCTAGGTATATAAACGATTAGTCCATTGTACTTGTACTTAACAATTTTATCGTACTCTTTTCCAAAAACAGTTTCTAAATCACTTTTTAATAATTCTTCAGCATGTCTTTTATCTATTTTACTCTCTGCTTTCAACCTATTGATGCCGTTTTCTATTAGCGTGTTAACACCACACGAGCGTAAAAAAGTAAAGTAAAACAATATTACAATAACTACTATCCAAATATAATTCTTCTTTTCCATAATCTCCTCTTCACAAGAATATCTTAATACTTTAGGTTAAAAAAAGAGAAGCATTGCTTCTCATTTAAATCTCCAAAATACTAGATAGCTACCTTATCATCTTTCTATCTGTTTTTGAAATCACAAAATCATTATAATAATAAAAGAGACAAATTATTGCGATGATAACCGATACGATTCTCAATCTTGAATCTGTCGTTACAACTATATTATATAAATTTAATACTGAAATTACACATACACATATTTCATCTAATAATTTCTTTCTCATACTACACCCCCACTATCTTTGCATTCTTTCGACAAAGTACAATATTACACTTACAATTGACGCAATTGACCCAATAAACTGAATAACGTCAATTATTATACCCTTTAATTCTTCTATGTCAATTGATTTCCCTAACTTCTTTTTCTTCTTCATACTATCTCTCTTTAATTCTTTATATTATACCATAGTAATTTGTAATTGTTAAGGTCTTTTTAGACACCAACTCTTTCGCAGTAATCAATTACTGACTTATAACCTTCCTCACTTTCAATTCTCTTGCCGCCATTTTCATAAAATACCTCTTTAGTCGTCGCTGTCCCAAAACCATACACGCTATGTCTTTCACTCATCATCATTATATTATAGATACACTCTTTTCCTTCTTTAGCATAACCAACATTTTCAAGATTACCTGCAATATTTTTCTGCCTATACAAATAATAAGGTTTAAGTTTCAAGTGTTCCGCAAGTCGCTCGCTCCATCTAAACATCTTATCAATTTCTCTCTTACCTTCTTTCTCTCTCGCTACCACTCCAGCCAGGTAATAATTCTTCGTCCACTCATCAAGCTCAAAGTTAAGCCTTGCTGCTCTTTTTAGTGCAAGTGAATGAACTGTGAATGAATCAGGTTTGAGTTTTCTAATTCCATTTAAAGTCTTCAAAACATCAAATAAATGTTCATTTGGCAAACCCAAAATTATATCCATATTGATATTGTCAAAACCTAAGTCTCTCGCAAGTTTAAACTTTTCAACCGCATCTTTAACTGTATGTTTTCTGCCTATTAAATCCAAAGTCTTTTGATTAAAACTTTGAGGATTTATTGAAATTCGACTGACCCCATGCCTTTTCATAATCAAAAGTTTTTCTCTTGTAATCGTATCAGCTCTTCCCGCTTCAACAGTATACTCAACACAATTACTTCTATCAACATACTTATCTATTATTGAAAGTAATCTCTCAAATGCTTCTTCGTTAAGTGATGTAGGTGTCCCACCACCTATATAAAGTGTGAGTGGGCGCAACTTATTTTCATGTATGAGCGAGCCCCTTATGTTTCCAATTCTACTACTAAAATCTTTTTCCAAAGTTTCTAAATATCTATCAACATACTTCCCAAACTTTTCTATGTTAAATGAAGTAAATGAGCAGTATAGACATGTGCTTTTACAAAATGGCACACCTACATACACACTGTAACTATCTTTGTAATTTTTTACTTCTGGTCTATCAAGTATTTTAATTTCATTTCTCGCAATTTTTATAAGTTCATATGCTTTTTCATCGCTTATATAATACTCTTTTTTTAAACATTCTTTTATTGACTCATTTTCTTTATATATTGGGTGATCAATTTCGGTTATTGGACTAAGTCCCATGACATCATTAATACTCTTGTCGCTCGTTAAACTCGCGACTACGGGTTCACCTAAGCCAGCCCGCTCCTCATCGTATAGGCGAGTTTCACGAGCCCGCTCCTCATCGTATGGGCGAGTTTCACGAGCCCGCTCTTCCAATATGCTTGTGACTATATTTACAGGTCTTATACCAGTAAGTGTCCCCCACAAAAGTTTCTTACCTGTGAGTTTACTTAAATAATTATATAATTGCCTTTTCACTTCACTTTTAATTGTAAGGCGGTCGGCGTCAAAAGTTCCATTATAATAATCTTTTACAAAAATATCCGGGCTCGCATAGCTCGCCCCTACGGTATTTACCCCAACGGTATTTGCATTATCTTCAAAAAAATAGGTAATTTTTTGCAATGTGAAAAAGGCCAGGCATAAATCTCTTATGTCTGTCTCAAATGGTTTTAATTCTTTTGTGATATACACATATATCATAACTGCCAATAAATTATACAGCAAATAAAATAAAATGCAAACAAAAAAAGGCGATTACTCGCCTTTTTATTTACCACATTAAAATGTGATATACTGATTTTAATATACTATATTAATCAATATAAGTATAAGAACCTAGTGTAATTAAACTTGCACCAGCAAATATAATAAACCAAGCAATCAATACTCCAAGCACACTTGAAAGAACAATTGGTTTAAACACACAGAGAATGCCGAATAATACCATTAAGATTCCAAATAATAATATTCCAAGCCATTTCTTATTGTTAAATATTTTTGGCAATTTGTTCATAAGTTGTTTCATCCTTATAGCCATTGAAATTCTGCTTATTCCAGTCATTATTACCCATACTGCAACAGCATAGACAATAAACATGTCAACCGCAAACTGCATTCCGATGCTAAGCATGATGATAATTCCAAATATGAGAGAAATAATTGCATTAGCAAGATACCATCCACTTATCTCTACATACTTTTTGGCATTAAACCATGCAGCAATGTTTCCGATTGCATCACAGAATATAATTACTCCCACTATGTATCCTGTAGTTAAAAAAGTTGTCACTGGTGTAAATAAGCAATATACTCCGCCAACAACCATAAGTAATCCCATTAAAATTACTAAAAATCTTTTCATTTGTTTCCTCCTAAAACTTATATAATAATTTTTTTAGTAGACCATAGCTCCATTGTTATCAAAGAAATGAGTAATTCCATCAAGCACTAGTGTCCCCTCTGTCATACTACCATCTGTATTTAGGTAGTATGTAGTACCATTGATTGTGTAAAGCCCTGTTGCCATAATTCCATTCATATCTATATAATACCATTTATTTTTATATTGTACCCAAGTATTCGTCGCAGGAGCACCGCTATCAAATATAAAATGCCATAGTCCATAAACTTCTACAAATTTCCCAAACGAACTTTCGCCATTAGCTTGCTGATATAATATTTGCGAAGTTGGCACTGTGAGCACTTGTTTGTTGTATGCAGAAATATTTGCTGCTTGATTTTGTTGTTGACTATTTCCTGGCATAATAATTGAACTATTGCCACCTGGCATTATCACATTTGATTTACTTTGTGGTTGATTAGTAGGTGGTCCATCATTTCTTGCGTAAGAGATATCTTGATTCCATAGGTTATCATTATAGTAGTGATCATAATAATATCTGTCATCATAATATCTATCATAGTCATCATAATAATATCTATCTATGTAAATGCTATCAGAACCAATCCAATTTCCCCAACCATCATAATGGTTATAAGGCCTCACATCAAAATAGTAATCACCACTACCATTATGCAAATATTGACTCATATTCATACTTTCCTGCGATGTAGTTCTTGTCACAACTTGATGACCATTTCTATATAAACGAACTTCAAACTTTGTCGCATAACCATTTACATCCCATCTAGCAGTGCGGTTATCCCAATATGCATTATATATTTCTGGGTATTCGTCATCATAATAATATCTTGCATATGTAAATGAAACTGAAGTAATTGTTACAACAAATACTAGCATAGATAAAAATATAACTCTTATAAATCTTTGAAAACTTTTCTTCATCATTATTTCCTCATTTGCGCTCGTTAAAAAAACTCATCTTCTATGTCAAGGCAGATTGCATGATAAATTGCAATATGCTCCTCTTGTATCAAATACGTGTCGTTTGCTGGGACTACAATATTTACATCTGCAATATCCTTAAGTGCACCACCGTTTTTTCCAGTCATTGCTATAACCTTTAAGTTTTTTGCTTTTGCAACAAGTGCAGCATTTACCACATTTTTAGAATTGCCTGATGTTGATATGGCAATCAAAACATCATTCATATTTCCAAGTCCAAGAACTCCATTTGCAAATACATAATCAGCATTCTTGTCATTTGCATAGGCTGTATTTAATCCGACAAAACTTGTGAGATCGATTGTTGGAAGTCCTTGTTCGAGACATTCTTTCATCTCTTTTAACTTTTTATCAGAAGTGAAATCACTATTCTTATCGTAAAAATTCTCTATGGCTTTAAACAAATTCTTTTCCAACTTTTCATCGATCGTTCTTTTTTTTACAAACCCCTTCATGAGTTCGCCAGTGATATGAGATGAATCCGCAGCACTGCCTCCATTTCCACAAATCAAAACTTTATTTTTAGCATTATAACAGTCTCTTATAGCCTCAAATGCTTTCACAATATCATATTTAATTGGCTCTAAATTTTTTCTTCTCTCACACAAATTGTCTATATATTTCATAGTCTCTCCTTTATAAACTCATTTATGTCATTGAATATTTCATACTTTTGTGGCAATTCTTTTTGTATATCTTTCTTATGGTTATATTCTACTGACCCTTCGCCACTCATTACAAAAATTGAATTTACACCATATCTTTCACCTGCGAGTATGTCAAGCCACTTATCTCCAATCATATAAGATTTTTCTTTATCAACTATCGCAGGTTCGACTTCTTTTCTATATATCTTACTTCTATCATATTCATAAGAAACTTTATTCGCTATCAATTGCTCATCAATATACTGAAGTTTACCATTTTTTAAATCATTTTCGCACTGGATAAACATCCCTATCTCTGGTTTTCTACAATCGCAGTGGAAAATCAAATCTCTTTTTGCATTCTCAGCTATTATACCTTTATTATTTTTTCCACTCGTATGATGTGGGCAATAATAAAACCCATCTATCAGTCCATCAAGTTTTTCTTGCAATAATCTATTACTATAATGAGTATCGCATTCATCAAATCTTCCTTTTGCAATTCCAGCTTGGTTGGAAATCACAACTAACATATAACCTTTGTCTTTTGCAACTTTAAGGCTTTCTTTTACTCCTTCAAGTGGTCTTGTCTTATCAATTACTTCTCTATATGAAAACTTTTCACTGCCAAAAGCACCATCATCATAACAAATAGTGCCATCTCTATCTAAAAATAAAATTTTTTGTTTCTTTATTTCCATAATTTCATTTATAACAAATTACTCTTAATTAATGCGTTCCTAATCTTTGTGCCTGCAAATAGTGCTGCAATCATTTTCGCTATATCGCCAATAACAAATGGTAAAACTCCTACCGAAAAAGCAGATACAAGAGTTAGTCCCGCCTGATGCATAAGCCACACCGTGCCGAATAGATATAAAACAATAGTCCCAAGTACCATTCCTAAAAAAATTTTTGCGCGAGCCCCTTCAACAAATGCTCCTTCTACAAAAGCTAAAAAAATATATCCTATAATATATCCACCAGTTGGTCCCAAAACTTTTCCTGCTCCACCTGCAAAACCTGTGAACACTGGTGCCCCTGCAAATCCAAGTAACACATACACCATCACACTTATTGTGCCATCTTTCCAGCCAAGTATTACTACTGTGAGATAGATAGCAAATGTAGCAAGAGAAACTGGCACTGGACTTACTGGTATCGCGATTGCAAATGGCGATATGACACAAATCACTGCAGTCATAAGTGCTATTGACACAATTTTTTTAACGCTCTTCTTCACGTTTTTCCTTATACTCTTTTAAACTATCTGGTGTTCCTATATCTATAAATGATGCTCTACTAACCTCACCACCTATAAGCTTTCCTTCACTAATCCATCTTGGGATTAGATCTTTTTCGAGTGATGATTTGACACCACTTTGTATAGTCTCTATAAGCGATTTTTTTATGATATATATTCCACCATTAATATATAAATCTTTTTCGTCTTTATCATCCGAATCGACTTTTTCATCAAATGAAACTATAACACCATGTTCTTTATCTCCACCTGTCCTTGCTCCACTATAATCTATCTTAATAGTGCCATATCTTGTCTTATCATTTATTTCTTTACATGCGATGCTCATATCAGCATTTAATGATAAAAAATTATTCTCAAGTTTTTTTAGATTAGCTTCAAAAAGTGTATCTCCATTTAGTACAAGAGCATAGTCATACTTCATTTTTCCAAGGCAGTTTCTTATAGCTCCACCTGTACCTAGTGCAACTTTTTCCTCCGCATAACTAACTTCTACGCCAAAAAAATAACTGTCACCAAAATAATTTCTCACCTCGTGACTTTTATATCCGGTTGCAAATATTACATTGGTAATTTTGTAACTCTTTAAGTATTTAATTACATTTACAAGGAATGGCTCGTTGTTGACCTCAGTCATAGTCTTTTGTTTTTCACCTATGACCGACCTAAGCCTTGTGCCTTGTCCTCCACAAAGTATTATCGCCTGCATTATTCAAAATCATCCTTTACTATATTCCATGCTGCATCCATGGTAAATCTATTATTTATTACTTTCTGAGTTTCTATAGATAAATCTTTTAGTTCTTCTATATTGTCATAGAGTTTTATTATTTCATTTGCAAATCCCAAAGCATCATCCTGTATCTTCATAAAATATGGTGCATCAATTATTCCTTCAGCTCCACAATTCGTAGTAATTATCGCAGCTCCATTTGCCATAGCCTCGATAATCTTTCCTTTTATACCAGCTCCATATCTAAGTGGAGCTATAACTATCCTTGTGTCATTATAAAGATTTAATAGTTCATCATCTGGGACGAAACCTTTTAAAATATATCCGCCCTCTTCACAAATCTTTTTTATCTCATCAGTTGGATTTGAGCCTACAACGACTAAATTGATATTACTATTTCTAGCTTTTACTCTTGGCATTATACTTTCATGGAGCCATCTCATTGCATCTTTATTTGGGTCGTGACTGAAACCACCAACAAAAAGAATATCCTTTGTATTTGCAAAATCGCGATGCACTATAGGCTTCTCGTCAAACATATATGCATTTATCGCTTTTACTCTTAGAGTGTCATCTACTTTCTTTATTTCCTCAACTTCCTTATATGAAGGGAAATAACTTATATCTGCTTTATATAAAAGCGAATACTCAAGATTTCTATAATATTTAAATTCATAAAGAGCTGACTCATCACCCATTAAATCATATTCTCTTTGAAGTCTCATGTAGTGAAGATCGTGACCATAGTAAATAATTTTTGTATACATATTTTGTCGTATAAAATCTATATACTTTATTGCTATGTGCGGACGGTTTAGGAATATATAATCAAAACTTTTCTTATTGTCTCTAAGATATCCCCATAGATTTGATTGCACATTGTCTCCATAAATAACTTCGATTCCTGCCTGCTCAAGTATCTCACCATAAGGAGCATTTAATGTAAAGTTATCTCCCATAAATTTTACAGAATATCCCATTTTCTTGAACATCATCATGTAAGAATAAACTGTCTTAGAACCAGCATCCTTATCCCAAGTTGGCACATAGTGGTCTACAAAGAGAATAGTTTTCTTTCCCATCGCTCTCTCTCTAGCTCTAAAGAAGTCAAGAGTATCACCATGTGGGAATTGTTTAACCAGCTCATCTTTCCATTTTTCTTTTAACTTTTCTTTATTTACAACCTGATATGACTTGATGCTACCTTCTTGATTTTCATCAGTTCCATTGCTTATGCCTTCAAAGTGAGTTATGACAGATAATGGCTGATATACTACTTTATATCCATACTTTCTAACTTCAAATGCTAAATCAGAATCTTCACAATATGCAGGAGCGTATCTCTCATCAAAGCCGCCAATAATATTCCAAAGATTTTTTCTTATCATAATTGCGGCGCCTGAAATATAGTCAACTTCTTTTACATAGTTATATTTGAAGTCTGCAGGATCATCTCCTCTACCATAATTAGCACCTTCACCATCACTCCAGATAATACCTCCTGCCTCTTGCAAAGTTCCATCAGCAAATACAAGTTTAGAACCTACCATACCGATAGAAGAATTATTATCAAGAAGTTGGACAAGTGATGAAAGATAACCTTTATGAACTTCAGTGTCATTATTTAAGAAATAAATATAATCGCCACGAGCGAGCTTAGCTGCAGCATTACAATTCTTTAAAAAACCTAGGTTCTCAGTATTTCTATTTACAACTACATTATCTACATATTTACTTATGTTTCTAGTTGTGTCAGTTGACACATCATCAGCGATTATTACTTCATATGGAGTCTCATTAGCATCAGTGTTGTTCATTATAGAATAGAGACATTTGTATGTATATCTAATTTGGTTATAACAAGGTATTATTATAGAAACTTTTGGTAAATCACATTTTGGCAATGACACCTTACCACACTCAAAGTATGCATCGCCTATCATGAAGTCGCCCACAATTCTATTTCGACCACTCCTTGTGAAGTATGTCTTAAGCATCTTAAATGGATGTCTTACAGTTCTATATAGATATTTACAAATTTTATTTCTTGCAGTCTCAGGTGGTAATAGTTTTTTTACTATATCTTTTGTCTTTCTCGAAATCTTATAGATAATTCCCTCTCTTCTAAAGAGAATTTGATTTTGCTCCGTGAGTGCTCCAACTTGATCTTGCAAATTCTGTATTAGATTTTCAAGATTATTTACATGGACATTTGTGAGTCTTATGATTTCATTTTGCTTATTTGCTTGATAGTCAACTGCATTATTTTCTCCTGTAATTCTATCAAGCTGCTCTCTTACTCTATCAAGTTCTGCCTTTATATAATAAAGCTTTGCAAAGCCAGGATTTAATTCATCATATTTCGTCACATCAAGGTTATTGATATTTTCATGAACTTTTGATTGGAACTCATTTTCGGCATTTTCATATCTCTCTGCATCCATATAGCCAATGCCAAAATCTCTAACCATATCTTTAAATGTGCTGTAAGAAAGATTTTGTCTGCAAGACTTCCAAAAATATTTTAAAATTCTATATCTGAGGAAATCTACTTCAGTTGTATCTTTTGAAATCCACTCACTATCTATAATGTAAAGTTTATTATCTGCTACAATTACATTTTGGAAAGTGCAATCAAGGTTGTAGTTCTGTATTATCCCATTGAACTTGCCAATGATTTTGTACATATATTCAGCTATTACTTCTTTTTCTTTCTCGCCTTTTCTAATTCTATCAAGTATCACATCTGTGAGTGTCTCGCCTTTTATGAAAGGATAGACAACATACGACTTGTCATCGCTCGCCTCACTTTCGCTCACATATTTTATTGGCTTCAATATCTCTATGTTATGATTCTTGATAACTGAGACATTATCAACCATGTCCTTAACCTGTCTATTTGCTTCTACATATACTGCTTTTTTTACAACTATTTTTTTGCCAGCACTATCTTCAAGTATACTAGTTCTAAGTGCAAATCTTTTTGCTCTATTTAAATTATATTTTACATAGATTGGTTCATATTCATTTTCATTTGCATTTACTTTCTTTGCATCAAAAATCAAAATATAAGAATTGCAATATTCGCTAAACTTCCCTATAGATACAAGATTTCTTGTCATCTCACTCTCATCTTCAAGCTTTGGCAAGTATCTGTCACTATATATTCTAAGTGGAAATTTATATTCTGGCATAGGATAGTAGATATTTACATTTGAATAAGCATACTTTTCTTTAGAACGTTTTTTAAACTTTACTATATCATCAAGAGTATATGACATTATTGAATCGTCAATTTTTGATCCGCCTATCACATTGAAACTATTTTTATTGTCAAACGCCATCAAGACTGTGCCATTATCATCCGTGTAGGTTTCTGACAAGTACTCAACTATATCACTTAATCTATCTCCAACTAAATGCGAAATTTTTTTTGTCATAGATGGGATGAGCACATAGTCAAATATTAAGCCGTTAAGTTTGCCACCTATGCCCCTTATATCATCATCAATCAATTCTTTATATATGCTTACATTTTGTGGAAGGCTTAAATAACTAACTACCTTCTCCATCTCACTAGTCTCTAGAACTACAGATAGATGTTTAACTCTTTTAGCGAATGGGAAAATAAAGTTATCGTCTACATCCCCGATAACCAATACCTTGCTGTCCTTCTCCAGACCACTTGACTTAGACTTAAAATCATACCAATCAAAGAGATTTACAGCATATTTTTGCTGTAAGTTTTTTAGTTCTTGATTCATAAAGTTTAATTATACTATGATTTCTCCTTTTTTACAACCACATAGCACGTAGTAGCGAGTGTAATTGTAGGGGAGAGATCTGCGAGTCCACTTTCTCGCATCTCCTACCTTGATATCGCTTTTTTAAACAGTTTTAAAACGGAAATAAATGCAAATCACATATTTAACCTATTATAATTAATTTGTATGAATTATCATTTGCATTTCTTACTTGCATTAATAAACCTGTATAATGTATTTCTACTAATCTTTAACAGTCTACATACTTTTGTCTTTTTTACTCCTTCATTTAACAACTTTGTAATATTCTCTTCTTTGCCTGTTAATTTTGTTTTTATACTCTTACGTCCCTTAGGTCTCCCCAGAATAATTCCTTCAGTTTTTTTACGTGCTAATGCTTCCTTTGTTCGTTGGCTAATTAAATTTCTTTCAATTTCAGCCGATATACCAAAAGCAAATGCCAAAATTTTGCTTTCTATGTTTTCACCTAAGCGATAATTATCTTTTATAGTCCAGACCTTGCACCTCTTTTCCATACAAATATTTAGTATTTCCATAATCATAAACAAATTTCTGCCAAGTCTTGAAAGTTCCGAACAGATTATAGTATCTCCCTCTGTAATTGAGTTAAGCAATTTACCTAATTCTCTTTTTTTATAGTTTTTAGTTCCACTTATTGTTTCTTCAATCCAACCATCAATTATAATACTATTCATATTTGCAAAATTATTAATCTCAAATCTTTGATTCTCAACAGTCTGTTTATCACTTGATACTCGTATATACCCATAATACATTTTTAATTCCTCCCATAAAAAATAATATGTATTAATTATACGACCGATTTTAAGGGGCAGAGATATAAAAAGGTATGGGTATGAGTTTCACGATTTATATCTCATAAATACACATAATGGTATAAAGTCAAAGGATATTTTGCCAATTGACATAAATGACTACCCTGCAATAAAAAAGCATTTGGATAAGTATTGGGATAAAATATCTATAAGAGACGACCAAGGCGATACTCCTTATAATTTGAGAAATTGCATTTATACGGACCTTTTTTTGGAACAGAAAATAGTATATTCAGAAATTGTGCAAGAACCAAAATTCTTTTTAGATACTAATGAACATTTTTTTGTTGAAGCAACCGCATTTATTATGACAGGCAATCATATAGAGTGTATTATTAAATATTTAAACTCTAAAATATGTACATATCTATTTAAAAAGTTTTATGCAGGTGGTGGATTAGGAGAAAAAGGATATAGATACAAAAAAGAGTTTCTGCAGTTACTTCCTATCCCTCAAAATAATTTTAAACTATTATTAAATATTACTGATGACAACATCTTAGAAAAAACTATTTGTGATATTTATAGTCTAAATAACGATGAAATAGAATACATTTTTAATAATAATATGTAATGTAATTTTTACTTTGATTTTAAAGATGATCAAACTATATACCGAATAGTCAATTAAAAATTGTTTTTTCATTTATGCTGTAGAAGAATTTTATAAATAGAGTTACATTTTTAATATAATGCTGTTTTAATTATAAGTACTTTTGATACTCTGTATTTATATAATCCATTTCTTTATCGCTTAATGATAGTTTTAATTTTAATATTTCATCATCAATATTACAATCCTTCTTTGTTAATGGGATTGGAAGAATTAGTAGCCTATTAGTCTTTAATTCCCCTTCAATACCACCACCCATATAAAATTTTCTTAGAGCAAAATAAAAAATCTTTGAGTTTAAACAATCGTTAAGATATATTAAATTTTTACCAGTTATTATATTCCCAGGTGCAATAACATAGAATTCGCCTTTTGTGTCAATTGTATATGCTGGACCTTTTGACATAATACACGGATACACTATTTTCTGTTCCAAAAAAAGGTCCGAATAAGCTATACTATCTTGTGTCTCAAACCATTCATTATTAGTTTTTTTTCTTGAATGAATTTTAACACCATTTTTAATATATGTTTTTCCGGTTTGTTCTAATTTTTCTTTCCCGAAAGTTAGTAAATAATTTTTGATAGCTGGATATTTATCTATATCGTAATGTTTGCTTGGAAATGTACATATTAGATATAAATTATTAAACTCATACCCATACCTTTTTATATCTCTGCCCCTTAAAATCGGTCGTATAATTTCAGCACTTTTTGGGTCCTCTTTTATCAGTTCTGCTCGTTTTTCTCCCGAAATAATAAAAGCTTCATTGCATCCTGTTAGAATCCCTCTATATATATTTATATCCCAATCTTTAAGCGGTGTTCCTATTTCTTCAATTTTTCTTTTTATATTTGTCTCAATATCGCTACTAATTATCCATGCTGCCTCTGTATTAAAAGAAATTTTACTTGAATTTTCATCAACATATTCTTTCAAATTTACATCATCTGCATCAGAGCTTAATGTGCAAGCAATGGTTTTATTTGAATTTTCTGACTTTTGAAGTATCATAATATTTACATCAACTGTAGCTGATTTGAATACTTTATTACCACCAAAATCTAGTAATAAAACTGGGTTTGAATTATTAGCCAAATAATTTCTTAATTTGTTTCCATATCCCGCTCTCATCCACTTGTTACTAGTAATAAATGTCAATATACCTTTTTCTCTTAGTAAAGATAATCCTTTCTCGTAAAATAAACAATACAAGTCTCCCGTTTTCTCAAAAGTATTAAAGCCTTCATCTTTATACAAATCACCACACTTTGTTTTTTTATCATCTATAGACTTTTGAAGCTGAACATAAGGTGGGTTACCAATAACTATATCAAAACCATCTTCTACCCCAAACATCCAAGACTGATCAAACCACCTAGCTGGTTCATTTTCAAATGGTTCCCAAGAACACAAAGTAAAAAATTTTTTTGTCGATGCCCCTTGATTATTTTGTGTATGCAAAAGCATTTTATTTTGTATATATCTAAATCGTTCTTTTAATTCTAGCCTTTCGTTTGCTTCAGCACTAAAATAATCTACTATAACCTCTTTCAATTGCTCTATAAAATCATTTTGTCCAGCAAAATCATTTTCAAGATAACTGATATCATTTTTCAAAGGTGCATTTTTTTTAGATTTCTTGCTTTGTAATTTACCACTGTTGTCAGGGAGTTTAATAAGAGAATTCGCCGTTATAAATTTAAACTCTAACGATGGTAATGGTTTTACTCCTCTATTCTCATCAGAGTCACTAACATTTTCCTCTATTACAAGTGACAAAAAGGCTCTTAGCCTTGCTATTTCTACAGCAATATTTTGAACATCAACTCCAAAAATTGAGTTTTGAATAACTTTAAGTTTTCTTATATAGTTTAATGCCCCGCTATCAAATTTTTTTCTTATTTCGTTTCGTATTAAGGTATCCTTTATGTCGCTAATTGTTTTATCAAACCACAATTTAGCATCCTCATCAATTTGTTCAAGTATAAACACTATTTTCTGCAACAATCCAATAGGAAATGCTCCTGAACCACAGGCAATATCAATGGTTCTGACATTATATAAAGCATCAATAATTTGTTCTTTTTCTTCAATGTTAAAATCTAATTTATACTCATCACTCTTTGTCCATTTTATAAGATTATATAATCTTTCTTCCTCAATATTGGTTTTGATTTTCAAATACTCTAAAATAGAACTATCAACCATAAAATCTACAATTTCTCTTGGAGTATAAAAACTTCCTGTATTTTTTCTTGCACTGTCTCCTGTTTCAGGATTAATTTCAGCAAGCAAATTTTCAAAAATTCTACCAAGCATTTCAGGGTCAATTGATAATTCAATGTCATACGCAGTATTCTCATCAACTGTAAAATTATAAGAATTTAAAACATCATATAAATCTATAAACCATTGATTATCAATCATGACAACTCCGTATGCTCCACTTTCATTTGAGCTATCATATTTATAATAGTCACTTTCATATGGTTTGAACAACCCACCATTCAAATACGGAACTTGTTTATAAATTTTTAAATTTCCATATTTGTCCTTTCTGTTTTTGTGATTAGTATTTAATAATTCAAAAAATAAAGGTTCCAAAACATCATGATAGTAATTGGTTGATTTCTTTATTGTGTCAATGCTTAATATTTCATTCGGAATAAGTGGAACTCCATTTTTACTTTTCTTTTCTTTTAAAAACCAACAAAAAATTATTCTACCAATAAGTCTAACTACAAATTCATTATACTTGCTACTACCCGCCAAAGAATGTATTTTTAGTTCCTTATTATTCTCTTTAACCACTCGTAAATACAAATCAGAAATTCTACTATAGAATTCTTTATTGACAGCTTCAACAGAGAACTTTAGCATTAGTTCTTGTAAGCTTTGTGCCTTAGGAGTATTAAGCAAATAATCAAATGCAGTCTTCGGTTTTGTGTTAAACCCAAGTAAATATGAGTATCTTTTGGGATTTGATACTATTTTAATTATTTTGCCATTCATTGTTTCATATTTAATTGTTAACAATGAATATCTAAAATTCTTTCTATCAGCATTTACAAATGATACAATGGCATTGCTAATCATATGACTTTTTAGAATATTAAACATCTCTTGTGTTATACTAACTTTCTTATTCGCAACATTTTCTTTTAGTTCGACCTCAAAAACTGATACATCAAAAACACTTGAATGCCCTAGCTCATAAACAGTTTTAAAATAACTGTTCTTTGATTCTATCTTAATTTCTCTTATGTTTTCTACAAAACCTTCTAAAATATTATTTGATGTAACATAAACAAAGTTGTCTCTATTATACTCTCGCTGTAGCACCTCTTTAATTTCATCAATTGAAAGACCACTTTTATTCGCCATTTCTAATATCCTCCGTAAACATTATTACTTCATTTTGTTTATCTATATTTTCAACTTTTTCTTTAATTTGAATAATATAATGTTCAGGTATTCTTTCTTTTAATTCCTTAATACATTTTTCTACATTGCTTTCTTGAACCCTGATTCCTGATATGTATTTTAATTCTCCATCACTTAAATCATCATATGTTTTAATTATTTCCAACAAATCTTCAATATAGCCGTTATCATATTGTGTTAAATTTTTAATGCAGTTGAGAATGGCAATAGCCTCGTTTTTTCTTTTGTCTAATTTAACTTTTAACGATGGTTTCTTTATTTCTTGTTTTAATTTATCAAACTTATCTTCAATTTTACCGTCACTTTCATATCCTTTTTCTTCTTTTAGTGCATAAAACAATTTTAGCCCCTCTTCCATACTGCTAATTTTTGTATCATTATCTATAGGATCATAAACAGCAAATAAAACATTGCTTCCCCTTTTAGCAAATGATACCGCACAAGACTTCCCTTCAATTTTTCTTACAATTCTGCTCCTTTCAGGGACATTATAGGCTTCTTTTTTTATGTCTTCGTTACTTTTGATTAAATTAAAATCATTTCTATATACATTATCCCAACTCTTTGTGTTTTCTTCTTCATTGGCTTCATCAAATTTATCTTTAAAATAACTTTGTAGTTCTTCATTAGTGGTAAGTGTTTTTGTATCGCTACCAACAATATTGTTTATTAACAACATTTTTAATGTTGAGATACCTTTTGTAAGTGTAACTTCTTCGCCAATATCAGTTGGAAAAAAATTGTAAATGAAAATTTTATCAAACATTTTTTTATTTATACGATTAATTCTTCCTATTCGTTGAACAACTCGCGTTGGATTATAAGGAATATCATAATTTATTACTACGCCTGCTCTATTAAGGTTTATGCCTTCACTTAGTGCATCCGTGCATACAATAATATCATAGTCATTTGATTTTTCTTCATCTTTAATTGATGCATCAAAATTTTTAATTACTATTTTTCTATCAGCATCACTTGAAGCCCCAGAGTATAATATAGACCTTATTCCATTGTCTTTAAATTTTTCATTAATATAATTAGCGGTATCTGAATATACAGTAAAAATTACTATTTTTCTTTCATGATTGTCATTAAGCAATTTTTTTACTGTTTCTAACACCTCTTTAAATTTCGGATCAAAACCAATTTCATCTTTTTGAAACCATCTGCTTTTTATGTTATTTAATAATTCTAAGTCACTTTTGATATCTGCAATATATTCATTTTTAAATAAGTTTGTTTCAAACGGCAATGCTTCTTTTTTCAATTTATCCAAATCTATGTCTGGATTATCAAAATATTCATCCATTTGCTCTATCATATCTTCAATATAATTTTCATCCGGCTCACATAGATTGCCCTTTCTTTTTATTGGGACATAGCCCTTATCCCACCACTTTATTGCATTTTGATATGAAGTTATTATTTTTTCTATTGTCGTTTTAAATGCTTGCTTTGAGCTTTCAAATCTCATAACTAATAACCTTTTTTGGTTTTCGGCAAGATTTCCAAAAAATAATTCAACATTCATATCACCAAACAATTCACCATATTTATTATTGAAACTTGTTACATCTTTTAAATAATGAGCTGGATTATATCTTGAACTCTTATATTTTTTACTTATGTCATTTAGAGTGTTTACATATAATTCTCTTATTTCTCCAAGATCATACTCTTTTAATTCAGGTCCTACCACTTCTGGGAATCTAATATTTTGTAGTTCTAAATCTTTTTTATACTCTTCCACCTCTTGCAAATCAATTCTACTACGCCTAATAATAACTGGACTAATTAGTCGTCTCAGTTTTTCACTTAATTTATCCAACTCTTTTTTTATATCATTTGTTAAATTTTTCTTACCTTCTTTTTGCAAAACATTATATTTTGCAATAGCTTCTCTAAACTCCATCCCAAGATTTTCTACGGTGTTTATTGTAGATCTGCTAGGAGTCTGAAATAATTTTATTAGTGCAAACAAGTCTTGCGGGCGATTATTATATGGCGTCGCAGTCAGTAAAATAACTTTATTATCCTTATTAGATCTTGTTAACTGATGCAAATATTGATAATTATCTGTCAATTCATTTCTATATCTATGAGCCTCATCAATAATATACAGTATTGGCACATCGTCTTGTTTGTATGTATTATATATTGTCTCTATTTTACCACCACTTGCAACTTTAACTCCTCTGAGTCCAAATTCTTGCTGATACTGTTCCCATTGTCCAACAAGATGAGGCGGTGTAATAATAACAGTTTTCGACATGTCTAAATTATAAGCAATCGCTGATGCTATAATTGATTTGCCAAGGCCAACAACATCTGAAATGATAACTCCGTTATTCTTTTTAATGCAATCTATTCCCAATTTTATTGCATCTAATTGATACTTAAAATTATTAAATTTACCATTGGTTATTTCATATGGTTCCTTTACAGTTTCATCATCAATTTCTTTATACAGTTCAAACAGTATCCTTGTATAAATTTGATAAGGAGTAGGAACTGCATACAACCAAGTTCTTTCCTTTACATTATTTATAAAATCTTTATTGCCATTTTCTACTGATATATCTACACATTTTGAATCATTCCATAAACTTTCAAATACATTTTTATATTCGTCATACTTGCTATTTTCAGAACTCCTATCATTCATTTCTCCTTGTCCAATAAGACCATTGAAAGTGAAATTAGATGACCCCATAATTACAATGCCTTTTTGGTCGCCATTGCAAGAAAACTCGGGTTTATTAGTCAGCAAATAAAACTTTCCATGATTACTTTCATTTGTTATTTTAATTTCCAAACTGCCATCATCAAGTTTGCCCATAAACATTTTAAATATTTCTTGGCTTCTATTTGAATCAAATTGCTCTGAAAGTACGGATTTATTGAACAAACTGATAAAACTGTCAAAATAATATTTCTTTTTTTGTAAATTATTTTTTCCATTAAACCCTCTCACCGAATAAGCACCTAAATCATCATTAATACCATTATTTAAATTTTGACTTAATTCTGAGACGAGTTCAGGGTCTATAGTTTTCCCTACAAGTATCCTGATTTTCTTATCTTTTAATTCGTCAGCTAATGCATCAAAACCGGAAAAATAAAAAAATGCAGTTAAAATATCTACTCTCTCAGTTTGTTGAAGAGCATTTTTTAGAGCTTGCAGCATTGTTTTTTCTCTATTATCGATTATAGAACCCATTATTTACACACTCCTACAATATTAATTTACTCAATTATAATATTTTATATTTAATATTATCACTTTAAAATTTCCCAAATACAGTTATTTTTTGACCCCTTCCTTAATATATAGCCTTGATTAGTTAAGGTTCCCAATGCTCTTTGAACAGTTCTTACAGTCTTTCCAATTTTTTTTGCTAGTTGTTCTCTTGCCATGGTATTATCAGTTTTTAACAAATTATATATTAACATTTCTGTAGCATTCAAAGTGACATCTAAAGTGACATTCAAAGTGACATTTTTGTCTTTTTTTCTTGTAATCTTAACTCTAAAGCCTTCATTTAAATTTTCAAAACTTATTTTATTACCTGAATCTTTACTTATAGATGCAACTCTCTTAAGTCCGCTGCCAAACTGTTCTATTATATTACCTAAATAAAGTGTATTTGCAATTAATGGATTCCTTACTACTGATGGCATATTCTTTTTTACATATTCTTCAGGTTTATGCGAACTTGCAAATTGTCCTGGATTATAAATAGTTATAAAATTAGGATGTATATCTATTTCATGTGTCGTATTACTAACATACACTGCATGTACAAAACTATTTGCTAAAATCTCTCTAATAACTTCTTTAGGTATTTCTGGTGTTTCCACTCGTTGCATACCTATAATTTCCGCTTTCCAATGTATATTTTTAAGTATAAACTTCTCTGCTTCTACTAATAAATTATATATGTTGTCTTTAATAATTTGTTGTTCGATAAATGTTAGTTTTTCATCAGTAGCAAATACAGCCATTTTTAATGTTACTGGCTTATCATTTGCAAATAGCACTCTGCCCGCATTATTCAACACTGAATTATTTATTAGATTTAATTTTTTCAAAAAGGATTTATCACTTATTTTTTCATTAGGCAATCGTCTATTCTGAATTGCATCTTTATGAAGAATTTTAATAGCATTTTTATCTACAGCATTTATTTTTGTATTAGTATATTCAACTTCCCATGAATTTTTATCTAACTCGTTTCTTAATATTTTTTTTAAGTTACTTGTACTTATTAATCTATCCTCGTCGGCTGATCTAATATAGTATTTTCCATTATACGAATATGGCTTTTCAAAACCATAAAAGTCTACTTTAACATATTGCTTATCATCTGCTAATAATTTTACTATTGTCGGTACTATAGTTGGCTTAATGAACTCGGCGACTGACTTTGATATATCTCTTAAAGTTTTTTCAGATATTTGTTGACCAATAACTTCCCCTTTTCTATTTACGCCAAAGTAGAGTGTTCCAGCTCCATGTTTATTCAATATAGAGCATATAGAACACAATCCCTCTTTTAATTCGCTCGTGCTTTTCTTAAACTCTAAAGTTTCACTTTCTATACCTAAATTCATAGTGCCTCCTAAGTGACATTTCTAAGTGAAATTTATGTCACTTTAATATAGCATAATTATCTTATTTTGTAAAGGATACTTAATTGTAGGGGACGACACTCTGTCATCCCTCGTAGGGGCGAGCACTGCGAGCCCGCAAAAAAATCGTAGGGGCGGATATCATCCACCCCTACTACTCATCTACTAAAAACTATTCCTTTTTCATTAACTAAATTTTCAAATTCTCTCAGCGACTTAATATTTCCAAATAGGCACTTAATAAGTTCCTCATCTGGCTCAGTTTGGTCTGGCACCATCACCACATTGCAACCCGCACGGCTCGCACTCATCACACCATTTGGGGAATCTTCAACTGCTATCGTTTCTTTAGGTTCAATTCTCAATTTTTCACATGCTGTGAGATATACATCAGGAGCAGGTTTCCCATGTGGCACATTTTTTGCACTTATTATGTCATTAAAGTACATTTCTATATTTGCATCTTTTATATATTTCTCAGTTCTCTCAATTGCAGTTGCTGTGACAATCGCTATTTTTACATTTTTATTTTTTAGAAAGCTGAGACATTCTATAACTCCATCTTTCAACTCTAGTCCATTCTTAACAACGCTTTCATCCACACAGCTTCTAGCATATTTTTTTATCTCGGTCAAATCAATCTTTTTTCCGAATAATTTTTCTGCATATTCTTCCACGTAGGGGCTTCCAAGAGATCTCATGCCGAGACCTTGCTCATCCGTTATCGTATAGCCAAATTTTGCAAATGCTTTTGGCCAATACAAACGATAATACTTTTCAGTATCTATAATAGTTCCATCTAAGTCAAATAGGACTGCTTTAATAATCTTACCATCCATATAAATATTATAACATAATGTTTATAACTTAAAAAGGGCGGTCAAAACCGCCCCTACATTTAAATTTTATTGCACTGGGGTTGCGTAGAGATTTCCGAGTGCTTTTAAGTAAGTGTACCTCGCCTTTGCTTCATTTTGATTCTTTTCAAAGAGTCTAAGTGCCTTCTCTTTATCCTTAAGTGCAAGTGATGAGTAACGAACTTCTCCATCAAGGAACTCTTGGTATTTATCGAAGTTTGGTTCTTGGCTATCGAGACAGAACTTCTTCTCTTCACCAGTTGCATTTGGACGGAATCTAAAGTTATTCCAGTATCCACACTCAACTGCAAGCTTTTCTTCTACCTCAGCCTTACCCATTCCTTTCTTAATTCCGTGGTTTATACATGGTGCATATGCTATGATGAGTGATGGTCCATTGTAATTTTCAGCTTCCTTAATTGCTTTAACTGCTTGATTTCTATCAGCACCCATACAAATCTGAGCTACATATACATATCCATATGACATTGCAATTGATGCGATGTCTTTCTTTTTAACATCTTTTCCTCCTGCTGCAAATTGTGCAACTGCACCAGTTGGAGTTGCCTTTGATGACTGTCCACCAGTATTTGAGTAAACCTCTGTGTCAAATATCATAATATTTACATCTTCATTTGATGCAAGCACATGGTCCACTCCACCAAATCCGATGTCGTATCCCCAACCATCTCCGCCGAAGATCCACTGACTCTTCTTAGCGAGGTAATCTTTCTTAGCAAGCATTTCTTTTGCAAGAGCATTTGATGATTTCTCAAGAAGTGGAATTAACTTGTCTGTTGCCTTTCCATTATCTTTTGATGAATCTTTTGTATCTAAATATTCTTTAAGTGCATCTTTAAGTGCTCCACTTGACTCAAGCATGAGCTCTTCTGCCTTCTTAAGAAGTGCGCCTCGAATTGCTTTTTGTGCAAGGAACATTCCATAACCAAACTCTGCATTATCTTCAAAAAGAGAGTTATTCCAAGCTGGTCCTCTACCTTTACTATCCTTTGTGTAAGGAGTTGATGGAGATGAGTTGCCCCAGATTGATGAGCAACCTGTTGCATTTGCTATATACATTCTATCACCGAAGAGTTGAGTTACAAGTTTTGCATAAGGAGTCTCTCCGCAACCAGCGCAAGCTCCTGAGAACTCAAGGTATGGCTTCTTAAATTGTGAGCCCTTAACTGTCTGCTCACCGAAATGCTCAACCACATCTTCCTTAGCATCAAATTGTGCTGCATAGTCAAAGTACTTTTGCTCATCCATGGCCTGCTCAAGATCTTTCATGATAAGAGCTTTTTCTCCTCTCATACCTGGGCAAGTGTCTGCACACACACCACAGCCTGTACAGTCAAGAACACTTGTAACTATAGTGAACTTATATCCTTCCATACCGTTTAAGTCTTTTACATTCATTCCCTTTGGTATATCCTTAGCTTCTTTTGCATTAAGCGCTACTGGACGAATTGCTGCGTGTGGACATACAAGTGAACAGAAATTACATTGTATACAATTGTCCTTATGCCAAGTAGGTACCTTTACCGCTATGCCTCTCTTCTCATATGCAGATGTTCCTGATGGAGTATTTCCATATACATAATCTTTAAATGCTGATACAGGAAGATTGTCTCCATTTTTATTATTGACTTGCTTTTGAATTAAATCTACAAACTTAACTACATCTTTTGGTCCTTTTGATGCGCTTTCTTTAATCGCTTTTACCTTTATAGTTTTCCAAGAAGCAGGAACTTCTATCTTAACCATTCCTGTAGCACCTGCATCAATTGCATCACAGTTCTTCTTAACTACATCTTCACCTTTTCTTCCATAAGTTGCTTTTGCAGCTGCCTTCATATATTCAATTGCTTTTTTCTCAGGAATAATATTTGCAAGCTTAAAGAATGCAGATTGAAGTATAGTATTAATACGAGTTGGACCCATGCCAGTCTCTATACCTATCTTTACACCATCTATAACATAAAAATTAATTTTGTGAGTTGCGATATACTTTTTTACATGGTCTGGTAAATGTTTCTCAATTGCTTTTTGATCCCAGTCACAATTAAGAAGGAATGTTCCACCATCAACCAAATCTTCTACCATATTGTAGTGCTCAAGATAAGATGACTTGTGGCAAGCTACAAAATTTGCCTTAGAGATAAGATAAGTTGACTTAATAGGTTTCTTGCCAAATCTAAGGTGTGATGTTGTTACACCGCCTGACTTCTTTGAATCATAGTCAAAATATGCTTGCACATACATATCAGTATTGTCGCCGATAATCTTTATTGAGTTCTTATTTGCACCAACTGTTCCATCGCTCCCAAGTCCCCAGAACTTACAGCAAGTAGTTCCTTCTGGAGTTGAATCAAATGCTGCGCCTTCTTTGAGAGAGAGTTTAGTTACATCATCTTTTATACCAATAGTGAAACCATTTAATGTCTTATTTGCATAAACTGCTGCAACTTGTTCTGGTGTAGTGTTCTTTGATCCAAGACCATATCTTCCACCAAGGATTTTGCATTTCTCAAACTTAGTCCCCTTAAGCGCAGCTACAACATCTAAGTAAAGTGGCTCTCCAAATGCACCTGGCTCCTTAGTTCTATCAAGAACTGAGATTGTCTTAACTGTTGATGGAAGTGCTTTTAATAAATGCTCTTTTGAGAATGGTCTATAGAGATGAACTTCTACAAGACCAATTTTTGCTTTTTTCTTTTTATTCATGAAATCAATGTATTCTTCTATAGTTTGGCAAACTGACCCCATAGCAACGATTACATGATTTGCTGTTTTATCTCCATAGTAACTAAAGAGTTTATAGTTTGTTCCTATCATGCTGTTTATAGCATTCATATACTCTTCTACAATTTTTGGCATCTTATTGTAATTAGTATTGCTTGCCTCTCTTGCTTGGAAGAATATATCTGGGTTTTGTGCAGAACCTCTTTGATTTGGATGATTTGGGTTCATCGCATTATCTCTAAAATCTTTTAATGCTTTATTGTCGAGAAGTCCTTTTAAATCTTTATAATCCCAGGTCTCTACTTTTTGAATCTCATGTGATGTTCTAAATCCATCAAAGAAATTAATAAATGGTATCTTTCCTTTAATAGCAGAAAGATGTGCTACTGGAGTTAAATCCATTACCTCTTGAACTGAACCTGATGCAAGCATGCACACACCAGTTTGACGGCATGCATACACATCACTATGGTCTCCAAAAATTGAAAGTGCATGTGTAGCAACTGCTCTTGCTGATACATTGAATACACCTGGAAGACCTTCACCAGCAATCTTATAAAGGTTTGGTATCATAAGAAGTAATCCTTGTGATGCTGTATAAGTAGTTGTGAGAGCACCTGCTGCAAGCGAACCATGAACTGCACCAGCGGCGCCAGCTTCAGATTGCATTTCCTTAACCTGCACTGTCTCTCCAAAAATATTTTTTCTACCCTCAGTTGCCCACTCATCAGTGTGTTCTGCCATAACTGATGATGGTGTGATAGGATAAATGGCTGCTACTTCAGTATAAGCATACGATGCATGGGCAGCTGCCTCATTTCCATCCATAGTCTTCATTTTTCTTTTAACTAATTTTTTAGCCATGAACTTGCCCTCTCTATTTATTTATATTTTATTTACTGCAAATGTCGTGTGCATACATTTTATCACATTTATAGGGGCTTTTCAACGATATAAAATACGTGTTTTTATTAAGTTTTGTGAGCTGTTTTCCACTTTAAGATATACAATCCTTTAAATTATTTTCATTAATAGTATCACCATGCAGATTTAATAAAACTTCTTTATATATATCTTTAATATCATTACTATTTAGTTCTTCAAAATTTGGTTTTGGGTAGACAACCGACCTCAATTCCACTTTGCTTTTTCCAACTGGGAGCGAATACTTTATATCATATAATTTTCCTCCGCATTTTTTTATAAGTTTTTCAACATAAGGCTCTATTATGCAAGGCACCTCAGAAAATATTCCGTATTCTGCTATCCTATTTCCATTCTTTAATAATTCATTTAAAAACAGAGTCCCATATCCTTGTTGCCTAAAAAATGGCAGTATTGCAAAATAATCTAGATATAAAAATTTTTTATCTTTAGAGCGATAAACAAATGCATATCCCACAAGCACATTATAATTATTCTTTGCTAATACCAATTCGTAGCCACTCTCACTTATCCTTTTTTCAAATACACTTTTCGGTATTATAAAAGAACTATCAAAATGCTCGTCTAAAAAATCATACACATAGTCTAAATCAACCTTACTTCCTTTGATCACATGAATATTAGAGTTTTTTTCAAAATCAGGCACAGAATCAATGTATGATGCAATTACATCTTTAGTATGTGGATAATCACTATGTATAGTTGTCTCAGCCTGTATAATAAGATCCTTTAATGTTTCTTTTGATACTTTTTCAACATTTTGTTTTGGAATAAACATAAGGTCTAAAGGATATTTTGTACCCTGCTCCACTGGCACTGGAAGATAATAATCAAAGTTTAATTTATGTGCACCATTGCTCATATAAAATTTCAATCTTTTGCTCTTAGTGCCAGTTCCACCATCATCTGGTTTCTCTATTTCAAACAAAATACCGATAGGATTTTCCCCCTTTACAACATTCTCTTGTAATAAATGCAGGAATTGGCTACCAAATCCACAATTTTGAAAATCTGAACTAATTTGAATATAATCTAAGAAAAAAGCATTGCAATCGTTATCAAGATATCCTAATGCATAACCAACAAAAGTGTTATCACCAGCAATTCTATTTTTGAGTCTAGCTAAATATGCCTTATACTTTCCATGAACTAGAAGCGAAATCATTTGCTTTCTATTCTTAACTTCTTCAGGCGGAAATTCCTTAAGCATCATATCATATACGGTTTTAAATTCAGCAAGATTACATTCATTAATTTCTAATCGATTAACTACGTTGAACACAAAGTCTTGAAAGCTTGCTTCAAACAAATAATTGTTTAATCTGAACCAATGATAATGCAATTTATTCTCTTGAATTATTGCAGGGAGAAAAATTTCATAAAGCCTACGATGCTTTTCTTTTTTGTCGTGTGAAAAATCAAATATAGTCTCTAAAAAGTTCCAAACAATATAGGCATATGTGTTATATTTCAAATAAAACTCTCTGTCCGTTTCTTTATAACTATCATATTTACAACACATCTTTGGGTCCCGTAAAGAAGGATTTTTCATTCCTTCTTTTAATATATCTTTATATTGTTCATCAATTGCTAAATAATCATCTTTCCCTCTATCACTAAGTGATAATATTACTGAAAAAACAACTGACATAACAGCTATTATAGCAGATATTAATGCAATTATTGTTTCAATATTATTCATAAAAACCTCCAAAAACATCTCATAAATGCACAATTCATTTTTGCACAAATAAGCAACTTACTTATATCTAAATTAAAATCTTGCTAAACACTTCCCCTGCTTTACAGTGAACCACATAGTCTATCCTATCTTCATTTGGCACTTCGGAAAGATTTATTAGAATCATTTTATTGCCACGATAATAATTTATAAACGAAGCAGCAGGTTGTACCACGAGTGTAGTTCCTGAAATTATAAGTACATCAGCTTTACTTATTGCATCTATACTTTTTGCAATAGTATTTTGGTCAAGCCCCTCTTCATACAAAACTACATCAGGTTTTATTATGCCGCCGCAAGTACAATGTGGCACTCCATCGGCTTTCAAAATATCTTCTATAGTATAGCTCTTTCCACATTCCATACAATGATTTTTAAATGAAGTTCCGTGCAACTCATAGATATTTTTATTTCCAGCTCTATGATGAAGGTCATCAATATTTTGAGTGACTATCGCTTTTAGTTTCCCTTCCTTCTCAAGTTTTGCAAGTGCAAGGTGCACAGCATTTGGTTCAGCCTTAAGCATTGGCTCAAGACATTTGTCTTTATAGAAACGATAAAACTCTGCTGGATTTTGCATGAAAAAAGTATGACTTAAGATTACTTCTGGTGGGAACTTGTACTTCTGATTATAAAGTCCATCAACCGAACGGAAATCAGGAATCCCCGACTCAGTAGACACTCCTGCTCCACCAAAAAATACAATGTTGTCCGACTCTTTAATTATTTTTACAACTTCGTCGATGTTTGATTTCATAACTTACCCTTAACAATTTGTTTCTCTATTTTTTTGCTCTTCTAGTTCTCCTCTTAAGTTTTAAATCTTGAAGTGTCCGCCCCAACTCATCATCTTTAGCAACTAAAAGCAGATCCTTGTCCATGCCATTTAAAGCATGAAGAACTGCTGCATATATACCCATAGCAACATTTGGCGAGCCCTTTTCAACTTGCCACAAAGTAGCACGGCTTATCCCTGCCCTTTCAGACACAAGCTTAATAGACAAGCCTCTTCGAAGTCTTGCAAATTGAAGTTGCTCACCCAAAATACTAAGTATTTTCATAGTATCTGGCATTATTACCACTGACTTTTTACCCATTTTTACTGCCTTTTCCAGTTTTATATTGTTTTGTCTATAATATTAAACTATTTTACGATTGTTGTCAATAATTATAAACTATAAATATAGATTCAAGCAATAAAAAAGCCTAAAAATCAACATTTTTAAATAGAAATGCCGATTTTTAGACAATAAATGTCCCTATTTTTCCCTATTTTTGAGTCTTTAAAACACCTTCTGCATATGTCTTATACTTCCCTATAACTTTATGATTTTTTTATGTTTTTTATAAAGCTATATTTCATATATCTATATTACAACATTAGGTTGCCCCTAACCTATATATATACTTACTCAGTATAATCAAATGTCACATCATCAACATTACCATCTTTATCAAGTGTATATTTAAAATGATGCGTGTTCCAGTATGTTGGTTCAGTGTTTTTGAAATTGCCATATACTTCCACTGCCACACTATTGTCTTCATAATTAAGCATGCAATTCACTATACTATCATCACTTACTTCCAAATTAAAATAATTAAATAAGTTCGTATTGAACCTTTTTTTAAATGTTTCAGTAACTGGGCAATCATCAAAGTCTATACGATTTTTATCAAACAATGATTTAAATAAATACTTATATCCATTAAATTTCATTAAATCTATCATTTCATTTCCTGTGTCAAAATCATTCAATAAACTTGTGGGAACAAAATCATTGTCAATGAATTTTCTTATTTTTTCAGGATAAATGTTTTGCTTTAAAAACTCCAGATAATCGTTTTTTACTTTTACATTTAGCAAATCATAACTTCTAATTGGTTTATTTATGTTATATTTATTACTTTCTTTTACTGTCACTATAAAACCAATAAGCAATATTAATATAACCATAATAATCATAATATATTTATTTTTCACAGCTACTTTCCTCCTTTAAATCTTATAATCGTTGTAAATAGTCTATTTGCATCTTCTATATCATCACTTTGATAACCATTAATCTTAATTTTGTAATTCTTATTCAAGGTATAAGCCTTATGTAGTCTCCCCCAGCTAACAACTTTCCCTTCACTTATATAAAACTCTACATGTCCATTACGACATATTAAATCTCCAGATTTTAAATTGAATGCTTTATTATTATAGTGCAATTTTACAACGCTTTCACTATTTTCTTTTTTTAAAATATCCCAAGGAATATATTCAAACATATTATTTGTAACTAGTTTTTTCATCAAGTTACTTGATATTAAAAAATCATTTGAACTCGTTCCCCAAAGGTCTATATCATATGCCGTCCTATTCTCTTGCTTCTCATCTTTAAGTATTTCTTTATTTATATAATGGTAATAAACTGCAGCTGCAAACTTTGAGCTATCATCAATCACACAATAATTCTTCCACTCTTTGCCTATATCTTCACCTTCAGCATTTCTTAGTGTTTCCATTCCGGACTTACTATAGATGTTATCTCCCTTGCCATATCCAGCATCTTTAAATAAATCACATCTATAGATTGCCATGTCTGTTGGTATGCCCTTATCATAAACCGCTGGTAAAATTCGCTTATTATTTTTCAGTTCGTATTTACTGTAGTACTCTCTATCAAGATAATTTCTCCACTTTTTATATGCCGAATCACTTGCTGCGGTTTTTGCTAGATTTTCTATTTCTATAATGTTTTTCTGACCACCTAACTGTGTGTAGACATTGTTCACATACCAATTGCTTACTTCAAATAAACAAATTAAGAACTTCTGAGTTTCTGTATCAAGTTGACCAAATTCATATAGTCGCATATAATTCATAATTAAATTAACTTCACTATTGGATAAGTCGTCTTCATCATCATATGCAAACTTATTAACTCTTTTCTCATAATTATCTAAGTTAAGTTTTAACCCAGCTCTACAATTTAAGCAAATATCGTAATTTTCATTTTCCAATATTGTTTCTATATTTTCATTTGACTTAAGTTGATATTTTTCGCTTACTCTATTGATTCCATCACTATAAGTATGAACTTTCCCAGTCCTAGTATTTATTATATATTTATACTCTTCGTTATTATTACTGACATTTATAAGAGAGTCATCTTTTGCTACTTCGTTTATAATAATTTCACTTCTTTTCTCTTTTGTGCAAGAAAAGCAAGTTGTTATCACCAAAATAGAAAAGATTAATTTTTTACATATAGTTCTGTTCAGCATATTATTATACTCTTATTTATTTTTTTGATTGCGGGCACCTCATTTCAAATTATAAAGTCCAATCTTCAATTTTGAGTTTTTTTATTCTTGCAAATTCACCAACATTATGAGTAATTAATATTCCATTATGAGATAATACTATAGATGCAATAAGCAAATCATTAGCACCTATCATATTTCCGCCCTTCTCAAGTTCTGACCTTATATCTCCATATATTTCTATTTCATTTTCTGTAAAAGGAACTACTTTATATATGCTTAAAAACTTTCTGTATACTTCTATGGTCTTTTGATAATCGCTACTTTTCTTAGCTCCATATTCAAGTTCAGCACTGACTATTGATGGGATCATTATTTCAAATGACGGAGTACTCTTAAATTTCTCCATGATGTTGGGATAATTCCCTTTTATTGCATAAATTATTATATTAGTATCAATAAAATAGTTCATTATAATTCTATACCTCCATCAAGTTCTATATCAATGTCATCCACTTCAACCAAATCTAAATTCTTTCCCGAACCAAACAAATCAAAATATCCTTTTGGATAAGTGTCTTCTGCCTTTGTAATGTTTCTATTTACTTCCAAATCCAAAGGGAATTTTTGTTTCAAAATAGTTTGCTTCAAAAAAATATTTATAGCTGTAGACAAATTAATCCCTAACTCTTCAAATATTTTTGAAGCACCATCCTTTACAATTTTTTCAGTTCTAAATGTTACCATAATGTCATTCATACTCTCACCCTTTATTTTATAAATGTTATATTTACTTTGTTGTATGCTTTACATTGTATATACATATTAATTATATTACTTTTTATCCTATATTGCAAGTATTTTACCAAATAGAAAAATAGCAACAAATGCTTATATTATTGATTTGCAATAATATACTTCATCCTTAAAAGGCATCTTTTCTATCAGTTCCTTTTCAAAAGCATCAAGTCTTTCATAGCAACCTTTATCTTCCTTTAATTCTTTTATATTAATTTTCTTGTAGTCATTTTTTTCAGGGCTACTCTTTTTAACTTTTTCAAAATATGTCTTTCCAAGTTCACCATCTTTCTTCACAATATCATACTGCAAATTTTTATCACTTCCAGGTTCATGCAATAGTATAATGTTGTTTTCAATTAAATAATCCCATATCATAGCGACAACCGGTTCCTCAGAAATTGGAAACGTCAATTCTTTCACAATCTCACTTATCGGTTTTCTATTTTTAAACTTTGCTATCACTTCATTTCTACACGCGAAATCTTTTACAAAGTTTGATAATGTTTTATTAAATTGCTCTCCCATTTATTCACTCTGACCCCAGTATTTTGTAGACCTCCCGCAAGTCCCTTATATCGTAATCCACCCTCGGTCTCTCATTGTGACCTTTGCCTTTGGGGTTATACCACACAGTTTTTATGCCAGCATTTTCGCCACCTTGAATGTCACTTGAGATGGAGTCTCCTACTATGATAACTTCAGATTTATCAGTGAGTCCTATCTTGTCAAACACATAGTCGAAAAACTCTACACTTGGTTTTTCAAATCCTATCTCATCTGACAAAAATACATCATCAAAAAGTTCATCAAATTTTGATTTCTTAAGTTTATTTCTTTGAGCAGCTATCGTGCCATTTGACACTATGCACTGTCTCACTTTTCCTTTAAGTGATTTGATTATATTATAACTATCGTCCAAATAAATAATAGTATCGCCAAGTGCGAGTTGATATTCATCATTAAAGCGACTCGCGATACTATTATCCAAATTATACACATTAAAAAAATCTACATATCTTTGAACCAAGCCAAGTTTTTTATCTACTTCTTTCTTTTCAAATTTCTTCCAGTATGCTTTATTAATTTTATCATACTCTTTAAGCATACTGTCTGTACAAGGTCCAAGATTATATTTTTCAAACAAAGACTTTATGGCATTCTTTTCAGCAATGTCAAAATCAAGTAAAGTATTATCTAAATCCCATAAAATCGTTTTTATCAATGCAAAACCTCTTCATTTAACCAAAAACTGGTATTCCAAATAATGGATATAAAAATCTAACCATAAGTGATGCAAGTATAAGTGCAAGTATAACTCTCTCTATCCAAAGTATAAGTATATCTTTTATAGTTATTTCCATATCAGATGTAAGTAGGCACGGTATACTTCCTGTAAAGAAAATTACTTCTGCGATACTTACAACTGCCATAGTCATCTGAGTAAAGAGCGATGCATTTCCAACTATACCAGCTGGTAAAAACATATCTGCGATTGATATTGCGCATCCCTTTGCAAGTGTAAATGCCTCTTCGCCATATCCCAAAAGTTTTGCAAATGGATAGAATATATATGCAATGCCATTAAATATAGGTGTATACTCTGCAAGAAGTAGTGCTATAAATCCTATAGATAAAAGTACAGGCGGCACATTCAATAACATCATCATTCCATCTTTTAAATTATTTAAAAGGCATTTTGTAAAACTCTCACTCTTACTACAAGCAGTTAACCCTTCATCTATTGCTCTTGGTATAATTTCTTTTGCGCTTATCTTCTTTTCTTTTTCAACAACCTGCCCTTTATATCCCACATCTTCCTTACTTGATATTGGATAGATTCTCGCCGTGATAGCTGTTACTATAGCAGTTATAAGAATTGATGTAAGGAAAAATGTCCCCCAGTTCATAAGTAAATATCTCTTATCAGCGATACCACCAAGTGCTTTTGAAACTATTACCATGAAAGAAATTGCTACTGTTGAAAATCCAGTCGCTATTATAGTCGCTTCTTTCTTTGTGTAACCACCTTCTTTGTAAGTTCTATTGGTGATTAAAACTCCGACTGAGCATCCTCCGACAAATGATGCAGAGATGTCCACAGCAGATTTCCCTGGAGTTTTAAAAATCGGCCTCATAAGTGGGTTAAAAAATACACCGATAAAATCCATAAGCCCATAGTTGAGTAAAAATGGAAGTGCAAGTGAAGCTATAGGAAGTAGTGTTGCAACTGGAAGTGTGATTCTGTAATACATAAATGGTAACATATTTTCGTCGTAGAACTTCGCAGGTACAAAACTTGGTTTGAAGATCCAAATTAACATTATAGGGATTGCTATCAAGTTGATAAATGAGAATATCATTGACACCTTGTTTTTATTCCATGTCTTAGTAACAAATGGTGCCAGAGCTCCTATAAAAATAATTATAGGTCCGTAGATGTCGTCAAACTTAGGAATCATCCTTAAAAGTGTGACAACGTGGTCAATCGGAATAGTTTTCAAATCGTAACCGATTGCCGGAATTTTGATTCTGATAGTTATGAAAAATAGCAATATTGCTATAAAATTCATAACTAAAAACTTGCAGACATTTTGTCCGCTTCTTACCTCTTTTGACATAATTTTCTCCTTAACAAAATTGTTTTATCCTATGTGCATAAAGATTTACACATAGAGTGCGAATGTAATGACTTTATACATTCACATTTAAAATTGTCTCCCACCACCAAACACAATTATATCAAATTATCATATATTTTAGTAGAGCAAAAAAATAAGGCTCACTTGCCTTATTTTTTTATTCTCCTATAAAGAGGAGATTTAAATCATCGATCAACGCTCTCTTTGCACCATTATCCATATGTGGAATTTCATTTCTTTCAAGGTATTCTACTAGTTGATTTTTAAAATGCACTAAATCATCACTTACTACGGTTGCATTTTCTTCCTTAATTCGTCTATTTCTCTTATAGCTGATTAATTCTTCTCTTTCCTTGCTAAGTTGCTCATATATTTTTTCGTTATAACCTACAGTATTAATCTTATAATATATTCTCGCTAGATCTATAGCATCTTGCAAGGCATCGTGTATTACTGGTCCATCTATCTCACAAACCGATTTTAAAAATGGCAGTCCTTGTTCACCTACTTTACCTTTTGTTTTTTTCTTAAAATCAGTTCGGACATCATATAAAAGTCTTGATATATATCTTCCATCTCTCTTCTTATCATAGAGTTCTATTGTCTTATCAAGTATCCTCTTGTCTTCAAGTCCGTAGCAGTAGACATTTTTAATCGAATATTTTTTAAGTAGTCTAGCAACTTTCGCAGTTACTTTTTCAAATCCTTCAGCATCTTTTAAATCTTTAGTCTTTATGCCGGTTATCTCTGTGCACCTATTCGATATTCTTTTAGCAGCTTTTAAACTTATAAGTGAATAAAACTTTTCTATAATTACACCCTTGTCATTGGTTATGCAGACACCAATCGATACAACTTCTTGCGGGACACTTAAGTTCTTTCCATCATCGTAGGCATTGAACTCACTATCGTAAAAGCAGCTATAACCTGTTTTTGTTTTCCTCAATTTATCAAATATCACCTAAGTCCACCTTCAATAAACTTTTATCAAGTTTTACTTCTATAAGCCCTGCTGCATATGGCGCTATATCATATGGTTGAAACATAACTGTCAAATCTTTATTTATATAAAATTGCAATTCATACTCTCCATCTACATAAGCATCAATAACAGCATTAGATGCTTCATCAAAGAAATCATATTCATTGCTATTATCTTTAATCCACTTCTTTAAATAAGCTCTAAGTTCTTCCTTATCTTTTACAAAATCAAAAATGCCAAGCTTTTGTCCAGTCTTTACATCATAGGTATATCCATTTTGATAATACATTCCGTGTGCGCCCATTGTATTTGTATATACAAACTCTATAAGACATAAATACTTATCATCCTGCCTTACAAAAGTAATATCAGAAGTATTGGCATATTCTGCCTCTTGCATGTCAGTATTCTCTTTTATAAAGTTTCTTATTTCTTCAGCATGCTCCGCCTTAAAGTTCTCAGCATCTTTTTTCATCTTGGCATTTAATTCATCAAGAGACTTTTGAAGAACTTCGTTATTCTCACAAGTGATTACAGTATACTTGATTGTTTGATATGTCTTTCCATCCTCTACATCAGAGATATCTTTAACTTCTTTATTTACTACAAGTTCCTTAGTATCGCTACTAGCTTCAGTATTTACTGTAGCATTAACTTTAGTCTCAGTTTTAGCTATACAGCCAAATAATAGGCTTGCCATACAAATAGATGTTATAATAAATATTATCTTCTTTAAACTCATATTTTCTCCTTTTTTAACTCAACCTTTTAATTATAACCTATCAAAGAATATATATCAAGTTTTTAGTTATATTTTTACATTTTTTGTTGTATAATATAACTATGAACAAAAATCCAAGAAGTACATATATTGATGTGATGAAGGGGCTACTCATTACTCTTGTAGTTATAGGTCACTTACCATTTTTTGATTACGATTCAAGAACTCTCACACTTATATATAGTTTTCATATGCCAGCCTTTTTAATAATAGGTGGTATATTGTCTCATATTGATGAAAATACCAAACTGTCTACTATTGTTATAAAGAGAATAAAGGGCACTCTTATACCTTACTTTGTTTTCTATATTATATCTTTAATATTCATTCCTTCACCTTCTATAGAACAAAAAATAAAATCTACTATAGTGATGTTTAGAGGAATAGGCGATCCAATAAATGCA
This sequence comes from uncultured Clostridia bacterium, assembly GCA_947303805.1. Lineage (GTDB taxonomy): Bacteria > Bacillota > Clostridia > Lachnospirales > Lachnospiraceae > UBA3633. Next base: position 371,859 of record CAMYZE010000001.1, on the reverse strand, counting down.
ATTAATCTTCCACTTTGGTTTCTGACATTTTACTTTGTAGCTATGACTGCATTTGAAATGATAGAATGGTTTACATATAGAATCAAACTTTCCATCTATGAAGATAATAAAGATGGAAATAATGAAAAGTATGGTTTTGTTGCTATACTCACACTTATCATAATATCACTTCTTATGTATATATCTTTTATATATGCAAGATATTATAAAATGCCTCGTATTCCATTTAATGTAGAAATCGCAGGCTTTTGTCTTGGATTTATATTTTTCGGAAAGATACTTGGCAAATATGTTCCTATTGCATATGAAGAAATTAAAAAAAATACTGCGGCCGCAGTATTTACTTTTATTCTTACTATCACAATATTAATTGTATTTGCCATAGCGTGGTATGAACTATCTATGTATAATGGTCGTATAGATTTAAATGCAAGAGATTATAAAAATGCACTCCTAATGTATGTCGATGCAGTACTTGGTTTCTTTATCTTTGCCATAATTTCTTTTCCAATTAGCAAAATACCTATCATAAAAAATATTTTTAGCGTATTTGGAGAGAATAGTCTATACATTTTAGCAGGTCATGTGCCATCTGTATTTGTGACTAATGTCTTCTTGATACCTCGCCTACCTATTATTGTAGGCACAACTCTTACACACAATTCAATTTTTTCGATAGTAGTTCTTTCAAGTCTTGGTATACTTTTCTCACTTTTTATTGCTCTTATCCATAAGAGCATATGCTTTAGAACTTAATTTTTCTGTTATAATTGCAAGCACTATAGTCATCACTAATTCAAAAATTATAACTAAAAGTGTAGCAATACCTCCAAGTCTTCTATATCCAAGCATATAGTCAACCTGATAAATGACAAAATGATGGACTAAATATATCTCAAGTGAAATCTTATTAAAAAATACGGTAAACGTCTTAAGCCACTCAAAACTAGAAATAAATCCTTCTAATTCGTAAAAGGTTATAAATATAGACACTAAGACAATAGTAGTTTTTAAATTGTCTGGCAAAAGTATCAGTCCTTTATAAAAATAGAAAAATAAAATTACTGGAATGGTTACCACAAGTAACCATTTTTTTAATTTTGAAAGTGTGTCTTTATCTATCAAAAGGATCCCTAGATAAAAATTATATATTTGGCAGAAGAAATTCATATGACTTGGTATTACAAAATTAAATCTACCATAATTATAATTTATAAATAGAAACCATATTGTCATCACAATAAATGTAAGATATTTGTTTTTTCTATGCGCTTTATATAAAAATGGATATACAAGATAGCAAAAAAGTATGCAGCCGAGAAACCACTCACCTATTCCGAGTGAAAAAGTCCTTACGCCATTTGCAGCAAGATATTCGTCAATTCCAAGTACCGTAAATATAAATCTCCACTTAGGTATGCCACCAAATATAAATATAGTTTTAAAAGTAATAACTTTTATCAAAAAGTACATTATGTAAGCAATATAAAAGGGAATAAGAACCCTTATAAATCTTTTTTTGTAAAAAGAAATAAGTTCTTCTTCCCTTCCCTTAAGAGCTAAAGTTGCTCCAGATATCATTACAAATAATCCGCAGGCTATCATGCCTAGATTCATATTTGGTCTAAGTATTAAAGTGTCGAGTATTTTCAAATTATGCATCGGATGAACAATATAGAGGTCCATCATTATGTGATGCATGAAAACTATAAGTATTGAAATGATTTTTAATAAATCAAAACAATATATTCTCTTTTTCGTACTTTTCTCCAAAAATTTACTCTATAACTTTTATATACTCAATAACTGGTTGATCGATCTTTGCAACTGTTCCATTTCCATCTTGAACAGGCGTGTTGTCACAAATCTTATCAACAATTTCAATACCACTTGTCACATGACCAAATGCTGCATAATCACCATCAAGATGTTCACTATCTTGGTGCATAATGAAAAATTGTGAACTAGCTGAATCAGGATTCATACTTCTAGCCATAGAGATAACACCTCTTTCATGCTTGATGTTATTCTCTACACCATTACTTGCAAATTCACCTTTGATAGTCTCATCAGATCCACCATAACCTGTGCCAAGTGGATCTCCGCCTTGAATCATAAATCCTTTTATGATTCTGTGGAATGTCAAACCATTGTAAAAACCTTCATTTACAAGTTTTAAAAAGTTTTCAACTGTAAGTGGTGCTTGACTTGGATCAAGTTCAAGTTGAATCTTTCCATAATCTTTTACAGATATCTCAATCTTTGGATTATTCACTTTTGTTCCTCCATCATTACTTGTAGCTGCAGAACTAGAAGCATTTTTACTTCCACATGCAACCACTGATAAAATTAGTAAAATGCTTAATGCTAAACTTAGAATCTTTTTCATTTTTACCCTCTCCATATATTACTAAAATAACAAGCCTTATTATATCATAAAAGTCAATAAATTACATCTTGAAGTTGCTTTTTATAGTGTTTTATTACTAAAATAACATATAATATAATAAGTAGAATTAATAAACTACAGCAAATTGAGAATAATAATAAATTATTCTTTATAAATAGTAATAATAATTTCAGTTTATAGTGAACGCCCCTATCATTGATATCGGGTTTTTTTATAAATGACATACTGGCAACAGGTGGTCCAAACATTTCCCCTTTCCCTTTATTGCCATCATCTTTAGATGAGACACTCATACCATATATACTACTATTATTAATAAAATCAAAATCCACTATAATGTTATGGGTGTTTTCATCGACAGATCCAGGTCCAGATTTTGGATCCACTCTCCTTCTTACTTCATCATCCGCCTTTCCATCATCATTATTCTCTGGATTAGAATACTCATCTCTACCAAAAACAGGTATCAGCTTTACTATGTAGTCGTCAAGTTCATTGTCATCTAAATATTTTTTTACTTGAGCCATGGTCTCAAACTTATTACCATTTTGATCCATATAGTATTTCATATAATCTTCACTACTATTTAAATGTACCCATTCTAATTCGCTGTTATCAAAATAAGTGTATTTTATCTCTTTGTATTTTGATCCATCTGAAAATGATCCCCTGCCCGATGAATATGCTATAGTAAAATCTAGATTCTTATATATAGGATAAATGGTAATTTCCGTTAGATCTACATCTGTATAATTTGTAATTTCTTGCTTCGGCGCTAAATCAACTTGCTCGCTACCCAATGTTAAAGTCCATCCCTTAAAAGCATATCCACCAAGCTTTGCATTCTTCTTTAAATATGCTTTTTCGTCATAATAAACTATTTGTGGTTCGATCATGCTATTAAGTTTTAAATTTTTATTGTTGATACTGCTATAGATAAATGTAAACTTATTTACATCATATTCTGCGTTATATATCATCGAGCACATACCAGTTTCGTCATCTAATTCTGAACAAGTAGAAATAAATTCTGTATAAATAGCATTACTTATTGTAGACAAATTATTAGACGATAAAAGTCTCTTTTCATACTTCTTATAATACTTAAACTTATATCCTTTCTTACTAGTAAACTCATACTTAGTATATGGACTATTGCTATCAAGTACAGTAGTTAACTCATTTAAATTATCATCATTAATTCTAAAATTATAATTTACCTTGTCAATATACGAACAAGTACAGACATTATTTTTTATACCATCATACTCATACAATAATTCATGTGGTTCAGTCTTGGTCCATTCGCAAAGTTTACAATACCTATTGTGATTTGTCTTATCCCCCATTAACATGGCCCATTCATGGTCACAATTTACATACTCTTTTAAATCTATTGTCTGAGTACATACGGATATGCCAGACGCAGATTCAATCAGACTAGAGACAGACTGACTTGTCAAAAATGCAAATGACTGTGCAAAGCAAACATATTTATAATCATTGATATAATTTTTGTTTATTGATATTTTACAATTAACATATATTGTAAATGTGTCAATACAACGTGTCCGATTCATCGTAACATCATTTAATGTGTAGTGATGGCTTGAACTATTTTGTAGTATACTCACACCTGCACCATTATTGTCACAATTATAGGGGAAGCTAGTAGATCCTGAAAAATTATGACTTCTTGCACTTGTGTTATTTCTTAAACTATTGGGTATAAAATATCTCTCACCATTATTCCATTTTTCAAATACTCGATTTGTTATACTACCATTAGATTTTAAAGTATAACTTGAATTAAAATTAGCAATTGTCCTTCCTAAAATATTTAAACTAGTGTTTTTATATAAATCTCCATTTTTATAATCAGCGAATGGTGATTTACCATTTTCGCTCACGCTAAGCCCATTGCCAAAGTTTTCTTCTTTATATAATAATGGCGCTGGGGAATTGGTGTATGTCCCTATGATAGTCTTTCCATAAGTACCATACACATTAAACGATGCGTTTCCAGTAATATGAAAAATGTAGCTATTATCATTTTGTGTAAACTTAACATTTATATTTTTTAGATCAAGTATTTGTCTTAATACAACATTGCTATCTATTTTTGAATATCCGTAAGAGGTTGCTGATTCCTCTCGTGCAAATGAAGATGCATAGGTAAATGCACTTATATTAAATGCTAACCCTATAGACACAAACAAAGTCAATCCAATCAGATATCTTTTCATACTTTTACCGCCTAAGCAAAAATAAAGTAATATAATAGAGGTGCTGCTATAATAACTATAGGTACAAGAATATATCCGATAATTCCAATGCAAATATTGCCTTTGAGTGCTCTTTTACCCTTAAATAGTGTTAGCTTTTTTCCTTTTGAAATTATTTTTTTATCTTCACTTTCGAAATCATCCAATATATTATCACCAAGGACCGCCCTCGTTTCAGAATCTATAATTAGCCCCTCTTTTTTATCATTGTTTAAGGTGACACTATCTAAAACATCATTTGACTCTATGATATCGTCTATCACCATTGCTCTATTTTCTTCCATGATCTCTTCAGAAATTTCATTTGCCATTTCTTCATCGTATTTATTCAATTCATCTTCACTTACATATTCATTCATTAAAAATTTTTTGTCGTATACTTTATCAACTAATTCTATTAAATCGCTAATTGTATAGTTGTCCTTTGAGCTTCGCACAAATAACCCATAGGCAAGAGAAAGAGCTTCATTATCTTCAACATCAATATGCCTTAAGATTCTAATAAGAAACTTTGACAACTCATAAGAAAAGCTTGAATTGAAATTTGGCACTGCGATAAACTTATATACAATTTCTCCATTTGCACCTTTCGCCACCCTTATTGCCCTAAAGTCAAGTATTATAGAGTTTTCAGATAAAAGATAATTCTCTATACTCATAAGTATCTCATCTATAGATAACACTATTTTACAAATATCATCTTTGGTGAGTCTTCTAGCCTTAATATATTCATCTAGACTCACTGAGTTGCTGACATCGTATTTTAAGACTCTGTTTTCCCCTTCATAAATCAAATGATGTTTAATTATATTCTCGATATTCTCTTCAGAAAGGATCTTTGACTCATAACTCTCCTCATTTATTTTTGCATTTCTTATATAGATAAAAGTACTCTTAATACTCTTCTCTTCGCTAATCTCTATGTTCATCATTATACTCTCCATTATTTTCACCCTCCAAAATTATATTTAAAATATTTAAAGTATGTTCGGGGCTATAATTTTTATTTCCCCCTAGTACATAGCACTTTTTTTCCTCATCTAATTTTTGTAAAATATTTTTCGAAATATTTCCCTCTCTCAAAAATGTAAATGTTAAAAAGCTAAAGAAAAAGAAAGCCGCTATTGATACCACTATACCTGTCTCTAAACTATGCATAATATATATCCTATGATTGCAGGTAAAAAGCACGGCATAAATGGTAATCTTTGCAATCTTTTTGAACTATTTTTTTGTAAGTAAAACATGAACATCCCTATGATAAAAGCAACAAATAATCCTGACACAAAAAGAATCATATTCTCTTTTAACGTGAGTAACAGTCCATTTATCACAAAATATATTCCATCAGCAAGGCCTATTCCCTCACCAGAAAAATATGACAGTAAATAAATGATAAGTCCAAACAAAATTGAATATAATATGTCAACTAACTTAATCATCGTTAAACTATCTTTATCAAATGAAAGTGTCACAAGAGCTGCTACACCATATATAGATAAAGCAATCAAGTCTATCTCTTGTCTTCTTATATCCATAATCAAAAAGCATATATATGCAATTAAAAATACTATATATCTCATTTTACTCCTCTTTCTTCGCGCACTTAAAACATGGTCTTAGGTTATATCCCTCTATATAGTCCTTTGGGATTTTAGTAACATATGCTGTCATAAGTGGGCAATCATCTCTATAATGAAACTTATCGCCATATTGAGTTATATAACAAATGGTTTCATTTTTAAGTTTAATTTTTTTAAAACAATAATCACATTTATCATATTTTTGGTTATTATAATTTCTTTGGCTTCCTATGTTTTTATACTCAACTCCTGTTGTTTTCTTCACTAAATAAGTGCAGTTTATATTCAAATGATAAACTAGTGAGTTTACATAATTATTAGCCACATATATATATTCTCCATCTTCAAGTTCTGAATCGAATCTATCGCCATCCGATCCTACAAATGCACGCCTGTTACTGATTAGCCTTTTAAGGACTCCATCGACATTTAAAACATTATAGGGAAGTAAAAAATCAACCAAATAATCATATTTGACTATGTTTGAATCAGCATCGTAAATGTCCGGATTCATACTATAGATATGATCTATGTTTCTATATTCCCTTTCATCTTCCTTATATCTATCATTAAAATCAAGTGTGAATAAAACATTATTTGTCAAATTCTCTATATACTCTATACTATCTTCTTTGATATTGCTGTCACCAATATATTCTTTAACCTTCTTGTATAAATCAGAATCGCTTGAGCCAAGTTTTATCATTTCATAGTCACATCTATTCTTAGACATGTTATTCAATTCGATAAGTAAATCGCTAGTACTCCTAATGATAAGCAACGGGCCAAGCATTAAAAATAGTACAAACACAGTGATGGTAAATGAAAATGCTGCTTCAACAGTAATAGATGCTTTTAATTTTCTACTTTCCATTATCATAAAAACATCTATACCCATCCGTCCTAATAGCATACTGATCATACAGTTCTACACTTTTAGCAGGTACAAATACTAAATTAGTAAAAAAATGTTTACAAGTGAACTTATTCTCGACATAAAAAGAGTAAACCATCTTTTCAAAATCAAAACTCTCTTGTTCATCTTTTATATTTCTATCTATTATGCTGACCATTCGTGCATTTACATCAACCTGACGAGTTTTGAAAAGTAATATTCTTAAATAATCCTTATAATTTAGTGCTATGCCCTTGTCATCTTCATCATTTTTTCCTGTAATATTTCCAGCTGCTACACTCAATATAGAATCAACCGATACTGTCCAAGAGTCATCATCGTGCATTAGTTTTACTCTTTTATTCTTCATAAGTTTTTTCATATCTATTACAGCCTGCGCCGTACCCCATGCAGTTATCATAACTAAAAACATTGCCTCAACCATAAGTGGAGAAAAACCACTAAATAACAACGCTGTAAATTTTCTCGCTGCTTGTCTCTTTTCAGAGCTCTTATATATGTGAAGTACATTCATTGCAATCCTGATTAAAAATATTTGATTTATGACATCTTTTAGGCTTGCAAGATCATCTGTCCTTCCACTAATAAGCCTTTCAACTTCATATCTCTTACTACCACTAATTGTTACTTCATCGTTTAGATCTTTATTAAAATAGTTAAACTTATCTAATTCATACTCACCAAATAATACCTTTTCTAAACTAATTGCATCACTGTCAGACATAATGTTAAAACTCAAGTAATTAATATGTTCACTACTAATCTGTGACAACACATCCGAATCAAGAATCAAATTAATCAAAAGACCATTTTTAAAACCAATTAACTTTTTTAATATACTTTCTTTGTCACTATGGTTTGTAGAAGAAACAATAATAGGTATTGGATCTAACCTTACATCTCTATAATTTTCTTTTACATCCTTTAGAAAATCTGATATTTCTTTTAGTAAATCTTTTATTTCCTCTTGCAGAGCTCTTATTTCCTCAGTATCCTTGTCTTTTCCCTTCTTGCTTTTCTCATATCTTAGTTCTGCCTCTAAATAGCTTAGCTCAGAAACATATTTTCTTATCTCTCTATAGTCTTCTCCTGCCATTCTTGATAACCAAGTGCAATTTTTAAATCCCACTTCAACTGCTTTATTCATATCACTATCTTCATCCACGAACGAGATAAAATGTTCAAATTCAGATTCCACAAACTCAATAATTTCATCATTAAATTCGTAATAGTCACTAGCCTTATCGTGTTGATACTTTTGATAATTTTCAGTTACTAGCTGTCTAAAATCTTTCATCTTATCGCGGAAAGCCACCAAATTGCCATAAAGGTTTGATACTCTACTATCAAGTTCTTCGAACTTACTAAGTGCCGCCTCAGCATTTGATTTGCTTCCTCCTGTTGACATAGTTTTAATACGATTTAGAGTTAAATTAATCTTATCAACAAAATCTTGAATCTTACGTGCATAGTTCTCTAAGGCTTTTATATCATCCGTAAAATCAAAATATCTTTCATATATCTCACCATATAAGTTGCTTTTTTCTACTTCTTTGAATAATGTATCTGCTTCATCAAATAATTTCTTATTATCATCTTCATCCTTAATGAATATTTCTTTTCCTAAAAACTTAATCGCTTTACCTGCAAGTTTATACTTTTCATAATTAATAATTTCTTTTTCCAAGTAATAGTCATCTGACAGTGTTTTTATAGTCATCTTTATATTATCTTGATCTATATTCGCAATATACCAATTGTTTATGTATCTCTCCTCACTCATAAAATAAGGATACATATATTCCAAATATTCAGTCTCAAGCATATCTAAAGTTCTATACTCTACACCATAAAGATTGTAGTATTTATAAAGTTTTCTATGGTATAGTGATGCCATAGAGTCGAGCGCTGAATCCGTAGCAATCTGAAGGTATAGTTTTTGACAATTTATTCGTGCAATCTCAGTTACAGATAGTATTACTGAGATTATTAGAACAATTGCAAACACAAAATATATAGATATACTTCCACTAAACTTTTTCATTATTGGTATATACTTTCTGCTTGACTATTTATCTTAGAAAAAACAGTACTTAAGAGTGTTCCAATTTTATCTTTAAATAAAAAGACGAAACCAATAAGCACAACTATTATCAATACAAGTTCGATAACGCCAGCACCTCTCTCATCATCAATAAAATCTTTAATCTCTTTTTTTACCTTAAACATTAAATAATTCATATGCCCTCCTTACATACCCATAAATGCGGGTACCATTATTACAACCATTATTATTGAAAGCATCATCATAAGTGGTAATACTAATTTAGTCGCCGCTTCTTCACCAAGTTTTTTTGCATTCTGCTTTCTCTCGTACAATGCATCTTGCACCTCCATATTTAATATATTTTTTAAATCCTTATTTCCATTCTTTATGCTTTGAATAATAATGTTTAAAAATCTTGTATATATCCTTAAATTGATATTTTTAGCCATTTCTTCGTAGGCATTAATTTCACTATATCCGCTAGCAAGTTTATTCTTTACTACCACTAGTTCTTCATAAGCTGCTCTATTTTCAAAATTTTTAACACCACTTTTAGATTTTTGATATTGTTCCGCGAGTCTTATAAATGAATTTCTAATAGTCATCCCACTACTTACATATAAAAGTATCTTTGATATAATTTGTGCGAAATCTATCTCTAGTAACCTAATTCTCCTTTTAGCTTTTTCTTTTTCTTCCTCTTTGTCTCTAGCTTCAAGTAGTATAGCTACAAGCACTCCGAATATAGGCATAAGCAAAAATCCTAGATTTCTATTCTCTTTATATATAATTCTAAAATCATTAATAACTTTTGGTAATTTTATAGTGTCTTCATTGATCGTTTCTTTATCACTATTATCTAATTCTTTTTTAAATGCTACCTTAAATGCTTCTATTGGAGTTAGTTTTTTACTTACTACTCTTACAGGCAACATATACTTTTCTGATTTGTAACTTCCTTCTTTATCCTTAATCTCTGTAGACAGTTGTATAACTATAAATCCGGTACAAAACTCAGTCAGTTTAAAATTTTCATTGTTGACATTGCCACTACCATCTATAACTTTTTGGTAATCAACAAAGTATTTAAAATCATCAATGTCACTTCTTGTTGCTATGCTAACAGTCGCAAGCAAATCACTTTTTGTAGCTTTTCTCTTTTTTGCACTTTTATACTTGTCATAATACTCTTCTATTTTCTTAGGTTCAAAAGCATAGCTCGCTCTTACACCGTCTCCCAAATCACTTTTAAAATTGAGCTTACTATTTATACTTTCAAAACTATCATTCTCATTTAAAATATCTATTTTTAATTCATCAATCTTTTTTGTAAATGCCTCATCCGCCTCATCTTTTGTGTATTTTTTTGAAGATACAGAGACACTAAACTCCATATTCTTTGCGAGATTTTCCGCGTCGATTTTTATTGAATATGGAGTTTTTTGTGTTCCGTAAGAACCTCTCTCTATCTCGTTTGATCTGACATAGATAGACTGCCTATTAGTAATAAGCGATAAAATCGCAAATACGAGACCTGCCACCACACAGTATATAGACCTTTTCTTAATTCTTTTTACTCTGGCTATCAACTGCTGTATTTTATTTTTCAAAACATTTCTAATATTCATGGTAGTTAATATGGATGTGGGAAGAGGATATTAAACTTCAATTTCTAATATTTTTTTAGAAATCTTTACCGAAAAATAATATACAACTAATGCAAATGTCATAAGTAACCTTCCTGTAACCGTGATATAAAGTGGTCTCAAAAACGATGCTGATGAGATGTTCATATATATAATTATAAGAAAAGGCAAAAGATTCATAAGCTTCTGTTCATATCTTTTTGAAGCCGTAACGGTATCAATCTCTATCTTTACTTCAATTTTGTCATTAATAACATTTATTGTGTTCCCTATTATCTTGCTAATGTTTCCACCATGAAGTTTTGAAATTATAAATACTTCTGAGAAGTCAATAATATCTTCTATATGTGTCTTCATGGCAAATTTTTTAAATACTACATCTATGGGTTTATTTATTTTTATTTGCGATACCATACTTTTTATCTCTTTCACTATCATCGAATCATTTCCATGAAGCATTGACAATTCTTTTGCTGATAATACAAATGCATTTTCTACCGAATATGATGCTTCAAGAAATGTTTTTAAAACTCTAAGAAAATCCTTGAATTCATTTAACAACTTATCCTTTCTCTTCTTTATAAACATATTCTTTTCAAAAAATGGTATTACAAATGATAATGGCAAAAGTAATATAAGCAGTACTTTGCTATCGTAAAATGCAACACATATCAACACTATATAGAGTGCCACATTCAAAGCACTTGTAATTAAGTCTTCCATAGATAAATAATATACATCGTAATCGCTAATCAAGTTTTCTTTGATTTTTAAGTGTTCCACATTTGACGAGATTTGTTCCATCAAATTCGTAAAGTTTATTTGTCTTATATTTTTCGTTATCAAGTTCAAGAAGTTCTGATATTTCATATACTACCCTTCGTTTATCTTTAAGTTTTGCTAAGTGTACAAGTATGTCTATGCTACTAGATATTTGTTGTCTTATGGCAAGCAAAGGTAAGTTTTCGGCCATTAAAACCATTGTTTCTAGACGAGACAACATATCAAAACAACTATTTGCATGCCCAGTCGACAGTGATCCGTCGTGCCCAGTATTCATTGCCTGTAGCATATCCAACGCCTCTTTTCCCCTCACTTCTCCCACGACTATCCTATCTGGGTTCATACGGAGTGCTGCCCTTATAAGCATTTGCATATTTATCTCACCTTCACCTTCGACATTTTTGTCCCTAGTCTCAAGTGAAACGAGATTATTTACATGGGAAATATTTAACTCGGCGCTATCTTCAATAGTTATCACTCGTTCATCCTTAGGAATAAACTCAGAAAGAGCATTTAAGAAAGTAGTCTTTCCGGATCCAGTGCCACCAGATATAAAAATGTTGTAACCGCTCTTTACCAACTTTTCCAAAAATTTAGCAGTTTCGATATTTATAGAGCCATACTCAATCAGCTTTTTCATAGTTATTCTTTCCGGAAACTTCCTTATAGTCACAGTGGCACCCTTTATGGCAATAGGCGGCAAAACGATGTGAACTCTTGAGCCATCTAGAAGTCTTGCATCTACTATTGGATTTGATACATTTACAATACGGTTAATCTTTCCGACTATCTGCTGAATTATATTTTCAAGTTGTTCTTTAGATTCAAATTTCTTATCCCATCTCTGATACTTACCATTTCTGTCAATGAATATCTCATCGTAGGAGTTAATCATTATTTCATTTACATTTTTGTCATCGAGAAGTTCAGTAAGTATGTCATAATTCTTAAGGCTATCATATACACTTTTCCTTAAAGATATTTTCTCTTTTAATTTTAAAGGCGCCTCGTTCCTCTCTATATACTCAATCTTGTCATCTATTACATTAAGTATTTCTCTATCATCTAAGTTTAAAGTGTCAGAAAGTTCATCTATAAGTTGTTTCTTTATATCATTTTTATAGTTTTCATTGTTCATCACAATCAATCCTTAAAACACTGTTTGCAAAATGCTGATAAATATGCCTTATCAAGTTTTTCCATATCTAAGATTGTTACCTTCTTTATATCTATTTGATTCTCATTTTTTAAGTAAGATTTAAACTTGTCACTCTTAGTATTATCCTTTCCTCTAATTAGGACCATTAAATCAGCATCGTTTAATATATACTGGCACTTCACAAATGACATGTCAGCATTTACAAATATATAATCATAATTTAGCTTTGTTATTTCATTTACAATATTTGCTAAATCAATATTCGATATTACATTAAAATCTTCTGGATAAGTTACTGATTTTATAAAATCCTGTTCCTTTTCTGTGGTTATTTCCTTCATTAGTCTTTCTTTATCAAGAAGTGACTCTTTATAATCAAAAATAATATTTGATAAACCAACCATACCCTTATAATTGTCAAACTCATCAAAGTCTACTATGAGAACTTTTTTCTTTTTAGATATTACTTTTGCAATTCTTTTTACTAATTCAAATTTGTTCTTAATGTATGTTGGCGAGTAGTACAAAATCAGTTTACAGGATTCGTTCAACTTATCCTTATTCTTATCGTATTTCTTGCCAATATCACTATCTAGTACGTCAAGTATGCCTTTAACATTTTGGAGCTTATAGATATATGTTTTCTTTCCTTCCTTCCTCGTCTTCTTATCTTTTTCGTTTAACAAATAAAACTCTTTTGCTTTTACCTCATCAAAGTTTTCGACAAACTGATCAGTTGTAACTAGAGCTTCTACTTTGTTATCTTCTGCATACTTTTTCATCTGCTTAACATTATTAAAAGTTATGAAATTATATTTTTTACCAAGTAGTTTATTCGCTTGATTGCAAAATTTTTTACTGTAAATTGGATCCACATCCATAACAATTATTATTTCTTTCATATAATTTCCCCTATTCTAAATAATAAAAATGTGACATATCCAAAAAATGTTGTTAGTCCGAGTGGGACATACTTGATTCCACTAGCCAAAGGAATAAGACTTATAATCATGGAAAGGAAACAAATGCATAACGACTCTTTTGGTTCCAATGCAAGCATCAACACGGCAAATAGCTTGAAATCTCCCGCATAACACGTAACTATTCGCCGTAACGGAAAGAAGATGCCAACTGTTGCCAAAGACAAAAACACCGAATATGGATTAAATGGTGTAATTACTAATAAGAAGCAAAATATTAAAGTTATAACCCACCCCAGCAAAATTGCATTTGGAATCCGATTATGTTTTAAGTCTAAATATCCTATAATAGCTAGTGTTATTAGGTTGCAGCGGACAACCGACATAGAACCTCCTTGTTCCAAGATCAAATGAAATCATTTTGTAATAAACACAAGTTTAGACATATCACATTTTTATGAATAATAGTTTAGCCAGAGACTAAATAATAGATACTATAAAAGGTTATTAACCACATATAGAGTACAAATACTGATATTTTAATGGATTTTCAAGACTTTTTATTTTATTAACAAAATAAAATTACCCACCAAATTACAATTATAATGGGCTATTTTTAATTGATATATTCCTGCTTTTTTAGTATTATAATGAATGTAAGGGCGATGCTTGCGAGCCCAAAAGGAGGTATTTATGTCAGAAAAAAATAGTTTAACTCATTCTAATAATAGAAGTAGTTTTACAAGCAAACTAGGATTTGTACTTGCTGCCGCAGGTTCAGCAGTAGGACTTGGAAATCTATGGAGATTTCCTTATTGCGCTGCAAAATATGGTGGCGGAATGTTTTTACTTTTATATGTGATTCTTGCAGTAACATTTGGATTCACGCTTATGGTTGCCGAGATAGGAATCGGGAGAAAAACAAGGCTTAGTGCAATAGGCGCATTTGACAAACTAAAAGCTGAATATTCATTTGTAGGAGTTCTCGCATCACTTGTCCCAATAATAATCACTCCTTACTACTGTGTAATCGGTGGATGGGTGCTAAAGTTCTTGTGGTCATACATCACTATGCCAGCTAGTCAAGTAGCAGCAACAAATGAAGCTGGGTTGACTTTATTTGAACAAGTTATAACATCACCAACTGAACCAATTATGTGGTTCTTGTTATTTTTAGGTGCAACAATATTTGTAATTGCTATAGGTGTCGAGAGTGGAATCGAAAAATCTAGTAAGATTCTTATGCCTATACTCGTGGTTCTTGTAGCGATAGTTGCAATCTATAGTTGTACTCTTCCTGGTGCGGTAGATGGAATTAAGTATTATCTAAAACCAAATATGAAAGATCTTTCAGTTAAAACTATTCTCTCTGCAATGACTCAGCTTTTTTACTCTTTATCACTTGCTATGGGAATAATGATTACTTATGGATCATATATGAAGAAAGATATTAATATTGAGACTTCTGTATGGCAAATCGAAATATTTGACACTGTAATAGCATTCTTAGCAGGACTTGCAATTATCCCAGCAATATTTGCATGTGGTTCACCAGAAAATTTAAAAGCTGGTCCAAGTCTTATGTTTATAATTCTTCCACAACTTTTTGCGACTATGAAAGCAGGAAGAATAATTGCAATTATGTTTTTCTTTTTAGTATTTTTTGCAGCAATCACATCTTCTATTTCACTATACGAGACATGTATATCAATAATTCAAGATAGGTTTAAACAAAAAAGAAATCCATCAATAGTGTTCTATTTATTCGTATGCATAATAATAGGACTCTTAGCATCGCTTGGCTATGGACCACTTGCTATGGTTACATTCCTTGGAATGCAGTTCCTTGATCTATTTGACTTTTTGTCAAATTCAGTGCTTATGCCTATAGTTGCATTCTTCACTTGTATATTCGTAGGGTATGTTATAAAACCTAAAGCTATAATTGACGAAGTAGAGACAAATGGTGTGAAGTTTAAACTTAAAAATCTATTTACAATAGTTATAAAATATGTGGCTCCTATCTTGATTGTCATTATACTTGTAGCATCAATACTACAGGCATTTGGCAAAATCAGTATGTAATATAAGGCATATTAAGTATAACTATACAAAATTCACTATTCTTTTTTAACTGAACAAGTGCTATAATTAATTAGTTATGGACATATTAATTACTTCAATTTAATCCTTTGTCATTGTCACATAACGATTTAAAAAAACAATTTAATAATCACAAAAAATTACATTGTCAATAAAAATTAGGAGGGAATATGGCTAGAAAATGGGTTTACAAATTTAAAGAAGGAAATGCCACTATGAGAAATCTCTTGGGTGGCAAAGGTGCAAACCTCGCTGAGATGTCAAGACTTGGACTTCCAGTGCCACATGGTTTCACCATCACTACAGAAGCTTGTACTCAATATTATGAAGACAAGAAAACTATCAACAAAGAAATCATGAGTCAAATAATGCAAAATGTTAAAGACCTAGAAAAACTCGCAGGAAAAAAATTCGGAGACAAGACTAATCCGCTTTTAGTTTCAGTTAGATCTGGTGCAAGAGCATCTATGCCAGGTATGATGGATACTATTTTAAATCTTGGATTAAATGAAACTGTTACTGAGACACTAGCAAAAAAATCTGGCAATCCAAGATGGGCTTGGGATTGTTATAGAAGATTTATTCAAATGTTCTCTGATGTTGTTATGGAAGTTGGAAAGAAACATTTTGAAGAATTAATTGACAAGATGAAAAATAAAAAAGGTGTTAAGCAAGATGTTGACTTAACTGCTGACGATTTAAAAGAACTTGCAAAAGAATTTAAATCAGAATATAAAAAAGCTATCGGAAAAGATTTTCCTGATGATCCAAATATCCAATTAATGGAAGCTATAAAAGCCGTATTCCGTTCATGGGATAACCCAAGAGCAAATGTCTATCGTAGAGACAACGACATCCCTTATAGCTGGGGAACTGCTGTAAATGTACAGATGATGGCATTTGGTAACATGGGAAACACTTCAGGAACAGGTGTTGCATTTACAAGAAACCCAGCAACTGGTGAAAAGAAACTTATGGGTGAGTTTTTATTAAATGCTCAAGGTGAAGACGTCGTAGCAGGAATTAGAACTCCACAACCTATAGCTGAGTTACAAAAAATAATGCCAGAAGTTTATAATCAATTTACAAAGATATGTAGTATTCTCGAAAAGAATTATAGAGATATGCAAGATATGGAGTTTACTATTGAAGATAAGAAACTCTATATGCTCCAAACTCGTAATGGAAAGAGAACTGCAAAAGCAGCACTTAAGATTGCATGTGACTTAGTATCAGAGGGCATGAGAACTGAGAAAGAAGCTGTAGCAATGATAGACCCAAGAAACCTTGACACTCTTCTCCACCCTACATTTGATTCTGATGCAGTAAAGAAAAATCCTCCAATCGGAAAGGCACTCGCTGCTAGTCCAGGAGCTGCTGCTGGTCAAATCGTATTTACTGCCGAAGATGCTAAAGAGTGGGCTAATAAAGGAAAGAAAGTAGTACTCGTTCGTCTTGAGACAAGTCCTGAAGATATAGAAGGTATGAAGGCTGCTCAAGGTATACTCACAGTTCGTGGTGGTATGACTTCTCACGCTGCTGTTGTTGCTCGTGGTATGGGTAAATGTTGTGTATCAGGATGTTCTGATATAGTTATGAATGAGGCAAAGAAAGAATTCACACTTGGTGGTAAAACTTTCCACGAAGGTGATTTACTTTCTATAGATGGTTCTAACGGATGCATTTATGATGGAAAGCTCCCTACTCAAGATGCTTCTATCGCAGGCGAATTCGGAAAGATAATGAAGTGGGCTGACAAATATCGTAGACTCACTGTTCGTACAAATGCTGACACACCAAGAGATGCTAAAAAGGCAAGAGAACTCGGCGCTGAAGGTATCGGTCTTTGCAGAACTGAGCATATGTTCTTTGAAGGAAATAGAATTGATGCATTTAGAGAAATGATTTGTGCTGATACTGTTGAAGGAAGAGAAAAAGCTCTCGCAAAGATTGAGCCAATGCAACAAGATGACTTTGAAGCACTCTACGAGGCACTTGAAGGTTATCCAGTTAATATAAGGTTCCTTGACCCACCTCTTCATGAGTTCGTACCAAAGGAGAAAGCTGACATCGAAAAACTTGCAAGAACCACTGGAAAGAGTGTAGAACAAATTGAAGCAATCATTGATGGACTTAAAGAGTTTAACCCAATGATGGGACATAGAGGTTGCCGTCTTGCAGTTACTTATCCAGAAATCGCAGCTATGCAAACTCGTGCAGTTATAAAGGCAGCTATCAATGTAGCTAAGAAACATCCAAATTGGAAAATCGTTCCTGAAATAATGATTCCACTTGTTGGAGAAATTAAGGAACTTAAATATGTTAAGAACATAGTTGTAGAGACTGCTGATGAATTAATAAAGAAGGCTAATTCAAATCTCAAATATAAAGTGGGAACTATGATAGAAATTCCTCGTGCTGCTCTTACAGCCGATGAAATCGCAAAAGAGGCTGCATTCTTCAGTTTCGGAACAAATGACTTAACTCAAATGACATTTGGATTCTCTCGTGATGATGCAGGTAAGTTCCTTGATGCATATTATGACAAAAAGATTTTTGAAAATGACCCATTTGCAAAACTCGACCAAGTTGGTGTTGGTGCTCTTATGAAGATGGCTGTTGAGAAAGGTAAATCAACTAATAAAGATTTACACCTTGGTATCTGTGGCGAGCACGGCGGTGACCCATCATCTGTAGAGTTCTGCCATAAGATTGGTCTTGACTATGTATCTTGCTCACCTTTCAGAGTTCCTATAGCAAGACTCGCTGCTGCTCAAGCTGCTATCGCAGAAGATAACACTGTAAAAGGAAAAGTTAAGAAGGCTGTAGCAAAAGCTGAGAAAAAGGCTAAGAAAGTTACTAAAAAAGCCAAGGCTAGTGCAAAGAAAGCAGTTAAGAAAGCTAAAGTCGTTGCTAAAAAAACTGTTAAAAAAGCTAAAGCAAGTGCAGCAAAGGCTAAAGCAAAAGCAAAGAAAGCAATAAAAAAAGCCGTAAAAAAGGCTAAGAAGAAATAATGTAGGGGCGAACCCAAATAAAAACCAGCGTGTTAATCGCTGGTTTTTTATTATATCATCATATATCGCGCCTGCTCAATTACATCACCAATTGCAGCATCTCTATATTCTGGTGGATATCCATATTTTTTAAGACATTCTTTTATTTTTATTCTCATATTTGCTTGAGTTGCAATTTTTAAGCTCCAATCTGTCTTAGCATATTCTTCTACTATATCTTTTAATTCAAGTGCAATTAGTTTTAAAGTCTCATCACTCATAAGTTCCTTTGCACTTTTATCTCTAACCAATGCATCATAAAATGCTCTTTCTCTGCCTGTTATACCAAGCTCATTTGCCTTCTTTTCATCTGAAACCAATTCGCTTGCAAAATCAACCAACCCTGCAATAGTTACATCCGCTGTAAATTCAGCATCTCTATCATTATATTTTTCTAAGATTTTTCTAAGTCTCTTACTATACTCTTGAGATTTAAAATAATTATTTTTCCTGCTTTCAGTTATTGCTCTTTCAAGTAATTTTTTTACAATTTCTATAAATACATGAGGTGGATTACTTTTTCTCAGTGCATCCATTTTTTCTTTTGTTAATAATTCAATGACATTTATGCTCTCATCATTTTTGCCTAGAAGTTTTACTTCGTCTCCTTGTATTGCATCAGCTAACAATTCCTTCACATGCTCATTCATTTCTTGTATAGAAACTGGGGCTGCACCCATTCGTAATTTTAATATATAACTTCTAATAGCTAAATAATAAATTGTATCATTCTTTTCTTCTTCAGTTGCCATACCTCCGCAAGCGGCAAATGCCTGCTTAATATTTATAGATAAGTCTTTTAAAAATACTTCTTCACGATTTTTATCAGATAATATAAATTCTACACCTTCTTGTATTGCTTTAAATCTTTCAGCCGATTCGCAAGAATCAAACTTATCCTTATCTATCTTTATAAACCATTCATTTAAGATACTAAGTTTCTCTCTTAAGATATTATATATTTCTTTTTTAATATCCTGGCAATTTTCTCTTCTATCTCTATCAGTATATTCAGATAATGCAGCATCAAGTGCTTTATTGAGTCCAATATAATCAACAATAAGTCCACTGCTTTTCCCTGGATAAACTCTATTAACTCTTGCTATTGCTTGCATCAAATTATATGATTTTAGTTTTTTTATAAAATACATTGTGTCAAGGTCAGGTACATCAAAACCTGTGAGCCACATATCTACAACTATAGCAATTTTATATTTAGAATTATCCTTTTTAAACTCTTCTCCTAATTCTTTTCTATGTTTACTATCACCAAACAATTCTCTCATTTCTTCTGTATCTTTATTTGATTCTGTCACAACAAGAATTATTTTATCTTTATATTCATTTTTCAATTCAATAATTCTTTTGAATAATTTTACAGCCGCAACTCTTGTCTGACACACTATCATCGCTTTGCCATTAAGTATATTCTTTCTTTCTTCATAATGAGCAAGTATATCATGTGCAAGCAAATCTATTAAACTATCATCTTCTAATATTACTTTAATCTTAGACATCTCCGCTTTTGACTTATCAACCGCCTCTTTGCTTGCTTTTTCATTTTCCTCTATATCTTTATAATATTCGTCAATTTGGTCAAGCACTTTATCATTTGCCCATATTTTTGCAAGCCTTGCTTCATAGTATAATTTTACTGTAGACCCATCAATTATACTCTGTGTCATATCATAAATGTCTATGACATCTCCATATACATCAGATGTCTGTTTATCTTTGTTTGAAACTGGTGTTCCAGTAAATCCTAAAAATGTCGCATTTGGTAAAGCTTCTCTTATATATTTTTCTATACCATATTTAAAAACCGCTTCATACTCATTTGTCTTATCATTTTTTTCGTAAGATACTTTTTCATATAAGCCATAATGACTTCTATGAGCTTCGTCAGTTAATACAATTATATTATCTCTTTCATTTTTAGGAAGATTCTCTTTATCAAACTTGCCAATTGTTGTAAATAATACTCCTCCCTGTTTAAAAGATGGTAGTTTATTTAATAAATCCTCTCTACTTTCTACAATAGTTGGTTCGCATCTAAGAAATTCTTTTGCACTCAAAAAGGTTTTATATAATTGATCGTCAAGATCTATTCTATCTGTTAGGACAACTATTGTAGGAACATTCAGCTTCTCGTTTTTTAATAGCCTTTGTGTAAGCATAACCATTGAAAATGATTTGCCACTACCTTGAGTATGCCAAAATATACCAGCCTTTCCACTGCCTTTTGGCTTTTTATTATTCACTATACTTTCTTCAGCTTTTATAACACCAAAATATTGATGATACTGGGTCAATATTTTTACTGGTTTATCATTCTTATCACTTATAAAAAATAAATTATTCTGCAATATATCTAAAAATGTTTTGTGCTCAAAGAAACCAATTATATTACATTCAAGTTTAAATGCGAAGTTATCATCATATCCTTTCTCGCCATGTGTGCTTTTCCATTCATTGTATCTATTTATTTTAGAAGTAAGTGTGCCATATTTTGTGGTAACTCCATCAGATATTACAAGCATTGCATTATATATAAATAATGTAGGTATGTCTTTTCTATATCCATCATTCTCGCTTGCTCCACCAAGTTGTGCAAATGCATTATCAAGTGTGGCACCTTCATTATCTACATCAAATGATTTTAACTCCATCACAACCATTGGAATGCCGTTAATATAAATTACTACATCAGGAATTCTAACTTGAGAAAGACTTCCTTCTTTATAATGCACTTGATGCACAACTTGAAATACATTGTTTTTTGGATTATCAAAGTCAATCAGTTTAATAGTCGGATTAATTTTATATTTTTTTGAATCAATAGTTATTCCTTCAATCAAATATTTATGAAATTGTTTATTCTTTTCAAATAAAGATGGGTTATCAATGTTTTTTATTTTTCTAAGAACTTCATCTAATATTTCAGTATCATTGGTTTTATTAATTCTTGACAAACAATCTAATAAAAGTTCTTCATTTATGAACTCATCTAGTTGTCTATTTTGTAGCCACATATCTTCACCATCGACCAGTTCATAATCAAGGCGCTTCACATAACTAATTATTGTTTCTTCTACTAAAGATTCGTATTTCATAAATATTTACCTCTATTCATAACTAAAGCAATCTTCATTTAACAAAAAATCAAAAAGACCTATGTTCAATATTCCATTTTCATCCAAACTTATGCCATAATTATCATAGCGTATCACTATCTTTTTAAATGAGTCAGCAACATATTTGAGTGATCTATATTCTTGTTCTCGTTTTTTTTCAGTATTCATTTCATATGCAGATTGTACATAATACTTTGTATGACCTTGCTCCACTATAAAATCAACTTCATATTGTCTATTCTTCCTCATGTTGTTTATAATTTCCTTCTTTTTTATTATACCAACATCTACTTCATACCTTCTCTTAATAAGTTCGTTAAATATAATGTTTTCCATTATATGAGATTTATCTACTTGCCTAAATCCAATTCTTGCATTTCTTAAACCAATGTCTTCATAGTAATATTTTTTTTCTGCTCCAATATACTTTCTACCTTTTATATCATATTTTTCAACTTCTCTCACCAAAAAAATATCCTTTAAAATCTCTAAATAATTTTTTATTGTCGGAATACTAATTTTTGCATTATATTTTGTTTTAAATGTATTAACAATATTTTGAATGCTAGTAAACGAACCTATAGATGACGATATTATACTCAACAAGTTATCAAGTTCCTCACTTTTTTTTATATTATATCTTTCAAGTATATCAATAATGTACGTTTCACTAAAAATGTTTTTTAAATATTCTGTTCTATCAAGTTCACTGTTTTTTACATATACCATAGGCAAACCACCATACAATAGATAATCTTCAAAGCACTTATATCTATCATTATCATATAATGGTAATAACTCTTTGAATGTTAGTGGAAATAAATGTATTTCATCTCCTCTTCCCCTAAATTCTGTCACCACATCTTTTGATAAAAATTTTGAGTTGCTTCCTGTTACATAGCAATCAACATTATTTATATGCAATAACGAATTTAACATTGGAACAAAATCATCAACAAATTGGATTTCATCTAAAAGAATAACATATTCTTTTTTATCAACAAGTTTACTTTTAATCAAATTATATGCATTTTTGACTTTTCTATTTTCAATGTTTTCTAAATCATCAAAATTTATTGTAATAATATGAGCTTCGTCATATCCATTTTTTAGTAAATATTTTTTATATAAATCAAACAATAAGAACGATTTCCCTGCTCTTCTTAGACCAGTGATTATCTTTACCATTCCGTTCTTTCTTTTGCTAATAAGTCTATCGATATAATATCTTCGATCAAAAATCATAACTTTGCCCCGTTTTCAAATTTTGGACATTGTCCACTTTTTGAAATTATACTATAAATGCTGTTTTTTTTCAACATATCAATTGCGCACTTCAAAATTTCAATTTTAGGGCAAAGCCACATATTTGAAAACGGCTATTTCATTTAGTTGACTCTATCGGAAGTGTAGATGATGCGATTGAGAAAAATGAGGAAATAATTGAAAAAATATACTGTTTTCTCAGTAACAAGTTCAATGAATTAATAAATAATAGAGAAACAGTAAGCTTAGGTGGCTTAGACTATTTCAGAATTGTCAAATCGGGTATTGAAGAATTTGATGGAAATAAGATTTACATTGATACTTCATCTGTTTCAAACAAAAGTATTATTGATACGAGTTATAATATAACTTATGATGATAGACCTTCAAGAGCCAATATGCAGCCAATGCCAAATACTATATGGTTTGCAAAGTTGAAAGATAGCCCCAAATATATCATAGTAAAAAATTCATCAAAACGAGTACTTAATAACTATGTTTTCTCAACTGGTTTTATGGGGCTTGAAGCAGACGAATATATTATTAATTATTTATATTTATTAATACTAAGTGATAATTTTAATAATCAAAAAGATGCATCTTCTACAGGTGCCACAATGATGGGTATTAATAATGATATACTATATTCAATAAAAGTCCCTAATATCACAAAAGACGAAGCACGTAGTTTTGGAAAAGATATTGATAACTTCATTGAAACAATAAATAGATTGCAAGAAAAGAACTATATTTTAAAATCAATTAAGAAGAATCTATTAAGTAAATATTTTGATTAAATCAAAAAGTAGCAATTAATTTTGCTACTTTTTATTTATCATTATAATGGCCTTTGCATGACAATATTTCAATAGTATTATTTATTATTTTATAAATGAGTCTATCTTTTTTATTAATTTGCCTACTATAGAATCCCGATAGTTCGCCTTTTAAAGGTTCTGGATGGCCAAGCCCTATATTTTTATTTCTATCGATATCTTTTACTAATTTATTTATTTGCTTAAAAGCAATTTTATCATTTTCCTGCCACCATAAATAATCATCCCAAGCATCATCGCACCATATCTTTTTCATACTAATCTTCTATGAGCTCATGCTCAACACCTTTACCTTCACTTAACTGTTTAATTCCTCTCATTAAAAATTTCATGTTTGACTCACTATATAAAGGGTCTTCATACTCAATGCTAAATGGTATTCTATTTTCATTGATAACCTTTTTAGCAAATACATTAAAAAGTGTTGATATACTCATGCCAACATTGTTACAAAAATTAGTAAGCAAATCTTTATCAATTTCGCTCATCCGAACATTCACATTTACCATATAAATACCTCACAAAAACATTAACAATAATATCTGCATTGCTAACAGCATTTTTTAACTGAAAGCAGTATTTCCACATAACTATTTGTTATTAATTATAACAAATAGTTATGTTTTTTTCAACTATTTTAGTAAATTTATGGCTTTTTTTGATTTTTTTACAAAATATTAGTAAATTTACCACTTTACTATACTATTAACTATATTTTGCTGCTCTTCACTGGTTTTCCTTAAATATATTCTTGTTGTTTCTATAGAATCATGCCCAAGCAAATCGGCAAGTAATGCGATGTCATTATATTTTTCTAAAAAGTTTTTAGCAAATAAATGTCTAAATGAATGTGGATATACAACCGATTCATTTATTCCATACCTTTTTGCTAATGCTTTTAACTGGTGTGCTATACCTCGTGTAGTTATGCGAATATTATTTTTATTACAAAATATAAAGCCACTTTGTTTATTAATAGAATTTAGCCAATTAATGCAGTCTTCCTTTAGTTTGTCAGCAATATAAATTCTTCTGATTTTTCCACCCTTTGAATATAAATCTATATAGCCTACTTTTATATGTTCGACTTTAAATTGTATTAGTTCACTTACTCTTGCTCCAGTAGCAGCGAGGCATCTTATAACAAAATACCACATATAATTTTTATCATTTTGTAAGCATTGCTTAAAATATTCATAGTCTGCATTGCTTATTACATTTTCTAAAAATGTCTTTTGTTGAATCTTTACATCTTTAAGTCTAAGATCTGATTTGCCAATAAAATCTAAATATCTATTAATTCCGAGTATTCTAAGATTGATTGTTTTCGGCTTATAATTTTCTAATAAAAAGCCTTTATAAGCCAGTAAATTCTTTTTATTGATAGTTTTGTATTTTTCAATAAACTGCTTACAACTAAAAATGTAATTGTCGATAGTATTCTGACTTAAGTTCTCCCTTGTTAAGTTTTCTTTAAAATTAAAAAACATAGTAAATACCTCCAATATTTTTGTAAGTATTTTACTATGTTTATATTGTATGGGCGAGTTTTACGAGCCCTTGCTAATCAAAGTATTTATTTAACAATAATTGCTTTATCTTTTTTAATGAGATTTGTTTTTTATATAAGTTAATTAGAACTTTGTATAAATCATTCAGTTGATTATTTAGTATTACATTATCAACACTTGGCATTTTAAGCAGTTTTATTGATTTACTAGCGTGTAGTATAGTAGTGCCTTGGCTATTTTGCTTTATAATATCTTGGCATAAATTTGAATTAATGTAAAAGTATACAAATCCTTTTAGTTTACTATCACATATAACTTTATATATTCCAGAAGAATACACTCCGCAAAGACCTATAGAATTACGACCTGGTGCCCCATCAAATGCTATTAAAATGTCATCATAGTCACATTTTCTATAGTCATTATCTATACAATATGTATCATAATTATTATTAAGTAAATTACCAACTCTTATATATGGGATTGAATTTTCAATTTCCCTGTCATAGTAATTTGAAGATCCTATTTCGATTCCTTTTTCAAAACTTATAAAGGAACTGGCATCTATGCATTGACTAGTATCAATAGTATTAAACAATTTTTTTCCATATACCTTTATTTTCGCAATAGTTTCCTCATTCTTCTCAATCGCATCATCTACACTTCCGATAGAGTCAACTATGTGCTGTTGGGTGGTTGAATCACAAATCGGTATCAGCAAATCACCATATTGCTCAGCATTTATATTAGGTCTTGTGCTACCAGTTATCATTGCATCTATTTGATTATAATAGTTTTTGCTTTGGCAATAATATCCTACATAATAAGGATTAATTAGCTTATCATTTAGTGAAAATTTTATAAGAAAACCAGCAAATACAGTATTTTTATCATCTTTTTTGTATAAGTGATTCCTGCCTGTACTATTCCCTGTTCTTGCAAGTAATAAATCACCTTTGTTTAAAATATAATTGCCATAGTCACTATACTCATTTTTATCAATGCATGTAGGCAAAATAGATGGCATCCTTCCATCATCTGAAATATCAGTTATTCTCAAATATTGTGGCAAATCATCTTTTTTTTCGCAAGAGGATGCACCTATACCATAATATCCTTTATTGTTAATTGAAATTTCACTTAATTTTTTGTATATCATTATTAACTCCTTGGAGGTTTTATGTTATTAAAAGAAATAGTAACAATCAATAAAGATAAGATTAACTGTAGTGACTTAAGTAATGATAATTATATATCTACAGAAAATTTATTACCAAATTTTGGTGGATATACCAAATCTTCCAATGTACCCGCTGGAAAATGCACTAAGATTTATCCTAACAATATATTGTTGTCAAACATAAGACCTTATTTCAAAAAAGTTCTATATTGTAATTTTTTTGGTGGGTGCTCAAATGACATTATATCTATGATACCAAGTAATGAGAAAATCTTGCTTAATAAATATCTATTTTATATTATATGTTCAGACAAGTTTATTAATCTATATGTAAAAAATAGCAAAGGCACTAAAATGCCAAGGGGTGATATAAATGTATTGCTAAATTATGATATTGAAATTCCAAATATACCCACCCAACAGCACATAGTTGACTCTATGCCACAGCATTTTTTATTTTTTCAAAATGATTGATACAAATTGAAACAACATTAGTTGCTGCTACAGCATACTCACTATTATTAAGCCCTCCATAAGCCAACAGTTTATTGCGTATATCATCTCTATTCTTGTCATTAAAAAGTCTCTCCTCAAATGATTTTCTTATATTACTTTTAATTTCAAATCCATGTTTATAAACATATAGTTTCATTCCAGCTGCAGTTCTTTTAGCTAATCTACTTATTAATGCTAAATCTGTATCACCAAACGACCACCCATAACAATAAACTGCTTGGCTCCTACTCAATACTGCCATTAATCGTGCATAATAATTCCTTCCAGTTAATGTATCATGCCTATCTTTTATAATCTGCGATTCAAATGCTGTCGGAAAGCTTTTTCTTATATTTTCATTTCTAATTTGATTAATGCTACCTACACCAAATGTTGGTTCACCACCCAAACTTCCGTGCAAATATAAACAATCTTTAATCTGTATATTATATTTGGGATCCTTTAGTATATCTTTAACTTTATAAAATATTTCATAAATTGCACTTGTATAATTCAAAGTAATTATGTTTAATGTGCTCCCGTTATCAGATTTATTAATATATTTTACAATATCATTAATACAATTAAGAATTATCTTTTCATCAATTTTGTTAATATCAAATCTTTTTTCTTCTTTTACCAAATACTCTGCAAAACTGTCTTGTAAATCCATATAACAATCTCGATATTCTTCATATGTCTGACAATGCTTTGAAAACTGTCCAAATGCCAACTCTGCATCTCCCCAATTGATAATATCCTCTCCTTTTTTTACACCATCTAAAAAACGTCCAATTGAGTTTTTCATTTTTTTCACAATCTCAATATTAGTATCCTTTTTCTTGTACTTTTCATAAAACTCTTTATATGATGTTTCTAATCCTAAATTCTTATCAAACCCATTCCCTAATATTAATGTTATTTCCATAAAACTCCTTATTAAAATTGCATTAATTCATTTCTACATGTAATCATTGTAATCAAGATTTTTAAAACCATTTAAAAACTCCAAAAGTGAGCCTTCTCTTTTACAGTATTTTTTCAAATATATATTATAGAATTTGGTTTTTGTAGTCATATCACCATATAGCAAACCATCATGTTTCCATATTCTTAGAAGTAAGTCCTTATCTTTAGATATATCTAAAAACACATTTGTATTATTATATCCTGATACATCACAAGCCCATTCTCGCTTATATTTCCAATTTACAATTAAATATTTTTTATCTGCATTTTTTCTCTTAAAATCAATTCTATTTTTTGCAACACTCTTATATGCATTTACTATAAAAATGACTCTCTTCTTAGTCAATTTATTATAAAAATCTATTCTTTCTTTTATTACATCATAGTCTGCTGCACCTAAAATTGGTTCAATTACACATTTTTCAGTTTTTATTGCAGCTCGATGCTCATTATGTTCTCCACAGATCACTTCTACATATTCATCTTGGATACATCTTTTCCAAGCATTGTGCCATTCTGTTTCATTTTCATAACCTCTTGGTAAATTCGGTTTCCCATCAACATATTTCCAATATTGTCTATAATGTCCCTTACAAGCTTTTACTTTAAGTCTAGTCAATATATCGATGCCCATCGTACCTTTTTCAACATCATCAATATGTACTTTTTTTTCATTAACATATGCGAATATCATTTTAACTCTTCCTTTAATACATTTACAACCTTCTCTTCCAATTCTTTCCCCTCTTCAATAAGCTTCATAAGTTCTTCCGCATCCTTCTTAAGTTCTGCTTTTAGTTCTTCAGGACTTAATTTATCAGACTCATCAACTCCTACATATCTTCCAGGATTTAAACTATAATCTTTTTCTTTTATCTCATCAATTTTTGCCTTATAGCAAAATCCTGCAATATCCTTATAATCTTTATCTTTCTTATAAGCATGATATGTAGATGCTATTTTCTCTATGTCTTCTTCAGTAAACTCTCTTATTTTACGAGTCACCATAGTTCCCATTCCAGTTGCATTTAAAAATAACACATCAGTATCAGTCTTTCCTCTATCAAGCACCCAGCACTGCACACTTATACCGGTATTTGAAAACATTTTATCTGGTAAATCTATAATAGCATCAACTTTTCCCTCTTCTATCATTTTTGTTCTAAGTTTTTTATCATCATTTGTATTTGAAGTTGTGGCACCATTCGGCATGAGTATTGCTGCTTTTCCTGTAGGTGCAAGTTTTGCATACATTATAGATAACCAAGCATAGTTGGCATTTTTCTTATCAGGTGTTCCAAAAAGCCAACGACCATCGCCTTCCAAAGTCTCTTTCCAATACTCTTTTAAATTGTATGGAGGATTCGCAAGTATATAATCAGCTCTCAAACTTTTATGTTGGTCATCAGTAAAACTATCTCCATTTTTAGTTCCAAGATTTCCAGAGATACCACGAATAGCAAGATTCATTTTTGCCATCTTCCATGTTCCCGGATTACTCTCTTGTCCATATATAGATATATCATCTACAACACCTTGATGTGCTTTTACAAACTTAGCACACTGCACAAACATACCACCTGAACCGCAACAAGGGTCAAAAACTCTTCCCTTACTTGGTTCAAGTATATCTACCATTAGTTCAACTATGCCTTTTGGCGTAAAAAACTCACCGCCCTTACTTGGTATATATTTTGCAAATGCACCTATATAATACTCATACACTTGACCAAAGAAGTCTCCGTCTGCATCCTGCATATTAAGATTATTGGTAAAGAAATCTACAAGCTCACCGAGTGCGATTTTATCTAAATCACTTTTACTATATGTCTTTGGTAAAATATCTTTCAATTGATCATTTTGCTTTTCTAACTTTTCAAATGCAGTATCAATCTTTTCGCCTAGTGATGAATCTTTAGAAAATTTTGATATATAACTCCATCTCGCCTCTTTAGGTACTATAAATACATGGTCAGCGATATAATAGTCATCGTCTTCTTCATTTCCATCTTTTTTAAGTTCATTATACTTTAACTCAAACTTGTCACTCACATATTTCAAAAATACAAGCCCAAGAACTACATTCTTATAATCTGCAGGGTCACACTTATCTCTAAGTTTCTCTGCTGCACCCCACAGCACCTTTTCATCAATTTTTGCCATAATACTACCTTTTCTATTCTATATAATGTTCTTCTAAATTAATTCTTTCTTTTTCAATAATCTTACTCATGATGACTCCTTTTATTGCAACACACTGTTTCTCATTAACTACCTAAGTATTATACCATAAATTCGGTTAACCTTGAATGAAAAACTAAATTAGATAAATCTTGACATAACAAATTTTAGCCATCAACTATTCATATTTTCTCCACTAGGCAAAATTTGCACGTTACTCTTTACAAATACCAGTTATTTAATTTTTTTCGAATTACTGACCAAAATGCTTTTGTTTACAGCCATTAAGAAAACCTTAATAACCATACATACTTATTTTTAAGTTGTTCGCAAATACCAAACTACTAATCTTTCTTATATATCAACTATTAATTTACTAGATTTAAATTTCAATAACTTTGTTGATATAACAACAACTCTGTTGTTTTATAACAAATCAATATCGCCAAATTTATATGTTTAGCGAATTGATTTTAGATTTTTAAGCGCCCCCTCATTATTGTCTATAATCATCTTAATCTTCTCGCATCTCATCAATTCTTTGCATTTCCCACAAGTCTCATAATTCTTCTTTTTAGCACACTTCCTTATAGGACATAGAGACTCGCAAAATGGAGTTTTTGCACCTTCTATCCTACAGCCAGTGCAATTTATCATCTCTGGTGTGATTGTGACTTTGTTAAGTTCTGACCACTCTGCTGCGACTTTAGTTCTAAGTTCATTGTCATTGTTTATTGTGGCGATGCGAGCGTCACAAGTTTCGCAATTTAACCCACAGTAGGCTATGTATTTATTCATAATATGCACCTCCTTGGGCTCGCAAAGCTTCGCCCCTACATTATTAACTTCACCCCTACAGTTTTCTTATTAACATCACCATATTCGGCAGTATCATCACAAGGCAGCCTGCTACGAGCCCCCATATTGGTTCAATAAAAATCATTAAAACTATTACCCCTAACACAACTGATGCTACAAACAAAGCCCAGTCAGATTTTGTAAATGTATATTCTTTTTTATAGTATATACTATTTACATAAATAGCTATATAAAACATAGCAATTGCAAATGCAGAATGAAGTGCAATAAATACATGGTTAGAATTATTTACTATTAAGAACTTTATTGATATCGTAAGCATATTTAAAGCTATTACTACAAAATAATGACTAAACATCATTCTTAAGGCTCTGTCTACCTGCTTATGCTCTACCAAATAATGAATTTGTGTGACATAGCAAGTAAACATAAGCAGTATAATTACAAATAAGGCGCTCGGCAATAAACTAAATGTTCTTACATCAAAGAATTGACTTATCGCCACAATTGAATCACCAAACGTGACAATAGTTAAAAGTTCTAACCTTTCTACAAGATGTGGAAAACTAATGATTTGAGGGTCAAAGTTACCCTTCAATAGGAATGGCAAAAATGCTCCAAGAATTACTGCCATAAAATCAACATATATTGGTAATGGTCCGATAGGATAATGAGATAAAATAAATGCCAAAAAATATAATATTTCTATTACTATCAATATTGCAATTGAATTTTTAGCTGCACCTAAGTTTTCTTCTTTTTTTAAATATTCAATTACATACATTAAAAGCACGCACAGAAGCATTATACTCATCGATAAATTAAATGCAACAGGAGACACTGTGTTATTACCAATTGTATTCGACATGTAGAGTGCTGCTATCATATTGATTGCAGTTAGCACTATTTCATACCATCGCCATTTACCATATCTATTTACATAATTCGTCAAATATAACCAACTTTGAAGTATGACTAGACAGTAAATTACATATATGATAAAGCTTGGCAAAAATTCACCTTGACCATCACCTTCTA
The DNA here is from genome assembly GCA_947303805.1 of uncultured Clostridia bacterium. GTDB lineage: Bacteria > Bacillota > Clostridia > Lachnospirales > Lachnospiraceae > UBA3633. The sequence continues at coordinate 339,525 of CAMYZE010000001.1, read as the reverse complement.
TAAGAAGTGAAAGTCTACTTATGGCATATACATAAATCAAGTCATAAAACAACTCAATTAATTCTACTTTTTTCTCTTTTACATTAAACATAATACCTCAATACAAATAACTCAGAACATTTGTTACAGCGCATCATCAATGAGCTTTCTCATCACTGGTGCTTTGCTCTCATCAAACTTTATAAATTGCATATTAGTATATAGACAAATTGAAGACACCTTTCTTGCCCTCTCAGTTTTCTCTGCAATAACTTTTTCATTTTCAGTTTCATAGTAATGTCTTATAAAACCATTCCAGATATTCGGTAGGTATTTCCTATCGCAGTGAAAAACAGTATCAGTATACTGCTTTGGAAAAATATGGCAAAAAGTATAAAGCATGCCTATATCAAATTCTGGATTTCCATAGCCCATAAAATTTACATCAATCCAATAATTCTTGTCACCTGCCACAATAAGATTACCAGTTTGAAAATCACCATGAACACAAAACTTTTGTTGTTCTATAGTCTCCAAAAATTTGAGTGCTTTTATTTTCTGACTTTCAAAAAGTATATTTCTTGTAGTAATTTGCGTCACAACTCTTTCGTGCATTGAATCGAATTTTTCAGCATCACATACTGTACTATGCAGCTCCTTAGCAGCCTCAGCAAATCTTTTCATATACTTATCAATATTATTCAAATCCTCGCTAAATAATCTCGAGATAGACTTCTTTCCCTCTATGTATTCAAACATAAGCCCTTTTCTACCCTCTTCATCAACCACTATATCTCCCACTTTTGGGGTCTTTACACCTATAAGAAGTGCCTTCCTTGCAACTTCTTGCTCTCTATACATCACCATTTCATCATTTAAAGATGCTTCCGCGTCAAACTTAACCATCCACTTCTTATCGACACTTACATAGCTTTTAGAATTTACTCTATCACTAAAGCAAGTCCATGTAGATAAATCAATGTGTTTTAATTCTAAATTATTTTCCATATATGCCTCTAGATTCTCAAAATATTTTTAAACGATTCTTTGATAAACATATCAGATACTTTCGACATCAATTTCTTTTGCTCATCATCCATACCTTTAAACGAATCAAAAATAATCTTTGCATTTTTGCCTAAGTTAGTCATCAACTCTTCAACAGTACTTGTATTCGTTTCCTCTATAATAGAATAAATTGTATCGGCAAAGAGTTTTAACTCATCTTGACTCAGATTATCTATCAAAGTATTTATGCTCTTTTTAAATATTTTTGAGTCGAATGCAGTATCTTTAAGTATTTTAAACTTGTCCTTATTCACTTCCCAACTAAATGGGCTATGCTGCAAAACGCCTATCGCATTGCTTCTAACTATTTTATAGTCATTGGTTTTGTCAAAACACATCCCCACGACAGAGCTTTGCGGCACTAGCTTGATGATTTTTTTATCAATAGTATCATGCTCAACTACATCACTAAGCTCTCCATTTAAATTTGGTCCATCAAAATTATAAATTTTTTTAATCCTGCTTAAGTGCTTCCTACCCAAAAAATAGCCGGCATATATAGCAAGATTTCCACCTTTTGAATGTCCGGTAATATATATATTTCCTTTACTTTTTGAAATTATTTTCTCTAAATACTTTATCGCTTCAATCTGCGATGGAACATTCTTTAAGAAAGACATGTTTAAATCTTCTTTCCAACCTACAAATGTGTGGTCGGTGCCTCTATATGCCACCACATATGAATACTTACTAATTTTAAATGTCATTGCGGCAAATTGCTTTTCAGTTTTTCTATTAGCTTTATCTACATAGTAAAACATCTCTACATTTCTAAACCTTGGACTAGCCGCTATATATGACAATAACAACCTTGACTTTTCCTTATCAAATACGTCAAATAACAAATTATCCAAGTATTTTGCATTATAAAACTCTTTAAGACAAATATTATCAAAAGAATTTTTCTTGTACATTTGCTTTGGCAATCTATAATATGTAAGCCAAGAAAAAACCATTGCATCTACTTCATTCAATGGTTTCTTCTCAAAAGATATTAAATTCTTTTTTACATATTCTAATAAGTCAAACATAAACAATAATTTATTACTTAAAACTTAAATACGTTTAATCCCGTCTTATCTTCAACCTGTCTATCCACAATTCCTTCATACGTAGTAATAAATATTTCTGCAGTCGCGCCTATCACACATCTTAAAAGATGTCCTCCGCGATACTCACCCTTCTCATTTCCACAACCTATATGCACATGAAGATAAGGTTTGCCATCCAGTGTAGTGACATTTCCGTGAATATTTGCCACCTCATATCTTCCTTTATAGTCCATTGGGTCATATGACTTTGTATCAGGATTTCTAACTGCTATAGTAAAATCAGATGCACCACCAAGTCCATTAATTTGAGCAAGCTTAATGTTTTCCGTTTCTACAATTTTTTTAAGTGATGCCATAATTTCATCACCTACATCAAGCCTCACGATATAAGTATTTCCAAATTTTTTGTATTCCATATTAACCTCCTAAAATTTTTTTATATTTTTGATTTTACTTTATCTGACTTTCTCTACATCATATCCATAAATTGTCTTCCAGTCATCCTTCATAGAAATGGTGTTATATCCATTTTCATCAGAGACACTTTTTATCATACTTGCTTTTTCTAAGTTACCATTTTCTCTCACATTGTCATCGCAGAGGACCATAAAACCTTTACTCTTATATTTGTTATTTTTTAGTACATATTCCATCATGCTAAAGTCACCTGTGCTATTTCCAAATGCCAATACGGGTATCTTTCCAATTTCCTCTGCAATAGAAAGCACTTTGTGCGTTTTTATATTTACATCTATAGATGGTCCCGATATGACTACATCCTCATCTCTCTTAAACTGATGAACTGAGTTCTTCTCATTTCCCTGCTTAGTTGATTTTAAGGTAAAGTCCATTCCTATCACATTATTTGGCTTAATGCCCGCACCATCGCACACTACTGCTCTTACAAAATTTCTCTCGGAACCGCTAACCACATATACTGTAAAATCATTTGCCTGTATATATTTAATAACTTGAAGCATTGGCTTATATAGTGCATCTTTCACTTTTAAATTCTTATACCCATTTGTGTCTTTATCTAAATAAGTCTTTGTGTAACTAATGTATTCTTCTATGGTCATATTTTGATAATATCTATACTCTATTTCACTTAACTTAAGTTCCAACTCATCACTCACATAGCCAGTCCTTAATACTTCATTAATCTCATTCACAAGTTTTACATCTTCTTCATTACTCTTATCATAAGTATTTAATATTATATCAATAAGCATAAGATATTCATTATACGTTGGATCTGTCTCACAAAATATTGTGCCATCCATATCAAATACTGCAATTCTATCATCGATTGGAACAAAGTCTTTACTACTTTTATCTATTGCGCTTTTAACATAAGACTTTAGTTCTGCTACAACTTTTGAGTCATCATTCCAGTAAGAAAAATAATTCTCACTGCTTTTACCCGAGCAAGAAAATAAAACTGTGAATGCTGTAATTAAAACTAGTATACAGCTAATCGTCACTTTAAGAAACTTTTTCATTTTTACTCCTGAATAGTTATTACTTTTCTATTCTAACAACTGGCTTAATGAGATCCTTTGGTTTGTCCTTCATAAGCATAAGTGCATCCTCTATCTTATCAAAACCTTCAAATCTAAGAGTTATCAACTTACATAAATTGAGTTTGCCATAAGTTACTAACTTCGCAAGTTTTTCCATTCTGAGTCTTCCACCTGGCATAAGATCACCATTAATCTGCTTATGTCCCATACCAACGCCCCACTCTACTCTTGGTATCTTGATAAATTCACCTTCCCACACTGTGTGGACGTCAGAAGTACATGGTGCAACCGCGATAGGCTTAACTATCGCATCCATAGGTCCGCATTTTGGAACTTCTTTGTCAATCTAACCAATCTTTCCAATTTCGAGCATTGCTAGGCATTTCATAAGTGTTTCCTCCCATTATATAAATAATAATCATTCATTAATACATTATATTCTTAATATAAACTACAAAGCTAACTTGTACAAGGCATACTGATTTAATGATACGCCTTCCTCTTTTGCCCTTTTAGATAATAATTTATGCAAGGTCTTTGGTAATCTTACAACAAACTTTCCGCTATAGTCAGTAGAATCCATTGGTAAAGGTAACTCTATGCCATTAGCAATTTTTGTTTCAATATAAGATTCCATAGCTTCCTTTACATCCTTATATGCTTCATCGTAAGTATCGCCTGTTCCAATCAATCCTTCAAGTTCCAGAACTCTAGCCACAAAATATTTTCCACTTTCGTCATTAACTTGATTAATAACAAAACTATAAGGCATGCTTAGATACTTTTCCACTTCTTTTGGATTCACTTTCTTCATCTTACTCACCATTTCCTCTTCTTCTTTTACTTTTTCCTTATTGTCTACTTAGATATTCTTGCTAGAATCTCTTTCACATATACTGCTTTCAACGGGGATTCTTTCTTTAATGTAAATACATCTCCATTACTATTTACAAACTGCATATGTGAACCTTTCTGTCTATCCATTCTATAGCCAAAATATTCTAGCACTTTTGCAGCCTCTTCATGCCTAATACCGTTGGGCTGATTATTCATTTTTTCAATTATCTTTTCGACATTCATAAAAATATAGTATCATATTTGATACTATATGTCAAGGCGCCATTTATCTTAAACAATCCTAATAAAAAATTTTAAATCTCGCATTTTGTTAAGTATGTTAACGCTAATTATTTTATTTAAATATAGATGTTACGTATAATTAAATCAAAAACTCTTTAAATTTTAAATTTCATATTTTACCAATATCCCCCTTACACCATTCTTCATAATTAATATTATCAACAAAATTAATCATAATTACCTTCTGCCGTCTTTGATTCTTTATCACATAAAGCGATATAATTATGTAATATCACCTCATTTATATTCTTCTACCCACGTTTTAATTTTTTCAAGTTTTGCCTTATCGTCCAACTGCAATTCTATGTGCTTCGGATTCAACAAATACATTAACGACAAAATTTGCATTGCTGTTTTCTTCTTTTCATTTTCATCTATACAATTCCAAAAATTATCAGTTTCTGTTAATTCTTGAACCGAATTCATCGCATGACTCTCTCCATTAAGTACCAACCTATACATTGAATTTTTATAATAATCTCTTTTATCATTTTTTCAATCTTATTCATTTATTGACCTCATAAAGAAAAGTTTAGGTACAGCACCACCATAAGAATTAATTTTTATTTTATTTAGTTTATTGATTTTATCCACATTATTTTTAACATATAATTCTGCTGCATTTACTATACCTGTAATGATTTCATTTGCACTTACATAATACTTATATATTTTACATTTATCACTTGCTGTTCCATCTTCATCTATAATTAAATTTGCATAATCATAGTCCTCATCATATGGTATTCCTCTCACAAACGGCTCATCACTTAACTGCAAAACAAACTCATTGCATTTTATTCTGCTTTCAATATCACTACCTGCTCTATGGAATATAGAATTTCTTAACTCAAAGCACATATTGCCATTAAATGTTTCGCTTACAAATCCTATCTTTTCTCTCTCTTTAGGTGTCAACATCATACAATCTCGAACATTCTCGTCAAACCATTTACTATAAAACCTTTTTTCATCACTATCACATTCAAGTTTCCCTAACATATCCGGAATGATTAACGACATACAAAGAGCAGCAAAATACATTTTATTGTCTAATGCTTTCTTAATCTCTTCAATTAGTAGCTCTACTGAATTCTTTTCTTCATAATTATACATCATAATCTTGTTATGTTATACCAAAATACTATGCGACAAATTTTGACTATCATCCATATCAATATACAACATTAACAAAATGAATAATTTTACTTGTATTATTTTAAAAAACATGGCACTTCTTAAGTAATTATAATTTATTCATATCAATATTATAGCCAATTTCTCTTAACTCTTTTAAAACTACTATTTCCCAATTTTTGTTACTAGTATATAACACACCGCTTAAGTCAGATGGCATATCTATTTTACTATCAGACAATATAATAACCTTGTCTCGTCCGATTTTCCCCATAAAATACCCAGTTTCAAATATAACATTCTGTCTTGCTCTAAATATTTTTTTTGATTTACATTTATCAGTAGCTATATCATCTTTTGTAAAAAGACATATTGCACCTGGAATATTTGCATATTCTTCAAACTTTTCAATAATAGTCTTTCCTTTATTTGTTTGTTCACTAAGAATAATTGCTTTAATATTTTGCTTTTCAATAATTCTTGCTACGCTTTGTTTTAAAGCATTATCATGTCCGTGAACAATAAATACTGAATCATATAGAACTCTTCCTATACTCTTATTATTGGTCGTTATGTCATGGTCGTTATTATCAAGATCCTCAAGATAAATTTTTAGCATGCCTTTCGCCATACTTATTCCTTCTTTACATGCATTTACAAATTCAGAATCGTGTGTACGCGAAGAAATAATGCTTAATGAAAAATTAATATCATCGAATGCATTCATTTCAAAACTCTTATCGCCGAATTTTTCAATTATGTATTTTTTTACTTTATATTCCCATATTCCAAACTCTGTGTCTTCTGCTGTTACTTGTTTGCTTATCAACTCATCCGCTTCGGTAATCAGCTTTTGAACTTTTTCATACTCACTCATATTTACTCCTTCCTAAATTTTGTTTTTACACTATCAAATCATTATTAAATTGCTCTTAACATTATCTCTTATCTCTTTTTTATTTCATGACATGAAACAACAAAATGTGTTTTGTTTTCCACCTTAAATTTCTTTACTACATCAATAAAGAATAGATTATTATAATCAACTTTTACAATTTTTAATAATTCTTTCCCAAAATTCGTTACAACATAAGCTCTTACATTTGCACTTATATCTTTTATATTGTTGTCGTATGCTTTTGCATTAAATTCACATTGCAAATCACCATACCTAATTCTATCACTTGAGTGATATTTCCGTGTTGCTCCTTCCAGACTGATTATTTCGCAATCTTGTAAACGCAATAAGTCAGTATATGTAACTTTATATTTTTTTAATAATTCTATATCTCTGACGATGTATTCGCCTCCTATTATATAAGGTGCTACTTTTTCAAATAATTTAGCCTCACTCGTGGTCATCATTTTAAGTTTACTTATTGTTCTTAAAGAAAATGAACTTGGTTGTTTAATTTCACCTGCAAGCAATTTTGCCCACATCATTTGCATTTCTTGATCGCTGATTTCACCCACACCATTAATAAACTGTGTCATAAAATCATTGTTTATGGGTTCTGTACTTGCATTATCATCACCATTATTTTTATTTTCTTCCAATATAAATTGTGTTTTTTCTAATGTGCTTTCTACATTTATTTGTTTAAATACCTCTTGATTCATAAGCCTGTTACCTGTTCTCTTCAATAATTCTTGCATTTGTGGGTTCATCATTTTTAATCCATTTTTATCGCAAGCTATAGGAACACTTGCATTTTCAATAATTTTAATAGTATCTTGTAAATCTGTTTTCTCTATTTCTTTTAGTTCCTTGTTATACTTCAGATCCGCTCTATTTTTCAATATTCCTGCAAATTTGTCTAATGCAGATGTTATATTTTCGCCAATCTTTGCTAAAGGTGACAATAAATTACCTTCCATCTCAACCTCCTATCTTTTCGCATTATCTATTAATAATATATTTAAATGATTTAATGTATTATTTTAACAATAACCATTTTGCCGACCCAAACAAAATGGTAGTATCAATTAGGGCTCGCAAGCTCGCCCCTACGATACATTTAAAGCTTCTAATTTATTCAGTATGGGCAATTTTTGCACATACTCGGCTCTCTCGAACCATCCGAAATTTCCTAATAGTTGGAATACCCCAACTATTAGGTTTTTCCGAATAGTTACGTAAATATAGGGCAATTTGTGTCAACACCATTGTCACAAATCATCATACTGCATAATACTTCTGTTTACTACTCTTAGGCACATCAGGTATAGTCAATGCAACTTTTCCGTCTTCAATCATACCCTTCAATATTATGTTTATAGTATAATACTTTGACAAACCCGTAAATGAGATTATCTCATCTCTTGTTCTTGGTGTTCTCAAATACTCAAGCAATTCTTTTTCAATTTCTTTGCCTTTTATCTTACTATTGTTTCTAGTGCTTCGTTTTGAATTATATATAATAATTGAGAAGCTACCATTCTCACTTTTGAATACTGCATTATCGAGTCCGTTATTTTTCAATTCTTTATTGATTGTAGGAATGCCAGAATATCTATTCTCAGTTACTCCCATTATTTCTAAAGCATTTGCCAATATTTCATTTCTTGTATCTGGCATGCTTTTCCCAAGTTGTTCTACACTTATATTGCCATATAATCCACCAGGGTTTTTAATTTCGATTCTATCTGTATACATTTCAATAGCAACTGGGGTTCCTTCTGTATGTATACTGTAGTCTCTATGTACTATTGAATTTAATACTGCTTCTCTTATAGCCTTGATTGGATATTCAACTCTATCTACTCTTTTGCCCTGTTCATCAATTATTGTTTTGACTTTAGAATTCCTTTTTACAAATTCAAGTGCTTGGTCTAACATTTCCTCTGCATTGCCAGTAATTCTTTTATTATCAATAAACCTTGCACCATCATCATCCATATCGCCAAGTTCATATCCATTAACAGCAACCGCAGTAATTGAAAATTGAGGGAAGTAAGCTTGTGGGTATTTTGCAAATATTAATACTCCAGTGAGAGTATACTTACCACTATTTTTAATTCCCATAAGTTCCAATATCTCTTCATTTGAAACATTGGTATTTAAATTTGGTCTTTCACTTTTTACTTTTTTCAAATATTCATGTATTTTATCTTTATCAATATTTTTGTCATCTACATCTTCAACTACTCTCTTGTCATCTTTTATTCTTTTCTTAAACGCTTGGTATCCATATATTTCCGCTTGAGACATTTTCAAATCGGCATCACCAATTCTTATATATGATCCATTTGCTATGCCTTCTCCTCTATAAAACACAGGTCTCTCTAGTACATCTACCCCCGGAACTTCAAGACTTACAATAGTCTTGTCTCCTACATTCGCTTCAGTAAATATTCCTTTTACTATTGGTTCCATTTCTTTACATACATTTTTAACCTTTTCAATCAGTTGCTTTGCATCGTATACCCCAACAACTTCATAATTTCCTTTTTCTGACACACCAAAAATTATCTTTCCACCTTCATTTTGATTTGAAAATGCAGAAATTGTATCATAAAGCTTTGTTGGACATCCATTATGTGCGGATTTTATTTCAATAAAATTATCCTCAGACTTTAGCTTTTTTATGTTTTTTACTAATTCTAATAGTTCTTCTCTTTGCATATATTTTCCTCTGTTAAGTTTTACTTAACAAGTATACAAAAAGTTGACAAAAATGTCAACTTTTTGGCGAAAATGTCAACTTTTTGACAAAAATGTCAACTTTTTGGCAAGAATGTCAACTTTTCCTAAGGTTATTTAGCGCCTCTTCATTATTCTCAATAATCATCTTAATCTTCTCACACTTTTCCAGCTCGCTGCATTTCCCACAGGTCTCATAATTCTTCTCTTTGGCACATTTTCTAATAGGGCAGAGCGAGTCACAAAAAGGTGTCTTTACCCCTTCGACTCTACATCCTGTACAATTAATCATCTCAGGCGTTATTGTCACCTTATTTAACTCCGACCACTCCTTCGCCACCTTATTTCTAAGGTCATTGTCATTATTAATTGTGGCAATACGAGCCTCGCAAGTTTCACAATTTAATCCACAATATGCTATAAACTTATCCATCACCCCAAACTTCCTTTCAACAATTTCTACACTTTCAGATCCAAAAAGGATAATTTTAACTTCGATATCATAATCATCATTCTCAAAAAACTTCTTTATACTATCAACAGCTACATCTATCGCCTCTTCTTTTGGATAGCCAAAAATTCCTGCAGATATAAGTGGGAATGCAATCGAGTGAATGTCATTTTCTTTTGCAAGCTTTAGACAGCTCACATAACAACTCTCAAGCAATTCTTTTTCGCCATGCTTTCCATCTTGATAAATAGGTCCTACAGTATGTATAACATATTTTGCAGGCAGATCATAGCCCTTAGTGATTTTTGCTTTTCCTGTCTCACAACCACCAAGAATCCTGCACTCTTCCAAAAGTTTTAGACCAGCTGCTCTATGTATCGCACCATCAACTCCACCACCACCAAGCAAAGTGTTAGCACAAATGGTAAAAGCGATTCTAATAATCTATCCTCCGCAGTTAGCTGAGCCCTCAGTCATAAGCATTTCAAGTCCATGCTTTATTGGTTTCATAACAACTTCAAAATTTTCTTTTGCCGCCCTCTCAGAGCCAGGTAAATTTACTATTAGAGACTTTTTCCTTATACCAGCTTGAGACCTTGAGAGGCAACTCTTGTCGGTATTTTTATAATTCAATACTCTCATCATCTCTGGTATTCCTGGTGTAAGTCTTTCAACCACTTCAAGAGTTGCTTCAGGAGTTATGTCACTCTGTGAGAATCCAGTACCACCAGTGGTGAGAATTAGATTTATTTCTTCGTCTGAAGTTTTTAAAAGCTCTTTTTTTATGATTTCTCTATCATCAGGTACAATATTTGTGTATCTCACATCATAACCATCTTCTTTAAGCATTTTTACAAGATTTGGACCACTTGTGTCCACTCTTTCACCTTTAGCACCTTTTGTACTTATCGTTATCACTGCTGCTGTATACATTTTAACCTCCAATCTGATTCATATTTCTTTCTGCATGACTTCTACTTTCATAAGAAAGTACATCGTGTTTTTCTGGTTTGGCAAGTATTGCTTCTCTAAACTTTTCTTCCATTGATTTTTCATCAAGCCCTTTTATTAATATTTCTTGATTCGAATGTAGACAAGGTTTCAGTTTCCCATCTGCTGTAAGCCTTATTCGGTTACATTCACTACAAAAATGATTACTTACTGCACTAATTAATCCCACATCTGCCATCGCACCATTGATTCTATATATTTTTGCGACGCCACCTGGTTTATGAGCAACTTCTTTTATTATGTCGTCATCATTTTCGAATTTACCTTTATACGCTTCTTTAATTTTTTCTATAACAACTGTAGATGGTATAAATGCATCCTTGCCAAAATCTCCACTATCATACATAGGCATAAGTTCTATAAACCTTACATCTGTCGGCTGTTTCAATGTTAGATTAGCAAGGTCGACGATCTCATCATCATTAAATCCACCAATTAGCACAGAATTAATTTTTATTTTTTTAAATCCAGTGTTTAGTGCTGCATCTATTCCGGCAAGCGTATCCTTCAATTCTCCAACTCTTGTTATAAATCTGAATTTGTCAGGATTAAGAGTATCAAGGCTAATGTTGATTCTATCAAGCCCTGCTTTCTTTAAGTCGGCTGCATACTTTGGAAGAAGCGATGCATTTGTAGTTAGACAAATCTCTTCTATTCCATTAACTTCTTTGATTCGAGACACAAGCTGAACTATGTCTTTTTTTACAAGTGGCTCACCACCTGTAAGTCTTATTTTAGTAACTCCAAGCTTTGCAGCGACTTTAACCGCAGCGATAATCTCTTCTTGAGTCATCATTTCCTCGTGAGATTTTTTACATACACCTTCTTCTGGCATACAATATCTGCAGCGTAAATTACAAAGTTCGGTTAGTGAAATTCTCAAATATTTAATTTCTCTCTTAAAAGTGTCTCTCATTCTTCGCCCCTACTTATTAACTATATGTCCTGATTTGCCCCCATCTTTCTCTTTTAGGTAAATGTTTCCTATGACCATTCTCTTATCTATAGCCTTAACCATATCATAGACTGTGAGAAGTGCCACTGAAACTCCAGTAAGTGCTTCCATCTCCACACCAGTTTTTCCTTCACACTTTACAGTGCAAGTGCATTTTATTTCATAGTTACCATCAGGTAATTTATTGTCATTCATTTCCCACTCAATTTTAGCATTTGTGAGGTTTAGAATGTGGCACATAGGAATTATTTCAAAATTTTTCTTACATGCCATTATACCTGCAGTTGTTGCTACTGTAAGCACATCTCCTTTTTTCACATCTTTATTTTTTATGGCATCATAAACTTCTTCACATACAAAAATCTTACCTTCTGCGACAGCAATTCTTTTTGTTACTTCCTTATCGCCTACATCTACCATTCTTGCATTTCCATTTTCATCAAAATGAGTTAGTTCCATAAATTCCCCTTATATTATTTTTTTAATTTACCTTCTTTATAATGTTTCCTGCAAAGTGCAACATAGCTATCATTTCCGCCTAATACAACCTGTGGTCCTTCACGGACAATACCATTTTCGTTATATCTTGTATTGCAGGTCGCCTTCTTTCCACACCAACACACAGTCTTAAGTTCTGTAATCACATCTGCAATCGCTAGAAGTCTCGCTGACCCTGGAAATAATTCACTTCTAAAATCTGCGCGAAGACCATAACACACTACAGGCACATCTTGATAGTCTACTATATCAGATAAAAAATCAATCTGCTCCCTTGTGCAAAACTGAACTTCGTCAACAATTATGCAGTCATATTTCTTTATCTCATCTAGTGGCATTTTAAGTAAGTCTTCTACAAAAATGCACTCATACTCAAGACCAATACGACTATGCACTACACTTTTTCCAAACCTGTCATCAATTCTCGGTTTACAAAGCAATGCCTTCTGTCCTACCTCTTCATAATTAAACCTTGTCATAAGTGCATTTGCTGTCTTACTTGACCCCATAGCACCATAATAAAAATACAACTTCGCCATAAGCCCTCCACTGTTGGCAATAATTACTTATTTATAATTAAAGTATACTCTTAAGTTTTTCTACGTCACTCTCACTTGTCGACCAACTCGTTACAAATCTCATAACAGTATGCTTATTATCATACTTTGACCAAAATCTAAATGCTACTTTCTTTTGCAATTTTTTGATTTGATTATTATCCATTATTAAGAATATCTGATTGGTTGGTGAATCTATAAGAAATTTAAAACCTTTTTCTTTAAATATCTTTTTAAGTTTCTCTGCCATATCTATAGCATGTTTACTTATTTTAAAATACAAGTTGTCGGTAAATAATGTATCAAATTGGATTCCGAGGAGCCTTCCTTTAGCGAGAAGGGCTCCTCTCTTTTTTATTGAAGTTACAAAATTCTTAGGTTTATTATTATTTGTAAATACTACCGCCTCACCGCAAAGAGCCCCTACCTTAGTTCCACCTATATAAAACACGTCTGCAAGTTTTGCAAAATCTTTTATGCTCATATCTGATTCTTTGCTCATTATTCCATAGCCAAGTCGCGCACCATCTATAAATAATGGTATCTTATAGCTTTTACAAACTTTATATATATTTTTAAGTTCGTTCTTTTTATATAGTGTTCCAAATTCAGTTGGATGAGAAATATAAACCATTCCTGGAAATACCATATGCTCATGATTGCCATCTGCAAAAAATGTCTTTAGATATTCTTTTAAATCATTGGCATCAAGCTTTCCATCTTTCCCATTAATACTTAAAACTTTATGTCCAGAGTATTCTATAGCGCCAGACTCATGCGTTGCTATGTGGCCAGAATCTACTGCAATTACTCCTTCATAATCTTTAAGCATAGTCGAGATAACAACTGCATTCGTTTGAGTGCCGCCAACTAAAAATTCAACATCAGCATTCTTTAGTCCTATTACCTTTTTTATTTTTTCTTTTGCACTCTTACAATACTTGTCAACGCAATATCCTGACAAAGGTTCGAAATTTGTCTCATTAAATTTTTTTAAGATTTCAGGATGTGCACCTGTAGTATAGTCGCTCTCAAAATTTAGCATAATGTCTTACCTCCACTCTATATAAGACGTGTCAACACTTAATTTTTAACCAGTCACTTACACAGAAACTACCAAGTCACTTTTATCTTTTATTTTTAACTCTTCAAAATACCTATTTTCAAATGGTACCCACATTGACAAAAACTTATCAACTACATCAGGGTTTCTCCTCGTGAGCCTTTTAACTTGCTCGTCCTTATCTATATCTACAAATATTTTAAGCGCAACATACTCATCAAGTATTGGGTGCGAGGTATACGAGCCTTCTATCACAAGTATCTTATCTAAGTCTATCGATATCTCTTGCAAATACTTATCGCTATGGCAGTCATAAGAAATATAATTTGTCTTTCTCTTTTCTTTGTAAGGCTTCAAAACATTTTCTATGAGCCTTTCAAAGTCCATATGACCAGCAATTATGTTCATCCAATTCTTATCTCTCTTTTGAAACGGCAAATAAAAATCATCCATATGCAAAACATTAAACCCAAGTTCTTTTTGAATCTCTGCTGCAAGCGTACTTTTGCCACCGCCACACGGTCCGTCAATTGCTATGACTACTGGGGCGACCAACTGTCTCTCACTAATTACTTTCTCAATTTTTTCTATATTATTCATTAAAATATCTATATCACCTAGTTTTATTTATAACCATGCTAACTTTTTAAACTTTTTACTTTAATTCTTTCTTAAATAATCTAATTTTTAAATGAGTGTATAGGTGCAGGTATGTGCCCGCCTCTATCTATAAACTCTTTACATGAAAAATTATTTACTTTCATAATTGGTGCATAACCAAGAAGTCCACCAAATGAAACTTTATCTCCTGCTTTCTTTCCATATGCTGGGATAATTCTAACCGCTGTTGTTTTTTGATTTATAATTCCTATCATCATCTCGTCAGCAATTATTCCTGAAATTGTTTCTGTACTTGTATCACCTGGTATAGCAATCATATCAAGACCTACAGAGCAAACGCATGTCATTGCCTCAAGCTTTTCTAATGTTAATGATTTTTTTACAACTGCATTTATCATGCCTTGATCTTCTGACACAGGTATAAATGCTCCACTAAGTCCACCGACATTTCTCGCTGCCATTATACCTCCTTTTTTCACTTGATCATTTAAAAGTGCAAGCGCGCATGTAGTTCCTGGCGCCCCTACTGATTCTAACCCTATGAGTTCCAAAATATCTGCTACCGAATCACCCTTTGCAGGTGTTGGAGCAAGAGACAAATCTATGATTCCAAATGGCACATTAAGTCTTTTTGATGCTTCAAGACCTACAAACTGTCCTACTCTTGTTATTTTAAATGCAATCTTTTTTATAGTTTCGCAAAGTGTTGTGAAATCTTGACCTTTAGCAGTAAGAAGCGCCTTTCTCACAACACCTGGCCCTGAAACTCCGACATTTAACACTACTTCGCCCTGTCTTATACCATGAAATGCCCCTGCCATAAATGGATTGTCTTCAACTGCATTTACAAAAACTACAAATTTTGCGCAGCCAATTGAATAATTATTTTTAGTTAGCTTCGCAGTATCTTTTATTATCTTTCCGCAAAGCTTAACTGCATCCACATCAAGCCCCGCCTTTGTACTTCCAACTACTACAGAACTACAAAGGACATTTGTTTTAGATAATACTTTTGGAATGGCATTTAAAAATCTCTTATCATTTTCAGTCATGCCACCACTCACTATAGCTGACCATCCACCTATAAAATCAACTTTAAGTTTTTTTGCAACAACGTCAATAGTTTTAGCAACTTTTATATAGTCTTCTTCTTTCTTGCAACAAGGTTCAGTTATGATTGACATAGGTGTTATAGATATTCTCTTATTAACTATTGGTATGCCATATTCATCCGAAATCTCATTTGCAACTTTTACTAGGTCGCTTGCGTAGTGCAAAAGTTTCTTTTCTATATTTTTACAAAGTTTATCTACATTGGAATTCATCGTGTCAAGAAGACTTATTCCCATCGTGATGGTTCTTACATCTAAATGTTCTTTTGAAAACATTTCTGTTGTTTCTATCGCTTGTTCTATACTAATTGTATTCATATTTACCTCTTACAAATTATGCATCGCAAGAAATGCATCTTCAAGTTGAAAATTAATACTGAGAGAAGCTTTTTTGCCATACTCTTCCAACGCTTTCTTTACTTTGTTAAGGGTTTTTGATTTAGAGACATCCGCTATAGTCATCATATTGAAGTAACCATCAACTATTGTTTGCTTAATGTCTAAGACATTTATATTGTTATCAAATAATATTTTTGTCACATTATAAATTATGCCCGTTCTATCTTTTCCATAAACTACTATTATTGCTTTTTTCATTTTATTCCTCCAAACAAATTAAATTTGCTTATGTTTCTTTAAATAATTTATAAAACCCTTACATCCCATCATTATATCATCAAATGACTTGTCAAAATTTCTTGTATACCAAGGGTCATCTATATCTTTACCTTTTCTTTTGCTATCTTCTGTAAAATCTAAAATCTTAAAAACTTTATCACCTGCATCATTTCCTATTACTCTAAGCACTCCATTTAAATTATCATCTTCGGCAACTAAAATATAATCAAAGTTATCCTTATCTTTCTTTACAACATTTCTTGATTTCTTTTTATTTATATCAGGATTTGTAATGCCATTTCTATATAGGCAATCCTTTGCAAGCGGATACACTGGACTATCTGGATCATATACACTACTTCCAGCTGATTCAATATGAAACTCTTCTTCCAGTCCCTCTTCTTCAACTAAGTTTTTCATAATAAACTCGCCCATTGTCGAGCGACAAATATTTCCATGGCATACAAACAACACTCTAACCATTTATACTACCTTTCCCTACGCTTTTTCATTACGCACAATTTGTATATATTATATCATATTTTTAATATATAAATATACATTTTCTCATTTTATAAAAGTATGCTATAATTAACATATGAAATTAACACATAACTAGGGGGGCTAAATATGTCAAAAATGAAGAAGCCTACAATTGCAAAACTATTTAAGGACGCAAAATCATCAAAAAATGCTAATAAATGTGGGATGTTTTTACTCCACAACGGTACAGTAAGAGTTGACGCCAAGAAAAAAGTTCGCGAAGGGAAAAAGGGCACAAAAAAAGTAGCTGGAATGATATTTGGCTACGACAAGAAAAAAGTAGATGCTGCAATTAAGAAAGCTCTAAAACTTCCAGGCATCTACTATGTAAAGGTGTGGTTAAATGATGGTAAACTGAAACTTGGCGATGATATAATGTTAGTTCTCGTCGGGGGCGACATAAGACCACATGTCATCGATTGTCTTCAATCTCTAGTTGGAGAAATTAAAACTAAATGTGTAATTGAAAATGAGTTATACTAATAAAAAAAGTCAGGTTGCCTGACTTTTTTATTTCTCATTTTTTATCATTTTAATTGCTTCCGATATATGTTTCACAGTATCACTCGCTGTCATTGATATCTCGCCTTCATCTCTCGCTGCAAATTCTCCTGCCATACCATTTATAAATGCAGCTGCAACTGTAGCATCAAATTCGTTTTCTATGTACCCAAGAAGTCCTGTGATGATTCCTGATAAGACATCTCCACTACCTGCTGTTGACATACCTGGGGTGCCGCGATCAATGAATCTTACTTGAGGGCTCGTAAAACTCGCCCCTACATTGGAACTTACAACAATAGTAGTGGGTCCTTTTAATAAAAGGGTGATATTATATTTTTCAATAAACTTTTTTGCTAATTCCAGTTTGTTGTTCTCGTAATATTCAATGGCTGGCTCACAAAGCTCGTCCCTACTATTTTCTTCGCTCCTACAAAAAGCCGCATCATATAATCTTTTGAATTCCATCATATGAGGTGTTAAAATTATTTTGCACTTCGCTTCATTTAATAAGTCAATATTTTCAGATAATATGTTTAATGCATCTGCATCTAATACAAGCTTTCCATCATAATTTTTAATTATGTAATAGATAATCTCGTGCGCTGCCTTACTTTTTCCAAGTCCCATACCACATGTCAGAACATCAACTTTATTTATTAATCCATCTACATTTTCTTTATTAAAAACTATTTCATCATTAGTGCTATCAATAGGATAAATCATCACTTCGAGAATATTTTGACTCATGATAGGAACTAAATATCTCGGAATGGCAACTGTCGAAAGACCTGCACCAGCTTTAAGTGCAGCAAGCGCCATCGCAGAGAGTCTTATTGCACCGCTATACTCGGTCGCACCACCAAGAAGAGCAACTCTGCCATATGTACCCTTATGTGAATCTTTTATTCGGTCTGGAATTATTTTGGCGACATCTTCAATTTTCAAAACTTCATATTTCATTTCCCTTTATTATACTATATATTTAGGCTATAATAAATAATTTTAATAGAATCTTCATAATGAGCAACAACAATAAATTAAGTTTCTTTGCACAAATAAAAACAGGGTTCATAAGAAATTGTCCCTGTTTTTATTTTAGTATTAAATTACTATTTCACTAATTTTGTCAGATTCTATATTTAATTCTGCAAGAACTTTCTTTATTTCATCTGCTTGCGACACTTCACATTTCCATGCTAATCCACAACCCGCTGAAATCTCTTTTGGAAGCGGGATGAGCCTACCATAGACATTGTTCTTAAGACAATGCTCTTCAAAAGCCATAGCATCTACAGTTTTCTTAAATGAAATTACTAAACAAAGTTTTTTTTCAATCATATTTAATTCCTTAATGTTGCCTTGAGCCTATTAGAATTTAATAATAAATCAAATGCATCTAGAATGCTATTTACAACTATATCTGCATGTTGTATTAGCTTTGCACATATTCCCTCTTTTTCAACAACTGCAACGCTAAGAGCTGCCTTGTTAAACATTTGAATGTCATTAAAGCCATTGCCAAATGCTACTGTTCTTTCGCCAAGCGAAGCTATAATTTCTTCCTTGCATATAGCGGCTCCAGCCTTGTCAAATGTCTTAACAGTGATGCCCAAACCCTCACAATGTTTCTCAACTGTATGATAGGTATCTGCAGTAAGAACATATATGTTAACCTTGTCTTTTAGCATAAGTATTTTCTCTTTTACACCTTCAATCAGTTCTCCATTATTGGCTATAGTTCCATTGTAATCAAGGCATAAGTTTTCAACAATTAATTTTTCTCTGCCTGGGATATCAAATTCTAACATATTTCCTCCGACTAGTTTACATTTATAAATGCTCTTGCTTCTTCTGTAGACATATTTTCAAAAAAGTTCTCATTATCTTCTACAACCTTACCATCTTTCATAAAGATAATTCGATCATTTATGCGTTTTGCTTCCTGAATGTTGTGAGTTACTATTATTATTGTCGATTCGTGTTTCAAAGATAATAACAAATTTTCAATACACATAGTATTATACACATCTAAGGCGCTGCAAGGTTCATCAAGTAATATGATTTTAGGTTCTGTAAGTAGCGCTCTTGCTAGACAAAGTCTTTGCTTTTGGCCACCTGATAATTTTTCTGCAGAAATATTTAAATCATCTTTAACTTCTTCATATAACTGAACTTTTTTTAGAATATCTACTATCATATCATTTTTTCTTGTTTTATCAATCTTTAAATAATAATCTAATACATACTCCAAATTTTTGTATAAGGAAAAAGGGAAAACTACTGGCATCTGCATCAGCATCGCGATTTCTTTTCTTAATGTTGAATCATCAATATCAGATATATTTTCCCCATCATAGCATATATTTCCATCTACATGCAATTCGCTTTCAAAAACTATTGAATTATTAATACTCTTTAGCAGTGTTGTTTTCCCACAGCCAGATGAACCTATAATGCAATTTATTGTATTTTTTTTGAAAGACAAATTAATGTTGTCCAATATTTTTTTGCTGCCATAATTGACATTAAAATTTGAAATTGTCAAAATTTCATTTGTCATCTATTACACTCCTACTACACTTTTTTATAAGTTTTATGGCTAAAACAATATGCAAGTGTACTAAAAATAAATAAAATCATTAGTGATACTGCCGCAACACCATATGCCCTATTTATCTGTGATGCTCCTTGTGCAATCATTAAGTATAAATGTAATGGCAGAGCCATTGCCGGTTTTAACAAGCTATTGGGTACTGTTGCAAATGCTACTCCTCCAGTGAATAATATCGGTGCTGTAGCGCCCATGGCGAATAAAAGTGAAAGAATAACACTTGATATAATCTCTTTGAAACAAAGTGGCAGAACTATTTTTATAAATGTTCTTCTTATGTCTATTCCCAAATTATAACTTGCTATCAATAAATTTTTGTCGACTTCTAAAAAGCTTTTTTCAATTTTTCTCTCCAGGAATGGAAAAATCATAAGCGCAAGTGCAACCCCAGCGGATAATATACATCTGCCGAATCCAAGCATATATACAAATACTGCATATGAGAATAATCCAAATATTATTGATGGTATTGCCGCTACATTTTCAAATACATTATTTATAAATGTTTTAACTCTATTATTTTTTAAGTAAAATACTAAATATATTGCCGAACACAGTGCGGGCACAAATGCAAGAATTAGTGCTGTGAGCGAAAACCAGATGCTTCCTATGATTGCAGGAAAAATACCTCCCTCTTCACCTAAGACCATCCCTCTTGGTGAATCAAATATAAACTCAAAATTTATAATCCCTATACTTCTGTAAACTGTATAAAGAAATATAAATATAATTATACCCATCAATAATATAAATGAAGTATATGAAAAAAATTTTATAATTTTTGACAAGGTTTTCATCTAAGTGCTCTCTTTACTAAATTTATGTAATACAATATTTATAATCAATACAGTTGCCATAAGTACAAGTCCAGCTGCATATAGTGCATAATAGTGATTACTTTCTCTAACTGCTGTTCCCATTTCAAGTGCAATCAGCGAAGCTATACTCTCGCCTTTTCCCAATATAGTAGGTAAGACAATTGCATTTCCCATTACCATCATGACCGCCATAGTTTCTCCCATTGCTCTACAATTTGCAAGAATTAATGACAATACTATTCTCTTAACTGACTTTGGTAATATAATTGTGGTCATGCCATACCACTCATCAATTCCAAGGTTCTTTATGGAAATCATATATTTATTTCTCAAATTTACAAAAGTATATGTTACAGAGGATACTATATAAGGTGTAATCATGATAGACAAAACTATAGCTGCCAGCAAAACACAATTCCCAGTTTTTACTCCAAAGCTAAAAAAAATTGGAGACAGCAATTCAAGTGCTATAAATCCATAAACTACAGAAGGGATACCAGATAATAAATCAATCACTGGAAAAATATTTCTTCTCACTTTATCATTTGCCACTACTGCTAGAAATAGGCTCACCCCTATGCTTATAAACATAGATATTACCACTGCAATTAATGACACCAATAAAGTACCTAAAATAAAATATCTCATACCATATTTTGTACCGAAACCAAAATCAATTGGCATCCATTCAGTCCCAAGTATAAACTCTTTTACGCTCACAACCTTAAATATCGGTAGTGCTTCTTTTACAATAAAACATATAACAAACAAAAGCATTGACAACGCAATGTATGTCAATGCTTTTGTAAAATATTTGAATATTTTTTCTTTAGTCTTGTTCATTAAAAGGCTGGTATATAGCCATTTGCTTCAACAACTTTCTTACCTGTGTCAGAGAATATATAGTCTATAAACTTCTGCTCGCTTGGAGTAATTACATGTCCAGATACAAACATAACAGGTCTTTGAACTTTATAGCTTCCAGATACTACATTTGCTGCAGTAGCCTCTACACCATCAACCTTCATTGCTTGTAAAACTTGTTTGTCTGCATTGATTTTATTGTAGGCGCCAAAACCAGCATATCCAATGCCCCACTTATCATTAGCTATATTTTTTGCTAATTCAGTCATAGATGCTGACTGTGTTGCTGATGCAGTAACTTGTGCATCCTTCATGATAACATTTTGGAACACTTCATATGCACCACCTGATAAATCTCTTATATACACATTGATCTTCTCATTTGGTAAACTTCCATCAACCTTATCCCAAGTGTCAGTTTCACCACTAAATATCTTCTTAATAGTTTCTGTATCCATATCATCAATTTTCTCAACAATAGGATTTTCTTTATTAACTGAAACAGTGAGTGCATCTTTTGCAACAACAAAGGCTTTATAGTCTTGACCTAACTTTTCGATTTCTGAATCTTTGATGTCTCTTGCAAGCATACCGAAATCAGCTGTCTTATCGACTGCTGCCGAAACACCAACTCCTGATCCACCTGGTGCTACATATATAGATATATTCTTTTTAGGAAAACTTCCATCTACCTTATCCCAAGTAACATACTCTTCAGTAAATGAAGATGCAAGTGAAGAAAGAATTGGATACAATGAAGTAGATCCACAGAATAGTATATTTGCTTTGAATTCATCCTTCTTTGCCTCTTGAGTTTCATTAGTATTTGTTGTCGCTGTAGTTGAAGTTTTTGCGCCACAAGCAAATACATTTGCCATTAATACTGCAGCTAATAAAATTGATATTAGCTTTTTAAAGTTTTTCATTTTCATAACCTCTCATTTTTATATATTGAATGTGATTTTCACATTACTTCAATTATGGTCTTATAACAAGACTTGCCTCTTCCATGGTAGTAACTATATCATACATATTAGTTACTTCTCCGACTTTCAGCTTATCCTTCAAGCCATAGAAATCAAGGCAGGTTCCACAAGTTTTGATTTGCACGCCGAGCTCTTTAAGATTATTTAAATCTTCAAGTGACAGAGAACCTTCACAAGTAAGGTGTGCACCGCCATTAAAGAAAAGCATAGTCTTTGGTTGAACTTCAGCTTGTGATACAGAGTAAATAAACGCCTTCATGAGATTCTTTCCAAGTTTCTCATCACCGCAGCCCATTTTTTCAGATCCGATTGCTATAACTATATTTCCAGTATTATCTGTTGCACCACAGCTACAGCAATTCTCTGCAGCTTTCTTTTCTTCTTCTGACTTAATTTCTTTTACTTCAATAGTAATCTTGAATTCTTTGTCACTTAACTTATCAGTACTTACTTTAAATCCACTATCAGTTGCATATCTTGTGATATTCTTTACGGCCATATTGTTATCGACCATAACTTCAACTATGTCTGGACTTGTGAGAGCCTTTACTGCTTTCTTTGTCTCAATAAGTGGTATTGGACATGTTTTGCCCATTCCATTAACTTTTACCATTACTATTTCCTCCCAATGATACTAGTTACACCATTAAAAGTACATTCATTGCTTTAAATATTGCAACTGCCTTTTGTCCTTCCTTAATGCCGAGTTCTTCAACTGACTCAAGTGAAAGATTTGCAGTTACAACAAGGCCGCCATTTGTTTTAATTTTAACTATGCAGTTTATAGCGCCCTTTTTAATCTCACATACAGTACCTTCAACTTGGTTTCTTGCACCAATGTTTAATTTTTCATTTGCAAGCATTACACCCATTGCCTTAATAACTACTTGAACTTCTTTACCTTCTGTGAGACCTAGTTGCTCTATTGATTCCATAGAACAGTTAGAAGAAATTACTATTCCTTCGCCTACGTCAACTTTTACAATTCCGTTTACTGCACCTTTCTTAATTTCTTTTACTTTTCCTTTAATTACATTTCTTGCTCCTATCATTACCTTTTCCTCCTCATTGTTTATTTTATAATAATATTTTTTTGCAATTACTGTTGTTAATATTAAAAATGTCAATAAAATTGAAACTGAAATTATAAGTTGTGGCGAAAAACCATGTATTGCATTTGCTCCAATATTTGTATAACAGAATATCCCAGGAATTATACCTAAAAGTGTCGATGTAATAAATATTTTGTAGTCACAACCTACAGCCCCACATAGATAATTTAGCAATGTAAATGGTGCTATAGGCAATAGTCTCAACACTAAAATTAAAATAAAACCTTTTTTGCCTTTTGTATTGTCTTTTAATTTTTCATATTCAACACTATGTTTACTATTCGCATAATCGTTTACCAAATCATAGGCAAAATGTTTTGATATAAAAAACGTTGATGTTGAATTTAAAAATGATCCAATAAATGTGTATAGACAAGCTTGCCATAAACCAAATACAGCTCCTGCACTAATTGCCAACACAGTTACTGGTACAAAAAAAACTGGTAAAAAAGTAAATAATAAAATGTATACTATAATTCCTACTCTGCCACTAGTTTTAATTAAATCTATGATCTCATTGGCACTTGTAATCTTATATAATTTTAGGACCAAAGAAACAATGATTACCAATATGATAACTATAACTAATTTTATTGCTTTAATTTTTTGCTCCAGCTTCATTTCATTTACCTATCAATGAAACTATTATAGCATATAATTGTTATAACCGCAGCACTTTGTTTATAATACAATTATCGCTTACAGCTTATAAATATTTATGATTACTTTAACATTTCTATAAATGCTTGTATACGAGTGAGTAATTGCCCTTCATCTCCAGCAGTATAATCACACTCTACCGACATATATGGCATGCCTATCTCTTTCATAAGGTCTGCTACTATTTTTGACTCTACATCGTAAGTAGTACATGCATGAAGCGTCACGTTTATGACTCCGTCAACCTGGAACTCTTTTACAAGTTCTCTTAAGTTCTTCATTCTTGTTGTATCCGGTGTCATAACTGCGCATCCTATGCTTAAATATCTTTCAGCAATAGCCCTTAACATATTGTTGGAATTTTCATCGACCAGTCTAAGGCAGGCTTTAAGACCTGCACAGTTTTCATAACAAACTACATTGCCACCATTTCTCTCAATAGCTCCTACTGTCTTATCAAGAACTCCACCAATAGGGCATCCTGTGACAAGTATTCTCTTTTTACCTATGTTAAGACTTGGGTCTCCTGTCTTTTCTATCTCTTCTCTAAGTCCTTTTAACTTATCTATTCTCTCTTGCTCATCAAATAAAAATCCAACTCCGTCAAATGTCTTATATAAATCAAGACCAGCAGCAGGCGCAGGATTACTTAGCTGCACCTCCATAAGTTTCTTTCTTTCAGTTCTTTCTACATTACGAAGTTTAGCTGCCTCTCTTAATTTTTCCTCTGTGATAACTACTCCAAATTCACTCTCAAGATATTCTTTAAATCTTATAAGTTCTCTTTCCCAATTATCTACTTCAAAACTATCTTCACTCTGTGGCAAATGAAGTATAAATGTCTTTTTGCCCTTACTCATAAGTTCATACATTTTCTTTTTGCCATCACAGGTTGTCTCTCCTACTATCAAATCAGCAAAATATGTATATGGACATTTGTCTGATACATAAAAACCATAGCTTGATTTTATAAGAGGGCAAAGATTTTTTGGCAAATCAACTTCTGCATCAGGTATAGTTTCTGCGCTCATACCACAAAGGCTTACAGACACAAAACCTGCAGCATCAAGTATCTCAAGCGGAGTAAATGTGCAAAATATTCCCGCTACAAGTTTACCTTGCTCCTTTAACGCCTTTACTTTCAAAAATCCATTTTTTCTAGCGTCATTAAACTCTTCAAATTTTTTTGGCAATGAATAATTATCCATAGTTTTATCTACCTTCCTTAATCATCAATTTTTTTAAATGCATTTAACAAATTGTCCATAGCTTTCTTTAAAATTTTTCTTGGGCATGCAAGATTAATTCTCAAAAAACCTTCTCCTGCTTTTCCAAACCATCTGCCATAATCTACACCTATATGAGCTTCATTTGTTATAAAATACTCAATTTGATCGTTACTCATGCCAGTTCCTCTAAAATCCACCCATACCATATAAGTTGCTTCAGAAATATTCATCTTTATGTTTGGAAGTTTTCTATCTATAAACTCCTTCATGTATAGCATATTTTGATAAACATATTCGCAAAGTTCATCTACATAATATTCGCAATCGTTATAAGCAGCTATAAGCGCGCAAGGACCAAACCAATTCATGTTGGTAATTCTATTTTTTTTAAGCTGTTCAACAACCTTATTTCGCAAATTTTCATTTGGTATTATGCTATATGCTGTCTGAAGCCCTGCAAGATTAAATGTCTTACTTGCAGAGTGCATAACTATTGAGTTTTGTGATATCTCATCAGACAAACCCAAAACTACTTCGTGTTTATGTCCTTTCATAGTTAAATCAGAATGTATTTCATCTGATATTAGAATCACATCATTGTCACAACAAAGTTTACATAATTTTATCAACTCTTCCTTAGTCCAAGATCTACCAACTGGATTATGTGGGTTACTAATTATCATTAATTTATTGTTGCTGTCTTTACACTTTGCTTCTAAATCATCAAAGTCTATTTCATAGTGGCCATTAGTGTTTATAAGTTGATTATTTACTATCTTTCTCTCATTATTATTTGCGCCATCCATAAATGGATAATAGACTGGCTCTTGTATAATGATGCCATCATTTTTATTAGTAAGACTCTGTATGGCAGCATTTAGTCCAGAAAGAACCCCAGGCGAAAAAACTATCCAATCTTTTTTAACGTTTACATCATATCTTTTTTTAAACCAAGAAATTATAGAATTATAAAAATCTTCTGATGTCACAATATATCCATAATTTCCTACAGCTGCTCTCTTTTTTATCTCATCAACAACTTCTTTTGGTGAATTAAAATCCATATCAGCAATCCACATAGGTATCATCTCTACATTTTTATCCACACCAAATCTATAGTTGCAGTCATCCCATTTACTTGAATGAATATTTTTTCTATCGATTATCTCATCAAAATTATGTCTCATTACATTGTCCACCTCAATAATATTTTTTTAATTACTTCAAACAATTGCATAACTATAACTAGGACAATCACTAAAAATATAAACCCGCACCAAACCTTATCATATAGTCCAAATTCTGAATTTACCCTTACAAAATATCCCATACCATTTTGAGCACCATACATCTCTGCAAATACCAACATTACAAATGTGCTTCGAAGAGAGTTTACAAAGCCGGATATTATAGAAGGGCTTGCGGCTGGCAATATTACTTTAAATAATTTTTTAGTTCCACTTAATTCTAGCACTTTTGCTTTATCAAGGTATCTCTTATCTATAGTCATAATTCCGGTTATCGTCGAAAAGAGTGTTGCCCACATAGTGTTATATACTATAAGAATTATTGAGGCAATTTCTATATTTGGAGATAAGAATAACACGAATGGCGAAAGTAAAATTGAAGGGATAACTGAAAATGCATATATAATTGGGTGCAAACTATCCCTTACCCACTCATTAAGACCCATTATAGTTCCTACACCAATTCCTATAGCGAGCGAAAAAACAATTGATGGTATCACAAGTTTAAATGAAGCTATCATATTTGAAAACATCATACTTTTGCTATCATCAAATGCCTTTTTTATCTTGCTAACTTTAGGAAAAAAGTATGGATTTGCTATCCCATTTTCTGTCGTATATACATATATAGCAATTAAAGCAATTGCTATTAATACTGTAATACTATATTTAATTATTGTTGTCTTTAAGTTTTTCATAATAACAAATTGCATTAGCTCAAGGCTTGGATTTTACTCCAAGCCTCTCACTAACACCTTTGGAGAAATTAGAAAAAATTATATATCATTTTCGTTAAAAAATGCTTTCATCTTTTTGTAAAAATCTGGATTCTCTGATCCATAATCTTTTTCTGCTTCAGCAAGTGCTTCCTCATATAGTGCAGTATTTATATGATCATTAATATTGATGTTTTTTGCATTTTCATCAAGGTAACCTGTCTTATCAAGTATTCCCCAAGCTCTTAAAACTGAATTCTTAAGTGGGTCTACAGATACAAGATAATGAGAGTTATTCATATATGCTGCAACAAACTCTGGAGTTGCATTTATTTTCTTAGCATGAAGGCTTATAGCCTCGTCCTTGTGTGTCTCATAATAACTCTGTGCTCTTAAAAGAGCTTTTATAACATTCTTAATCACATCTTTATTGTTATTAAAGTATTCTGTCTGACATTCCATTCTGCAGCAACTATAGTTTGGCATAACTTCGCTGTGCCATGAAACTATCTCTATGTCATCCATTTGAGAAATTGGGTAATTCTTTTCTGTTCCCATGAGAGCATATTTTACTTCACCTCTTTGAACTGCAGCCAATGCTTCGTCATAATTTGAATAAACTTTCCAATTTACAACTTCAAGCGGATTATCATATCCAAGATTCATAACAGCGCCTGTGAATGCAAAATATGTAGGATTAACTGCTACATCTTGACCGATGAAACTCTCAATGCCTTTCCACTCTGTTCCTTTTTTTGCAACAACTGGCATAGCTCCATTTACCATGTGCCCGCCAAAAATAGTCAAATCCACTCCAGATGCTATCTGTTGAAGTGGGCTAGTAGTTCCTGAATTACTAACTACATCTACTTGTCCTGTAGCAAGTAGAGCCATAGCATTTGCATTTGCTGTTGCTGATACAGGCTTAATAGTTATACCTACTTCATCAAAGTATCCTTTTTCTTCTGCAATAGTAACTAATACATTTCCGCTTGAACCATAATTCCAACGAACTACAGTGTTTTCTTTTTTTGCCTCTGTAGCAGCTTGAGTATTTTCTGCTACTTGAGTTGTCTTTTGTCCGCAAGCTGCTAAGCTAATAACAGCAATAGCAACACCTGCAATAATTACTTTTTTCATTTTGATTTGCTCCTCTATTTATTTATTGCTTTTTGATTTACATCATTATTGATTATTGATATCAATTCATTTCGTAATTCTATTATTTTAGAATCAGAAAATTGATTCTCTCTTGTAACTTTTATATTGTTGTCAACTTTTTTATCATAAATAATTTTACTTGGTGATTGACCTAGCACAATTATTCTATTTGCCAAATATATAGCTTCATCAACATCATGAGTGATAAAGATTACTGTCTTCTTGATTTCACTCTCTTTCCACAAGAACAATAATAACTCCTGTAGCTTTAGTCTTGTGACAGCATCAAGAGCACCAAATGGTTCATCCATAAGAAGTACTTTCGGATCAACGCTTATTGCTTGAGCTATTGCTACTCTCTGTTGCATCCCACCAGACAAGCGCTTTGGAAGAGTATTGTATACTTTATCATCAAGCCCAACTTTTCGTAGTGAATCAATGGCTATTTTTTTTAATTCTTGCCTACTTTTTTCCTTATACCTTTCTTTAAGTGCCAATAATATATTTTCACCTGCTGTCATCCAAGGAAAAAGTCCATAATCCTGGAAAACTACACTGCGGTTGAGGCTTGCAGATTTTACTTCACTATCTTCAAAATATATCGTACCCTTTGTAGGAAAATTGAGTCCTGCCAGAAGTTTAAGCAATGTACTTTTACCACATCCTGATTTTCCAAGTACGCATACAAACTCTCCAGCATCAACATCGATGCTTATATCATCAAGAACTAATGTCTCACTATCCTTATATGAAAACGAAACTTTTTCTAATCTAAAATCACTCATCACTTTATGTATTACATAATTAAGACTCAATAGTTATAGCCTGTGTCTGGCATACCTTTGCAGCATTTTCAACTTTGGTTTTAGTAGCGTCAGTCACATCTGCATATACTTCTGCCTTTGCTAAAATCACTGGTTCCCACCTAAATACTTCTGGGCATACATTTACACAGCGACCACAACCAATACAAAATGTTCTATCTATTACTGGTTTCATAAATCCTCCTACTTGCTTGCTTCTTCAGCTATACAAATAAACATGATATATCTTACAAATGAATACGCAACTAATACTGCTGCTATCCAAGTCTGACATGTAAATATCATTTTTGCAATTGCTGCAAGATCAGGATTTGCACTTGTTAAAAACTTAGCTGTAGTAAGTTTAACAGCAACTGCACTTATAACAAGTGGGAATGTGAATGCTGCATAACTTGGATAAAATGGCATCATCAAGAATCTTGGTATATTTACTATTACAATAATATAAATTAATAATGATAAACACAGCATAAAGTAAATCAAACTTGGCTCTGGAGGTGTAAATGTATTCATATATCCTGCAAGACAAAGAGAAACAGGTGCTGTATAGATACAAAATAGTGGTATGGCTGGTGGAGCGAAATCTTTTATTAGTACATATCTATATGTAACTAACACTAACAATACTATTGTAGCAGCGAACCCAAACCAAAATACTATTTTGCCTAACTCTTGCATACCAAAGTCTGCACAGTTAATATTCATAGCAACAATTCCTACATATACAATGAACCAACTTGTAAATACTTTTTTAATACCGAATTTGAAGACAAACTCTTTTGTGAAGTAGATTATAAGTATCACATGCAAGATAAGTCCTATGCACCATACAACTTTTCCAACTTGTGCATTTGGCCACTTATAACCGCCAAGTATCATAAGTGCCATACAATAAGTTCCAATAATACTTCCCATAATTGGGTTCTTTAATTCTTCTACAAATGCCTTAAAATTAGTTAAAAACTTTATAAGTAAAACTATAAGAATGATTGCTGAAATTGCTCCACAGATATTTTTTACTGTTGGTCCAAAACTATAAGTAGATAATAAATTTCCAAGTGCAGCAAGACCTAATGCTACTCCACAAAATGGGAGTGGTGTTTTTTTAAGCAGCATATAGTTCCTCCCTTGTCTTTAATGTTACTTCTGGATTTACTGTCTTGATACCACATTCTCTTGCTACTATCTCTCCAACTTTCCATGCACAAAGTCCTGTATAGTAAATGCATTGTTTCTTGTGCTCACCTTCTGCCATATTGAACTCTCTTGTCAATACTCTACAGCAAGTTGCTTTCTTCCCATTATTTGCCTCAAACCAGTCACGAAGTTCTTTAGAAAATCCCATACACTTATTAACTTCTGGATCCTTTGGTCCTCTCTTCTCGTCACGTCCAAAAAGAAGTCCAAGTGCTGCGATACCTCCATTAACTGCTCCGCAAAGACAACCAGAGCGCCCTGCTCCTATTGACATTGCAGATGTCATACGAATTAACTCGTGTGGCACATCCAGTTTAAAATTGTTAATGATTGTTTCAAGTACTGCTTCACAGCAGAAAAATCCGTCCCTGTAAGCTTGTTCAGCTTCCATCTGAACTTTGTGTAAATCTACTTCAGTCGCTCTTGGTTTAAAATCCATTTTTTTACTCCTTTATTTTTTATAATTTTTTATAATTGTCTACATTCCAGCAAGGGCTGCTCCTATAGCTCCTGCATATCTACCATCAACTTTAGCCTCTACATTTGTTTTTAATTCTTTACCTACCGAATCGCTTATATATTTAAATTCTGATAACCCACCAGTTAGACACACTTTCATTCCTTTCCTATACAGTTTCTGTGCCTGCTGGCAAACTTTTTTTATAATTGAGTCTACTATTGCAAATGCAATGTTTTCTCTTTTTTCACCTCTACCAATAAGCGAAATGACTTCGGACTCTGCAAATACGGTACAAAGTGAACTTATATGAGTATCACTGCCTTTAGATGCCATATTACAGAGCTCATCCATTTTTAAGTTAAGAGCATTACTCATAACTTCAAGGAAGCGACCTGTACCTGCTGAGCACTTGTCATTCATTAAGAAGTCGACTACATTGCCGTCTTTAATTTGGATGATTTTAGTGTCCTGCCCTCCGATGTCAATTACAAGTAAGTCTGCAGGCTCGCCCCCAAACAAGTAATCTGCTCCTTTTCCGTGGCAAGTGATTTCTGTTACTGCTTTATTTGCAAAAGAAACGGAAACCCTCCCATAGCCTGTAGCGACTATGGTTGAGTTTCCGACATTAAAATTAAGATCATTTAATTTTCTTAAAATGATTTCAGAAGTTTCTTTACTACTCCAGCCTGTAGGAAGCAATATTCTCTCAATGATATTTTTATTCTCATCAAGAACTACTGTCTTAGCCGAAGTTGATCCAATATCAATTCCTACGAAATACTTACTCACAAATTATTATATTCGCTTTCGCTTACAATCACTTCTTACATTCTGCCGCAGCATAAGCATAAGAAAATGCTTCGGTCCTATCCATAGGTTACCCACCGACATTTTCGTTGCTTATAGCTGCGGCAGGTATTAGAATTGGTAATGAAATGAATGTCAACAATTTGTGACACTTATATCTACTTTAACTTGCTATCTCTTTTAAAGCATTGACTGCGGCATCAAGTTCTTCTTTTGTAGTAAAATAAGAAAAACTAAAACGAACTGCCCCTTGATATTTTGTACCGAGTGCAATATGTAGACGAGGTGCACAATGTGCTCCTGGTCTCGTTGCTATGCCATAATCATTTGATAAAGCATCTGAAACCTCTCCGGAATCATAATCTTTTACATTTAAAGATACAATTGCGGCGTGTGATTGAAAATCTCCATATACTTTTATTCCATCAATTTTTATAACTTCATTATAAAAATATTCTGTGAGTTCTCTTTCTTTCTTCTGGATGTTCTCCACACCAATTTCATTTATAAAATCTATAGCAGTAGAGAGTCCCGCTATACCATGAGAATTAAGTGTTCCTGCTTCAAGACGGGTTGGGTACTCATTTGGTTGATCTTCTTCATAAGTTTTAACCCCGCTACCACCTCTTTTAAAAGCATCGACTTCTATTCCTTCTTTTACAAGAAGTCCACCAGTGCCTTGAGGACCAAATAGACCCTTATGTCCTGTGAAGCAATATATATCAACATCTAAGTTTTTCACATCAACAGGCATAGTTCCTGCTGACTGAGAACCATCAACTATCAAAATTGCTCCCGCATTATGAGCAATCTTTGAGATAGTTTTTATGTCATTAATATTTCCAGTAAGATTTGAAATATGATTTACTACAACGACTTTAGTTTTATTATCAATGATTTTTTTTGCATCTTCAATTGATAACACACCATTAATATCCGCAGGTATGAATTGCAAATCTACACTTTTTGTCTTCTTTAAATGGTAAAGTGGTCTTAAAACAGAATTATGTTCTGTATCAGTTGATATAACCTTATAGCCTTCTTTTATAGTTCCATTAATAGCAATATTCAAGGCTTCAGTGGAGTTACAGGTGAATATTACATTTGAAGGTGTATCAAAATTGAAAAACCTTGCTATCTTTACCCTTGCATCATAAACAACTCTTGATGCAGAAAGTGTGGCGCCATGAGCTCCTCGAGAAGCATTACCCTGCGTTCTCATTGCATTTGCAACAGCATCAATAACTTGCTCTGGTTTATGTAAAGTTGTCGCTGCATTATCTAAATAAATCATAATCTATTTATTCAGTGTGAGTTTAAAATCTCTACCTTCTTTTTCGTGAGTAACTTTATATCCCAGTGACTCAGCATGGTTGCTTACGTTTTTTTCAGCTGTGCGGTTGTCTACCAATACAACCAATTCGCTTGGATTATTTTTCTTGATCTCTTCGTCCACCATCATTACTGGTCGTGGACAAGCATATCCTCGTGCATCTACCATTATTTTCCCTCTGCATTAAGGTTTGTAAGTGAAATTACGAGAAGTGCTATAAGGCAGCATACTGCTGCAAGTTTTCCATTATTGCTAAGTGAGAATACCTTATATGCTCCATCAACCATACCTGGGTCTGCTCCACCAGCAAGTGCAAAGTTATGTGCAAATGCTGCACCAACGAGCATACCAATAACGGTTACTGCTGAATCACCATTTCCCTCACCTGCAAGTATAAGTTGACGAAGTGGGCATCCACCGAGAAGGCAAGAACCCCATCCAACTATTACCATGCCAAGGAAGTTCCAAACTTGACTTGAGTGTGCTATTGGTTGAGATAATGTTGAAAATCCTTTAAAGTTTCCAAGAACGATATTTCCAACTATAACTGCGATGAATACACATACGAATCCGATGATTAAGTTAAAATTCTTGAACATTACTATGTCTCTGATTCCGCCAACCATACACATTCTTGATTTTTGTGCGAGAATTCCAACAATAAGTCCTGCAACTAATGCCATGAAAATTGGAGCATGCATTGATCCTGGACCAGAAGTTGAGATTGCAAATGGGGCAGTGTTTTTTGCACCCTCTACACCATTTTTAACATCTGCAACATACTGAGAAAGTGTTGGCCAAGCCATAAAGAATAATACAAATAAAATTACTAATACAACTGGTAAAACTAATCCATCAAGATTAGCAACATCGTAATTTCTCTTAAGTCCAAATCCTTTTTTAAGAAATACAACACCGATTAAAATACCAACTGCAAATCCTGCAAGTCCTACAAATGCATTTAAATCTCCGCCACCCATTCTGATAACCATACGAAGTGGACATCCAAGGAAAATAAGTGCACCAACCATTACCATAAATCCAAGAATGAATCTAAGTGCTGGGCTTGAGCCTGCTTTTGCTCTCCATTCACCTGATGCAAGTGCCATAATCATAGAACCAAGAACGATACCTACTATCTCTGGTCTTAAATATTGCACAACTGGTGCTGTGTGAAGTTTTGTTGTTCCTGCAATGTCTCTGATGAAACATGCGATACAAAATCCCATGTTCTTTGGATTTCCAAATGCAGTAAGTGCTACTGCTGCTACACCAATTAAAAGTCCTGTAACAATAATTAGTGGGTTAACTTTTGTTTTCATAAAACTCCTCCAAATTTTTTATTAAATGAAAATCATTACTTTCTACAAATAAAAAAGATTCTTCCTACACGAAAAGAATCTCATTAAAAATAGAAAACCAAATAACTTTGCTTCTCTCTCTTTAACATAAGATACATGGTCGGAATTTTTGGGAATCGAACCCAGGTCACTACTTTTCTCACCAGAGAATTAGAAAACTCCTTATCTAATGAAATTCATTTATTTAATTATGCATAAATTATATCAAAATCAAGCAAAAAAGGCAATATATCTATACCTCTATCTCCACCATCCTGTCATACTCTATCTTCTTACTATTGAGTAGTTCTTCAATTCTGTCTTTATCCCCTACTTCTGCAGCATAAGAAATACCACAGTCGGCCGTTAGTTCTCGGGGTGCAGATATAAGCTGTCCTATTATCCCTTCATCTTTACAAGCCTTTTCTGTTGCCATTGCCTCGCTAGATGTGTGAAAAGTTACTATCAATTTTAATTTCTTCTTTAACATTCCTTTTTGTACGGGCGAGTTCTACGAGCCCCCTATGTAAAATACTTCTTATATGACTTTTCAGCATAATCTTCTACTTCTTTAATCATTTTGCTAAATCTCTTTAGCAAATCTTTTGCCTCATTTGTGAGATATGACTCGCCGCCTTTTTTGCCACCTGCCTTCGTCTCAAGCACTTTAAATCCAAGTTCTTTTTCAAGTCGATTGATAATTTTCCAAGCCTTAGAATATGACATATCCATACTTTTACAAGCTTTTTGAATGGTGCCATATTTATCAACTAAATGCAAAAGTTCAGCGATGCCTTTACCAAAAAACTTTTCTTTTCCGACAAATGAAACTCTTACAATTGGTTTTATTTTTTTATAAACATTTTTCTCAATATTCATTGCTACTCCATATTGTAACTTACATGGACGAGTTCTCGAGTCTTTTTGCGCTCGTGCAACTCGCGCCTACGGTACGGGCGAGTTCTACGAGCCCAATTTTTCTTTGTATATAGTGAGTAAGGGATTATTCTCCATTATTTTTCTTCTACCTTCAAGCCTTGATCTAAACATAATTATTTCAGCCGCGATTGATATAGCTATTTCTTCAGGTGTATCTGCAGCTACCGGAATTCCTATTGGAGCACAAACTCTATTAATTTCTTTTTCAGAATAACCATCCACTAAAAGCTTTTCTCTTATGACTTTATTTTTACTGCTACTTCCTATAACTCCTATATATACAGCATCTGACTTAAGAACTTGTTTCTCTACCATATAGTCAGACACATGGCCTCTTGTCATAACTACAACCATATCATTTTTTGTAATTTTAATTCTATTTAAAATATTTTCGAATGGCGCACAAATTACTTCTTTCGCTTTAGTAAATCTCTCTCTATTTGCAAAATTCTCTCTATCATCCCACACTACATATTCAAATCCTACATATCTGAGTGTCTTTGCGAGTTCCATACTCACATGTCCGCCACCAAATATAAATACAGTATTTTTATTTTTGTTTTTTTCCTTTAACTCATTTAATATATTCCTTGATTTTTCATCATTGGTGAGATATGTGAATTTCATAAGATTGTCTCCGCCGCAGACCATTCCTATATTTTCAGCCGCTGCTTGACTCAATTCATATTTTTTTTCACCATTTTGTTTTTTGCTAAGCAATTCTTTAGCATACAAAGTCGCTTGATATTCTACGTTGCCACCGCCAACTGTACCAAAACTCTCTGCATTTACATCTACAAACATAAATGCTCCAGCCTTTCTTGGAGTGCCAACAGTTGATGACTCAACTATCTCAACTAATTCCAAATCCTCGTTTGCTTCTAAATATTCAAATGCTCTCTCTATTATATCCTCAAACATATCATCTCCTTTATTTATTATATGCATGCATTATTGTCGTTACTACTGCCGCTCCAATTGATCGTGCTTTGTCAGATATAGTAAAACAGTTATCGTGTTCTGTAAGTCTAGGATCTATATCTGCTGCCTTAAGTCCCTTCTTTGCATAATATCCATCTCTTAGTATGCCTCTAAGTAATCCATTGATACTTGCAGTTAGCATTATAAACTTACCTGTTGGTTTTCCATCTTCATATTCTTCGACTCTTGATAACACATCGTCCTGTCTCACCACATCGCCAATCTTATGCATATTATGAAAAACTCCTTCACATGGCGAATGCATAACTCTGTCTGCACCATGAGCTGCGATAAGCCCAGGTGTACCTGTATCAGGAATTGGACTTCCACTCTCATATATTTTTGAAAGCGTGTGCCCCCTCATCGTCTCTATTGCATAATTACAATCTTTATTGACAGTGAATCCTGGTCCTACTCCAATAACGAGATCTGCCATATCTATTTTTGTACCAAGATTCCTCTTTGCAAGAATCGCATCGACAACAACATCAAACTTCATCTTTTCAAGGATCTTTGCTTCTGAGTCAATAAGAAGTGCAACATTTCCATCATTCCAAACTTTCTCGATGTCACTCTCATCTTTTACATATACGCAGGATACTCCACCAAGAGTTTTAACCCCTTCATAAATTGCTGTTGAAAATGACACTTCAGTCCTTATGCACGATGGCTTCTCTACATCAATACATACAACCTTAAAACCTGCATAGGCAAGGTTCCATATTATGCCAGATGCAAGGTCTCCAGCACCACGAACTAAAATTTTTAAATTTTTAAAATCCATTACTTACTCCTACGGGCTCGCAAGCTTCGCCCCTACACTATTTTCGTTCGCCCCTACGATTTACTTGAGCTCGTGAAACTCGCCCCTACAATATTTATCTAAATCTTCTTTGGTGTCAATTTCAAATAACTGATTTGGGTCAATGTAATATCGATATAAATCTTTTATATTATTATCTAGCAATTCTCTTGGTCCTTTGTCACCATCAATTTTAAGTATTTCACCAAAATATTCTTTTTCAAAATATGCAGGGTTCTTAGGTATATCAGTAAACATCGATGCCATCTTATTATTGTTCATAATACTATAGTATAAAAACCTTGTAAGTTCATCCTCTTCAAGATTTGGCAAGTCAGCATTTATAAACATTATAGCATTAAAATCTTTATATTTTTTAACAGCAATTTTTATTGACGATGATAGCCCAAGTTCTGCCCTGTCATTTTTTATCATTGTCACCTTATCTCTATATACTTCATCGTTTATAATTTCATCATATTGTGTCACAACTGCTATATCAATTCGTAAATGATTCAAACTTGACTCTTTTAAAATTTTTTCTAACACACTATCTCGAGTTGCAAGTAACTTTTCTATCATTAGTTGATAAATCATAATTTCTTTATTTAAAAATTTTTGCGTTGCCTCATCCTTGCTAAACATTTTTTCATCATATCTATCACCTAATATAACTTTTTTTAGTGGGATTTTTGCTAAAAGTTTGTTTTCATTTCCAAATCTCTTTGAAAAGCCAGAAGCACAGAGTGCCAAGCAAACCTTGAACGGGCTCGCAAGCATCGCCCCTACGAAGTTTTTAGCATAGTCATTTTTAAAAATAGAAAATTTTACATTAGAAAACTTATCACTTAGTGGTTTATAATAGTAATGATTAACAAAGTCATCAATTAGTTTTTCTGTAACTATAGTATCAGGTTCTATCTTATTATCTGATAAGAAATTATCTTTTCCATAGAATTCATTAAAGCGATGACAGATGTAACCAATTTTACGGTCAATAGATTCCATACCAACTACTATGATAATCTCATTTACATTGTCAGGTATGATGGGCTCTCCGACATTAGGGATTTTCATTGGCATTGCTCGACTGCCATCGGCTTCTATAATTACACAATCAAATATATCGCAAAGTTTTTTATAGTCTTCTTCTCTTAATGGCTTTAATTTTTTCTTTATCTCATCGATATTTCCAGCATAATAAACCATGCCGGGCTCATAGTGCTCGCCCCTACATAAATTATTTCGCACATCTCTATCAAACCACATATTAGTGGTTGTGGTTATGCAGACTTTTTTATTTTCACTTGCATATCGAGCGGCGAGATCTTTACAAAGTGTGGTCTTGCCACCTGAACCGCATACAGCTATCACATAAGCCACTAATCAGCAAACTCCTTGTCAAAATATTTTTCCATGGTATCATTTATTTCTGGACCTGGTTCGACATGTTTAAGTTGCCCAAAGAAACATACGAGTGCATATTTTGCATTTTTCTTTGTTATCTCATCAAGAACTTTTTCATCAGTTGTGTCATAATAGTATTTTATGAAACTTTTCCACATCTCAGGCAAATATTTTTGGTCACAGTGAAATACCATATCAGTCACAAATTTTGGAAAATAATGAGTAAAATAATAAAAACATGCAACATCATAGTCAGGGTTACCGCAAGCAATAGCACCTAGGTCAATCACAAATTCCTGATCGCCTGATATTATGAAATTTCCTGATTGGAAATCGCCGTGTATGAAATTATTCTTTCTCTCAATTGTGTCGATGAATTTATATGCCTTTTCCTTTTGAGGCTCTGTCAAAATGTTTCTTACTTTAATTTGTTCTCTTACTCTATCTTCAATTGATTCAAATTTACTAGTGTCGCAAGTCCTACTATGCATATCTTTTGCTATGTGAGCAAATCTTTTCATATAATAATCTATCTTTTCTGGTTCTTCACCTGCAGCACGAGCTATAGATTTCTTTCCTTCTATATATTCATATATAAGTCCAAGTTCGCCGCTTGGAAGTTCAATAATGTCATCAACTTTTGGAGTTTTTACTCCCACTTCAATCGCTTTCTTAGTTACCTCCATCTCATGTTCAAGCATAGGTAAAGTGGCCTCTGCAAATTCAGTTCCGAATTTTACCATCCACTTTTTATCTAGACTCATATAACTTTTTGAGTTCCTTCTCTCACTAAAACAAGTCCAGCCTGTCAAATCAAAATTCTTAATCATAATATCCTCCTACAAAATTATTTTATCCTTTCTTTTATGAAAGGGCCGCGAGCATATTGCTCTCGATTAAATTTGTATCGTTATACATATTATAACATATCGCTACATTTATGCAAGAAAAAAGGGTGGTATCACCACCCTTTTAATTTTTAATTAATTATTAATCAATTGCTATAACAGATTTATTGTAAGTCTTTTCAATATAGTCTTTAACCTTTTTACTCTTCAAGCAATCAAGCAAATCCTTTGCCCACTTCTCATTTTCATTGCCGCTCTTTACGCAAAGAATATTTGCATAAGTTTGAGCTGCTGTGCTATCTTGTGGCTCTACAAATAAAGCATCGCTAACTTTAAAGCCTGCTTCCATAGCATAGTTTCCATTCATACAAGCAACTGCCACTGAATCAAGTGATCTTGGTATCTGAGCTGACTCTAGTTCAACAATCTCAACCTCATAAGGGTTCTCAACTATGTCAAGTTTTGTTGCTGTAAGTCCAGCACCATCTTTAAGTTTGATAATACCAGCTGCCTCAAGAAGATTTAAGCTTCTTGCTTCATTGGTTACATCATTTGGAACTGCTATCTTATCACCTTTTACTAATTCAAGGCTCTTCTTTGATCCTGCATATACCCCAAATGGCTCATAGTGAACTTTTCCAACTGTTACAACCTTTGTACCTCTCTCAGCATTAAAATCATCAAGATATGGTTGGTGTTGGAAAAAGTTCGCAAGAACCTCACCTTGATCTACTGCCAAGTTTGGTAATACATAATCTGAGAACTCTTTAACTTGTAAATCATACCCAAGTGTCTTCATATCATCTACAACTTGGTTTAAAAGCTCTGCATGTGGAACTGGCGATGCTGCTACGCTTATAACTTTCACATCTCCATCTACATTTGCTGGTGCTTGTGCAGTCTTATTGCCGCAAGCAGCCAAAGATAAAACTGCTAATGATAAAACTAAACCTAATAACTTCTTATTCATAAATAACTCCTCCTAGACAATGTTTTTATTATATTGATTTTTCTAGTGTTTTGCAACACTTTTTTAAGTCAGCAAATACAATAAAAAAGTGCTACGGTCTAATCATTTTCCGTAGCACTTATAAATATAATATTTACTAACTATTTTGTGCACACGAAAAATGACTCACTCATCATCATGTACATCATCATAGATTTTACAAATACATTTTTCATGTGAACTCCTTATTTATAAAATATATCACTTTAGAAATTAATAGTCAAATGATACTTTATCATAAGTTATAGGATATATAAATGCGGGCTCGTGCAACTCGCACCTACAGCTTACTGATAAACTTTGCTAATTTTTCCATCGCCACCTTAAGCTTTTCTATTGAGTAGGCATATGATATACGAAGGAAGCCTTCGCCACTATCACCAAAGGCAGTTCCTGGAATTACAGCGACATTTTCTTCATCTAAGAACTTCATAGCAAATTCTTCACTCGTCATACCAAATTTCTTTATGCAAGGAAAGACATAAAATGCTCCAAATGGTTCAAAGCAAGGAATATCCATTTCTTTAAATGACTCTAGTAAAAATCTTCTTCTCTGATTATAAGATTCCTTCATCTCTTCTATATCTTTGTCACCATTTTTTAGTGCTTCTACTGCAGCATACTGACTAACTGTCGGTGCACACATAATTGCAAATTGGTGAATCTTTGTCATCTGAGAAATAATTTCTTTCACACTGCACGCGTATCCAAGTCTCCACCCTGTCATAGCATAGGCTTTTGAAAAACCATTTATGACTATAGTTCTATCTCTCATCCCATCAATCTCTGCTATAGAATGATGTTTGCCATTATATGTGAGCTCTGCATATATCTCATCTGATATAACATAGATATCGTGCTTTATTACAACTTTTGCAATTACTTCTAAGTCCTCTTTAGTCATCACGGCACCTGTTGGATTATTTGGAAATGCGAGGACTAAAACTTTTGTCTTATCAGTGATTGCATTTTCTAATTCAGAAGCAGTTAATCTAAAATTATTTTCTGCTTTTAAATCAATTGTCACTGGTTTTGCATTTGCTAATATCGCACAGGGTTTATATGATACATAGCAAGGTTCTGGAATTATCACTTCATCTCCTTCATTTACAAGAGATCTAATTGCTAAGTCAATTGCTTCAGAACCTCCGACTGTAACAAGCACCTCACTAAATGGCTCATAAGTCAAGTTAAACTTTCTCTTCAAATAATTACAAATTTCATTTCTTAATTCTTTAAGTCCAGTATTAGAAGTATAAAATGTCTTTCCTTTTTCAAATGCATAAATGCCCTCTTCTCTTATGTGCCAAGGCGTGTCAAAATCGGGCTCTC
Source organism: uncultured Clostridia bacterium (assembly GCA_947303805.1). GTDB lineage: Bacteria > Bacillota > Clostridia > Lachnospirales > Lachnospiraceae > UBA3633. Next base: position 297,367 of record CAMYZE010000001.1, on the reverse strand, counting down.
CCACTCCAAGTGAAATAACTTCTTTTTTTTCAGCAACCAAATCAAAAAACTTTCTTATACCAGATGGTTTTATGTTTAACACTTTTTCAGAAAGTTTATGTGTCATTATGAGATAGCCTCTCTTTCATCTTCATGCTTACTATCAAAAATTATTCCATGGTCTTTATATTTTTTAAGTATAAAGTGTGTTGCAGTGCTAAGAACTGTATCAAGAGTTGATAATTTATCTGACACAAACTCAGCTATGTCTTTTAAAGAGTTTCCTTCCAATGTCACAAGCAAATCATATGCTCCTGATATGAGATAAACTGAGCTAACTTCAGGATAATTATATATTCTTTCAGCAATCCTATCAAAGCCCTGTCCTCTTTGTGGAGTAACCTTGACTTCAATTAAGCCGATAACTTTTTCTGCATTCGTCTTATCCCAGTCTATAAGTGTAAGATATCCACAAATTATGTGCTCTTTCTCAAGCTCAGCTAACTCGTTTAATACATCAGCTTCACTTACTTCTAGCATCTTTGAAAGATCTGTTGTTGCAATTTTAGAATTTTTCTCAATTAATTTTAATAATTCTTTTCGTATATTTGTATTCATTGTCTACTCCTTATATTTTATGTGACTCATCGTCCTTATTCTCTCTATTGGACTTTGTGAGATATGCAACCATACCAACAAGTAGTAATATAACTATGGCAGAAATTACAAGTGCAAATATCAAGAACTTATAGTTATCTAATATTCCACCAAGTATTTCTCCATTGCCTTCTTTTCCATCTTTTTCTTTTAGGAACTCATCAAGTTCCATCACTCTTCTTCCGCCCGATTCTGCTTCACTTTCACTTATTGCACTACTTTCAACTATAACAGTCTCTTGTTCAACCATAGTTTCATTCTCAGCCATAGTTGTCTCTATAGTAACTTGAGTACTAGCAATGCTCGAATCCACCTGACTAGTCGTAGTCTCAACTACATTATTTTGCACACCAGAGTCTAAGGTAGGTGCGACTATACTTTCAGCTGACTGCTCTGTCTGTTTATCAGCATTATATCCAGAAGCACTATCTCCTACATATGGGGTTATACTATTTCCAGCTCCACTTCCAGATCTATTATCATATTCTGGCTCTTCTGCATAGGCTTGCGTCGTCTCTGGCTCTGCCATCAAGTAACCAGCTCCATCTATAGGCACGGTACCAAGATACTCACCATAATCATCATATTGATAATTTGTATCTTTTATAAATCCTTCTTTATTATCGTCACCTGGAACCGCATACTTTTCATATTCATCTTCTGGTACATCTACAGCTTTCTTGCCGTCATTACTTCTAAGCAAATGACATTCTGAAAACATCCGGGTAAAACTACGAACATTTTCAACATTCCATCTTGTCTTGTCAACATAAATATTTTTAAGGTTATAACATTTATAAAATAACTCATCCATATTGTCAACCATCTTAGTATCAAATAGTGTAAGGTCGACATTTGAAAGGGACTGACATCCAAAAAACATTCCTTGCATCTCGGATGGCATAAACTCCTTGCCAGAAGAACTCTTTTTAAATGTTATACTTTTTAAATTTCTACATTCAAGGAACATATACCTAGTATCAGTAAGTCCTTTTAAATATGTAAAATCACTCAAATCTATATTTCTAATGCGAACAAACTTATCAAACATAAATGCGGTGTTTGGGTTCATATTCGCAATATGATCAGAATACCAATACAAGGTATAGTTATAATCTGCAGCGCCACCATTTTTCTTTCTTTGGTCATTTATGTCATTTTCTTTCGTGTACACAATTATAGATCCATCTTTATCTTCAGAAATGTCCACATAATAAGCTGGATCATCAGGCGGATTATATCCTCTCATAAATGAAGTTATTGTATTTTCTATAGATGCAGCTTTATCATTTCCACTTAAAAATGATTTCACTCTTTGATTAAACTCTTTTCCTGTACATACAGTATAAGGCGAAGCATAAATCGGAGTGAATAATGTTAAAGAAAATATCATTATAAAAACAAGGTCAATGATTGACCTTGTTTTTATGTTTTTACTAATATACCATTCTACCATTTCCATCAAAGTAATGAGTAATTCCATTATAGATTATCGTACCTGTCGCCATAGTTCCATCAGGATTGAAGTAATATGTATATTGATTGATAGTCACAAGGCCCACTGACATGTTTGTTTCTGGATTTATATAGTACCAACTATTTCCAATTTGAAGCCAAGTATTTGATGCATAGACACCGTTGGCATATAGGAAGTGCCAATATCCATTTGCTTGCAACCATTGTCCAGCTGGATTAAAAACCATTTGTGGTGCAGGAATGTTTGTTCCCTCTCCTGGTCCTCCCCCAGTTCCTGGATAGACAGGATAAACTGGTGATATTGGGTCTATAGGGTCAAATTCTTCTATATATATTGAATCTGATTGCTCCCAACTTCCCCAACCAGTCACTGAGTTATATGGTCTTACTTCAAAATAATATTCGTGATCACCTCTTGATAGTTGACTTGAGAAATTGTGATTTCTGCCTGTCTGAGTTTTGGTAACAACTCTTCTTCCATCTCTATAAAGTCTAATTTCATATTTATTTGCTCTGCCATCAACAGACCATCTTGCAGTTCTATTGTTCCAATACAAATCATAGACCTGTGGATAATTATCACCTATAATTGGTGAACGAGCAGCAGGTGTTACAACTGTAATTGAAAAAACCAATACAAGAATTAATGAAATAATTTTAAATGCTTTTTTCATTCCAAATAACCTCCACTAAACTATATAAAATTATAGCATATTATAGTAAAAATGTTAAACTTTTAAGGCAAATTATTGTGATTAATTTATTGTAAAATGCCTATTATATTCTATTTGTGATAAGGCTCGTTTCCTTCTATCTTAAAAACTCTATATATTTGCTCCATCAGAATTACCCTAAATAGCTGATGGGGAAATGTGAGTTTTGAAAAACTTAACCTAAAATCTGCTCTTTTTTTTACAGAATCTGACAAGCCATATGATCCGCCAATTATAAAACTTATATCAGACACTCCTTTAAGCTTTATATCGCTAAGCTTTTTTGAAAGCTCAAGTGTAGAACATTCTTTTCCATCAATGTCAAGTACTATGACATACTCGTTTTTAATTTTGGAAATGATTTCCTTTGCTTCTTCTTCTATTGATTTTTTTATGTTGGAATCATTTTCTACTTTAGCAATACTTTCATTTACTTCAACTATGCTTAGACTGCAAAACTTAGACAATCGCTTTTTGTATTCATCGATTGCGTCCTTTAAATATTTTTCTTTAATTTTGCCAACTGCTATAATTTTAATTTTCATAATAAATATGATCCGTTGTACTCTACATTGACTATTTAATTATCAATATAATATTGACACTTATTTCTTTTCATATTATATCACTAATATTCACTATGTTGCAAATAATTGCTCTTATAGATATATGTCTATAAATTTTTTCTTTTTTTTGCTATAATTGATATAGAACATATTATATAGAGGTATAGTTATGACAAATCCAACAACTTATTTCAAAGACTTTATGGAGAGTCTAAATGGTGCTATTAATTTCAATATCAAGACCCTTCCAATTGCACTTTTGCTAATAATAATTTTTTATGTCATCTATAAAATAGTCAACAAAATATTTAAAAAATACAGTAAAAACTTACCTGTAGATAAAACCGTCTCAAAGGCTGTAAATAAGATAGTCGATGTACTTATAATTTTCTTTGCCATAATGATTATCGCAAGTGCTCTTGGTATCAACACGTCATCACTTATAGCGGCATTTTCTATCTTTGGCTTAGCAATTTCTCTTTCAGTTCAAAATCTTATGTCCAATGTTGCAAATGCTATAAACATACATGCTATTCAACCATTTAAAATTGACGACTATGTGGATATTGAAGGCATAGAAGGAACAATTGTGGAAATTGGTTTTATGTTTACTAAAATTAGAACTTATAAAAATGAAATGATTTACATGCCAAATAGCAAAGTTGGTTCTGCTACTATAAAAAATTATTCTTATGAAAAATATAGAAGAATAGAATACACAATCGGTATATCATATGACAACAATATAGCTGATGCCAAAAAAGCGCTCCTTGAACTTCTAAACGAAGAGCCGCTTATCATAAAATCTGAAGAAATAGTTGTATTTGTAAATGACTATGCAGCTAGTTCTATTAATATTACCCTTAGAGCTTATACAGAAAACAAAGATTACTTAAACTGTTTCTGGAGTATAAAAGAACATATCAAACCTAAGTTTGATAAATATGGTATCAATATTCCATATGCACAACTTGATGTAGCGTTAAAAAATAAATAAAAAATGGGGCATTGACCGCCCCATTTTTTAATACTCTTTTAGTATTTCTTCCGTCCTACTTACTCCAAATCGTCTTGCACCTGCCGCATAAAGTGCTTCTACATCTGCTTTTGTCTTTATACCACCAGCCGCTTTAATTTTACACTTACTACCTACTACTTCTTTCATAATCTTTACATCTGAAGCAGTAGCACCTGTTGGAGCAAATCCTGTAGATGTCTTTACAAAATCCACCCCTACTTCCTTACATATCTCGCAAACCTTCCTCTTTTCATCATCTGTGAGATATGCATTTTCGATTATAACTTTTAAAAGTTTATTGTGCCAACTTACTGCCACAAATATATCTTTTATTTCTTTTTTTACAAAATCGTAATCCCTATCTTTAAGTGCAGCAACATTTATAACCATATCTATCTCATCTGCGCCGTCCTCAATTGCATTTTTTGCCTCAAAAACTTTAACCGCTGTAGTGTTTTGTCCAAGAGGAAATCCTATTACTGTACAAACTTTTACATCTGTATCTTTCAAAAAGTCACTTGCATATTTCACGTAATAAGGATTAATGCAAACTGATGCTGTATGATTTTCTTTTGCAAATTTTAATACTTTGTCAACTGATGCTTTAGTCGCATCAGCTTTTAATATGGTGTGGTCAACCATACTAAGAAATTCTACTCTATTCATTTGTTTCCTTCCGGGCTCGTGAAACTCGCCCCTTAACGTTGCATTCTATCAAATGGTATTCCTGATGCTCTTGGTGCTGATGATTTTTTAGATGTGAATATGAGCACAAGAATTGTAGCAATGTAAGGTATCATCTTATAAATATTACTTTGAATATTGAGTGCAAATAAGAATGGAATACTTGCATAGCTATTTGAAAGTGCTTTCATAAATCCGAAGAAGAATGAAGCAAAAAGTATATATTTTGGTTTCCACTGACCAAAGATGAGAACTGCAACTGCAAGGAATCCATAACCAGAGACAGTCGCATTGAAATTAGTTGATGTAGGAACCACAAACACTAGTCCACCAATTCCTGCAAGTGCTCCAGAAATCAAGACTCCTGCATATTGTATAAGTTCGACTTTAATTCCTGCTGTATTTGCCGCATGTGGGTTTTCACCGCAGGCACGAAGTCTTAGTCCAAACTTTGTCTTATACAAAACAACGCTTGATAATATAAGTATCAAAATACCTATATATGTTGTAATATATGTATTTCTAAATAATATCTCACCAATTATTGGTATCTTAGAAAGTACTGGAACCTCTACTATTCTAAAAGTATTTTTAAACTCTATCTGTTGAACAGTTTGAACTATTCTAGCTATAAATACTGCAAATGCAGGTGCAAACATATTGAGTGCTGTACCAGAAATCGTTTGATCTGCTTTTAAATTTACTGCTGCAATGGCGTGGAATAAACTAAATGCCATACCAGAAACAGCTGCAATCAAAATTGCTATAAGTAATTGAGCATTTCCTGACATATAAGTCTGAGTTAGATTTATAAAGAATATACTTGTGAATGCTCCCATAACCATGATACCTTCAAGTGCGATGTTTACTACACCTGCTCTCTCACTAAACATACCACCGAGAGCCACTATAAGAAGTGGTATCATGAATAGCAATGTCTGCTGTATTAAAAAATATACTAAATCCATACTATGCCCCCTTCTTCTTTTCAGCTATCGTCTTATCATGCATATTGTAGGTCACTTGTACACTCTTGTCAGCTTTTTTTTCTTTAATTCTTTCAAGGAACTTCTTAATTATGAGTGCGAATGCTGAGAAGTATATGATAACTGCTACTATGATATCTATAATCTCTTTTGAGAAGTGGAATAGTTGTAGATAAAATCCTCCAGCGGTAAGATAAGCAATAAATAGTCCACTAAATATTACTCCTATCGGATTACTTACACCAAGGAGTGCAACCGATATACCATTAAAGCCTTCATTTGGTATTACATCTTTTATCTCTATATGTCGACCGGTTCCCGAAAGAAGCATTATACCACCTGCTAGTCCAGCTATAGCTCCTGCTATAACCATAGAATAAACTATTGATCTATTTTCATTGATACCTGCATATTTACTTGCCGCCTTATTTAATCCACAGGCTTTTAACTCATACCCGAATGTTGTCTTCTCTAAAATAATATAAAGTAATATAGCAACAAGTATCGCAATAATAATTCCACTATTCACAGAAGAGCCATCAAATAATTTATCAAGTCCGAGTTTTGGAAGAGTGGCAACTTTAGGAATATCTTTTGACTCATTTCTCATCGTGTTAAATAAAACCTTACTACCCTTTACTGTCATATTTACCCAGAAAAGTGAAATATAGTTTAACATTATGCAAGTAATAACTTCATTGACATTGAAGTAAGCTTTTAATATTCCTGGTATTGCTCCCCATATGGCGCCAAGAAGTATGGCAAAAAGAAGTCCAACTACCCATTGAAATGGTCCAAGCTGCGGACATGTAAGTCCTATGACTACTGCTCCAAAAGCACCTATTAAGAACTGACCAGAACCACCGATGTTAAATAGTCCTGTCTTAAAAGCAAATCCAACAGAAAGTCCACAGAGGATAAGCGGAGTTGCGTAATATAAAACCTGTCCAATTCCTTTTGCACCATGGGTTATAGAGCCTGTCAATATAGTTCCGAATCCCGCAACCGCCTCAGTTGGGTTAGAAATACATAAAATGATAAATCCTATTATAAGACCACATACTATAGCGGTAAGTGATGAAATAAAAGGAGCAAAATCTTTTCTCTTTTTCATATTATGCTACCTCCTTTTTTGGCATTCTCTTTCCGCCAGCCATATAGAGTCCAAGTTCATTTAAATCAAGATTTTGAATATCTGTAAACTCACCTACTATTTCGCCTTCAAACATAACAAGAATTCTATCGGCGAGATTCATAACCTCTTCAAGTTCAAACGATACAAGTAAAACCGCTATACCTTTATCACGCTGTTTTACTATATTCTTATGAATATATTCTATCGCTCCTACATCAAGACCACGTGTTGGCTGAACTGCTATCATAAGTTTATGTTCTTTAGTCATCTCTCTAGCTACTATTATCTTCTGCTGATTACCTCCTGACATGTTGCGAACTATGCTTGTAGGTCCTGACATACTTCTTATATCATAGTCTTTTATAAGTTCATCAGTATATTCGGTTATTTCTTTTTGCTTTAAAAATCCTGCATGTGAAAATCTACTTTCAAAATATTCTTGAAGCACCATATTCTTTTCCATGTTGTAGTCAAGAATAAGTCCATCTCTATGTCTATCCTCTGGTATATGTGATATACCATGAGTGTTTTTATATCTTATTGATTTATGGGTAAAGTCTTGACCCATTATTTTGATTGTACCTGCTTTGAGAGGTTTTGTACCAGTAATACCCTTAATTAATTCTGACTGACCGTTTCCGTCAATTCCTGCAATACATACTATCTCTCCAGCTCGAACATCAAAACTTACATCACGAACTTTATCCTTATGTCCCTTTTCACCAGCAACTTCTATGTGTCTTACTTCAAGAACTGTCTCTCCAGGTTTTGCAGGAGCTTTGTCTACTTTGAGGTTTACTTTTCTTCCAACCATCATTTCAGACATCTCTTCTTTACTTACCTTATCCACATCAACCGTTGCTATAAGTTTACCTTTTCTAAGTATCGAACATCTATCTGCAACTTCCTTTATCTCATCAAGTTTATGAGAAATGAATAAAATTGATTTACCCTCTTTCTTTAAGTTCTTTACTATCTCCATAAACTCCTGTATCTCTTGAGGAGTTAAAACAGCTGTAGGCTCATCAAAAATCATTATATCATTACTTCTGTAGAGCATCTTTAAGATTTCTGTTCTCTGCTGCATACCCACAGTTATATCTTCAATCTTCGCATCTAAATCCAAATCAAAATGATATTTCTTACATATCTCTTCGACTCTTTTTCTTGCCTTGTCGAGTTTTAGGAAACCAAAATGTGTTTCCTCCACTCCTAAAACTATGTTTTCAAGAATGGTAAAATTATGCACAAGCTTAAAATGTTGGTGCACCATTCCTATTCCAAGTTTATTTGCTGTTACTGCATTGTCTATAATTTCTTTCTTGCCATTAACATATATCTCACCACTATCCATCTTAAAAAGACCAAAAAGTATACTCATAAGAGTTGATTTTCCAGCGCCATTTTCACCAAGAAGTGCATGAACCTCGCCCTTCCTAAGTTGAAGTGTTATGTCATCATTTGCAACTTTTCTAGCAAATGATATAGTAATATGTTTCATTTCTATAGCATAATTTTCCATAGGTACTCCTTATATAAAAAATAGGACCCATATTAAATGAGTCCTATTTAATATTAATATCTATTACTCAATAAAAGTTACCTTAGTATTTGATAAGTTAGTTAATGCCTTAGTAGGGTCATACTCTGCAACATCATTAAATATAGTATACTTTCCAGATTTTAAATCATTGTATAAAGTTTCATAGTCAACTTTGCTAAATGTCTCAAATTTTGCATGATCCATAGCAGCACCAACACCATTATTCTTTACATTGAATGTTGTTACTTTTCCACCTGGGAAATTGCCATCGTAGAACATTGTAATTCCATCATATACTGAATTTGAAAGAAGCTTTATAGCAGATGTGATAACTGTGTCACTCTCTGAGTATTGATCAACGTCAACACCTATAACCTTTGCTACAAACTTTCCTTCTTGTTGATTCTTTCCTTCTGCTGCACTCATTGCTGAGTTACCAACTGCACCACCACATCCAAATACAACCTCTGTACCTGCATTATACCAAGATGATGCAAGTGCTTGAGCCTCTGGAGTTGCTGCGAATTGACCAGTATAGTTGTAAACTACTTCACACTCTTTTCCAAGTTCTTTTGCTGCTGCATCAATTCCTTGGATGTATCCAAATCCAAAACGAACAACTGCAGGAACTGACACACCGCCTAAGAAACCAAGTTTAGTGTTACCATCTTTAACTGCTGCATATCCTGCAAGGAATCCTGCTTCATCCTCTTGATAGAGAATAGGCATTGTGTTTGGTTTAATTTCCTTTGGTACAGCATCAAGAAGTATGAAATGAACATCTGGATACTTATCTTGTGCAAGTTGCACTGGCTCTTCAAATAAGAATCCTGGGCATACAACTAACTTTGCTCCGCCTTCGATAGCAAGTTCGATAGTCTCAAGATAAGCATTAGTCTCTGCTGCTTGTGGTTGATAGTACTTATGAGAAATACCTTTCTCAGTTGCATACTTAACAAGTCCTTCCCATGCACCTTGGTTAAATGACTTATCGTCAATTGTTCCAAGATCAGTTACAAGTGCAAGCTCAAAAGCGTCCTTGTTTGATGTTTTCTCCCCATTTGCTGTAGCTGCTTGCTTTTGTCCACATGCTACAAGAGATAAAACCATCACAAGTGCTAACACACTAGATAATAATTTTTTCATAATAAAATTCCCTCCAAATTTTTTATATTATAGAAACTTATACTCTTAAGTTTCTTAAAATACCCTAATATTTTACCATACTTTTAATAAATAATATAGCGGTTTTTTACCTTGTTCCTCCGCCAGAACCGCCTCCAGAGAATCCTCCGCCTCCGCTAAGAGATGCCATTCCGCCAAGACCTTTTGCAGCCATGGTAGCAGCTTTTGCTATCTCTGCAGCACGTCTTGCATTATAGGTGCTAAAATATAAGCTTCTAAAGTATATATCTGACACATAATATGTATGGGATATCTTTTCAACCTCAACAAGCCTATCAGGATATACCTCCTTAAGTTCTGACAATACTTTTTCTGCTATGCCAAAAAGTGTGGCATATACCATCAAATCTTCCCAGATTACACCTTCGGTTATGCTTCTCTCATTTATAAGTGTAAATTCATCTAAAAACTTTCTTAGTCCATAAACTTCAGACAACTCTTTCTGACCTTTTTCATTTAAGTCTGCTAATTTTTTACCACCTACTTTTAAATAGCATCCCTCTTGGTTTAGAGCGCTATGACCTCTTGTATCAAGTGATTTAATATATTCTATAAGTGCCTCATAATTCTTTTGTGCATACCTCTTTAGTTCATTTTCTTGAAGCACACCATCATCTCCTGCTGCCTGTATTATAATGTTATATAATTCTTTTAACAATGGATCTTCCGGCTCCTTGCCAACTCTTAGGCTTGTGCTAACTTTCTCGTTGCCAAAAAAGCCATATGATTTTTCCTGCAAAGGTTCAAGGTTGCCATTATTTATCATCTTCATAATTATGGCGCCAATGACATTTGTATCTTTATTTTTCCAAATGTCAAAATCCTTGTACAAAATATGTGACATCGCTAAATTTCCGCCATTTGGAGTATCTCTAAAATAGTTGGCTTCTTTATAAAACTTTTTTAGCCTATGTTTTCTTTTCGTGCCTAAAATAATCTTATAAACAAAACTAAATAATATTAAAGCAAAAAACAATATTGTAATAAAACTTTGTCTTGATTCATTTGCTAATGTCTCTTCAAAACTACTTCCTACAAGTGCTCTATTTAAAACAGCATTTTCAAAAGTGTCATTAATTTCTACATTTGGAGTAATGAGTCCTTTAAATATCTCAAGGGTTACATTCATGTAGCTACTTCCACTAAGTGGGCTAGTGCTAAATGCTATAGCATAACCATCTTCAGAAAAACTAGTCATACCTTCATAGCCAAATCCCCATATTCTCGCATTGCCAGTTGAAAGATTTTTACCACCTTCGACTTGTATTCTAAGATTCACATCACTTGGAAAAGTTCCCATGCCTGGATTTACAAATTGAAAATTAAAACCATCTGACTCAATATATGATTTTACAAGTGGGTCTATGTCATATGAAAAAGTATAGATACTTTCACCATACTCAGATATACCAAAGCAGAGTTCGACACCTTTTGCTGTACGGTTAATACCGCTACGCCATTTCTTTTGTTCAAAACTCCAGTCTACATCCCATCCCTCAGCTTCTAGATATTCTCTTGAACCTTTCCATACTTTTAAGTTTCTGACAGACAAACTTTTATCTTCTATAGGAAGATAGACCTCTGTTCCCTCGTCAAAAGTTCCGACCCATCTCTGAGTTATAGATGCACTGCCATTATCATGTATAGTCACATCTATATCCATCTTGTCAACGTGGTTTCTAGCGAAAACTGGAAGGCAAGCGAAAACTGTTATGAGAAAAATGCTCATAACTAAAAATAGTTTTCTGTTGATTTTAATTATAAAATCTGTCATTTTTATTTATTGGGCTCGTTAAACTCGCCCTTACGAATTGTGGGCTCGTTGAACTCGCCCATACGGATTGATGCTCATAAAACTTATCTATATAGGATTATTTCATTGATGGCATATCAGATTTAGCATCGTCTGTCTTTAGGTAATCCCTTGCAGATACACCACACATCGGTGCTACAAGAGATATAGGGAACATTCTTATAGTTCTATTGAGTTTAGTTACAGAATCATTGTATACAAGGCGGCTTTGGCGAACCTTTGACTCATAGTCATTTAATGAGTTCATCAAATTTTGATAATTGGTATTAGATTTGAGGTCAGGATAGGCCTCTGCAACTGCCATAATTTTTCCCATAGCCTCAGTTATAATATTCTCCTGAGCTTCTACGTCTGATGCTTTGCTGTGGCTTCCGATACTAGTTCTCATCTTTATTACATCTGAAAGTGTCTTATACTCATGCTCATTATAGCCTTTTACTAAATCAAGAAGACCTGTGAGTGCGTCAAACCTTGATGTAAGGTTTACGCCGATTTGGCTCATAGCATTGTTGACATTCTCATCAAGTGATACAAGCATTCTCTGAACACTGATGAACCATAAAATGATAACTACAATTATCGCTACTATTATAAATACTGCTAACATATATTTATCCTCCTAAAATATTTTTAATTTGATGTTGTGCGAACTATCTCAGCTGTCTCATTGTCTCTATCGTAATTAATTCTATACTTTATAGACTTGGTTGAACCTGTTTTTGGTCTTATAGAGCCATTGATATGTATTGATATAGATGTCTTCTTAACTGTGCCAAGTGTAACACTGGTAAATGTAACTGACCTAGGAAGTTTATCATAATTATTTACTACACTATATACATCTTCTGTCCATTGGTCAATCAACTCATCAATACTTGCATTTATTGATAGGCTCTCTTCTGCTGTTTCCCCTGACAATATAGGCTTAAGAAGTGTAATCTTACAATCATAGTCTTCTCCATCAACTCCATCTTCTATCTTTTCTGTACCCACAATCCTTACTGAGCCTGTTTCTGGTGACACTTGTTCAATAGGTGCTGGTGCTACTATTCCTGCTCCAGGTCCTTCTACTACAGGTGCAGGTGTAGAAGGAACCGGTGCAACTACATTTATAGCATTTGCAAAAGGTGGGACAGTTGATATAACTGCGGCGGTAGTTTGAGCGACCTGCGATGTCTTAGCAGCAGTTGTCTCTGCCACTGTCTCTTTTTCAGTTGCAAGTCTTAATTCACCATTGGAGTTAGCAATATACTCTACGCCATCTATTTTTTTTATTTCTTTATTTGTCTTATCAATATAAAGAACTCCATCTTTATCAAAATAATAATTTTTGCCGCCTATTTCTCTAATCTTATCTTTTACAAGGTCTCCAAGGCTTCCAAAATATCCATAATTACCATCATTATCAATTATTGCCCAAGTGTCCTTCACCTTATGTCCTTTGTCATCCACATAGTAAAGCTTGCCATCATCTTCAACAAGTGAATTGACTATGACTTGTCCTGACATAACATAAGTCTCTACACCATCTCTTATCTCAAAGCGACCTTCTGTGAAACTCTTATACTTTTTACTAAATGCAAAAAAATGAATGCCAATTACTACACAAATCGCTATTAGCACTACAAGCAATACAATTATTATTGTTTTGCTATTCTTTTTACTATCCATATTACACCCCTCATATATTGTAATTTTATTATCATAATACCTTCAACTTTATATTATATCATATGGTTTGTTTTTTTTCATCTTATATTGTATAATGTAAAATATGAAGAAAATAGCACTAACTGGCGGTGGTACTGCAGGTCATATAACACCAAATCTTGCACTCATCCCCGAACTCAAAAAAAGAGGATTTGATATAATCTATATAGGCAGTTCAAATGGTATGGAAAAAGAAATTGCCGAAAGAAGAAACATACCATTTTTTGGCATTACTGCTGATAAACTTAGACGATATATAGATGTCAAAAACCTACTAATGCCAGCTAATGTCATAAAAGGCATAAGAGAGGCTACTAAAATATTAAAAGAAAATAAGGTTGATGTAATATTTTCTAAGGGTGGCTTTGTGGCTGTCCCTGTCGTAATAGCAGCTGCAAGTTTAAGAATACCTGTTATTTCTCATGAGGCAGATTTCACTCCAGGTCTTGCAAATAAGATTGCTGCGCCTCTTTCAAAAATAGTATGTTGCAATTTTGAAGAGACAGTAAAATTACTTGGCAAAAAAGGTGTCTTCACAGGGTGTCCTATAAGAAAAGAACTTCTATCTGGTAACAAGAAAAAAGGAATAGAATTCTTAAGTTTTGAAGAAAAGAAACCTATACTCTTCGTAACTGGTGGAAGTCTTGGCTCAAAGTACATAAACGACTTAGTAAGAAATAACATAAAAGAAATTTTAAAAAATTTTAATATAGTTCATTCGTGTGGTAAGGGCAAACTTGACAAAAATATAAATTTAGAAGGATATAAACAATTTGAATTATTAACGACAGAACTTCCTGATATTTTTGCCGCAACTGATTTGGTTATAAGTAGGGCAGGTGCAAATGTGATTTTTGAACTGCTCGCTCTAAAAAAGCCAAACCTCCTTATTCCGCTATCCACAAAAGCTTCAAGGGGCGACCAAATCTTAAATGCGAATAGCTTTATGAAAAAGAATTATTCAGTGGTGCTGCTTGAAGAAGATCAGGACAAAAATCCAGAACTCTTCTTTAAAAAATTGAGAGAGCTTGAAAATAGAAAAGATGAAATGTTAAATGCTATGAAAACTTCTACAGAAATAAATGCCATCAATAATATATGTGATCTTATAGAAAAAGAGGCTTTATAGCCTCTTTTTATTCCGAAATATCTGTGATTGTTATCTTTTTAGATTTTCTATCATATACAAATCTAAACTTTTTCTTATGGGTAAGTCCCCTTCTTGGCGTTATCCTACCATGTGCGAGTATATTCATTCTATTGCTGTTGAGAGTTCTTTGTTCAACTGTGTTAAATATTATTGACTTAGGGAGTTCTTGTTCACTATTAGCTATGCTCATCAGTTCAGTTCTAAACTTTTTGAAACTATCTTCTATTTCAGCATTTATATTCTTAACCTCTTTTTCATCAGCTCCTTCAATTATTGGCACATAATAAATTATGTTGCACCTGAGATCTCCCTTCTCTATAGTTTCTCTCTCCTGCCTAATATTTTTTATATAAAGTTCATATGTCTTCTCTGGGTCTACCCCTCGTATATTACCAGAAGTACTTGATCTTAAATTAGATGCTGATTTGGTTTCTTCAGAATTTGGGTTTTCATAGTATACATAAGTTTCTTGTGTCACTGGCACTCCCTCGCCATCCTTAAGTAACACTCTTCCGTCTTCATCAACATGTGCTCCATCTGGTGTATCTTGGTCTCTAAGCATCGCTCCGTCGGCACCCACATAGTATTCTCCATCTATCCAAGAATTGACTACAAGTTTGCCGTCTATATCAAAATAATACTTTTGTTCTTCTCCGTTTTCATCGGTTTCTGTCACCCAATCATCAACTACTGGGTCTCCATTTTCGTCAAGTGCATAGAAGTAACCCTCTCTCTCAACCCACATATCTTTAAGATCTAATACTGGCTGAGTTGTCTGCTCTACTACCCTAGCATTTCTTGGCTCAAGTCTTAAATCGTCATCTAATGCAGCTTCTTCTAATTCCTTTTTCAATTGATAGTTGGTAATTTTTTCCTTCACGATAGGCAATAAGAAAGTTGCAAATGTTATTGTCGCCATCGCTAAAACTATAATGGTAATAACAACTCCAGTAAGTTTAGATTTTCTAATCTTACTTGACTTCACGCCTCTTCTTCTATCTTCTTTTCTGTATATCTCAAGCACATCAGGAGCATTCTCTCCACGAAGTTCTTTTTGAAGTGACCTTATATTTCCATTTACATCTAATGGTATGCCGCAATAAGGGCAATAAACTGCATCGCTATCTACTCTTTTACCACAGGTGTCACAAATTTTTAGTTCTCTAACACTTTTATTTTTTGTACGCAAAAACTGCTCGCAGTTGCACGAACCTCTTTCAAGTTCCAATCCACAATATTTACAATAAATCTTTTTCATATCTTAATTATACTTCCTAAATGTGTTAAAAATATGTATGTTGTACTTCTTCTTTCGTTGGTGCGATATAGACATCCTTCCATTTATACTTTTTGTGATATCTATACATAATATATCCGTATAAATTCATTATAACCCAACCAATGATTGTGCCCCACGCAACTGAGTCCAATTTAAGCACATCCATAAATTGATATACAACCCATACCTTTACTACTATATTAATAATCGAACTATAAAGTGTCAAACTCATATTTCCCATACCTCTAAAGAAGCACTGAAATACATTGACGATTCCTACAAGGAAATATCCAAATGCCATTATGTGAAGGTATCCATTTCCAAGTGCTATCACCTCCGTACTTCCTCTTGGACTAAGTGCAACCATTATATCATATTTAAAGAAGAACAATATTGAGAATATTATTGCTGCAAAACCCATCTCAAGTATTGCACCCTTTTTAAATATTTCATGTATCAAGTCATCTCTCTTTGCGCCCCTGCACTGAGCCACATAAGTCATAATTCCAAGACCTATATTTTGAGCTGGCAAAATAGCAAAATTATCTATTCTACTTAGTATACCATTTGCAGCTACAGCCGCAACACCAAGAGTATTAACCTTTGCAAGAATTAAAGTTCTTCCAAATGGTGGAACTGCCTGCTGCAATGCAGTTATTATACCATCTCTAAATGTCCTTATGAGAAGTCTTCTCTTTACCACCATATCATTTAAACGAAGTCTTAGTTCTTGAACATTAATCTGTACATAAAGATATATCAAAATACATGTTGCTACCTGAGCGATAACCGTAGCTATGGAAGCACCTGCCACTCCCCACTTGAATATAGCGACGAATACTAAATCAAGAACTATATTTATAACTGCAGATACTGCAAGAAAAATTGTCGGAAGTTTGCTATCGCCCATCGCCTTAAGAGTATTTCCAAATACATTATATACAAATACAAAAGGAAGTCCTATACATGCAATTCTAAGATATAATATAGCATCTGGTTTAATCTCTGTTGGTACCTGCATTATATAAAACAACTCATCGGCTAAGCTAGCTATAAGTAGACTTATAGTGATAGCAAATATAGATCCTGCTATAAATATAGTAGATAATTCTAATTTCACACCTACCATATCTCTAGCGCCATAATACTCACTTATAATTACAGATGCACCCATACAAAGACCATAAAAGAATAAAAGTATCATCGAGCTTATCTGTCCTGCATTAGACACTGCTCCAAGACCAACTTCACCTACAAACTTTGATATGACAAGTGCGTCAACTAAGTCATAAGAAAGCAAAACCATGTTTCCTATGATGAGAGGAACTGCATACCAAAATAATTTTTGGATTATATTATCTTTTTCAATTTGTTCGTATTTCATTAAATAAAAAATATCGTTCGCTTTACCACGAACGATATTATAACACATATTTAACTTTTATTTAAGCATTGCGAGTATTTGTTCTTTTGACTCAGCTCCAGCCATCTGATTTACTACTTTTCCATCTTTAAATGCTACGATAGTTGGAATAACCGAAACCTTATACTCCTGAGCTATATCCATAGTCTCGTCTACATTTGCTGTACATACTTTGATATCTGGGTTTTCTTCAGCAAGTTCTTTTATGCTTGGCGCAAGCATGTTACATGCTCCTCACCAAGATGCCCAAAACTCAAGTATTACAGGCTTATCAGATTTTAAAACTTCGCTTTCATAATTTTCTTTTGTAATTGCTACTTCCATATCTTCTCCTTCTGGCGGACAAAACTGTGCGCCATTTTTGCGCTCGTGTAACTCGCGCCTACGGCACGGTCGAGTTTTGTGCGCCCTTATTTTTCTTTAAAATATAGTTTGCAGTGGCAATATCCCTCAAAATTTGGATCAGCCACCTGCTCCCTGAACTCCTTGCACATACACATAGTGTCATCTGTCATCTCGAGTCTACATGGGCAGTGACCTTCTTTCTTTGCAAGTCCTGCACGGATTTTTTCAACTATTTCCTTGTTTTCGTTAAAAGATAACTTCATTGTCTTCTCCTTTCTCGCTATTAATTCTTATTTCTTTTGCAATTATTTCCTTTGTTTCTATATCTTTATCAACAAGCGATAAAAACTTTTTGCCCAACTCATATTCCCCTACTACATTTCCATAGTGAGTTGGAATTGCAAGTTTTGGTTTTATAATATTTATAAGTTCTGCCGCCTGTTCATAATCCATGGTATATGTACCGCCTATAGGCACTAATGCCACATCACATTTGACACTTTTTGCTTCATCTGTAGCATCTGTATCTCCAGCTATGTAAAATCTCTTGCCGTTTACATCAAGTATGTATCCAAGCCATCCATAATTTTTTTTGTGAAACTGCTTATCAATATTATAAGCAGGTATGGTTTCCACATTTATACCACTATCAAGTTCGACTTTTTCACCGGGAGAAAGTTTTATAATTCTCGCCAAATCTCTTATGCCTGCATTGGATGATAGCTCTTTCTCGATACCTTTTGGACAGATGAACTTGGTCTTATCATTCATGGCATTTTGTATGCTCTTTGGATCTAGATGGTCATAGTGATCGTGAGTTATAAATATATAATCTGCGTCATTGAACTTACCTCTTAGTTCAAAGGGATCAAAATAAAAAACTTTTCCACCCTCTGCTATTCTTATACTTGAATGAGTATTTATTTTTATATTGACATTATCCATCACTTTATATTCTAATCTACTCTTTTATCTCCAAAGAAGAAAAGTGCAACTGTGCCTGGACCTGTATGACATCCTATCACTGTGCCTATGTCATTAATTAAAACCTTACCGTTGAGATTTTTAAACTTATCCTCTATCATATCTGCAAGCATTCTCGCATCTTCATAGCAGTTAGAATTACTAATGTAACATTTGCCACTATAGTTAATTCCGTCTGTTGCATGTTCTATCATCTTTTCCAAAGTTCTGTCCATCACATTTTTCTTACCACGGATTTTTTCTCTTGGTTGTAACTTACCTTCAAAATCTATATTTAATAGTGGGCAAATAGAAAGCATCTTCCCTACAAATCCTGCAGTCTTCGAAACTCTACCGCCTCGTATAAGGCAGGTTAAATCACTTGTAAAGAACCAGTGGTGAACATTTAATCTATTTTCCATCCCCCAATTATAAAGTTCGTCTATAGTCATGCCAGCTTTTTTCTTTTCTGCCATCACATCAATAAGAAGACCATAGCCTGATGAAGCTGCAAGAGAATCTAAGATTAAAATTTTTCTGTCTGGATATCTGCTTGAGAGTATTTCTTTTGCCATATTTGCTGAGTTCATAACTCCTGATATGCCTGATGAAAGGCATACGTGCAAAATGTCGTAGCCATCTTTTAGATATTTTTCAAAAAATTCTTCAAATTGTTTTTCATTCACCTGTGAAGTTTTTACTTCAGCACCATCTCCAACTCTTTTATAAAACTCAGCAAATGGAATTGATTTTCCTAAATCATCTACATACTGTTTTCCGTCCATCTCAAAAGTAAACGATGTAAATGGAACATCTATTGACTTGAAATGTTCTTCTGATAAATCTGCTGTTGAACAACAGCTTAATATGTATTTACTCATCAAATCCTCCAACCACTTTTCTACTATTAAACTAATTAATATTTCGTGTGGCCCACATCTCTAGTTTATTGGTATCAATATAGAGATTAAACATACTTCCACCAAAGTAGCCTATACCGACTACGCCTCGCACATTGTATATTTCCATCATCTCAGCAACTTTTATCTCTGTGGTCAAAAATAAAATATCTAGTCTTGTCTCTTCATAAAACTTGGTAATAGTATTTTGAAACTCTTTTTTTATGAACTCATTTATTGCATCGGCATTTTCGCCACTTAGTATCGGCATTGGGATAGTTACTTTGGTCTTATATTTTCTATCATTGTAATCTTTCCCTTCCATAATGAAAGTAGTCATTTCTCTTCCTGCTAATTTATGATCAGACAGGTTTCCTGTATCAAGCCAGTAGCCCTTAGTATCAAAGTAGTAGTTTACACCATTAATATTTTTCCAAGTGGCTTTTACAAACTCACCATTTTCCTCATAAAGCCAGTTGCCGTAGCCGTCGTTAACCCAGCCGTCGGCGAATGCTGCTGATGGCGTGAGCAGAACTAATATAAGCACTACAAATATTAATATTTTTTTATTGTTAATCTTCATCATTATTACTAGGGCTCGTGAAACTCGCCCTTACGAATTGGGACTCGTGAAACTCGCCCTTACGAATTGTGGCTCGCCTACGGTATGGGCGAGCTATGCGAGCCCAATATATACTATATATTACTAATAGTATTATTTTAATAGAAATTAAACAAAAAATCAATTATAATTACTAGTATATGTAAAAATCCATTTAGGAGATGATATGATTAATAAAGATATGCTATCTCTTGGTCAAAATCGTTCTGCCATCCGAGAACTTTTTGAGCAGGGGAAAGTACTTAAAGAAAAATATGGCAGTGAAAACGTGTTTGATTTCTCTATTGGAAATCCAACAGCGCCTTGTCCAAGTATAATAAATGAAAAAATTAAGAGCCTTGCAAATAATGCTGGCTTAAGTATTCATGGCTATACATCGGCATCTGGTGATAAAAATGTCCGCGAAGAAATAGCCACATACTTAAATAAGACCTATGATGCTTCTGTGAGTGGTTATCTTATTTATCTTACAGTAGGAGCAGCTGCAGGACTTAGCATATCTCTTAAGGCAGTAACCTCCGGAAATAGTGATGATGAAGTAATAGTCTTCGCACCATTTTTTCCAGAATATTCAGTGTTTATAAAAAATGCAAATGCAAAGGTAGTTACAGTAAATCCTGACTATGAAACTTTTTATCCTGATTTTGATGACTTTAGAAATAAAATTACAAAAAACACAAGTGCAGTCATTATCAATTCTCCAAATAATCCCACTGGTGTTTTTTACAAAAAAGAAATATTAACTAAACTGTGTGACATCCTAAGCCAAAAAGAAAAAGAGTTTAATCACCCTATATATCTAATATCCGATGAACCTTATAGAGAGATACTTTTCATAGATGAAAAATATACTTTTATAACCAATCTTTACGACAACTCAATAGTTGTGTATTCATTTTCTAAGACCGCATCAGTTCCTGGAGAAAGAATTGGATACTTAATAGTAAATACAAATTGTAAAAATGCGAGTGAAGTATATGCGGCAATTTGCGGAGCAGGTCGTTCTCTTGGATATGTATGTGCAACTAGCTTATTTCAATTCTTGATTCCACATTGTCTTGGTGTCACATCTGATATAAATATTTATAAGAATAATGCTTACTTCTTATATGAAGAACTCACAAAAATAGGCTATGAGGTTGTAAAGCCTGATGGTGCACTATATGTGTTTATAAAAGCGCCAATAGATGATGACAATGAGTTTTCAAAAAAGGCACTAGAATATAATTTATTACTTGTACCCAGTGAGAGTTTTGGGGTGAGAGGTTTTGTGAGGGCGGTTAACTGCCTAAGTGAAGAACAGACGAAAAGGGCTCTCCCAAAGTTCACAGAACTATATAACTATTATAAATAATACTTGGGCTCGCATAGCTCGCCCATACAAATGAATTGCTTGTGAGCCCAATGTAGGGGCGAGTTTTACGAGCCCGGAAGGATAATTATGAATAACTTAAATGAAGCAAGAGAAAAAATTAATAAAATTGATGTAGAGATAGCAAAACTCTTTGAAGACCGTATGTCCCTATGTAAAGATATAGCGGAGTTCAAAAAGGCTAATTCTTTGCCTATCCTCGACTCAAGCCGTGAGGAAACTGTCATAAATAATAATCTAAAGCTTATGAATAGCGAAGAGTTAAAGCCTTATTATATCACTTTTATAAAAAACCTATTAAATATATCTAAGGACTATCAAAGAAGTCTTCTCACGGGCCTTAAAATTGCCTACAGTGGTATAGAAGGTGCCTATGGTTACATCGCAGCTAAAAGAATGTATCCAAACTGCGAACTTATATCAAACAGCAATTTCTCTAAAACTTTTAGGTCAGTTGAAGAGGGAACAAATGACCGGGCAGTCCTTCCTATTGAAAATTCATTTGCAGGTGATGTCGGTGAAGTTATGGACTTAATTTTTTCTGGTTCACTATATGTAAATAGAATATTTGACCTAGAGATAGAGCATAACTTGATGGTAAATCAAGGGGTAGACTTCAAAGACATAAAAATTATAGTTTCACACCCTCAAGCTCTCGCACAGTGTTCTAAGTTTATAGAGGAGCATGATTTTAAAACTATTGAAGAAGTGAATACAGCATTTGCAGCTAAAAGGCTTAAAGAAACTGGTGATAAAACAATGGCAGTCATCGCAAGTAAAGAGACAGCTGAAGCCTATGGTCTTCAAATTCTAAAAGAGAAAATAAATAATTCAGGACTCAATACTACAAGGTTTGCTTCATTTTCAAGAGTTATGTCCAATTATAAAGATGTCGGCGCATCAAAGAAAAACTTCATACTCGTCTTCACAGTAAAAAATGTCGCTGGTGCCCTTGCAAAATGCCTTGACATAATAGGTGCTCACGGATTTAATATGAGAAATCTAAGAAGCAGACCTATGAAAGAGCTCATGTGGACCTACTACTTCTTCTGTGAGATAGAAGGCGACATCGAATCAAATGATGCAAAAAACATGCTTATAGCACTTAAAACTTTCTGTGACAGATTAAAGATAGTGGGCAACTATGTAATTTAAAAATATTAATAATAAAAAAGAGGTGGATATAAATCATCCACCTCTTTTTTTATTTTATTGATGTATCACTGGTATTGTTTGTGCAGCCGCATCTACAATGTTTATTAATTCTCCTGTTGTAGAGCTAAATGAGTATACTTTACCATCTTTTATGAGGTCTCCAGTATAAACTGTACCTTGCAACAATCCTATCTCTTGTAGATAATATGTGCGTCCTTTGTATTCAGTAAGTCCAGTCTTCATATAGCCATTCTCATCAAAGATGTAGTAGTATATTCCATCTATTGCTGGTATAGCAAAGACTCCATCTTTCAATGCTTCATATGATCCATCTTCATTTGTCTGGATGTACACCCATTTATCGACTTCTTGAATATAGTACCAAGTTCCCTTATTGTCAATTATGTTCTGTATTTCCATAATGATCTTGCCGCTTTCATCAAATAAGTAAGTAACATTATTGACAGTGATTGGTCTTGTGCACATTGCTCCCATATATGGTCCACTCTCCATAAAGTAGTATTTTCCTGGTTCAGCATAGCCTACTAATTCGATATTTTGAGTCTCTGGGTTGATAGCATACATCTTAGTATCTGTAGTAGTTTCCATAAAGCCTGTAACCATTCTTGCCTTATCATTAAATGCATAATAGTAGTCTGTAAGTATATCTGAAATTCTATATACTCCGTTCTGCAATTGTATATTTGCACCACCGTCTACTAAAGCATACTTTGTATTTAAGTCTTTATCTCTCATTATTGCTTGAGCAACTGTGTCTTCTACAGGAACCTTATATCCCCAAGCATTTTCTTCTGGATAGTAAACCCATGCACCAACATTGGCAATTATGAGAGAATTCAATATACTGTCAATTATTCCAGCCTGTCCGCCGCTGCCAGGTAATCTTCCACCGCCGCCACCGCCGCCGCCACCGCCACCGCCGCCACCACCAGCTTGTGGCTTAGTCCAAGTAGCAGACATTGTGAGGTCTCTTGTTGGCACTATGTAATCACCAGATCTATAATAATTTCCGTCGCTTCCTCTCCATCCACTAAATCTCATTCCTGTCTTTGTAAATGAGCTTGATGGTAGTGTAGTTCCGAATCCTTCTACTACTGAGATAGCACCCATATCTCCTGATCCACCATTAGGATCAAAGTAAATAGTGAAACGTCCTCTATCTCTATAATTTGCATATAATGTATTTACAGATGTATCAGTATATAAATCTGTACCTACAATCTTATTGTTAGCAGCAGGGTCTGTGCTCCAGCAATCAAACATTCTTGTCGCATTTGGAGTTGCTATAGGTGATACTATAGTTCCATTTGCATACTTAGGTTCACTTGCAGTTCCTTTTGTGAAGTAAGGTGCATCATAGAATGCGATGAATGACATATTGGTATATCCATCTGGCATCTTGTTTCCATCTTCTGCACGAATATTAAGTGTTACTGTATACTCGCTATTTAACCAGAGTGGATATAATGTCATATCTTTTGTCTCTCTATAAACTGTATCCTTAGTATAGTAATCAGATCCAGTATAGTATTTTCTATCTATTGGGTTAGGAATCTTAGTAGTTGTAAACTTGCCTGTATATGTGTATCCACTTCTTGTCTTATCTTCGAACTCACTCAAGTCTGACAACTTCTGATCATAACGCACTTCTACTTCTTTATTAGCATTATTTGTTTCTAAGTAAGGGTCTTGCACACTTGGATTATAGTTCTCATTTTTAGCAAGTGTTACCTTATATTTATTTCTTGCCCACATTGCATAGTAATTATATGTTGTAGCAAAGTCTGGGTCTAAGTTAGTGTCTGCACCATCTTTTATAATAAGTGGTGAAGCACTTTCTTGCATAGTCTCTACCTGTGCTGGTAAATATGATGCTGTTGCCCAACCTACAAAGCTATAACCTTTGAGAGAGTAAACGTTAGTTGTGAGTTTCTTTGTCTCTCCTTCTATAAAGCTTTGAGTTGCCATAGTACCGGTAACATCGTTTACAAATCCGCCAGGAGAAACTGGAGTGTTCTTATGGAATACTACCTTATAAGTTGCTTTCTCCCAATCTGCTACAAATGACTTGCTCTCATAGAAGTCAAATGTATCGCCTGTAAAGAATTTGCCATCCACTTTATAGCCATTAAACTTTCTTGGTCCATATGATGGAGTAGCAGGCCATACTATCTTGTCGCCGTTACTTATAGTTGCAGTCTTTGGATCCTTAGTGCCATCTGGCCAAGTTCCGCCATTTGCATTAAACTCTATATCGTATATTGCTTTTTCAAGTTGACCAAGTAAGTTAAACTCTGTTGTAGAGTAATTAACTTCGAAGTCATTAATTGTTACAGTCTGTCCACTCTTGAACTTCTTATTACCAATTGAATAAGTGTAGATGTAACCTTTATCTTTTGTTCCCTTTTCTACAGGGTTTGGAAGAAGTCTTACGCTTCCTGTATAAAGGAGACTTGATGATGCTACCTTTATAGATTTATCGTCAAAGTAGTTGATAGTGTATTTGTTTTCATTCCATACTGAGTAGAGTTTTATAGTCTCGCCATCTTTAGCAAGTTTAGATACGACAGCATTTGGTCCATAAACTACATGCTTACCTTCTTCACTTGTATCCCAACCTATAAACTCATAACCAAGTCTTTGATAAGTATTAGCACTAAGTGAAGCCTCCTCACTATATCTTCTTGTAGAAGGTGCCATAGCAGTGCCGCCATCAGAGTTCTTACCTACATACTCTATAGTATAAGTTCCTTCTGACCAAGTTGCATATATTACTTTTGACTTAGTAAAGTCTACTCTTGTCTTTGTAAATGGAGTTACCTTATCTTCATCAAGCCATCCAACATGTCTAAATCCATCAAGAACTGGTGTTGGATAAGTGATAGTGCTTCCACTTGCAAGAATTACTTTCAATTTATCTTGACCGTCGATTGTACCACCATTTGCATCAAATACGAGTTCTACAGATAGACTAGTCTTTGTCCATACTGCATAGAGATTTATGTTATTTGATCTTGCTCTTTCATAAATCTTGTCTGCATTTGCATTGTTGTAGAAGTCAATAGTATCAGAACCTTCTGTGAGTGTCCATCCACTAAACTTATGACCATTCTTCATAAATGCATTTGCTGGTATTTCTTTATTTTCTCCATATACAAATGATTCACTTGCTACTTTTCCAGCTGTAGGATTAGAGCCGTTGAGAGTTATCTTATATTTGTCTCCTGCCCATATTGCATATAAGTGAATAGTTGCTCTGTCAACTGTAGTAAGTTTAGAAGTTACTTCATCTGCAGCAAATGCCTTAGCTGGCTCAGTAACACTATATGACCAGTAATCGAAGTGATAGAAGTCTTTAGTAAATGTATTAGCTGCTTTAGTTGTAATGTCTTGATCGTATGCTATATCACTTTCAGTTACCTCTTCATCTCTTCCATTATTTGAATGGTAGACAACATTATATCTTATTCTTTCCCAATTTGCCTTAAGAGTAAGTGTGCCATCAAAGTCACATACATCTGGTAAATCGTATGGAGATCCATCTTTTGTCCAACCTGTAAACTTATATCCAGTTCTTTCAAGTGTTGGTATTGAGATATCTTCACCGTCTGCAAGGTTGATAGTATAAGTATCTACACCATTTACCTTACCGCCATTACCTTCAAGCACAAGAGTTCCTCTTATACTTGAATTTAGTATCCAAGTAGCATAGAGATTTATTACTTCTCTATAAGCTTCAAGGCTACTGATTGTAGCTTTGTCAGCATATATAGCTTGAGTATCTGCTGATACAGCCCAACCATTGAAGTCGTAATTAGATCTTGTAAATACATTTTCTTTTAATTGATAGTCATTGCCGTATACTACAGTGTCACTACTCATAGAACCTGTCTCTGCACCATTGCCATAGTAGTTTACAGTGAAGTTCTTTGGCTTCCAATTTGCAGTAAGAGTTACATATCCTCTATCAATTGAAGTTAAGTTATAAACTACATTTGTAATCTTTGTGCCGTCTTCTAAAGTCCAGCCATCAAATGAGTAGCCATCTTTTGTAAATCTATTTTCATTTAATCCTGTTCTTACATCATATGTTACTTCTTGCATTTCCATAGAGTTTTGTCCACCGTTAGGATTAAATACTACATAGTAAACATGTGGTCTATAGTTTGCATCTACATAAGTAACTGCATCTGTATATGTCCAGTATTCATTAAGTGGTGATCCATTGACAGTATAACCTGTAAATGCATATCCTTCTCTCATTGGTGATTCAAATGCTGTTGGCGAATTGAACTTAACTACATTTGACTTTTCACCAAGACCATTAGAGTAGAATCCACCATTTGCACGAAGTATAGCGGTATAAGTATTTTCAGTGAAGCTTGCTGTAAGAGTTATCTTGGTTGTGTCGTATGTAATATCAAATGTTTCATTATTTATTTGAGCTCCTAATCCAAGTTTTACTTGTGTGCCATCTTGACGGACATATATCCATCCATCTTGATAGTGGTTAGCATATGTGTATGTCTTACCAGTTAAGAAGTCAGTTGTATTGTAAGTGAACTTAGTATTCTCTACAGTGCCAGTAGCAGCTACATTTGTAGTGTATTCTATATCGTAAGTTCTTGCTTGCCATACTGCATAGAGGATTACATTTCCTGACTTAGCAAGGCTTGATACTGTTGCTCTATCTTTGTAGACAACTGCTGTTCCTGCCTCTTCAGTATCCCAACCTATGAAGTCATATCCTACTTTTTCATAAGTATTTGCTGGTAATTCATATCTTTCTGTATACAAGTGGTTACCTGTTGGCATAGAGCCCTTTGTGCCACCCTTAGCATTAAATCCTAATGTATAGCTATTCTCTGTCCAAGTTGCATATGCAACTGTAGAAATATTAATTATCTGACCTGCAGTAAATGCTTCTTTATTTTCATTTACATAACCAGTATGAGTATAACCATCTCGTTTTGCTTCAAGCACTTCAAATTCAGAACCTTTTTCTATGTTCTTAGTTACAGTTACTTGACCATTGATAGTACCGCCATTTGCATCATAGAGGATACTTATAGCATTGCTTGTCTCAAGCCACTTTGCATAGAGAGTTATAGTTCCTTCGCCCTCATTTAAGATGATTGGGTCTACCAAATTATTGTCTTCGTATTTTACATCTCCATCAGATGTCAATGCCCATCCTGCAAATTTATGTCTAGAAAGGCTAAATGTCTTAGTTTCAAGAGTTTGGTTCATACCATAAGTATAAGTCTTAGTAGGCATAGAACCATTTGCACCATTTCTATCATAAATTACAGTGATTTGTTTTCCATTCCATCTTGCATATAAATCAACTATTGCATTATCAACATCTGTTAAATTACGAACTACATCACCTGGGTTATAATTTACTCCATCTCCTGACTTTGTAGTTGACCAAGTTGCGAAGTTGTAACCTTGATATGTCCAAGAGTTACCCATGATATTTACAGAAGCATCATAAGCAACTGACTGAGTCGCAACTTTATTTTCACTGTTATTTGAGTGGTAGACTATGAAGTATTCTATAGGAGTCCAGTTGGCAAGGACTGTGAAGTTTCCTATAAAGTCACAAGTTTCTGGGAATTCGAAGCTAGAGCCATCTTCTGTAGTCCAACCAGTAAATCTATAACCTGTTCTTACTGCTTTTGGAGCTGTGATAGCTTGTTCCTCTTTCAGATACATAGTAACTTCTTCAGCATTATTTACAAGACCACCATTACCTTTTACAACTATAGTTGCAACAACTTCATTTTCATTTATCCACTTAGCATAAAGTGTTCTATTAGCTACATAAGGCTCTGTCTCACTTATAGTTGCCTTATCACCATATACCACTTCGCCATCGGCTGTATTTGCCCAACCTTCGAACTTGTGATTAGTATATGTAAATTCATTTGCCTTAAGAGGTATCTTATTGCCGTATACTGCTGTAGTTGGTGACATATTTTGTCTTCCGTCGTGTCCATTACCATTGTAGTTAATTGTCATAGTCTTTCCTGTCCATATAGCAGAGAATGTAAGTTCTGCACCATTTACAGTTGTTAAGTTCAATATGTCTGCCTTATCCGCATATGTAGCGCTGTTGTATTTCCATCCACCAAATGTGAATCCATCTTTAGTGTATTTATTTTCATTGAGTTTTTCTGACTTATCATAAGTGAACTCTTGAGTGCCCATAGCATCAGCATTGTCAGCTCCGTTTCCATCAAATCTTACTCTATACTTGATAGCTGACCAAGAAGCAATTACATCTTTATTGCCATCATAGTTCCAAGTAGAACCAATCTTTGCACCATCAATATAGTAGTTATCAAAGATGTAACCATCTCTTGTTGGTTCTTCAAATGACATAATATCATCTTTCTTGATAGAAACTTCTTTCTCAGTATTGCCATTAGAGAACTTACCGCCATTAGCCTTAAGTGTAGCTGTGTAAGTCTTCTCGCTGAAGTTTGCATAAAGTGTGATTATGTCACTATCGATACTATATTCAAATTCGTCATAAGCAACTGGTGCTTCTGAAGCATACTTAACTTCAGTTCCATCAGATTTTCTATAAATCCAACCTGCTGGCTCATAGAACTCTTTGTCAAATGTGTTCTTAGCAAGGTTTGCAGTTTGACCATAGACGAATGATGTTGTAGCTACTACTCCGCTAGCTCCATTTGCATTGTAGACAACCTTATATGTCTTTGGTGACCATACTGCATAGAGTTTAATTTCTCCAGATTTTGCAAGGCGCGAAACTGTTGCCTTATCAGCATATACAACTGTAGCACCTGCTTCATCTGTATCCCAACCTAAGAAGTTATAACCAAGTTTTCTATAGCTATTTTCTGCAAGGTTGAACTCTGCAGTGTATAAACTATCTTTTGATGCCATACTTCCTTGAGTGCTGCCTTTGCCATCGTAAGTCAATGTATAAGTGTTTTCTGTCCAAGTAGCATATGCTACTGTTGATACATTGATTATCTGACCTGCAGTAAATGGTTCTTTATTTTCATTTACATAACCTGTATGAGTATAACCGTCGCGTTTTGCTTCGAGTACTTCAAATGCAGAACCTTTCTCTACATTCTTACTTACTACTGTTTCACCACTTATAGTACCGCCGTTACCATTATATCCGATGGTTATTACATTGTTATTTGAAATCCATACCGCATAAAGTGTAAGTGGGCTTGTCTCTGCAAGGATTATAGGGTCTACATCATTTCTATTGATATATTTTGCAGTTCCAGTTTCGCTTGTTGCCCATCCACCAAATGTATGTTGTCCTTTTGTAAATACATTTTCTTCAAGTTTTGAACCATCTCCGTATGTATAAGTCTTAGAAGCCATCGTTCCATAAGTTGAACCGTTGCCATTATAGTTGATAGTTATTTGTCTTCCATTCCATCTTGCATACAAGTCAAATACTGAACCATCAACAGTGCTTAAGTTCTTGTATGAACTTCCCTCAGCGAAGCTTTCACCATTTCCAGTCTTCACTGTTGACCAAGTTGCAAAGTTGTATCCTTCGTAAGTCCATGGGGTAGTCATAATTACACCGTCTTCGTCGTAAGCCATCGACTTAGTAGCTACTTTATTTTCAGAGTTATTTGAATGGTAGACTACATAGTAAGTAATAGGTGTCCAGTTAGCTCTTATAGTAACTTCACCCTCAAAGTCACAGATCTCTGGGAACTCATATTTAGCACCATCAAGTGTAGTCCACTCTGTAAACTTATATCCAGTTCTTGCCTTAGTAGGCTCAGTGATTGTCTGACCATCTTTTAAGAAGAGTGTTGCTTCTGCTGCATTATTAACAAGACCGCCATTACCTTTTACGATTATCTTAGCAACTACTGACTTACTTGCAAGCCACTTAGCATAGAGTGTTCTTGTAGCTTCATATGGCTCAAGTGCACTTATAGTAGCAAGATCTGCATATACTGCGTCTCCATCAGCTGTCTTAGCCCAACCAGTGAATACGTAATCTTTCTTTGTAAATGCATTCTTTCTAAGTTGAACATCCTTTCCATATACTCCATCTGTTGGAGCCATAGTCTCGCCGCCATCGTGGGTATTTCCGTCATAGTTTATTCTAAATGTCTTAGCTGTCCAATTTGCTGTGAATGTTAATTCATCATTATCTTTAGTAGTGATATTGAGTATGTCTGCTTCATCAGCATAATCTTTTCCGTCATACTTCCATCCTGCAAATGTATATCCAGTCTTCTCAAATTTATTCTTAGATAATTTCTCTGACTTATCATAAGTAAACTCTTGAGTATCCATAGTTGCACCGTTGTCAGCACCGTTGCCGTTGAACTTAATCTTATAAGTTATAGCTGACCAAGATGCTATAAATGTCTTAGAGTCTGGTAAGTTCCAAGTAGCATCTTTAAATAATGCACCATCAAGTGTATAACCTAGGAAGTTATAACCTGTGCGAGTTGCTTCTTCAAATGCAATTACACTACCTTTCTTCATAGAGTAAGTCTTAGTAGTTTCATCATTACTAAACTTACCACCATTAGCATCAAGAGTTGCAACCATTTGTTTCTCAGCAAAGTTAGCGTAAAGTGTTATAACTTCTGTAGAATCATCAATTACAAATGTTGTGCTTGGCACCACAAGTGAAGTTATCTCTACATCACCTGTTGGACCTTTATAAATCCAGCCCTTTGGAACTTCGCCAACTTTAGTAAATTTGTTTTCTGAAAGTATTGCATTCTTACCATATACAAATGATGTAGTAGCAACTGTTCCATCTCCGCCATTTGCATTGTAGACTATCTTATATTCTTTTCCTTCCCATACTGCATAGAGATTTGCCACTTCGTCAACTTTTGCAAGTTTAGATACAGTAGCAAGATTCTTAAATGCAACTGCTGTAGCATTTGCAGATACATCCCATCCTGCAAACTTATATCCTGTCTTTCCATATGCATTATCTCTCAATGTATGAACACTTGTATAGAGCACTGGCTCGTCTGCCATAGTACCACTGGTGTTGCCATTACCGTTATATCTTAATGTATATGATCCTTCTGTCCAATCTGCATAAAGTGTTATCTCTTTATCAAAGTCAACTATAGTCTTAGTGTAGACATTTCCATCTTCATCTAACCAGTTGTTGAACTTATATCCTTCATATACTGGTGTTGGGTGGATGATAGTGCTTCCACTAGCTACTGTTACTTTATCAATTGCCTTGCCATTTACAGTTCCACCTTTTGCATCATAAATTATGAATCTCTCTGTGTCTTTTGCTGTCCAGATTGCAAAGAGTGTTACATTATCATCTGTGAGTGTGATGTCATCAACTCTATGACCATCTTTATACTCAGCTTCTTTTGCATTCTTATCTTTGCTCCATCCTATGAATGAGTTATTAGCTTTAGTAAATACATTTGTTTCAAGGTGAGCATCAGTGTTGTTCTCATAAGTTACTGGATTCATAGTGCCCGATCCAGTATTAGCATCATATGTAATAGTTACCTTATGATTCTTATATTTTGCATAGAGATTTACATCACTACCATCAACTTTAGAAAGTTTAGATACTGTCTGTCCTTCTACATATGTGGTTCCATTATAGAGGTTATCAGTATTCCATGATTCAAATATCTTACCAGTTGTCTCTGATATAGAACCTATGATAGTTACTACTTGATTGTATCTTACATCATTAACCACCTTAGTTACATCTTTTCCGTCATTTGAATTGTAGATGATGTTGTATAAAATCTCTGACCAAGTTGCCTTGATAGTCTTTTCACCTGTAAAGTCAAATACATCTGGCACGATATATGGATTTCCATTCTCAGTAAATCCTACAAGTTTATGTCCTTCTCTCTCAATATATGGAAGTTCAAGGACATCTCCAAGTTCACCCATAATAGTATATGAGCTTGCACCATTTACAAGACCGCCATTACCATCAATAGTAAGTTTTCCTGTGTTTTCTGTCTCTTCATACCATATAGCATAGAGATCTATAACTGCTTCATAAACTTCTGGATTAATTGATGCCTTATCACTGTAAAGTGCTTTTGTAGCATCTTTATCTGTATTCCAACCAAGGAATGTCTTTGTGCCATTTGTAAATGTCTTCTCTGGAAGTGTAAATGCAGTACCAAACTTAGGATGGCTTGAAGTCATAGTTCCTGATCCACCATTATTATAGTAATTGATAGTGTATTCATTTGGATCCCAATTAGCAGTAAATACCAATACTTGATCTTGAACGATATCCATAGTTTCTATTATGTCTGCAAGAGTTTGGTCTTCGCTGTATTCTTTGTTATCAAATAACCAGCTTAAGAATGTATAACCATTCTTAATAAATTCATTTACTTTAAGTTTATATGCTTCATCATAGCTTACTCTTACGCTAGCCATTGATTCAAGTGAATCGTTATCTGAATGATTACCATCGTAACGAACATAGAATGTGATAGGTTCCCAAGTAGCTACGAATGTCTTGTCAGTATTGTAAATATATTTTGATTCTGTGAAGCTTGCTCCGTCTACAGTCCATCCTGTAAATGCATAACCTCTTCTTAATGGCATTGTTAAGTTGATATATTCATCTTCTATAGCCTTTATCTGAGTTGAAGATTCTCCACTATCAAACTTACCACCTGCTGCATCAAGAGTTGCCATATGAACTTTGCTTCTCCATACTGCATAGAGTGTGATTGTTTGATCTTTAGCTGCTAAATCTATTACTTCTGCATTATCCTCATAGTCTATAAGTTCTTTTGCTTGTTGAGTTGTGCCTGTACTTACAGGTTTTGCTGTCTTACTCCAACCGATGAACTCAACTTGATTGTTGTAGTATGCATTTTGAGTAAGTTTTATAGTTACACCGAGAGTTGCCTTTTGTGGATTCATCAATCCGTAGATACTTATAGTCTCACCATAGATTACAGGTTGGTTCTTACTGAAGCTTATATAGTAGTTATCTATTCCAATCTTTCTTGTCCACTTAGCATAGATAGTAGTATCTTCCTCTATACCCTTAGTAAAGTCATACTTAGTTGTATAAGTTGCAGTTGTAAACCATCCATCAAAGTCAAATTCATCATGAGATACCTTAGGTTCTGATGGTGTGCTCATAAACTCTACTTCTTGAGTCTTTATAGCAGCTTCTATCTCTGCATTTGATAAAGTAGATACAAATGTCACTTTATATTTATGTTTAGCCCACTTAGCATAGATAGTCACATCACTAGTTGCAGGCGAACCAAATGCATAAGGAGTAGTTCTTCCAGAATCTGCAAACCATCCTAAGAAGTCATAACCTTTTACTTCACTTGGTGTTGCTGCTCTCTTTATTGTTTCATTTTCTACTACAGAATAAGTTGAAATCTTAGGTTCGAATTCACTTATCTTAGTTACAATATATTCTTTGATGCCTTTCTTTACATACTTAGCATAAAGTGTAGTATCTTTTGTAATACCTGTATTTACAAAGTCGAATTTCTTAGTATATGCTTCATCTTCATACCAGCCTTTAAAGTCAAAGTTATCTACTTCTATAGTCTTAGGCTCTGAAGCTGTGCCCATATATGGAACCTTTTGTGGGTCAACCTTAACTTCACTCATAGTAGATATGAATGTCACAGTATAAGTATTGATTGTCCACTTAGCATATAATGTAGTATCTTTTGTGATTGGTGATGTAAAGTCAAACTTAGTTAAATACTTATCGCTAATATACCAACCATCAAATCTATATCCCTCGTGAGTTAATCTAGGTTCTGATGCAGTTGCATTATAAACTACTTCTTGAGTCTCTATAGCATTGATGATTGCAGTATTTGATACAGTAGATACAAATGATACTTTATATTTATTAATTTCCCACTTAGCATACATTGTAGTATCTTCTGTTACTTCTACATCAAATGTAAATGGTATAGTTCTTGATGTATTTGCGAACCAACCAATGAATGTATAACCTTCAACCTCACTTGGTGATGCTGGACGAGTTATCTTAGCACCTTTTACAAGTGAGTATGTTGAAATCTTAGGTTCAAACTCGCTTATCTTAGTTATGGTATATTCTACTACACCTTTTCTCACATACTTAGCATAAAGCACTATATCTTTTGTTATTTCTGTATTTACAAAGTCAAACTTCTTAGTATAAGCATCATCTTCATACCAGCCTTTGAAGTCAAAGTCAGTTACTTCTATAGTCTTTGGCTCTGATGCTGTGCCCTTATATGCTACCTTTTGAGCATCAACTTTAACTTCACTCATAGTAGATACGAAACTTACAGTATAAGTATTGATAGTCCACTTAGCATAAATAGTTGTGTCTTTTGTAATTGGTGTTGCAAAGTTAAACTTAGTAGTATATGTGTTATCAGTGAACCAACCATCAAATGTCCATCCTTCATAAGATACTTTAGGTTCTGATGCTGTGCCTTTATGAACTACATTTTGAGTTACGATTTCTTCTTGTATTTCTACAGTTGAGATAGTAGAGATGAATGATACTTTATACTTGTTAATCTCAAACTTCGCATACATAGTAGTATCTTTTGTCACTTCCACATCAAATGTAAACGGAACCGTTCTTCCTTCATCAGCAAACCAACCAATGAATGTATATCCTTCAACCTCACTTGGTGATGCTGGACGAGTTATCTTAGCACCTTTTACAAGTGAGTATGTTGAAATCTTAGGTTCAAATTCACTAATCTTTGTAATTATGTATTCAACTTCACCTTTTCTTACATACTTAGCATAAAGTGTTATATCATCTGTAATTTCTGTATTTATAAAGTCAAACTTCTTAGTATAAGTATCATCTTCATACCAACCTTTGAAGTCAAAGTCAGTTACTTCTACAGTCTTAGGCTCTGATGCTGTGCCCTTGTGTGGAACCTTTTGTGGATCAACTTTAACTTCACTTATAGTAGATACGAATGTCACAGTATGTATTACAGTTGGTACTAACTCATATTTAGCATAGATTACTGTATCGCTTGTGATTTCAGTTCCGGCAAAGTCAAATTGTCTACCATATTGAGTAGTTACGAACCAGCCTACAAACTTATATCCTACTACATCTATAGTCTTAGGTGCTGTTGCTTTATCTTTATATGCCACACTTATAGTTGCATACTTAGCTTCACTGAGTGTTGATACAAATGCAACACTATACTTATTGATATTGAACTTAGCATAGAGAGTCTTATCCTCATTGATAGCAATGCTAAAGTC
Source organism: uncultured Clostridia bacterium (assembly GCA_947303805.1). Lineage (GTDB taxonomy): Bacteria > Bacillota > Clostridia > Lachnospirales > Lachnospiraceae > UBA3633. The sequence continues at coordinate 261,410 of CAMYZE010000001.1, read as the reverse complement.
AAACTTATTGGTATAAGTCTCATCTGTATACCAGCCATCAAATGTATAACCAGTTACACTTACTTTTACATCTTCGGCTTTCTCGCCACCAACTACTGACTTAGTTGCAAGTTTCTTTTGAGCTTCACTTATAGTTGACTTATAAGTTATGACATACTTAATTCCTTCCCACTTAGCATAGATATATGTATCTTTCTCTATCTCAGTGTCAAAGTCAAACTTAACTGTTCTTCCTTCAGTTGTATACCATCCAAGGAACTTATACTTAGCCGTGCTATCAACTGATATCTCAGTTACTTTCTCTTTATATAATACTGATTTTGTAGATCTCTTTGGAAGAGTTGCAGTAGATAATGTGCTTATAAATACTACACTGTACTTATTCTTCTCAAACTTAGCATAAATAGTTATCGACTTAGTTGCTCTTCTACCAAATACATAAGGTCTAGTTCTACCTTCATCTTCATACCAATCTACGAAGTGGTATCCTGTCACGTCGCTTGGAGATGCTGCTCTCTTTATAATCTCATTTTCGATTATAGAGTAAGTAGAGAGTTTTGGATCAAATTCACTAATCTTAGTTACGATATACTCAAATGCATCTCTATATACGAACTTAGCATAGATTGTGTAATCTTTCTTAATCTCAGTGTTAAAGTCAAATGCCTTAGTATAATCAGGGTCTTCAAACCAACCTTTAAATACATAGTCAGGGTAACTTACTTCTGGCTTAGTAGCAAGTTTACCATATGCGATAGATTGAGTAGCAAGTTTCTTTTGCACTTCGCTTATAGTCGACTTAAATACTACATTGTAATCGGCTCCGATATACAAGTCATTGTTCTTATATTTTACTTCTGCATCTTTGTTTCTTAAAGTATCTGCTGCGAAGACATTCTTATAATTAAGTGCATCTACAGCAGTCTCGCTTGTCCAGCCATTGATAATTTGTCCAAAGCCATTTTCTTCGTTGAATAAGATACCTTTTAATCTTGACTCATTGCTAAACATAGTTCCTACAACCTGCTTAAATATAGGTGTAGTCTTATCGTCTATGTCAGCATATAAGATATGAACATAGTCTTTTGTGCTCTCAGTTACACCAGCATCGTCATATACTTTGTTGTTATTTATAACTACTTTTCCAGCACCTATCTTAGTTGTGCCATTTGCCATAAATCCAGAGATTATGTTGCTACTCTCGTAGTTATTGATATACTTATTATCTTCTATGATTAAGTCTCCATTGATTGTCACAGGCATATCTTTTTCAGTTGATACAAACTTAATCATTGCTTGGTCAACATCAGTCTTTACTAAAGTATTATCTTTTATAGTTACAGTAGAATCTTTTGCAAGTGTGAATGATGAGTTATTGTTAAGTGCTACGTTAATTACTGCTTCACCTACACTATTTTCTGCTGTTCCTAAAGTATTGCCGATAAACTCGTTATTGCCACTTAGAGTTGTCTTAGTTCCCTCTCCGAGCATCACAACTGATTTTTCAAATGTTGCTCCACTGAACTTATTGTCTTTTAATGCAAGGCTTGAGTTGTTCTTTGTAATCATGAAGTAGTCTGCTTTTACATTCTTAAGTTTTACATCACTAATAGTTGCAATAGCATTATCAAGTTGAAGAACTTGTGCGCCGTCTGCATTCATATTCTTAAATGTCACATCACGAAGAACTACATTCTTTCCGCTTACAACATTTGTTTGATTTTCATTTTCAACTCCTGCTACAGTTACACCCTCAAGAGTTACTGCTGAATTGTTATTGACTGTATTTGTAGTTATAACTATGTTGTGATTTTCAGTCTCATCATAAGAGCTTTCATTACTTACTTTATGACCATATACATAAGCTTCTTTATTACCAAATAACTCTCTATCATCTACTGGCTCAAGTTTTGAAGCATTTAATACTTTATTCTCTGATGGTGCACCTTCTCCGCCAAAGCCTACACAATTAGTAATAAATACTCTATAGTTACCGCTAAATGTGATTCCTGTTAAATCGTGTCCATTTAAGCAGAGATATAAATCACCCGTAAGAGTTATGCTTCCAACATTTGCAAGGTTATTTACAAGGAAGTGCTCACCCTTAGTTGGGAATCCATACTCATCAACTTCCGTCTTAGTAAGAGATGCATAGTTCATAACATTATGAGTATTTGCACCGTGGTTCTTAGTGCAATCACTTGCTGAAGCAAATCCACATGCTAAGTGATTGTGATATAGATCAATCATAGCATTGTTGTTCTTATATATTACTTGAAGTTTAGCAAGGTAAGTCTCAGCATAGAATACTTCTTTATAAAGGTCATCAGTATAATTTGCTACATTTTTAGCAGTAAAGTCTTTATAAATAATTCCATAGTAAGGTTTCTCAAATTGAACTTCCATTACTGAATTATTGTTGAACTTAGTTCCAGCTTTTTGACTGAATATTGGTCCTTGTCCTTCTGCATATACTTGATGAACGTGGATAGTTCCTGTCTTTCTACCGTTGCCTGAAACTGCTATACTTCTACTTCCGATTACTACTGGCACAGTCTCATCATTTACTTTTGGTAAATAGAGTCCTGCTGCAATCTTGTCATCAGCCTTATCTCCATTAAATACATTGTAATAAATTGAAAGTCTACCATTGATGTTAAGTTTAGTGTTTTCTGATGAAAGTATTGCTTGTATGTCAGTTGGGACATTGTTAATAAGTAATACGTTCTTAGTGATGTCAAGGTAGATATCGCTATCTACATTCAATACACTTCTCTCACCATAGTTTCTGATTACTCCGCTAGCATATGTACCTGTTAAGTTTCTTATATAGATATGGTTAGTTAAAGTATCTGCTTCTATGTCAGTATTACCTAGGTCAGTATCATCTTCATCTTCTATAGGAGTATCTTCACCAGGTTCATCGCCAGTTTCATCGTCGTCATCATCATCGCCTTCTTCGCCTTCTTCAATTTCTTCGCCTTCTTCAAGATCTTCAAGGTCTTCAAGTTCTTCAATCAAGTCATCTGCACCTTCTATGTCTTCATTTCCATCTGGAAGTGCGATAGATATCATATTAACTATACCCTTATTTCTTATAGCAGCAAAATCATTTGCAACTGTCTCAGCACTACTTGAAGCATACTGAGAATCATATATAGCCGTCTTACCATACAGGTTAAGAGTTGCTGTCTCGCTATTTACATTGACGATGTTTTCAGATGCATTTACATTCTTTATGAGTACTCCTCTTAAGTTAGCAACTGTATCTTCACCATCAAGTAACATAATATTTCTACCATAATTTCCATCAAATCGAACATCATCAAGATTCAATTTGCCATTGTCGTTAGTCACTGCTAATACATTGCCAGTGTAAGAAGCATCGTAATTTGCCACATTTACACTATGCATATATAAAGCATTTGCTGTGCTAGTTGATTCAAATAATTTATTTGACTTAAGAGTTATATTTCTTGAAAGTCCATAAACTTCTGCTTCTACATTTTCAAATAATCCATTATCATTTGAAGAATTAGCTACATTTACATCATCAACGCTACAGTTAGTTATATAAACTTTATAGTCATTGCCACTAGCATTTACAAAATTTACACCGCTCATTGAATGACCATTTAAGCAGATGTATAAATCATCTTGAAGTGTGATGCTTCTACTTACATCTGAAACTAAGTCTAATTCAAGTGTCCAGTATCCACCAGGAGCTAATTTATCAATCAATTCTTGAGCTGATTCTGATGGATTTTGAGAAAGTATTGTATATATTACATTCTCTGTATGAGTTGCAGCAAACTCGTGGTCACACTCTGTTGTTCCATTATTTTCAATACCGCAAATCATATGCTCGTGTGGTGCATTGATTATTACATCTTCTCCTGCCATCTGAAGTTCTATCTTATTATTATAGAAGTTATCAGCTGTAAATGTCTCTTCATAAAGTGTATCTGTGAAGTCTCTTACGTGCTCAGCATTAAAATCTTTATAAATAGTACCAGATCTTGGAGATGCAAATGTCACAGTCATCTTTGAATTCTTAGCATTGAATAACTTACCTGTTACACTGTCATCATTTACAAATATCTGTGTCCTATATGCAGAGAATAATTGGTTCATATGGTGATTTACATATCTTGATTCATTCTTATCACCACTGCCATTTACATTGTCTTTAATTACTATTGCTGTGCTTGCGACTTTAATATAGTGTTTAGCACCGACATAAACACCTGCTAAAATACTTGATCTATAACTACTTGAGCTTCCATACATTATGTTGTCAGTAACTGACAACTCTCCGTGTATCTTAGATGGATTTGCACCAACTAATACTAAGAATGCGTTATATGAAGCATTATTTGTACATAATAAGTTCTTGTTGATATCAAGTTTAGCACCTTCTGCAATATAGAAGTTACCATTACTTGTCATCAAGTGTCTTGGTCTATTTACATACTTGAGATTTGTAATAGTTGTAGTACCAGAAAGCACATTTACATCACCATCAGCGTAAATTGCATCAATACCTGAGCTATATGTCATCCAAGTACTATCTTTTATCACTGTATCGCCTTTGAAGTTGAGTTTTGTTCCTGCTGCTGTAGTAAATATTCTATCTCTTATTCTTGTGAGATTTGTGATAGTAGTGTTATTGAATGTCACATCAGAAGAGCTATAGAGGTTAAACATATATTTTCCTGATGAGAATCCAGTGATAGTTGAGTCTTCTATCTTAGCATTTACATTTGAAGCATCGAAACCAGAAGCACTCATATAACCAATCCAGTCTTTACGAGTTCTTCTAACCCAGACAAATCTTCCTTTTCTCCTATTTACCCACTTCTTTGCTTTATAAGTCTTTGTAGTGTTAGTGTGGCTATCCATAGCGCCATAACCTGCAAATGTCACACCGTAAGCTACAAATGTTCTGCAGTTAGTGCCATTGCCAGAAAGAAGTCTTGCAGATGTAACCTTGATGTTCTTATTAACTGCGTAGATTTCCATATTAGAAACTACAAATGTTCCTTGAGCTGGAGTGTAAGTCATCTCTGAAAGTTTCTCTGCCTTACAGTTAGTGATTACTACCTTGTAGCTTTCGTTTGCTGTCTGGAATTGAACTCTCTTTAGGCTAAATCCATTTAAGCAAAGGTTTATATTTCTATTAACTTTGATAACCTTATTTTGCATATCAACATCTGCAGTGAGAGTATAGCTTGCATCGCTATCTCCTGCACTACCTTGGATGAGAGCTTGTATATCGTTGATATTTGTCTTCTCTATATCCTCATAAGTTATAGCCTCAGTATGAGTTTCTCCCTCAGTATGAGTACATACAGCATTTGTTGCTACACCACAGGCTTTATGGATGTGTGGTGGTGTATAAGTAATCTTTACTTTATCGCCATCTTTTTCAAGTTTATGTCTTGCTCTCTCAAATGAGTCTACTGTAAATACTACATTGTATGAGTTTACATTTACTGCTGTAGTTGTATTCCAAGTAGCAACTATGATACCGCTTGCATCTACATCTCTAAGTGCAAATGCTACTTGCATACGGCTTAAATTACTTAATTTTGTGCCATCAGCATTTTTAATTAATGGAGTCTTATTATCAGTGATGATACTATATACTTGATACATATGATGTCTTGAGTAAGTTTTCTCATCTGCTTCTGTAGTTCCACCATCACTATATGTCTTATTATTTGCTACAGTCACAACTCCGTTTCCAAGTTCCATAGTTTCAGTTCCAGTATAAAGTGCTGCTGCAAATCCCTTGTTATTATCTGCTGTGCAATTAGTAATCTTATTGTCACTTACATTTAAGTCACCGAGAACTTTAATTCTTGTATCTGAGTCATTGTGAATCAATACTATCGCAGTAGAATTATCTTTTCTCTTTACGATATTATTTGATATATCAAGTTTAGCATTTTCAGCAACTGTAAATGCATTTGGAGCCGCAAATCGTGGATCTCCGCTAGCATTTCTTACATATGTTACCAAGATACCTTCAGTTGGGTTCATACTTTCATTGTTTCTTATATAAGTAGTTCCATCTAAGAAATTATAGAATCCGCCGTGTGCTATCATCATACCAGCAAGTGTATCGCTACTTGCTTCATTTTGGAACTTGTTATTTTCAATATAGTTAGTTCCTTTGAAGTAGAATCCAGTGTCGCCAAATGCAATAGCCTCAAATACATTCTTATTTACTATGTTGTCCTTAATTGTCACATCTTTAAGAGTTATCTTAGAGTGATTTTCATTGAAGAAAATTGCTCTTGTATTCTTATATCCACTTATTTCAACTTTTTCAAATATATTATTAGTACCCATATCACTAGAATATGCGAATGGCTGAGCAGTGCTTAATGAGCCATTATATTGAGTGAATAACACATCATAGAACTTAACATTTACATCAGAGAGTACTCTTTCACTCTTTACAACTATATTCTTGTTTCTACCGTAGATATCTACAATGCCTCCGAATAAACTATTATTAGTAGGATTTACAATTGTAGAAACTTTGTCTTGGCAGTTAGTGATGTATAAGTGCTTTCTAGTTGCTGGAGTTGTGCCATTTTCAGCAAATAAAGCATTTTCAATTGCAAGTCCATTTAGACATAGATATAGGTCAGCTGTGAGTGTTATAGTCTTTTGACTTGCAAAGCTTATAGTTGATACAAGATAATACTTACCACCTGAAGCGAGTTTATTTACTATCTCGTCATCTGTGAGTTTCTCAATATTAAGTGCCTTATACTCTATTAACTCACTATGAGATGCAATCTCTGAGTGATTACATACTCCATCTACACCACAAAGCTTATGTATATGTTTCTCTGCCTCATATACTGCATAAAGTTTAGTATCTTCTGTTATACTATATGTATCTAAGTTGATAACTTCTTCTTCTGTAGCATCTGGTTTTGTAGCCCAACCTGCGAATACTCTTCCCTTACCTGTTGGGTCTGATGGTGAAGCTACATTCTTCACATAACCATTTATGATTACTGACTTAGTAGCAATGTCTGTATAAGTCACATCGTCATACATGAACTCTACATTGAAGCCCTCTGTTATGATTAAGTGAACATTATTTAAATCCATTACAACTTTTAATCTGCTATTTTTAAATGTATCTGCAAAGAACATCTCGTTAAATGAATCTACATCGGCTGCTGCTGTATTCCAGTTAGTAAATATTCTGCCGTAACCTGAAGATTGAGCAAATGCTATATTTTCTACATAACTTCCTGTAGCAAATTTAGTGTTTGTTGCTTGGCTAAATATAGGGCTAGTGTTATTAGTAAATGCACTATAAACACCATACATATGATGATTTGCATATGTACTTTCGTCTCCATCAGATGTATTGTTCCTTACGATTAACTTTGAATTGCCATAGCTAATTGCTTGTTGTCTTAGGTTGATAGCAGCGATGACATTTTGGTTATTAGTTGAATTACATCCTACAACTTTGTTATCTTCAACTACTAAAGTACCAAAAAGTCTTATAGCAAATGATGTTGCATTTTCTGCTGTCAATACACTATTACCTTGAGTATTTCTATTTAAGATATTGTTCTTAAATGCGAGTGTTGCTTTTTCTTTTATCTCAAGTATTCTGCCATTCTTTATAGTATATACACTATTTGGCACTGATACTGAACTTATGACAGTATTTCCACCTACTATCATATTTCCGATATTAATTAAAGTATTTGTGACTTTGATATTTTCAAATCTCACATTATCAAAAGTATTGTTATTAGCAAATGTTGCTGTCTTTATGAGATTAGTTACATTTAAGTTCTTAAACTCTGAGTTATATATGTTAAATCCTTCAGAGATATTGTTGATGAAGTTATAAGCAGTGTCTAATGTATATCCTTCATAACTTGCTTCATAAGAATTAAATGTAGCTGTTTCTCCAGCAGTACTACCCTTATCTATCAATCTATTTGTCTTGATTGATATATTCTTATTTTTAGTTCCATATACATATAATCTATATTCCACATTTTTATTTTGATAAGAACTTGGACTTGTCTGGTACCTGTAAGTTCCTTCTGGGAATAATACTTGGTCTGCAGCTGTATTAATTATTTCACCTACTATTTCTTGACAGTTAGTAATATTTACTCTGACATTTCCTTCTGGGCCACCAAATCTTACACCTTTCAACATATGTCCGTTTAAGCAAAGATTAAGTGTACCGCTAGCTGGGTTTGAATTACCAGAACTTGTTGTCATAGGATTAATAACAACCGTTGTGTCAAATACTATATCTTCATATAAGTATGCATTAAATGTAGAACCATTTCTTAGGCAACTTTGTAATGTCGTTGCAATATTTTCTTTAGTAAGAGTGACATACTCTACATCTGAAGTATGTGTTCCAAATTCACTTGGATGTACACAAGAAGCAGTAGCTCCACATATCTTATGTTTATGTAAATCTGAGAATACTGCATAAAGTTTCATATCAGATACTACAACTATAGTTTCGATATCTACTACATCATCTCTTGTTGCATCAGACTTTGTAGCCCAACCCATAAATACTCTTCTCTTACCTGTTGGGTCTGATGGACTTGCAACTGCTTTCACTTTTCCATTTGCTATGATAGACTGAGTAGAAATATTTGTGTATGTGTCTTCATCATACATAAATGCTACATAGAAGCCCTCATTTATTGCTAAGTCATCTCCATTCATAAGAACTTTAAGTGATGCTCTTCTAGATGTATCAGCGATAAATTGCTTTGAGAAGTTATCTGGGTCTTCTGCATTTGCATACCAGTCATTCATAATTATTCCATAGCCTGTAGTATGGGCAAATGCAATACTATCTACATAACTATCCTTGCTGAACTTACCTGCAGTTTGAGTAAATATAGGTGTAGCATTGTTATTAATCAAACTGTATATGCCATACATATGTCTTGAACTTGCATATGCACCAGTTGTCTTATTATCTTTTATTACGATACTACCAGTAGCAATATATATCTTACTTTGTCCATTAGCACTTGGGTGAATTGCAGCTATAGTATATGTAGATGTAGCACGAGTATCAATCTCATTTCCTTCTATCACAAGTGATCCACCTTCACTTAAGACAAGTGAAGAGTTATTATAAAGTCTTATGATACTTGTCACACCACCATTATATGCAAGAAGTTTATTATTCTTTATCTCAAGCACAGCATCATTCTTTATAACTATATTTCTTGTATTTGCTTCTATAAATGCAGATGAACCTTGGTTACCTGTATTTATATTTTCATTTTCAACAAATGATACTTTCCCGTGCTCAAACACTGTTTCTGTAGAAGAACTTGCACCGCTTATAAATGCACGAGTGCCATCTGATGAGTATTTGTTTTTGCTAAATGCTGTGTCACCGTTAAATGTAAGTTTTCCAGCTTGTGATACAAATCTACTAGCTGCAGTGTTTTCTGTAATAATGTTTCCATCTTTAAACTCTACAGCAGCTGTTTCTAAAATATCTAAGAAATATGCGCTACATGAATTGTTTTTTGCTGTTGTATTTTTGATGTTCATCCTTCCTGCACTTCGTAATATAGATGCATTTGTTGTGTTGTTTTCAAATGTCACATTATCAAAGTTATAATATGCCATATCATTTGCACCATAAATTATAGCTCTGCTACCACTTGAACCTGAGATAGTATTGTCCTTTATAACTACATTTTTCATATCTACAATCATATATTGAGTGTAGAAGATTGAATTATTGGATACATTGTATCCTGTGATACTTACTGATGAAATTCTCATCTCACTCGTTACATCTGATTGATATGAGAGACCAAATACTGCATCTCTATTAATTGATGCTACAGTAGGTCTAAAGTTCACATTATAGAAATTATATAATTCTTTTGATTGCACATTTTCAAATACTACTACGTGATCTACATTTGTGTTGATTGTGCCTTTTGCTGAAACTATGTTTCCACTTACCATATAGAATAATGAATAAGTCTCATTGGTACTTGTAGCCTCAGGATTCTTAAGTCCGTTGATTGTAGCAGTGCTATCTTGACAATTAGTTATATTTACTTCTTTTCTTGCACTTGCAGTAAATGCGAGTCCTGATATAGTGTGGCCATTTAAGCAAATGCTTAAGGTTGCTGTCACTGTAACCCTACTTGTGAGAGTTATATCCTCATCCAAGAAGTAATTACCTTCTGTTGGGAATCCCTTGCTATCAACATATGCTTTATCGAGTTTCTTAAATGATACTGCGTCAGTATGTCCTTCTATGCCATCGTGCACACAAACACTATCTGTAGCAGTACCACAGATCTTATGAATATGGTTTGCACTATCTTCAAATACTGCAAAGAGTTTTATATTTTGTGTAACTTTAAATGTATCAAAGTCTATAACATCATCAGCTGTTGCATCAGATTTTGTTGCCCAACCTAAGAATTGTCTACCAAGACCTTCAGGGTCTGATGGGCTTGCTACTTTTGTTATCTTTTCTTCTGTGATGATATTTTGTGTTGCTATGCCTACATAAGTTTTCTCATCATACATGAACTCTACTTTAAATACATCAGTAAGCACTAAATCTTTTCCAGATATAGTTACTTCCAATTCTTGTGAAGTTCTACCAAATGTATCAGCAGCGAACATCTCATCATACTTATCCTTATCTTCAGCCATATCAGTAAAGTTATCAACTATATGTCCATAACCTTTATCTTCTGCAAATGCGATGCCCTTAATATTAGTTTCCTTATTCATCTTGCTTCCTGCCGCTACCTTAAAGATAGAAGTTGTATTGTCAGTAATCTCACTGTAAAGAGTGTATAGGTGATGATTTGGATAAGTAGTTTCATTTACAAGTGTAGTTCCTGCATCACTATATACTTTATTATTTGCGATATTGATTATGCCATTTCCTACTGTCACAGTATTTACGCCTGTGTTCATAGCAGAAAGATTTCCATTGTTATTTGCATTTGTAGCATTTATCACTTTGTTGTCAGTAATATTTAAGTTACCATATACTTCATAATATGCATTGGTGTCGTCAAATTTTAAGAATGAAGTTTTTCCATTTGCTCTTCTTATAGTATTATTAACTATATTGAGAGTTGCAGGTGTGCTTATGATAAATCCAGATGGCATAGTAGTATCATTATTTCTATTTCTTACACTTATAAAGAGTCCATCCGTTGCCAAGTTTTCTGTATTCTTTATAGTAGTAATTCCATCTTCAACTATCATAAATCCGCCCCAGTTTTGTATAAATCCAGGTTGTGCACCGAGTGGATTGACATTATATGTGATATCTGTTATTAAGTTAGTGCCTTTAAATGTTACAGAAGCTTTATTAGCTAAAGTTCCTTGAGTATTTTCTATAAAGTTTCTCGTTATTCTCTTAATATTTGATATTGTAGAATTTTTAATTATTGTTTTTGTATAGTTTTCGTTGAATATGAACTTCATCTTGTTGTTAAATCCATCAACTATACAATTTTCCATGTGTAATGTTCTTGCTCCTACTCCTGCAGATAACGTAAATATTGCATTTCCATCATTTGAGTTGAACTCAGTAAACTTGGTCTCATATGCTTTAAGGTTACCAGTTGATATAGTATTTGATACTACAAGTATATTCTTGTTGATACCATAGATATAAACACTACCTGTAAACATATCACTTGTAGAACTATTTACAAGGCGAGCTTGTCTATCGCTGCAGTTTGTAATATATGTATTTCTACCAGTTGGAGTGCTAAATATCACATTCTCAATAGATTTTCCATCAAGACAGAGATACAAATTACTTGTTGGAGCTATAGTTTTTGTAGTTGCAAAACTTATAGTAGATATCAAGTAATAATTACCACCAGCATTAAGACGTGATACTATCTCATCTTCTGTATAATCAGCTGGGTCAAGTCCTGTGTAGTCTATAACTCCACTATGAGAGTCAGTAAGTGTGTGCATACATACTGAGTCTGATGCTATACCGCAAACTTTATGCATATGATAATCAAATGTAGCATAGAGTTTTATATCCTTTGTTATCTCATATGTAGATAAGTCAATAACTTCTTTCTTTGTGCCACCAACTACTGTAGCCCATCCCAAGAATGCTTTGCCTCTTCCGCTAGGGTCTGATGGTGAAGCTACAGGTTTTACTTTACCATTTAGCATAATTGATTGAGTTGCTATACCTGTATATGTATTCTCATCATACATGAACTCTACATTAAATCCATCAGTTATTACTAAGTCATCTCCGCTCATGAAAGTCTTAAGTGATTTACGGACGAAATTATCTGCTATGAGACGTGTCTCATAATCATCAGGGTTTTCGGCATTTTCTTTCCAGTTGTTCATAAGGATACCGAAGCCAGTAGCATGGGTGAATTTTATGCTATCTACATAGCTATCCTTACTAAACTTACCGCCAACTTGATTAAATAATGCTGTTGTATTATTTGTGATTGCACTATAAATACCATACATATGCTTATTTTCATCACTTGCATATGTGCCAGTTAGTTTATTTCCTGATACTGTGATAGTGCTTGCTGTTCCTATGTTAATAGTATTTGTTGCACCTAAAACAATTCCAGCAGTGACACTATTATAGTTGTTAGCGACATCTATTATGTTATCTTTAACTATGAGTGAGCTGTTACTTGCTATATTAATACTAGTAAGCGAGTTAACTATAGATACATTAGCAGTTGAAGTCTTATTAACAACTGTGTTGTCATGTATATTAACTTTTGCATCATCATTTAATACGAGTGCTGATGATATAAGAGAGTCTCCACGATTTCCTTTATCTATGTTGTTATAGATTTCTACTTCGCCCTTCTCAAATATAAGTTTTTTATTTTGGTCGGCAGTGCCAATAAATGAATATTGGCCACCTGTGTTAAATTCATTGTCGTGGATTTTATTTATTCCTCTAAATGTCACGTTGGTATCAGAATATAAGAACCTTCTAGAAGTAACATTGCTATATAAATCATTTTCTCCATCAAATACCAAAGTTCCACTACTTGATACATATAATAAGTATTGAGCAGTGTTAGATATGAAGTTAGAATCTTTCACATCAAGTCTTCCTGCAAAATATGCTCCATATGAAGTTGAAGTATTATTTTCAAGTGTAACATTATCAAGGCTAATTCCTCCACCTGATGGCACATACATAAATCCTCGGTTTCCTGATGAGCCTGATATCGCAGTATCCCTAATAATTACATCTTTTAACACAACTTTAGATGTGTTGGTAATACTTATAAGTGCTTTTCCTGAAACCTTATAACCAATTATACTTGCAGATGAGATTATATAATGGTTTCTTCCACCTTGTGATGATGGTTTTGCAAATGTGAATACATCAGTAGTTATAGCAGTGCTAACCATAGGTTTAAATACTACATTATAATATCTTTGTATCATAGTATTTCCAGTTCTATAAGCATTTGTTGTCACACGGTCAGTATTGACATTGATTGTTCCATTTACAGATACTATGTTTCCACTTACACTGTCAAATATATTATATGTAGAACCATCACTGTAACCGCCAGTTAGACCAGTGAGTGTAGCAGTAGTATGTTGACAATTAGTTATATTTACTGTCTGAGTACTTGCTGCTCTAAATGAGATACCTGAAAGTGTATGTCCATTTAAGCAGATATTTAAATCTGAAGAAACTGTAACTTGATCTGTAAGAGTTACACTTTCAACAAGATAGTAATTTCCTTCTGTAGGGAAACCATTTTCCTCCACATACCTATTATTCAAGAATTGGTATTGAACTGATTCATCATGAGCTTCTATTCCGTCGTGCACACAAGCAACATTTTCTTCCGTGCCACAGGCTTTATGTATATGATAAGCATTAAATACTACATAAAGTTTTGTGTTTTGTTCTATCTTATATGTTGATAAGTTTAATATATCTCTTGGAGAAGCATAAGGTGTCAATGCCCAACCTAAGTATTGTCTTTCCTCACCAGAATAGTCTATAGGGTTTGTCACTGGTGTTACATTTCCATAGGCTACTAGGCTCTTAGTTTCATAAACAGGAAGTACATCATCATATCTAAACTCAACATCGTATTCTATACCAGCTGCTTTTAATACTATGTCTCCTGTTAAATTATCAGGAAGCTCCGTATATATATCTTCACTATCGTTAATTCTCCATCCTTGGAAGCCTCTGCCATCTACAAAGTTGTCACTTGTTGGAAGTACTATATCTTTTCCTTCTCTATATGTAGTCTTATCAGTCCAAATAGATCCATTTTTAAGTTTTAATCCATTTAAATCCCAAGTGACTTTACTTTCAGCAGCAGTAAAATATTCGCTATTTAAGTCTACATAAATCATAGGTCTAAGTCCTGCATTACCACCTGATTGTGTTGACTGGCTGCCGTCACTATTCACTACACGCCACATTCTCAGATTAGGATTAAAAGGAGGATCTACATAGCTGTTTACCCAGTAACTATTATGACCACTGTAACTTGTTCCTGATGAACCTTTACCAAATGTAGGACCACCAGGGATAGTTACTTTTAATAGATTTCCATCTGATGATTTATCTATAATCGCATCTTTTTCAATATCTCTAAATGCTTTATTGTAAAACTCGTTATTTGCAAAAGCTCTTAAATTTTGATCTAGCCACCCATATTGCCTGCTAGAAGACATATAACCTTCATCAAGTATTTTGTCGGCTACAAGTGTTGCTTGATTTGTTTCTTCATTGATGTTCGTAACTATCCATCTTATAGGGTCTATGATATCTGCATCACCTGATACTTGTGGGTAAGTACCAAAGTAGACATAACCGCCAACTCTTACTCCCTTTTCGGTAAATGCTGCATAAAGTGTAGTATTTTCTGTAACTTTAAATGTGTCTACATCTATTACTTCACTTTCAGGAGCATTTGGTTCAGTTCCCCAACCTAAAAACCTTCTAGCTAAACCAAGTGGGTCCGCTGGGTCTGCCACTTTTGTTATATGTCCATTTACTGCGATAGTTTGAGTTGCGATTTTTGCATAAGTATTATCATCTAACTTAAATTCAACTGTATAAGTATCACCAAAATATGCTTTAAGGTTTATATTATCTGTTGTAGTCTTTGGTATCTCTTTATATACTTGTCCGCTATTATTTATCTGCCAGCCTTTAAAGTCAGTTCCATCAGTAAAGTTGTTGGCTTTTGGAAGGGCAGTCACTATACCTTCTTTATATGTAGTCATGTCTGGCCAAATTGAACCATCATGGAACTCTCTACCACTTAAGTTCCACTTAATCTTAAAGTCTTCTGCAGTAGCATAATCACTTCTTGAATCTATATAGATGGCTGGTCTAAATCCTGACTCACCTGTTTTTGTACTCATCTGGCCATTATTAGAAACATGGTAGAACAATCTATTCATACCCATGCTTGGTGGTACAGATGTTCTTAACCAATATTCATCTATGTTGCCACTGTAATTAGTTCCTTCTGCTTTTTTCTCATCATTTGAACTAAAATACTTTTGCATCTCTGTTGTACTAAGCAAGAATACTTTTTCTGTACTGCCTTCAGTTGTAGTATCAATTATTGCAGATTTCTCTTTTGTGTTAAATGCCTTGTTATAGAAATCACTATTTGCCCAAGTTCTTAATTCTACATCAGCCCACTCTTGCTCGTATAGGTTACCTACATATTTTTTCTCAAGTATCTTATCAGATAACAATAATATTCTATTATTGTCTGTATCTATTTCTAAGATTTTCCACTTTATAGGGTCTATAACATCTGGGTCACTTGTAGCTTGTGGATAAGAACCAAAGAAAATGTAATTACCAATCTTTATTTGGCTCTCTTTAAATACTGTATAAAGTTTTATATCTTTATTGATGACTAACGAATATATATCTATCACATCATCTTCTGTAGCATCTGACTTTGTCGCCCAGCCAAGGAATTTTCTACCTTTACCTTCTGGGTCTGATGGTGAAGCCACTGGCTTTAATGTGCCATTTGCCATTACTGACTGTGTAGCGACATTTATATAAGTTGTCTCATTGTACATAAACTCTACATAGTAACCCTCATTTATTACTAAGTCAGTGCCATTTAATATTGTTTTTAGATTTGCTCTATTATAAGTATCTGCCACTAATTGTAATATATAATTTTCTGGTTTTTCTGCATTTGCTTCCCAGTCATTCATAATGACACCATAACCAGAAGCATGAGCAAATGCGATGCCATCTACGAAGCTATCTTTACTAAACTTAGTGCCATCTGCTTGAGTAAATAGAGCTGTCGTATTATCCGTAGTTGCACTATATATATTATAAGTATGTTGTGAAGTATTTAATGTAGTTCCTTGCTCATTAGTGTATACTTTATTGCCACTTACTGTGATTGGCATATGTGCCACTCTTATTTGTTTACCCTGAGTTAGATATATACCTGCAGTAGTGTATGTAGAAGTGCCTGTCGCGCTTACAAATTTATTGTCTTTAATTTCTACCGTACCATAGAACCTGTTGTTGCTTGTCATAAATTGACCGCCTTCAATTCCAAGGACAGCTTGGTTAGTATTCATCTTCTTGATTCTATTTCCAGTGATAGTTAATACTCTATTCTCGATAGCCACTTCGTCGTTATACATCTCAAATGATCCATTTTCTGCTACATGGATTACTGCTTTACCTTTTACATAGTTGTCTCTTATATCAAGTTTTCCACTTAAGTTAAATATACCACTATTGACATATATCAATGTGCTATTAGCATTTTCATTTAAGTTTTCATTTCCGCTTACTATGTTTTCGCCATACATGTTGACAGTTCCATTTGTAAGATAAATGAATCTGTTGTCAAACCCTTTATAATTTTCGAGTTTTATATCTCTTAAATTAAGGACTGAATTGTCATTATTTCCTTCGAGTGCTATAAGGTTCGAGTTTTTATAACTTTGATTACCGCCATCAGCAAATTCTACTTTTTCCAGTGTCACAGTCTTCTTATTCGTCTCATTTCCTATAAAAATTGCTGTAGCGTTATTATCATAAATTGAATTACCCTTTTTAAATACCGCATTGTAGACATATATATCTTTAGTTACATCAGTATATAGATAGATAAATCTTGCACCTCTTATTTGTATATTTTTAACACCATTAAACTCTCTACCATAAATCTCTGCATTGACTCTATTCAATGTTGTGCCTGAGCTATTTCCAAATGTTCCCACAGTCTCTTGACAGTTAGTTATCACTACCTTATATGTGCTCTCGCTAAATACACCAGTGATACTATGTCCATTTAAGCAGATGTAGACATCACGAGTAAGTACGAGAGTGTCACCATCAAATCTCACATCTTCATTTAAGTAAATATAAGAACCAAGACCTCCAGCAGTTCCATTTATATAACTATTAACATCTGATCTTGAAAGTCCAATTGGAAGTGGCTCCCACTCTACCATTTGACCATTGTGATTTGTGCCATCTATATGGCTACATACTGATGTAGTGCCACAAATAGTATGAGTATGGTCCTCATACACTGCATAAAGTGTGATATTCTTTACTATGGCAAGGGAATTAAGGTCAATCACTTCAGTCTTTTTAGCATCTGACTTAGTTGCCCAACCAACGAATTTTCTGCCTGCGCCTTTTGGGTCTGATGGAGAAGCTATCTTTGTTACATCTACTTTTCCATTTGTTATTATTGCTTGAGTAGCTATGTTTGTATACACTCCATCAGAGTACATAAACTCTACATAGTAACCATCATTTATTACTAAGTCGTCACCATTCATTAAAGTCTTAAGTGTTGCTCTATTATATGTGTCGGCTATAAATTGATTTGCAAAGTTGTCTGGTGTTTCGGAATTTGCATACCAGTTTCTCATAAGGACACCGAAGCCTAAAGTATTAGCAAATCTAATTTTTTCTATATAACTATCTTTACTAAATTTAGTTCCGGCATATTGGCTAAATAATGCTGTTGAATTGTCAGTTGTGTTACTATAGATGCCATACATACGTTGCTGATTATTCTTTGTGTTACCGTCAGCATCTGTATATACATCATTATCTTTTACGATTATAGAGCCTGTGCCTATAGTCACTACTTTACCACTTGCTACATAGACACCCGCCATTATGCGAGTAGATGTGCCTGTTGCTGATACGATCTTATTATTTATGACATTTACGCTACCAAGTAAGCTTACATTATTTGAAAGATTTAATACATTTTGATTAGCATCTCTCTTTGGCATTTTGTTTTCTTCAATAGTTATGTCTGCACCTTTTGCCAAAGTAAATGTCGCGTTTTGTTTTATGTCTACTACATAATTTCCTCTTCCTGTATTTCCCTTAATCAATGTCTTTCCACTTTCTATATTTAATATACCAGCAGTTACTTGCAAGATTCCATTTTCTGCATCTAACGTAAAGTTTGAGCTATTTGATATAGTATTGTTGCCTCTTAATGTTACTTTACCATTATTTACATAGAGAATTCTGCTAGTTACTGAGTTGTAATTATTGATAGTTACATCTCTCATGTTGAGAACTGAGTTATCGTTACTTCCTTCAAGACCTATAAGATTTAAGTTTCTATGATTTGTATCAGTTGCTCCTTCAAACTCAACTTTTTCAAGAGAGATAGTCTTCTTACTTGTCGCATTTGCAACATAAATTGCTGAGCCACCATTCTCAGAATTTGATGCATATTTTACAAATTTTGTGTTATAGACATATATATCTTTAGCTACATTTGTATTTGCATTAATATATCTTGCACCTTTAATATTTATATTCTTAACACCGTTAAATTCTTGTCCATATATCTCTGCATTTACTCTACTAAATACTGTGTTGTCTACATTTCCTATAGTTCCCACAGTCTCTTGGCAGTTAGTTATCACTACTTTATATGTGCTCTCATTAAATACACCTGTGATACTATGACCATTTAGACAGATGTAGACATTTCTTGCAAGTGTTATGGCATTACTTGTGAGTGTTATATCATCATCCAAATATATGTATTGTGAAAGTCCACCTGTAGTGCCATTTATATAGTTATTAACTTGGGCTGCCGCTAAACCTTTTGGTAGTGGTTCCCATACCACTTGTTCTGCATGGCTTGTCATATCTGTGTGAGTACATGCTGAACCTGATGCTATACCACATATTTTATGTGCATGCGTTTCAAATGTCGCATATAATTTTGTGTTTTTTGTTATAACTAAGTTTGTTAAATCGATAACATCTTTGCTAGTTGCATTGGACTTTGTAGCCCAACCAACGAACTTTCTTCCACCTCCTGTTGGATCTGATGGCGTTGCTGCTTTTACTTTACCATTTACTATAACTGATTGTGTAGCGATGCTCGTATATGTATTCTCATCATACATAAACTCTACATAATATCCATCATTTATTACTAAGTCAGCTCCATTCATTACAGTCTTAAGTGTTGCCCTATTATATGTGTCGGCTATAAATTGATTTACAAAATTATCTGGTGTTTCAGCATTTGCATACCAATTTTTCATAATGACACCATATCCGCTTGTATGATTGAACCTGATACCTCCAATATAAGAGCTTGCAGAGAACTTAGTTCCATCTGCTTGGCTAAACAAAGCTGTAGAATTATTACTTATACCGCTATAAAGTTGATAAAAAGGCTGAGTAGTAAATTTTACTGTTCCTTCTGCATCTGAATATATATCGTTATCTTTTATAATTATAGACCCTGTACCAATAGTCCATGTGGCTCCCGACATTACAACACCTTGTTTACGGTATGTTGAAGTGCCAGATGCTGACACCAATTTATTGTTTGATACTTCTACAGAACCATAAAATTTATATGTCTTATTTGAAGTTGTTTGTAAGAAAAACTGAGCGGTTGCATTGTTATTCGACTTTTTGTTGTTGCTTATCACAAGTTTTGCACCACTTCTTATAGTAGCATTGTCACCAAAAGTTACAAAGCCGGCAGTTGTGTTTGTGGTATTTGACACAAGCGAAGTGGTACCATCTATAATATCAACAGGACCATTGACCCAAATAAGATTTTTATTCTGTTCCGATGAATTTTGATTGTTGTTTTTAATTTCATTATTGCCTCTTAATGTTAGACTTCCTGCTGTAGTTATAGTCATCACTTCATCTGTGAAAGTAGAATTCTCAATAGTACTATCTTTAATAGTAGCTACTATTGAATTTTGGAAAATTCCTCCTGACTTTATGCCATCAAAATTTACTTTTTCAAGGTTCACAGTTGTTTTTGAGCTGTCACTATTATTGTATGTTCTAAATAAATAACCAGTAAAAGTTGTTGAACTGTTATAATTCTTTACTTTTATATCATATAAGTTCATTGTCTTTTGAGAATTGACAGCAAAACATAGCTGGTAAGATCCAACCTCTATATTTTTATTCACTCCGTATATGTTGAGATGTGTATCACTAGACAAGACATTAGTAGCATTTGTTGTGATTCTTGACTCTGTGGTTTGACAGTTAGTAATGCTTACTACATAATCATTTCCTCCACTAAACCTAATATTGTGCATTGAGAAGCCATTTAAACAAATATTGACATTTGCTGTTATAGTCACTTCTTGTTGGCCACTGCTTCCTTCTATTCCTATATTTGATGTTAAGTAAAGATTCTTGTCACCTGCCCCTTGTAACAATGTTTTAAAGTTTGCTGGTGTTATATCTTTTTCAACTGGTTCCCACTCTACCTCGCTATGAGTATCAGTTACCAATGTATGAGTGCATACTGAACCTGATGCTATACCACATATTTTATGTGTATGCATTTCAAATATCGCATATAATTTTGTATTTTCTGTTATTGCAAAGCTTGTTAAGTCTATTACTTCTTCTTTCGTAGCACCTACTTTTGTAGCCCAACCATAGAACTTTCTTCCACCTCCCATTGGGTCTGATGGTGTTGCTGCTTTTACTTTACCGTTTACTATAACTGATTGTGTAGCGATGCTCGTATAAGTATTCTCATCATACATAAACTCTACATAGTATCCATCATTTACTACTAAGTTATCGCCGTTCATTACAGTTTTAAGTGTTGCTCTTCTAGATGTGTCAGCGATAAATTGATTTGCAAAGTTGTCTGGTGTTTCAGCATTTGCATACCAGTCATTCATAATGACACCATATCCACTTGCCTGATTGAACCTGATACCTCCAATATAAGAGCTTGCAGAGAACTTAGTTCCCTCTGCTTGGCTAAACAAAGCTGTAGTGTTACTATTTATATTGCTAAAAAGTTGATATACATGTTGAGAAGTTAATTTTACTGTACCATCGGCATCTGAATATACATCATTGTCCTTTATGATTATAGAACCTGTACCAAGGGTATATCCAACATTGCTATTATAGCAATATACACCTGCCTTAAAGTATGATGGTGCTGTCCCTGATGCTGATACAAATTTATTGCCTACTACTTCTAAAGAACCATAAAATTTATATGTCTTATCATCTCTTGTTCTAAGGAAATATTGACTGTTGCCGTTTGTTGATGACTTTTTGTTGTTATTAATCACAAGTTTTGCATTTTTATTTATTGTTGTATCGCAATTTACATGGAATAAACAATATGCTGTACTTAAAGTATTATTTACAAATGAAGTTTGTCCATCTGCAATCTCCACGCTTCCCGTGCTATAGAAGAAATTATTATCTCCCGCAGCTGAATGAATGTTGTTTGAAAACTCATTAGTTCCTTTAAATACTACTTTTCCTTCAGCATTTATACTCATCACTGCGGTTACTATATAACAATTCTTTGTCATAGTATCTTTCATCGTCACTGCGATTGAATTATTTAACAATCCGTTTACTTTTAGGCCATCAAATTCACTTTTCTCTATATTTACTGTGGTTCTTTGATTTGAGCCTGTACCAGATGTTCTTATTAGATAGTAATATGCTACTGAATTATCGTAAGGCTCAAACTTTATGTCATAGAAATTTAGTGTCTTTTGAGCATTGGCAGTATCTTCTACATTATATACTCTAGCTGATTTTATTATTATATTTTTATTATTTCCATATATGTCTACATTATTTTTATTAAATACTACATTTGATTGATTGCTTTGTGTTATATATGATACTGCTGTTTGGCAATTTGTTATTGTAACTTTATATGTTGTATCATTTCTACCAAATCTGATGTTGTGCATTGAGAAGCCATTTAAGCAGATGCTGACATTTGCTGTTATAGCTACCTCTTGATGAGCACTTCCTCCTTCAGTTCCTATATTAGACTGCAAGTAAAGATATTTATCACCTGATGACTCAAGTAAAGTCTTAAATGCTGCTAGTGTGATATCTTTTTCTACTGGTTTCCATGTTACATTGTCATGTGTATCTGTCACAAGTGTGTGTGTGCATACTGAGTCAGATGCTACACCACAAATCTTATGTGTATGTGGGTCTGAGAATATCGCATATAATTTTGTATTTTCTGTTATTGCAAAGCTTGTTAAGTCTATTACCTCTTCTTTCGTAGCACCTACTTTTGTAGCCCAACCTAAGAATTTTCTTCCTAATCCCTTAGGGTCTGATGGTGTTGCTGCTTTTACTTTACCATTTACTATAACTGATTGTGTAGCGATGCTCGTATATGTATTCTCATCATACATAAACTCTACATAGTAGCCCTCATTGATTACTAAGTCATCACCATTCATTAAAGTCTTAAGTGTCGCTCTATTATATGTGTCGGCTATAAATTGCTTTGCAAAATTATCTGGTTCTTCGGCATTTGCATACCAGTCTTTCATAATGACACCGTAGCCAGAAGTGTTGGCAAATGCGATGCCATCTACGAAGCTATCATTACTAAACTTGCCTACGCTTTGAGTAAACATAGGAGTTGTATTGTCTGTCAATGGACTATATAAGCCGTACATATGTTGCTCAGTATTTAAAACATTTTCGTCTGCTGCTGTGTATACATCATTATCTCTTATGACTATACTTCCTGTACCTATATTTACTGAATTAGTGTTGATTATTTCAACAGCTGACCTTCTGTTTGTTGATGTTCCATCTTGTATAATCTTATTTCCAGTTACGTTTAAGTTGCCAAATATATTACCTGGTTTCATCATCATTATACGCTGATTTGCAGCTGCACCATAAAGTTTATTGCCAGTTACATTGACTGTAGCACCTTCTGCGACATTATATGTGGCACGACTTTCCATATAAATAACTGATTGTTGTTTTACTATATTATTTTTAACATTAAATGAACCATTATGTACATTGAGTACTCCACCAATATACAATAATGCATCTGATGTATTTTGTCCTCCTGCTGTTTGGTTTTCTACCCCCTCAATAGTGACATCTCCATATAAATTAACTGTTCCATAAGCTTCAGTCAGAATTTTACTATTTATGGATTTGTAGTTTTTAATTGTTACATCTTTTAAATTGAGGATGCTGACCGTATTATTACTATACATAGAAATTAAATCATTTGTGCTATTATCTGTTGAACCTACAAATTCAACATTGTCAAGTGTAACAGTTTTTAAACCACCACTTTCTCCAATCCATATAGCGGTACCGTCATTTGCTGCTGTATTACTTCTTGTCCAAGTCACATTATATACATATGCTGTACGAACTGCACCGTATTCATAATAATTTATGTGTTTAGCACTTACTATATTAATGTTATTTGTGCCACCAACTTTTTTACCGTAGATTTCAAAATTCATTTTAGAAAATACATACTCTCCACCTGTTCTTATTATTTGTGAAACAGTATCTTTACAATTAGTGATAGTAAGTTTGCTACCACTATAGAAGTTTCCTGTTATGCTAAAGCCATTTAAGCAAATATTTAAATCTCTACTAAGGGATATTCTTGTTTCAGTGAGTGTTATATTCTCAGTCAAGTATATATTATTTGATAGGCCACCTTGTGTTCCATTTAAATAATTATTAACTAAGCCTGTATCAAGACCTTTTGGGAATGGGTCATATGAAACTATTTCTTTATTGTGATTTACTCCCAAAGTATGAGTGCATGCTGAACCTGATGCAACTCCGCATATCGTATGCATATGCATTTCAAATATCGCATATAATTTTGTATTTTCTGTTATTGCAAAGCTTGTTAAGTCTATTACTTCTTCTTTCGTAGCACCTACTTTTGTAGCCCAACCATAGAACTTTCTTCCACCACCCATTGGGTCTGATGGCGTTGCTGCTTTTACTTTACCATTTGCTATAACTGATTGTGTAGCGATGCTCGTATATGTATTCTCATCATACATAAACTCTACATAGTAGCCGTCATTTACTACTAAATCATCGCCGTTCATTACAGTTTTAAGTGTTGATCTATTATATGTGTCAGCGATAAATTGCTTTGCAAAATTATCTGGTGTTTCCGCATTTGCATACCAGTCTTTCATAATGACACCATAGCCAGTAGTATGAGCAAATGCAATGCTATCTATAAAATTATCTTTACTGAACATTCCACCATTTTCAACAAATATTGGTGTATCATTATCAGTAGCATTGCTATAAATGCCATACATATGTCTTTCATTTGCATATGTTCCAGTAGATTTATTATTTTTTATAACTATGTTACCTGTAGCAATATATATCTTACTTTGTTGATCTGTGTTAATTGCTGTTATAGCATAAGTAGATGTAGCACGAGCATCAATCTCATTACCGTCTATAATAAGTGATCCACCTTTTCTTAAAACAATTGAAGCATTATTAGTAAGTCTAATTATATTTGTGACACCGCCATTATATGCTATAAGCTTATTGTTTTTTATCTCAAGTGTGGCATCATTCTCTATAATTAAGTTTTGCGCGTTAACTTCTATAAATGCTGATGGGCCTTCGTTGCCTGTATTTATATTTTCGTTCTCTATGAATGATACTTTTCCATGTGAGAATTCAATTTTTGAACGACTCTCTCCACTTATGAATGCACGAGTGCCGTTTGATGCGAATTTATTTTTACTAAATGCAGTATCACCATTAAATAAAAGTGTACCAATATTTGAAATAAATCTTTCAGTCACAGTGTTTTCTGATAAATTGTTTCCATCTTTAAACTCTGCTGTACCTGATGCTACAATGTCTAAGAAATATGTGCTTCCTGAATTATTTTTTGCAACTGTATTTTTGAAACTCATTTGTCCGCCACAGCGCAATATAGTTGTAACTGCTGTATTGTTTTCAAATGTCACATTATCAAAATTGTAATTTGCGGCATAATTTGCGGCATAAATTATAGCCCTGTTAGTACTTGAACCTGAGACAACATTATCTTTTATTACTACATTCTTCATATCTACAGACGTAAATTGAGTGTTGAATATTGACTGGTCAGACATATTATATCCTGTGATACTTACCGATGAGAGTTTAATCTCACTTTCCACATCCCTCTGATAAAATAGACCGAATACCGCATCTCTACTGATTGATGCTACAGTAGGTCTAAAGTTTACATTGTAGAAATTATATAATTCTTTTGAATCCACATTTTCAAATACAACTACATGGTCTATATTTGTGTTGATTGTGCCTTTTGCTGATACTATGTTTCCACTTACCATGTAAAATAATGAATAAGTTTCATCGGTACTTGTAGCAGCAGGATTCTTAAGTCCGTTGATTGTAGCAGTACTATCTTGACAGTTAGTTATATTTACCTCTCTTCTTGCAGTTGCAGTAAATGCGAGTCCTGATATAGTGTGACCATTTAAGCAGAGATTAAATGTATTATCAATGGTCACTCTTTCTGTAAGAGTTATGTCCTCATCAAGATAGTAACTTCCTGATGTAGGGAATCCGTCTTTATTTATTTTTTCTATAGTGAGTCTTGTAAACTTATATATTGTATTATGACTATCTATACCCTCGTGCACGCAAACACTATCTGTAGCGGTGCCACAGATCTTATGAATATGGTTTTCTCCAAATATCGCATATAATTTTGTATTTACGGTTATTGCAAATGTTGATAGGTCTATTACTTCTTCTTTGGCACCTGGCTTTGTTGCCCAACCTAAAAACTCTCTTCCTACTCCTGTAGGGTCTGATGGAGAAGCTATCTTTGTTGCATCTACCTTACCGCGTATTATTATTGTTTGAGTTGCGATGTTTGTATACACTCCATCAGAGTACATAAACTCTACATAGTAACCATCATTTATTACTAAGTCGTCACCATTCATTAAAGTCTTAAGTGTTGCTCTATTATATGTGTCGGCTATAAATTGATTTGCAAAGTTGTCTGGTGTTTCAGCATTTGCATACCAATTTTTCATAATGACACCGTAGCCAGAAGTATTGGGAAATGTTATGCCTTCTACGAAGCTATCTTTACTGAACTTAGTTCCATCTGCTTGAGTAAATATAGCAGAAGAATTATTACTTATGTAGGAATAAAATTGATATACATGCTTAGTTGTTAATTTTACTGTACCATCGGCATCTGAATATACATCATTGTCCTTTATGATTATAGAACCTGTACCAATAGTCAATGGTTCGGTCCCTATTAGCACACCCATTTTACGACCTGTTGATGTATCAGATGCTGACACAAACTTATTGTTTGACACTTCTATAGAACCATTATATCTCTGTGAAGAACTTTGGGCTGTATTAAAGAAAGTCTGGTTATCATTCATTACCGATTTTTTATTGTTGCTTATCACGAGTTTTGCACCACTTCTTATAGTAGTATCTACAGTAAAAGTTACAAAGCCGACAATTGCATTTGTAGTATTTGACACAATTGAAGTGGTACCATCTATAATCTCAACCGCCCCTGCACTCCAAATTACATTTTTATACTCATCTGATGTGGTTATCTCATTATTTATAATTTCATTGTTACCTCTAAATGTTAAACTTCCAAATGATGTTATTGTCATCACTTCGTCTGTGAAAGTAGAATTCTCGATAGTACTATCTTTAATAGTAGCTAATATTGAATTTTGGAAAATTCCTCCTGACTTTATTCCATCAAAATCTACTTTTTCAAGGTTCACAGTTGTTTTTTGGCTGTTAGCATTACCATATGTTCTAAATAAATAACCATTGAAAGTTGTTGAACTATCGTAATTCTTTACTTTTATATCATATAAGTTCATTGTCCTTTGAGAATTGGTAGTAAAATATATCTGGTAAGATCCAACCTCTATATTTTTATTCACTCCGTATATGTTGAGATGTGTATCACTAGACAAGACATTAGTAGCATTTGTTGTGATTCTTGACTCTGTGGTTTGACAGTTAGTAATGCTTACTACATAATCATTTCCTCCACTAAACCTAATATTGTGCATTGAGAAGCCATTTAAACAAATATTGACATTTGCTGTTATAGTGACTATTTGATGGTCGCTGCCACCTTCTGTTCCCATATTAGATTGCAAGTAAAGATATTTATCACCTGATGATTGCAGCAAAGTCTTAAATGCTGATGGTGTGATATCTTTTTTTACTGGTTTCCAATCCACATTGTCATGTGTGTCTGTCACAAGTGTGTGTGTGCATACTGAGTTTGTTGCGGCACCACAAAGTTTATGTGTGTGAGGATCTGCTGGAAGGGCAGTAAAATATCCAGGATTGGAAGATCCACCGTCGATTTTTGCTCTGTCTTTACCAACGTGAAGAGAATGATAAACAGTCCCAGCACCACCTACTAGATTGTTACAATCCCTAAACATGTACCCATCATCATTTACATTATTAACTACAAACTTATCAGATGCATATATTGTAGTTAAGTTACCGCTAGCAAAAAACATGTACAGCATACTTGTTACATTACTTGTATCAAAACTCGTTAAATCTATTTCTACAATGTTAGATGCACGGAACATACTAGCCATATTTGTAACTTTTTTTGTATCCCATCCTGAAAAGTCAATGCTTGAACTATTATTCCATGCAAATGCAAAGCTTAAATCAGTTACATTACTTGTATCCCATTCTGTTATTCCACTATCTTTAAAAATGTCCAAATTATTTTCGTTATCATCACCTATCCCATAGAATAAATGACTAAAACTTACTGTGCCACTTGTATCAATTAAATTTAGACCCTTAAAAGATTCAATATGTCCAAAATATAAATTGTCTTCTCTTCTTCCAAAAATACCATTATATTCCCCTTCTGGTTCGCCAAGTTTTAATATATCACCGCTTGGAAAATAGATTTTTACATGAACATTGTCAACAATATATCCTACAAGTCCACTATCATCTATATTCCAAGTATGAGTAGATGAACTTGGCACTGTATTAGTTACTTCGATACTTTTAACATCACTAAATCTTACTCCAGCTTTGCCAGTTGCCGCTGTTCCAAACCAATCAGCTTCTAGTGTGTGAGTATTGCCTGCACCGAAAAGTTTTGTATCTGATTTACTTGCGATTTCTTTTACTGGTTTTAATTCTGGCATTGTCGTCTCTTCTATATCAGATGCTGTTGCAATTTTTTCTTCTTCGACTATCTCACTCTTAGTGCTCTCGTATGGGCGAGTTTCACGAGCCCCAGTTTCACCATCTTCACTTTCACTTGTCTCTTCTTCGCTTGTCTCACTCTCGCTTGTCTCACTCTCGCTTGTCTCACTCTCACTTATTTCACTCTCGCTTGTCTCACTCTCACTTGTCTCGCTCTCACTTGTCTCGCTCTCCTCTTGCTTAGGTCCGAACTCTTCGTCATACTCACGAGTTTCGTGTGTGCTGGTTTCTGTTTCGCTTTCTTCTGTCTCGCTTTCTTCCGTCTCGTCTTCTTCTGGTTCTTCTACGTAGTCTGTTGTCTCTGTCTCATTTTTTATGTCATCAGGATTTACAACTTCACTTTCTTTGCCATCTTCTTTTTCTACTTTATCTTCTTTGTTTTCACTCTCATTGTTTTCACTCTCATTGTTCTCAACATCAAAATCGCTGCTATCAGTCTCCTCACTGATACCAGTTTCATTTTCATTTGCGACAGGATTTTCTGCACTGTCGCCTGCTAGACCTTGTTCGGCTTTGTCTTCTATACCGCTATCTCCTCCGGCTTCACCTGCGTCAGCCTCGCTGTTCATAAGCAAAGTCGTCTTACTTTCATAAGAATAACGATACTCCTCATAGTAACGATAGCTTATATCACTATCGTCCTTTTTGTTTGCCTCCGTATTATCTACGTAATGAGAAATAGACACAGCAAGTGTGCTCATTCCCGCGTTTGATAATACCATAGCGAAGATTAGAAGGCCCGCTATAAACATTTTGTTGAGTGAAAACATAACCTCTCCTTTGTTCGGGCTCGTAAAGCGAGCCCGTATGTTTTTTCATGTCTATTTATCTATCTAAAGTTTCTTTAAATCTCAATTACATTAACTTCTATTGTTTTGCTCTATTAAATCAACCATTTCTTTTGGTGTTACTATAAACACTT
The DNA here is from genome assembly GCA_947303805.1 of uncultured Clostridia bacterium. GTDB lineage: Bacteria > Bacillota > Clostridia > Lachnospirales > Lachnospiraceae > UBA3633. The sequence continues at coordinate 231,840 of CAMYZE010000001.1, read as the reverse complement.
TCTCGGGATAATGTTTTATATTGCCAGTTACCAACATCGATCCCTCACTTCTTTTTTCCATCACAACTTCATAAAATGGCAAATCGTCTTCATCTAACAATTCAATATTAATTTTAGCTGGTTTTACTTTTATACCTTTTTCTTTTATTACATTTATTAAATTTCCGATGTTGTGTTGCTTTATTGCAAATTTTGATCTTGACAATACTTCAATATATTCGGTCATAATCTCTTCTGAATACAGAGGTATTATTGTGTTGTCAAAAATATAATTAATTACTTTCACTGTTGGCGCATCATTTGTATTTGTAATTAAAGAAGCCACTAACACATTTGTATCTATAACTGCTTTAATTCGCATTTTTCAGTTTCCTTTCTTTTCTTGCTGCAGCTATCTCTTCATTTATTTCTTCTAATGTCATTCCTTGCAAGCCTCTTTCTTTAAGTTCCTCTCGCATTTCCCAAAAGAACTTATATTTATCTTCATTTACCTTATTTTCTTTTTTGTTTTTTGTCTTTAACAAACTTCTCGCATACTCTAAAACTTGAACAACTTGCTGTTCATCAAAATCGTTAAGTATGTTGTTGATTTCTAATACATTTGCACTCATGCTTTTCTCCTCGGGCTCATGAAACTCGCCCATACAAGTTGTTTTTATTCTTCTATAATTCTACCAGACATTGGGTTTCGCTTTTCCATTCTTACAAACTCTACATCATCAAGTAAACCATCGTCGGTTGTTTTATATCTAAAATATAAATCGTGCTGCACACTTTCTGAATCATCAAAGTCCAAAAGCGATTGTGTGTCATAAGAAATAAGTATCAACTCTTCACCATTTTCAATAACTGATCCTGCTCCGTAACTTACAAATCTTCCTGCATATTCAGTTATATCAAATTTATTTTTATATTTTTTTCTAAAGTTTTCAGATAATGGCAATATATCAATATTCCACTTTTCAAAAAAGCATCTAAGTGTTGAGCTGTAATCATATGTTTCTCTCGCTGGTATTCTGTTTACATCAAACTTGTGCTCCTCATGATGACCTTTTAACAACATGTAACTTGATGATAAAAATATTAATACAAAAAATGCTATAATCACTTTTGCTGTTTTATTCATATTTTTTACCTCCTAATTCTCTCCAATATATCTATATACTCTATTAAATTGCTCACCGCTACAAACTATGTTGTTTGTTGTAGCATCTATATATGTTTGGGTTTTTTGTGGATATATATTGTTAACTTTTCCCCATCCGAAGTTTTCTTCATCGCTCAAATAAATATGTACATGTCCATCTTGAGATAAAATGTCTCCTTTTCGTAGTTTAAACTGTTTATCAATTGGTAATATTTCAAATTCAAAATAGTTATCTCCATTTAAATCAACTTTTTCTGGTTTGATGTCATATATTTCAAATCCTAGATTTGTCATTGCATATTGAAGCTGTTTTTCAGTAGTGTTTAATAAATTACTGTCAATTCTACTCCATTTATACTTAGAATATTTAGACAATGTGTTTATAAAATTTTTGTCCATATTGTTTAAACAAGAGAAAATAAATCTTACACAGTCATCTCCAGCTTTCGTATATTCTCCTGCACAATCTTTTAAGTTTTCGCAAGGATACAAACATATATTCCCTCTTCTCTTTATTTTATTGTTTTTGTAATACTCTTTTGCAGTTTTAGTTGCATTCTCATCTGGTTTTGTTTCGTATGTTGCTATATGCTCAACATACCATCTGCCCATTTCATCAATCGATTTTATGTATTCATCGTATGTTTTAAGTGTAATGTCTTCACTTCCAAATAATACATTTTCAATACTCTCCAACGAACTTGCGATAAATTCATTTTTTCTTTTAACACCTGCTTTACATCTATTACATATGAAATATCCATCATTTAACAAATTTTCTAATGAATTATTTGTTTGAAGCTTATTTCTTTCACTCATTCTTGATACACTATGGCATTCTGCTATATGTATTTTTAAAGACCTTTTATTCACAATGTAATCTTTGTGTTCAGCCATTAAATTTATTTCATAGTCTATGGGTATATTTACTATATATGTCACTGCACCTATTGATATTGCAGTAAGAAAAGCCCATATCAAAATATTTTTTACATTTTTTAAAACGAATTGCGCAGCATTAATAATAATATTTCTCACATACTCAAATGCTTCACTCGTTGTATTTATAATACTTTTTGATATCTTTTCTATCATTATTCTTATCTCTTATTTTTTGTGTTAATTTTTTATGCCCGCTATAAACCTTTTGTTGAGTGAAAACATACTCTGTCTCCTTCATAAGTGAATAAATTCTTATTGCTTATCTATCTAAACTTTTCTTAAATTCTCTTTTATGCCCGTATGGGCGAGCACCCTTATAAAACCACATCTTTATTCTTTAACAATTTATCAATCACAGGGTGAATCATATTTATATCTTCTATCTCATTAATAGTGCAAACTTTATTTCCAGCATCTTTACTTGAAGCACCACAATGATATACTTTTTCGTCTTTCGTTTTATAATCTATTATTATATATCTATCATGGCATTCGTTATTATTTTTAATTCTCAATGTTGGATTCTCTCTATCAAAATCTTTTACTTCGCTATTTGTTAAAAATGTTCTTTTAGGATTTGCACTGTTTTTGCCATAATTTCCAGTAAACAGTATTACATCCACATTCTTTTTCTTATGTAATAATAAATCAAGAGTCTTTATATCTACATAGTCATCTATTACATATATGGATTTTTTTGCTTTCTTGTATATATCTATATATGCTTTGTCAGCCTCAACTTTTTGTCCTTTTAATATCATGAAATTCTTTTTGTCTATATTTGATAAAAAATTCTCATTTATTTCATCAATACTCTTTTCTATTTTGTTAAACCTTGTTTCATGAAAATCTGTTATTTGTTTGATTTCATTCTTAGTAACAAATTGCATATTTTGCCGAACAAAATGTCTCATTTCTTTAAATGCTCTCATTATAAATATGCTTTGTTTTTCAGCGATGTCGCCTTTAAGCACTGTAGCAAGCATATATATTCCTTGTTCAGTAAAGGCATAGGGGAGTTTTCTATTTCCCCCCTCATCATCTGAAAATAAGGCTTTATTGGGTAAAATCACAAATTGTGATTTTATGAAATCTATGTCTTGTTTCGTTAATTGAAACATAAAATCCTCTGGGAATCTCGCAATATTTCTCTTAACCTGCTGATTTAATGCCCTGACTTCATAACCATAAATTTCCGCCAAATCAAAGTCCAGCATAACTTGCACATTTCGTAAAAGATACACTTTTTTCTTCAAATCATTAGTGTCCAATTTGTTTATTATTTTTGCGTTTTGTTTCATCATTCTCCAAGGGCTCGTGAAACTCGCCCTACTATTCTTCTATAATTCTACCAGACATTGGATTTCGCTTTTCCATTCTTACAAACTCTACATCATCAAGTAAACCATCGTCGGTTGTTTTATATCTAAAATATAAATCGTGCTGCACACTTTCTGAATCATCAAAGTCCAAAAGCGATTGTGTGTCATAAGAAATAAGTATCAACTCTTCACCATTTTCAATAACTGATCCTGCTCCGTAACTTACAAATCTTCCTGCATATTCAGTTATATCAAATTTATTTTTATATTTTTTTCTAAAGTTTTCAGATAATGGCAATATATCAATATTCCACTTTTCAAAAAAGCATCTAAGTGTTGAGCTGTAATCATATGTTTCTCTCGCTGGTATTCTGTTTACATCAAACTTGTGCTCCTCATGATGACCTTTTAACAACATGTAACTTGATGATAAAAATATTAAAATGAAAATTGTTGCGATTGCTTTTGATGTTTTATTCATATATTTCATAAACTTTTATCCTTCATTGATAGTTAACTTTTCAAATAATATTTAATTCTAATAATTCAGGTGAAGCAATTTTAACTTTTTCAATCAGTGCGTCATATGAATTTGATTCTAAAACTAATCCTGGGATATCGTCACTTGTTGCTACCCATACATTGGCTTCTTTGTCCCATGTCAACTTTACATTATATTTCATTCTCCTCCTCCTAGGGCTCGTGAAACTCGCCCATACAAGTTTTTTATCGAGCTCATTTTTTTCTAGTTTTAAGCACCTCTTTACTATCATACTTAATAATTTTATCAGGATTATCGCTCATTTTAACTAAATGCTTTTTTATTTTTTCAAAACTATAATTATCATCATAAACTTTTACTTTTTCCGTATAATCAATATTGTCAAAATACATAATGCCTTTCATTATGCTGAACGAATTGTCGCAATTAGTTTTTTTATTACAGAACTCTATCATCTCATTTAAAGAATAGTGGTCAGATAAATATGCTATATCAATAAAGTCTTTAATCCTTGTGCCATCCTGATAAATAGCAACTAATTTCATCGCAATTACATCTTCAATAGATAACATTCTTATTCCATCTATAGTCTCAACATCAAGTAAATTATCATAGTCATACTTAATACAATCTATAAAAACATCATCAATGAATCCTTTTAACGTATTCTTTTCTTGAAATTTAACCTCAAAACCATAATTATCTATCAAATATTTTTTGAGTGTTTCAGCATCGAAGTCTTTTCTAGTAAATAAATCTAAGTCATCGCTTTGTCTATGTCCTATTCTAAGCGCGAGAGATGTTCCGCCTACTAGATTAAAATCATTTAAATATTTATCATTCATCAATGTCTTTAATACATTATAGGTTTTTTCAGTGACAACATTTTTTTGTAACATTTTAGGTCCTCCATTTTGATTTTAAAAATAACTGATACAAAATTCATGTCTTTTTTACTCAAAAAATCTATTTCTTTTATAATTTCTCTAACACCATCTATTCCACCAAACATTTTAAATATTGCATAATAGTCTTCTTTACTTCCAAGTTGTATAACTCTTTGAACCACCAATCTCTTAACGCTGTTATAATCAAAATCCTTGTCCACTTCAAACTCCCACAATAATCTTTTGTCGAGTTTCGCATTTTTATATTTTTCAAATTCATAAAAGAACATAATTTATTCTCCTCGGGCTCGCATAGCTCGCCCTTACACTACTTCAACAAGAAGTTAAAATCTTTTTTTAAACTTCTAACAATCTATTAACAATAATTTTTAAAATTTAGAAATGTTTTTTTCATAGCAAAAATAACACTTTTGCTTTGCCCTCCACAAAAATGTAACTCAAATACAATCGGACACGCAAATTATGCGCATCCAATATGTTGTTATTAGTATACTAAAAAAACCACAATTTTACACTATTTATGAAAAAGTTTAATAATTTCTTAATACTTTTCTTAAGGCTAAAATATAGGGATTTTCTATAATTTTATTAACATATTTTCAACAGTTACATATGGCTCAGACAAATTGAACACTATATGTAGTAGTACATAAAACTATATATAGTGGCTGTACGGGCGAGCTGTGCGAGCCCCAGCCTCGTATGGGCGAGCTATGCGAGCACTTTTGCTGGCATTTTAATCTATTGTGTGCATAAACCTATGTATTTTTGCATAAAAATAGGAGCAGGGTTGTTACTGCTCCTACATTTAGATTATTAATTATTTGATATCTATTATCTTACAATGCTTTTCTCCCATCCATCAGGGGCTTTATACCCCATAAGTGTGACAATGGTTGCTGCGACATTTGCAAGGCCGAACTTGCCTTCATTTGCAGTAAACTTGCCCTTATCATCATCAATTATAAACCACACAGGATTTAGAGAATGTGCCGTCCTTATCTGATCTTGATTTTTATAATCATACATCTGGTCTGAGTTTCCATGGTCTGCGACCACGAGCAAAAGCACATTGTTTTTTTTGCACTCAGCTCTTAGCCTTGTGAGCTCTAGATCCACACACTCAAGTGCCACTCTTGTCGCATCGACATTTCCAGTATGACCCACCATGTCACCATTTGGGAAATTGCATCGTATGAAAGAATATTTTTTATCTCGTATCGCCTCTATCATCGCATCGGTAATTTCACCAGCTTTCATCCAAGGCCTCTCATCAAAAGGACAGTTATCACTTACTATCTCTTTATAGGTCTCATACTCTTCACTAACTTTACCACTTCTATTTCCATTCCAGAAGTAAGTTACATGGCCATACTTCTGAGTTTCAGAAACTGCATACTCATAAAGTTTGTTCTTGACCATAAAGTCGGTAAGTGTATTTGTAATCTGCGGTGGGTTCACAAGATATTTTTTTGGTATCTTTAAGTCACCATCATACTCAAGCATACCTGCAAACATAATTTTTGGTCTTTTTCCTCTATCAAAATATGGGAAGTCATCATCGTCAAATGCCATAGAGATTTCTATAGCTCTATCACCTCTAAAGTTGTATAAAATTACACTGTCGTTGTCTTCGATTTTCCCAACTGGCTTATCTCCATCTGCGATTACAAAAGGCATTAAATATTGGTCTGAGTCACAGCCCTCATTATAGTAAGTTTCTATCGCCTCTTTAGCCGACTTGAAACTCTTCCCTATGCCGTGAACATGAGTATCGTAACCTTTCTTCACCATCTCCCAGTCAGCCTTATATCTATCCATGGTGATGACCATCCTACCGCCGCCGCTTGCAATCATCGCATGAAAACTATCATCATTTAACTCTTTGAAACAATTTTCTATCATCTCAATATATTTAAGTGCAGACTTATATGGCACATCTCGTCCGTCAAGAAGTGCGTGCACAAAACATTTTTTTACACCTGCAGCTTTTGCATTTTTAAGTAAATCAATCAAATGAGAAATATTTGAATGCACATTTCCATCTGAAAGCAATCCTATGAAATGCATCTTGGAGTTATTGTTTTTGCAATTTTCTACAAGGCTTTTCCATGTGTCCGTCGCATAGATTTTTTTTGTGGCGATTGCCTCGTCTACAAGTTTAGCACCTTGTGAAATCACTTGCCCACTTCCGAGTGCATTGTGACCTACTTCACTATTTCCCATGTCATCATCGCTAGCAAGACCAACTGCAGTTCCATGAGCGGCTATTGCAATGCTAAAAGAATCTTTAAGCATACTCTTATAGGTAGGCATGTACGCTGCCTCAACCATATCACCTTTGTCTTTTTTTCCGATGCCTACTCCGTCAAGAACGGCAATCGCAACTCTTTCATACTTCATATATACTCCTTTTATATTTTAATTTATGAAGTTCGCCTTTAGTAATCAAATTGTTAAAATTGTTTTGTCGTAGCGCCTCATATAAAACGACAGCCACTGAGTTAGAGAGATTGAGCGACCTCTCATTTTCCTTCATAGGTATCCTTATGCAGTGCTCTTCATCATTTGCAAGTATTTCTTCTGGTATGCCAGCAGACTCTTTTCCAAACATTATAAAGTCGCCGTCATTAAATTTCACATCCGTGTAACTCCTGTGAGCCTTGGTAGTCGCGAACCACAGTGACGTGCGAGCCCCATCCTCGTATGGGTGAGCTGTGCGAGCCCCACTGAAATACTCCAAAAAGTCTTTGTAGCTATCGTGAGTAAAGAGCTTTAATCTCTCCCAATAATCAAGCCCCGCATGATGTATATTTTTCCTCGTAAGCTGAAAACCAAGCGGGTAAATCAAATGAAGTGCAGAGTCTGTTGCGACACAGGTTCTGCCGATGTTGCCGGTGTTATCAGGTTTTTCGGGTTCTAATAATACTATATTAAACATATTTTATTATTAACCAAATTTAAAAATTAGTATCCTCGTATCAAGCTTGCCATCAGATGAAAATATTCTCTGCATACTACATTTGCCCGGTATAGTTAAATAGTCGTTTAACCAATGCCCTGTATCTATGCTAAAGGTATTTTGAGTGTTTGGACCTGTCACAACAATCACTATATGTTCCCCTGCCGCAAGATGAGTTAATACATAGGTTGTAAGTTCTAAGTCATTGTTGCTTGCGATGAAATTGGAATTATTATCATACTTTGCTCCTAAAATTAAAAGCTTATCTACCATTTCCTTCATCTCTTTTTCTTGACCAGTAAGTGCAAAATTTAAAATTAGTTGTTCATAATTTTTTCTGACTAGATCTAGGTTTCCGTTAAAATCAACTAATCCAGTATTTAAATAATATGCCACAAGTTTTTTGCCATACTTAGTCGCTTGACAACTGTGACCATTTGCCCTTATGTGGTCTTTTGAAAACTCAGCATCAGTGCAGTTGATGTAATTATTAAATAATTGGTTGTAACCGAGAACCACATTTGTCATAGGGTCTTCAAATGTCACATCGACATTGTACCATTCTCCATCAAGATAAATTTGATTCCAGGCGTGAGGTCCATTTTGACTTGAAGAGTTGATTGCCTCGCCAGTCACTACTATAGAAGAAAGTCCACAGGTTTTTGCTAGAAGGTCAAATGCCTTAGCATAGCCAGAGCAGACTGCTTTATGATTTACAAGTGCACCATAAGCTTTATAACTATCGTTTATAAAATACGAATCATTTAAAAGTTCATCTATGTCATAAGTCACAGTTGTAACGAGATATTTTATTATCTCAATTTCTTTTTCAAAGTCCGTCATATTTGGTCTTATGTGACTTACTATAAAATTATTTACTACATTTATAATCTCAGTATTTTGACTCTCATCTTCCGCGAGGTAGGTTGCTATAAGAGAAGGGTCAAGGCCGATGGTCGTGACATTTACAGCAAAACAATTGCTTATCCCACCAAGGATAAGCAAAATACATAATAATGCAGTTGTAAATATTTTTGTCATTTACTGATTTTAAAATGCTGTTATTTAATCTTCAACTATTCTCTCTGCGCCGTCTAGTTCATCCAATATTTCAGTATAGTATCTATTAATCAACCCAACTCTAATATACTTTCTTCTTATAACTCTATCTGGTCCTATTATATATATGTATGGTCTTGAATCATCATAATAAACATAGTTCCTATTTATGTAATGCACTCACGGATCTCTATTATTATATAAATAAGTAACTGTGTAATCTCTTCTATTTCCTGGTAAGTTGATACCTGGACAAACTTGTGCAGTGATAATTACTTTTGAACTCGGACCTTGATTTGAAGGCTGAGCCTGTGGTATGGTAACTATAGTAGCTTGATAGGCGTCTCTACCATTATTAATTGCAAGTGCATCGCCAACTTTTAAACCTTGTAATTGACCTGCAGACACTTCAAATGTAATTTGCTTTTATATTTTCTTAACTGAATCTATTGACAAAAAATCATACACATTCACCACCCTAATTCCATCATCAGTTGTGTACGGCTTTATATCATCAAACGTAATTACTATCTTTTTAAAATTATCCTTTATATTCTTAAGAGATTTCAATTCTTGGTCTAATTTACCCTTTTCTGTTAAAGAATATGCTGATTGAATATAATACCTTTCTTCATTATCGTTGATTATAAAGTCTACCTCTAATCTTTTTCTTTCCATTCCTTTTTTATTATTTTCGTCAGTAATTACCACGCCAACATCAACACTATAGCCCATTTTAAGAAGCTCATTATATATAATATTCTCCATAATGTGAGTAGGTTCATACTGTCTAAAATTAAGTTTCGCATTCCTTATGCCTATATCTGTGAAATAGTACTTGTAAGGAGATGATATATATTTCCTTCCTTTTACATCATATCTTTCAGCCTTTTCTATTAAAAATGCATTTATAGCATATTCAATGTAATCTGCTACAGTTTTATGTGATATATCTCCATATTTCTCAGACAAAAATGTATCTGCAATTTTGCTTGGATTAGTTAGGGAGCCTATTGCGGAAGCAAGTATATTTAATGTCTTTTCAAAATATTCTGTTTTAGCTATATTATTTCTATTGATTATGTCATCCATATAAACCTTATGTAATATAGTGTTTAGTGCTGTTTTTTTTTGATCATCTGTGGGCTGATTCAATATCTGTGGAAGTGCGCCATATGTTGATATTTCCTTCCATATGTCACCATTTGATAATTCTTTCATTCCACTCTTTATTTCTTGAAAAGATAATGGGTATACTCTTACTTCATCACCTCGTCCTCTAAATTCAGTTAGAATGTCTGTTGATAGAAATTTTGAATTACTACCTGTAACATACACATCAAGGTTTTCTATTTTTGTTAAACCATTAAGTACTTTCTCAAACCCTTCTACAAATTGTATCTCGTCAATTAATAAATAATATTTTTTATTATCAATAATTTTACTTCTGATGTAGTCACCTAATTTTTTTCTATCAAGGAGTTCCTCGTTTTGCTCGTCATCAAGTGAAAGTTCAATAATATATTTGCTTTTTACCCCACTATCAAGCAAATGCTTTTTAAATAAATTAAAAAGCAAATATGATTTCCCACACCTTCTAATCCCGGTAATCACCTTTATAAAACCATTGTTTTTCCTATTTACTAGTTTTTGCAAATAATAGTCTCTTTGAAACTCCATACATACCTCACATAATTACATACCTATTATATTCTTCATTACCAAATATGTCAAGTTTTTGACATTTTTGGTAATGGGCTTACCAGGGCCTTAAAACACACAAAAATAGCGCCATTTCCACATAGCGCTATTTTTTCACTTTAATATTGATATTTAGTAGGCTTTAGTTCAAAACCTTCTTCAGTACTTCCAAATTTTTCTTCATATATGAGAGATAAGTCTCTCCCTTCTTCATCTCATCACTACTTACTGCCTGTATTGAATACATGGTTTCAATTTTCGCATCTTTTTTACTACTATTTTCAATAACAGCTCTTGCAATTTTTTCATCACTTCTCTCTATCTTCATAACATATGGAAGATTTTCTTCTCCAAGTTTGTCTGCTAAAAACTTTATTGTTTTGAAACTTGCCTCAGTCTCTGCGGCACATCCTTTAAATGCAGCGAAGTAGTCTATGCCATAATCATCTACCATATATCTAAATGGAAATCTGTCGCCAAATAGTAATACTTTTCTCTTTGCACTACTTACAACATTTTTGTATTCATCATTTAATTTGTTTAACTCTGCTAAATATGTTGTTAAATTATTTTCATAGACATTTGCATTGTCATAATCAAGTGCTAAGATTTCATTAGTCAAATGCGCACAAACTATCATCGCATTTTCAAGTGAGAGCCATACATGCTCGTCGTACTCTATCTCTTCTTCATGATGTTCTTCTTCTCCCTCGTGTTCTTCGCCTTCTTCCTCGTCGTGGTGATGTTCCTCTTCTTCCATTCCCTCTTTTAATTCCTCAACCTTAACCTTATCTTTCAAAAGTTCCATAAGATTTATGGCTTTTAAATCTTTATTTACAGCCTGCCTTATAGCTCCGTCTGCCCACTTGTCAGACTCGCCGCCTACATATATAAATAAATCTGCAGTGCCTATATCAAGTATGTCCTTTGCAGTTGGTTGAAAGTTATGAAGGTCAATGCCGCTGGTCATCAAAATACTTACATCGAACTTGTCTTCTTTGCCTTTTATGATATTATTTACCCAATCATACTCTGGATAAATAGTTGTAACGATTTTTATTTTTTTTGTGTCAGCACTTGCTGAAGCATTTTCAGTGGTAACTTTTTTGCCGCAGGCTCCGACAAATACAATTGATATAATTATTGATGCTATTATTAATGCTCTTTTCATAATTAATATAACCCTTTTGGTTTTCTCCTTTTCTTTTCGGGCTCGTAAAACTCGCCCCTACTTTACTTAATAATTATTTCTCCCTCTTTCATTATTACGTCCATATTGTCAGGAGTTATGTCTCTAATATTCTTTAATGGGTTGCCATTTAACACAATCAAGTCTGCGAACTTCCCTTCTTCCAAAGTTCCAGTTATGTCACCAACCTTAAGCATCTCGGCTCCAGTCTTTGTAGCTGCTACTATAGTATCCATCTCACTTATTCCTGCCTTCTCTACAAATGAATACATCTCACCAATAGCAGTTGTACCATATGGTGTAAGACTTGAGCAAAATGAATCTGAACCAATTGTGAGTCCTATACCATACTCTCTTGCAGTTCTTAAGTTGTCATATACACGAGCAAGTTCTTTTTCTATAACAGTTGCTCCTGGATATTTGTCGTGAAGTTCTGGTACATACACAGGTGGATAAGTATTAAACCAATCTTGTAAAAATTGAATTGTTGGACAGAAATAAATATGTTTATCAGCCATTATAGTGAGACATTCGTGGTTAAGTGCTTCACCGTGAATTATAAGATGAACTCCTGCCTTACAGCTATCAAGCGCACCTTGGAAACCTTCTGCGTGAGACCACACAGGAATTCCTACCATATTACATTCATCTACAACTGCTTGTATTTCCTCAAGGCAATAATGTGGATCGAGTTTTTTATCCCATCTCCATATCCCACCACCAGTTGCCCATATCTTTATCGCATCCGGACTTTCACGAAGTCTCATACGAACTGCTTTCCTTAAATCCCAAGGACTATCAACTCTCTCTGCCCAAGGGTGTGCATGCTGATTGTCAGCATAAGAAAGCCTATGCGAATCGCCGTGACCACCTGTTCTACAAAAACCAAGTCCTGTCGCTACAACTCTTGGTCCTCTCATCTCACTTGCTTCAATCATATTTCTTATAGCTATACCTGAGCGAGATATCTCCCCAACAGTTGTGAGACCTTTGCCGAGGCATTGATGAGCCTGCTGCACTGCGATTACCGTCTTTTGAACTACATCTTCAAGAACCCAGTCGCTATCATTATCAGTTAGGTTTCCTGAAAAATGTAAATGAGTATCAATAAGTCCAGGCATTATAGTTTTACCTTTTATGTCCATTATCTTATAGCCATCAGTCTTTGGCCCTTGAGCCCCTGCATAAACTATCTTCTTGTCATCAACCAACACTAAACTATTTTCAATAGGTGCATTGCCTGTACCATCTATAAGAAGACCACCGACAAATGCCATCTTTTCAAATTTTCTATTTAACATGTGCAGCCTCCTACTCTTATCATGTCATAAGAGATATCGGAAAGTTTTCTAGCACCGCACATATACATAGTATCTTTTAATTCTTCTTTTAAGCTCTCAACAAAAGTTAAAACGCCATCTTCTGCATCACCAAATACAACTTGCACAAATGGTCTAGCAATCAATACTGCATCTGCTCCAAGTGCAAGTGCTTTAAATACATCTCTACCTGTCCTTATGCCACCATCTACAAATATGACACATTTACCTTTAGCAAATTCTGCAATCTCTCTTAAAACTTCTGCAGTTGCTGGTGTCTCATCTAAAACTCTTCCGCCGTGATTTGAAACTACTATTCCTTTAGCTCCTGCATCTATTGCTTTCTTCGCCATCTTCACATTCATCACACCTTTAACTATGAAAGGCAGATCTGTACTCTTTATAATTTCAGCTAAAGTATCTGCAGATAATGGGCTCACATATCCATCGCCATTCTTAAATGCAGGGTGCCCTATAGCATCGACATCCATTGCAACAGCAAATACTCCAGCATCTTTAGCAAGAGCAAGTTTTTTCTTAATCTTTTCTATGTCCCAAGGCTTAATGGTTGGTATCCCCATGCCCCCGCAACTTTTAACTGCATTTAGTGGCAATTCAAAAAATCCATCTTCTATACCATCGCCTGTCCATGCACATATTCCCGCCTCTTTACAACCGCTCACCAGTATCTGAGAGTAGGTCTCTTCTTTATACATCTTGCTGTAGTTGCCTCTTATATTGCCGATAGGTCCTGCAAAAACTGGTAGCTCAAATTTCTTTCCAAATACTTCAAATGTCGTATCAATCGCACCACCACCTACAAGCGAATCCATCTCAAGGTCAATTTTTTGCCAAGCTTCATAATTCTTTGTTGATACTTCTCCAGTCCCTTTTGCACCAGGTCCTGGTATAGTATTTTTACATGCTCTTCCATCGCAAACTTCACAAGACACACAGTATCCAAGTCGACCTTTTGCTTTCTCTTTAACTTCTTTGAGAGTCATAGCATTCTCCTTAATTAAATTACAACAATTTTTTTACGCATTCCTCTACAGCCGCCATATCCTCAGTTGGCTCAAATCTCGCAACGACATTTCCATCTCTATCTATTATAAACTTTGTAAAATTCCATTTTATATCATCGCCCTTATCCCAATCAGGATTCATTTTTGAAAACATCTCTGTAAGTTTCTTTCCCATCTCGCTATCTCCAAAACCTTTAAATCCCTTTTGAGTCTTCAAATATTTATAAAGTGGCAATTCATTTTCTCCATTTACTTCTGCCTTCTTCATCTGTGCAAATGTAGTGTTGTAGTGAAGCTGACAGAACTCATGAATCTCTTTATCACTTCCCGGAGCTTGCGCACCAAATTGATTACAAGGTATATCTAAAATCTCAAGTCCCTTATCATGATAATCTTTATACATCTGCTCAATTGGTGCATACTGTGGTGTAAATCCACATCCTGTAGCAGTATTTACTATCATAATAACCTTACCCTTTAAATCTGAAAGCTTTAACTCACTTCCATCGCTCTTTGTTACTGAAAAATCATAAATCATAGTTCACCTCCTAGTATTTTAATTTTATAATTTTTTATCCATATAAGTCTTACCATCTAAGTCTTTCCACTCAAATTTTCTATTTTCATAAATCATATAAGAGTGGTCAGAGCCGCCTTTTGGTATAGACACGGAACCTGGATTCATATAATATTTTCCTTTTGCAATCTCTTCACATACTGGTATATGAGTATGACCATGGAGAATAATATCTATATTGTTCATTGGTGGCAAATGCCCCGTATTATAGTAATGACCATGTGTTATAAAAATGTTTAAACCACTATCTGATAAAATCATATGTGGTGCTTCAACCATAAAATCAAGTACCATCGCATCTACTTCCGAATCACAGTTTCCACGGACACTGGTAATGATATCTGACTTACTATTTAGTAAATCTATAGCTTCTTTAGTGTTGTATTCTTCTGGCAAATCATTTCTTGCACCATGATAAAGAAGGTCGCCAAGTAAAATAATTCTATCTGGCTTCTCTTCGTCGTATCTCTTCCATAATTTTTTTATACATTTAGTTGATCCGTGTAAATCGGATGCTATCAACATTTTCATACTTTTCCTCTACATCTTTATTAATTCATACTCAAGGTTGCCGAGCCCGATTTTTGCAGCATGCTCAAGACATGACTTCCACTCTGAGTTTGGATTTGAGTTTGTAAACATATCTCCATGATCATGTGCGCCTGCTTTACTCATCTCATCAGTAAGTTGAGTATTGTCAAATGGCTTCTGCTTTAATGCCATGTCTACGCAACATCTATCAAGTGCAAGTGGGTCAAATGAGCAGAACATTCCGATATTTGGAATTATAGGTGCGTCATTTTCAGGATGGCAATCGCAGTTTGGTGATACATCTACTATAAGAGAGATGTGGAAATTTGGTCTTCCATCAACTACTGCTTTAGTGTATTCTGCCATCTTTGCATTCAAATCTTTCAGCGCTACATCATTTTCAAAATAAATTGCATCAAAGTTACAAGCACCTACGCATCTTCCGCAACCCACACAATTATTATGATCAACTGTCATCTTCTTTTTTGTTTCATCAAACTTAAGACCATTATTTGCACACTCTTTAAGGCATCTCTTACAAGCACGGCATGCTTCTTCATTGATATTTGCTTTGCCTTGACTATGTTGGTCACATTTACCCGCACGGCTCCCTGATCCCATGCCTATATTTTTTATGGCACCACCAAAACCTGTCATCTCATGACCTTTGAAGTGAGTGAGTGATATAAATACATCTGCTTCCATGATAGCTTTACCAATTTTTGCTGTCTTTGTAACTATGCCACCATTTACAGGAACTTCTTCTTCGTCGTGTCCTTTAAGACCATCTGCTATTATAAGTGGGCATCCTACTGTAAGAGGTGTGAATCCATTTTCCCAAGCACACTCAAGATGCTCTAAGGCATTTTTTCTTGAACCTGGATACATAGTGTTGCAGTCAGTTAAGAATGGTTTTCCACCAAGTGATTTGACTACATCTACAACTGCCTTTGCATAATTTGGTCTTAGATAAGAAATATTTCCGTGTTCTCCAAAATGCATCTTAATAGCAACAAATTTATCTTTCATATCAATTTGTTCAATGCCTGCTTTTTTAATAAGCTTTTGAAGTTTCGTTGGGAGTCCATCTCCCTGTGCTACTGTCCTAAAATCTGTCCAAAAAACTTTTGACTTACTCATACTTTTCCTCCTTTGCGGACCCATAATTAAATAATTGCTATTATATATTTTTCTGTTACTTCTTTGTCACTTAAAACTATTTTCTCTATGTAAACATTATCATCGTGTACATCGGTTAATCTATCGCGAAGACCTGAACCGTCTTTTTTTATTATGGCTTCTTTCATAGCCCAGAGTTTGTAGAAGCGTTCTTCGGGGCTCGTGCAACTCGCCCCTACAACATATTTTTTTTCTTCTTCGGATAGGACTAGATCATATAATTTTTCATCAACCTTATCTATAAATTGGATGTCGCAGCCTACTGGCTCATCACTTACTACTGCAAGCGACATATTTTTACTATGCGATAAATTGAAATGGACATCTGGCTCATTTGCAAATCTTAGTTTTCCGTTCTTTTCTACGATATACTCCATATCTCTTTCGTGTAGACCTAACTCTTTTAGACATTTATCTAATAGATATGTGTTTGCTATCACTTGAAGCTTTCCTAAGTGATTATTTATCGCCTCATATTTTTTCTTTCTAAAGTTAGAGGCATTTGCCAAAGCATCGCTTAAAAAACTTTCATCTTCAAACTTTCTTACATCAATCGTTTCGAATATTCTCATATTACTTTTTAAACTTAGCTGCGTAAGTCATAAGAGCCGCTACTGTTTTCCCATCCTTAAGTCTTCCCTCATATATTTCTTTCTTAAGATCTTCAAGTGACCACTCTTCTGCTACCACTTCTTCGTCTCTATCGAAATGCTGTTTCCCTTTAATTAAGTTTGTAGCTACAAAACATCTGACTATCTCTGAGCAAAATGCTGCTGCAGTATATGTATCACATAAAAACTCTATGTTGTCACTCTTATATCCCGCCTCTTCTTCAAGTTCTCTCTTTGCACACACGAGATAATCTTCGTCTCCGTCAATTTTTCCTGCAGGTATCTCAAGCGTCCACTCATCTACTGCAAGACGATATTGGCGAACCATCACGATATTTCCATTTGGAAGAACTGGTACTATGGCTGCTGCATCGCATTTACCCATATAATCCCAGTGAGTTATGTGACCGTCGACCTCTACCGTGTCCTGATAAATGTCCATAATCGTGCCTTTATATTTTAAGTCGCGGCTTACTAATTTAATTTTTTTCTTGAATTCATTCATAATACTAAAATGTCAATGTATTTCGACTTTGCTTTCGGAATCGAAAATGCCTACCTTATTTTCATTTATTAAAACCGTAAGACTTATGACATCATACATGCGGTGGTGAACTTTCAACTCGTCGCCTTCAAAACTTGTACAAGACATAGAGAGTAGATACTCGCCACCTTGAAGTCTCATCTTTTGGGTAAATGACACATCATAAACTCTACCTTTCTCACCAAAGCCCGTATCAACTTTTTCAAGCAAGGTGTTGGTACCTGTTAGGTCTGTGCCTCTTTTATCTTTTATGGTCCAAGTAAAAATTGGGTCTTTAATATCTTCATTCATTCTGATTTTTTCTTTTATAGTAAATGTCTCGCCTTTAACTATCACTGTAGCAGGATTACCTTTTTGGTCAAGAATTCCAAAATCTATAAACTCTGCTTTCATGTCGCCGTAGATGTCAGCATGGGGGTTGACTGACATGGAGTCCTTGAGAGGGCTCGTGGAACTCGCCCGTACGGGTTCTGGGCTCGTTAAACTCGCCCCTACATAGTTATTGTTATCCCCTACAGAATTGTCGTCCCCTGCAGAGTTG
Source organism: uncultured Clostridia bacterium (assembly GCA_947303805.1). GTDB lineage: Bacteria > Bacillota > Clostridia > Lachnospirales > Lachnospiraceae > UBA3633. The sequence continues at coordinate 213,781 of CAMYZE010000001.1, read as the reverse complement.
TTGTCCTCTACGGCAACGGTTGGTTCTTGGCCTGCGAGAATTTTTTTGTAGAGGTCGACCATTTCGTGAGGTGATCCAATCGCTACTTGATTGCCATTATGAAGAACCATAGTGCGGTCACAGTATTTAATTACTGCACCTAAGTCGTGAGTAACCATTATTATAGTTGTACCTTTGTTCTTTAATTCATCCATTCTCTTATAGCATTTTGTCTGGAAGAAAATATCTCCAACAGACAAAGCCTCATCTACAATTAAAATCTCAGGCTCAACTGCGATAGAAAGCGAAAATGCAAGTCTTACAAACATACCACTACTATATTCTTTAACAGGACGATTTATCGCATCATCTTTTAAATCTGCAAATTCAATAATCTTATCAAGCTTCTCGTCCATCTCTTCTTTTGAAAATCCCATCATCGTGCCATTTAAGTAAATATTTTCTATACCTGTATAATCCATATTAAAGCCTGCACCGAGTTCTAGAAGTGCTGCAACTTTTCCATCAACCTTTACATCACCCTTAGTCTTTGATAAAACTCCTGTAAGTATTTTTAAAAGGGTAGATTTTCCTGAGCCATTTACACCGATAATTCCAAAGGACTCCCCTTTTTCCACATCAAAAGAAATATCATTTAAGGCATAGAAATCCCTATGATAGTTCTTTCTTGTAAGGCTTATCCCCTCTTTTAGCCTATCAATCGGCTTATTATAAAGTTGGTAGACCTTTGTTAGATTTTTGACTTCTACTACTTTTTGCATAATTAAAAAGTGTGATATATATTATATCACACTTTTAAATAAAAATCATGATAATTATTCGTTTAGATAGAGTCAAGAGTTTGTCAGTTAAAATAATTATAACTCACATTTGTTGCTATTTCGCATCATTCTTAAATTTATTCAATGCTAAAATATGCTAATGTCGTATACTTATATTTTTTTGCAATATTCTCGTCATCAGGGTTTGACAAGTATTTTAAATAATTGCTTAAATAATTCTCAAATTTCTTTTTTACAAAAATTATCTTACTACTTAACTCATTAAATTCTAATTTATCAACTAATGCATCACTGCCTATATACTCTTCATTATCTACAACTACGGCTTTTGTAAAATCTAAACCTGTACTACTACTTTCGGTTTTCCTGCCTGATTTCTTAAACTTATAGCAGTAATTATGCTTAATGTTTGTTCTAAATGGTATTCCAAAAGTATGATCTTTAATTTTTACAACAAATATAACGTAAGGTCTGTCACCCTTTAACTCAAATTCAGGAAACTTATCAATTGGGTAATCAAAATAAAACTTTTCGCTTAGATATTTTATTTTAAATACTTTATCTTTCATTACCTAAAATAAGAACCCTTTGCAGGGTTCTCTTCAATTGGGATTTCTTTTTAAGGTGTTACCCTCGCACCATATCTTCAATTGAGCATCTTTAAAGTGCGCCTCTCGCACTATCTCTTCGACACTTATATGTTATCATATATATAAAAAATGTCAATATGTAAAAACGACCATTTTTAACAATATTTTACAAATAAATAAGTTATACTCCCTAAACCCTACTAAAATTTGCATATATCATATATTGACTTATACACCATACTTTGCTAACATTATTATAGTAAATAGATAGAGGCGCGGTGCGAATATAGGTTTTAATAAAAGAGGCATCTGAAACCGAAGGTCAAACCGCCGAATAGATATTTAAGGGCACTTAGTATCTATGGGGTTCATAAGAATATTATGAACACTGTCGCGAGAGATCGCGGAGGGCTATCATAATTTAACACTTAATTTAATTTTATTAGTGTCAGTTATGTAGCCATAATTGACACTTTTTATTTTGGAGGTATTTATGACATTCGTAGGAACATTTTGGGCACTCGTACCAGCACTCGTTGCTATCGTGCTTGCGCTCATCACAAAAGAAGTTTATTCTTCACTTTTCATCGGTATTGTTATCGGTGCATTATTCTTTACTGGATTTAATCCAGTAGCAGCATTTGACCAGGTTGTAAATGGCGGTCTTATCAAAGTTTTATCCGACCCTTACAATGTTGGCATTCTCATTTTCCTTGTAGTTCTTGGGGTTATGGTTTCACTCTTAAATAAGAGTGGCGGCTCAAAGGCATTTGGCGAGTGGGCTTCAAAAAATATAAAGTCAAAAGCTGGAGCACTTCTTGCAACTTGGTTCTTTGGAGTTTTAATTTTCGTTGATGATTATTTCAACTGCTTGACAGTAGGAAGTGTTATGAGACCTGTTACTGATAAGTATAAGGTATCAAGAGCAAAACTTGCATACATAATAGATGCAACTGCTGCACCTGTATGTATCATCGCACCTATCTCATCTTGGGCAGCTGCTGTCACAGGGTTTGTAGAGGGTGAAGACGGACTTGGACTTTTTGTAAAGGCAATTCCTTATAACTATTATGCAATTCTCACAATGATATTTATCATTGCGACAACTCTTCTCGGTGTGAACTTCGGCAAGATGAAAAAATGCGAAGATGCAGCTGAGAATGGTGATTTATTCTATGGCCAGCAAGTAGTAAATAAAGAAACTACCTACAATGAAGAAAAGATATTAGGACCAGGAAAAGTAATAGATCTTGTCATTCCTATAATCGTCCTTGTAGCGCTTTGTGTCATAGGCCTTATCTATAGTGGAGGTTTCTATTCAGCAGATAGCGAAAGTTACGGAAAATTTGTAACAGCATTTTCAAATGCAGATGCTTCTGTAGGTCTTGCTATGGGCTCAATGCTTGCACTTATCTTCACTATCGTATATTACTTGATTAAGAGAGTGTTGACATTTAAAGATACTATGAGCTGCTTAACTGAAGGATTTAAAAACATGGTTCCAGCTATTTTAATTCTCACATTTGCTTGGACTCTTAAAGCAATGATAGATTCACTTGAAGTTACTAATTACATCGATGGTATCGTAAGAAGCAATGTATCAAGCATGATTACTATATTACCAGCAATCATCTTCTTACTTGGCGCTGGCATTTCATTTGCAACTGGTACATCTTGGGGAACTTTTGGAATTTTAATTCCTATCGTAGTTTACATTCTTAAGGCTATCGATCCACAACTTATGATTATTGGAATTTCAGCTGCTATGGCAGGTTCTGTATTTGGAGACCACTGCTCACCAATTTCTGACACAACTATCATGTCAAGTGCCGGTGCACAGTGTGAACACTTACTCCACGTATCAACTCAGCTTTCATATGCATCATATGTCGCTGTAGTTTCATTTATCTGCTATATAGTTGCTGGTATCACAAAAAATCCTGTTATGCCACTTATTGTAGGTGTCGTTATATTGATCGCTGGGCTCTTCGCACTTAAAAACAAGAAAGCCTAATGAGGATTTTATGAATAAAGAATTAATATTTAAAGGGGTCGGCACTGCACTTATCACTCCAACAAATGAAAAAGGTATCGACTTTGAAAAGTTAGAGAAACTTATTGATTTCCAAATTGAAAAAGGAATTAATGCACTTATAATAGCTGGCACTACTGGCGAAGGTTCTACACTTGATGACAAGGAACATAAAGAGTTACTTTCATTTTCAAAAGATAAAATCAAAGGTAGAGTTCCAATGGTAGCTGGTGTAGGTTCAAATGACACTAATTATGCCTGCTCTCTTGCAAAGTATGCGAGTGAAATTGGTGTGGATGGCCTTCTAGTCGTAACACCTTACTACAACAAAGCAACTCAATATGGTTTAATTCAAAGTTACACAACTATAGCAAAGGCATCAACAAAGCCTATCATTCTATACAATGTACCATCAAGAACTGGTGTAAACATAGAGCCTAAAACCTACCTTGAACTTTCTAAAGTTGACAATATCGTAGGTATAAAGGAAGCAAGCGGAAATCTTTCAAATATAATGGATACATTCAATTTAGTCGGCGACAAACTTTATATTTACTCTGGAAATGACGACCAAATCACTCCTCTTCTTGCTATGGGAGGCCTCGGAGTAATTTCAGTTTTATCAAATATGCTTCCTAAAGAAACTGTAGAAATCTGCGACTCTTTCTTTTCAGGTGATGTAAAAATGAGTAGAGATTTACAACTTAAATATTTGCCGCTTATAAGAGCACTTTTCTCAGAAGTAAATCCTATACCTATAAAGTCAGCAATGGCAAAGCTAGGTTTCTGTGAAAACTATATGAGATTGCCACTTACTCCGATGGATAAAAATAAGGAAGAAACGATGTTCACTATAATGAAGGGGTTGGGAATAATATGAAAGTATTAGTAAGCGGCTGCATGGGTCACATGGGTCAAATACTTTGTAAGATGATTTGTGACGACCCAGAACTAGAACTAAGCTGTGGCGTGGACAAAAGCTTTGAAACTGCAAATTTCAAATGTTTCAAAAATTTTAATGAAGTAAATGTCGATGTTGATATCGTTGTTGATTTTTCACATCATTCACTTACAAAAGAAATGCTTGACTATGCAAAAAATAAAAATCTTCCACTTGTAATCGCCACCACTGGTCAGAATGAAGAAGAAAAGAAAATGATAAATGATGCTGCTAATACTATTCCGATTTTCTTTGCAGCAAATTATTCTATAGGTATCGCAGTTTTAATTGAGTCAGCTAAAAAAATTGCAAGTCAGTTTAAAAATGCTGACATAGAAATTATAGAAACTCATCACAATAGGAAACTTGATGCTCCATCAGGAACTGCACTTAAGATAGCAGAAGGCTTAAAAGAAGTTAGACCTTACGCAAATTTGGTTCTCGGAAGAAATGGAAATCAAAAAAGAGATAAAAAAGATATAGGTATTAGCGCTATACGACTTGGAAATGTAGTCGGTATCCACGAAGTTATGATTTCAACTTATCACGAATGCATAAGTATAAAACATGAGGCATACGACAGGGGGCTCTTCGCCGAAGGTGCGATAAATGCAGTGAAATATATGAAGGGTAAAGGAAAGGGATTATACGGCATGAATGATATGCTATCATTACAATAAAGTGGGGCTCGCATAGCTCGCCCATACAAATGAGCATAACTCGCCATTGGATCCGTAGGGGCGAGTTGCACGAGCCCGGAAGGACAAAGTTATGAAACTTGCAATTTATGGTTATGGAAATGTAGGAAAAGGTGTTGAACTCGCCTGCTCTCAAAATAAAGATATAGAGCTTGTGGGAATATTTACAAGAAGAGACAAATCTTCAATCACTCCTCTCTTAAACACCAAGGTTTATAATGCATCTGAGATAAAAGACTTTAAAGATAAAATTGATGTGCTTGCTATCTGCGGCGGCTCAGCAACAGAACTTCCTACTATGACACCAGAACTCGCCAGGGATTTTAATGTAATTGACACTTTTGACACTCATGCTAAAATATTTGAACATTTTAGCAATGTAGATAAAGTAGCTAAAGAAAATAAACATGTGGCACTCATCTCCTGCGGCTGGGACCCTGGTATGTTTTCACTTAATCGTCTTTATGCAAATGTTCTTCTTCCAAATGGAAAAGATTACACTTTTTGGGGTAGAGGAATTAGCCAAGGGCATAGTGATGCGATAAGAAGAATAGATGGGGTCCTTGATGCAAAACAATATACGGTCCCTATAGAAAATGTAGTAAAGAAAATATTAAATGGCGAGACTCCGGAACTTACTACAAGGCAAAAACATCTAAGAGAATGTTATGTGGTTGCTAAAGAAGGTGCTGACAAAAATAAAATAGAAAATGAAATTAAAAATATGCCAAACTATTTTGCTGATTATGATACTATAGTAAACTTCATAACACTTGATGAATTAAATAAAAATCATTGTGGTATGCCACATGCAGGTTTTGTAATAAGGACTGGCTCTACAGGAAAAGATAACGAGCATAAGCACACTATCTCATATAATTTAAAACTTGACTCTAATCCAGAGTTCACAGCACAGGCTATAGTGGCATTTTCAAGAGCTTTATATAAAGAATACCAAAGAGGAACAACTGGCTGCCTTACAGCCCTTGATATAAGACCTAGAGATTTATATAATGGTCAATACGACGAGTTACTGAAACACATGCTGTAGGGCTCGTATAACTCGCCCGTACGACAAGAATCATAAATCTTAACCATGAAAAAAGGAGCGTTCTCACGCTCCTTTTTTTATATTCGTAATATCTATTGTAATTATGCTGCGAATAAGTCCATCACGGTATTATAGATATCCATGCAGATTCCATAAACTGATGTAATATTTCTGTCAGTTGTGACTTCTGTAATTGTCTTCATACCTTTCTTATAGTCTATACTACTCAATACCTTTGTCATCTTTACTACATTTATTGGGTTCATGAATTCAATTGGGTTAATTGAAGGTACTTCATCATTTGTCTGAGCTATATTAAATACATTTGTCACTGTATTGGCAGCATTACTTAAGAACTGTAGTGGCTGCTGAACTACTGGCTGAACTGATGTACCACCGTATAAACTATTTGTTAGTACTGGCACTGCTCCTTGGAAGTCTATCACAGTCCATATGTCTGTAGCAGGTGAATTTTGCATTGGCGTACCTGTTATTTCAACAAAGCGAGATTTCAATTTTTCTGAATTTACAGGTAAAGTGTTTGCAGTGAATGTTGCGAGTACATATCCACTCTTTTTAGCTGCATCTAAATATGCGAAGTCTATCAACATATTCTTGTCTGCTAAATGTCCATTTGCTCCTACTACCAATCCTTCTGGTGTAATATTATTTACAAGCAAGTTAGCCGCACCATCAAATCTATAGCTATATAGATTGTTGTCGACATCATAGACATTCATCCATCCATCAGCTGCAAATCTCACAATCTGCAATTCTGTATTTATAGTTTCAAATCTCAACTTCTTTTGTCCTGAAGCCATATAATACCAGTATCCTACGAAGTTGCCCATTGCTGATTGACCATATGTCTTTTCAGTCTTAACAATTCTTGTGCTCTCTCTATCGAGAAGTTTGCATTGTTCGTATAGTGCTTTATCATAGTTTGGCTCTTGTGGTAAAGTTGCAATGTTTTGCTCAAATGCAATCTTTGCTGAAGTTGGGAATATAGTTAAGAGTGCCCCATCATTTCCAAAGTATCCAGTATAACCAGTTCCCTCAAAGTCTTTATATCCTTTTACCATATAAGCAAGGTCATTGATAGAATTATTTAAATAGTATACTTTTCCACCTTCTTCAACAAATCCTCTCTGCATAATGCCGTCATTATCAAATCTATACCACATCTTTTGAGAGTTACTTGTATGGCTATGCCATCCATTTGCAAGGTAATATCTGTCTCCAGCCAATGATGTCATATACATCTTAAATGAATTTGATGCTGGGAAGTATTCCCAAGTTTCTCCTGTAAGACCAGCGGCATTTGCACCATCTTTTTCTATATCTAGAGTCTTATATACTGGATAACTTGGAGTTGCTTTTCTACCAAGTTTAGCATTGATATCTTGCTTCAATACTTCTGCTCTTGCAGCACCATTGTCACTTCCTCTACCGTCGAAACCATATGGGTTTACTATGATATCATTATGTCCTGCTGCAAGCCTTCCTCCACCACCGCCACCTTTACCGCTGCCACCACCGTAGTTACCACCACCTCTATAACCTGGCTGTGCTGGTTTTTCAAATATCTTTTCATCTACGAATATTGCTCTTACTCCAAGCAAGTGTCCACCATAGTCTTCTGCTAGGTCTGAGAAGTTAGCACCCGCTTTAAGAACTTTTCCGATATATTTTGGATCTAATACATCATTTCCTTCTGCGTCTTTTATGTAAGTTATTACTACACAATCAAGAACTGTTCCCTTTGGAGTATCCATACCTAACTTATTAGCTGAAACTGTATCATATGCAAGCAAATCAGATATATTAACCTCTACTTCCTCAGAAGCATCTCCCTCTGGTATAGAAGGGTCTGCATCGTCGTCATTATCGTCGTCATCATCTCCAAGTATCTTATCAAATGCGTCAGATAATCCACCAAGTAATTTATTTAACATAGAATCTTCTTTTGACGAACTTGTAGTTTGTACTTTTATATATTGTGGTGAAGCTGAATCATCTCCAAATAGACTTGCTAATAATTGTCTTATAATGTAATCATAGTAAGCATCCGTTCCTGGTTGTAAGTCGTCTCTTGTCTGACTACCAGCATTGCCTGAATTTTGACGAATTACTGATTGTCTATGTTCTTCGGCTTGTTTACGCTTCTCAGCTCTTTCTGCTTTTCTTGCTTCATAAGCTGCTTTCTCTTCATCGCTAAGTTCACTAAGCTTTATAAATTTAGAATATACTGTTATATCATCAGATGCATTGGTATCTATGTAAATTATCTCATCTCCTACATATTCACCCCAAGCATTTTTCTGATACCAACCATCAAATACTGTATCCTTATCCGTATATTCTGTTACCATATAGTGGTCTTCACCAATTAATACATATGGTGCATTACTTTCTACAGTATATGTTCTCTTGCTTGAGTAATAACCATAGGCACTTCTTCTTTCTGAAGAATAAGTTACTTTATATTGTGTCTGTTTCCATCTAGCATAAAGGTGAACTGTGTTATCTTTTCTCTGTCTTGGCATAGCAGTAAGTTTAGTAATTGAGTTACCAGTAAATCCTACATTGTCATACCAACCTGCAAATGTACTATTAGTCTTTCTTACATCTTGTGGTAGTTCATACTCATCGTTAAGGCCAGTGACATCTTGTGATATATCATCATAGTCTATTCTTAAAAGACCTGATATAGCACCACCATTTAGATGGTAAACGATGTTATACACTGCAACTTCCCACTTAGCATATAACTCAGTAATATTATCTGGATTGCCTTTTGGTATAGTTACAACTCTCTTACCTTTATACTCACTATTTGTATACCAGCCTGCGAAATTGTACTCTTTATAATTTTTCTGTGTAATGCTATTTTTCTTTACATCTGACCAAGTTATATCATTAGTAAGTTCGATGTCTTCTCCAATGTTAAATGTCTGAGTGAACTTACCTTCTTTAGTCATTTTACCAACTGCAACTCCCTTTTCACCTATGTTAAATGTAATGTCAACTGTCTTAGTTGAATACTCAGCATAAAGAGTTAAGTTACCTACATGACCTTTTTCAAGATGTGTATATTCTTTTCCGTCTTCATCAACCCATCTATCAAAGAATCCATTATCATGTACTACATCATTTCTATCATAAAGTTTTACATCTTCTTTGCTGTCGTATACGTCAATATACTGACCAGAGCTTAAAATCCTCTTACCTTTTAATGTTCCACCATTAAGTACATATGTAACAGCATATAATGTAGACTCGTAGTAAGCATAAAGTGTCAAGTCTGTTATCTCTGCAAAAGCATCTATCGCTTCATACTTAGTTCCTTGACCATTTGGCTCTGTATACCAACCCATAAATCTGTTTCTTGACTTTGTTACATCTGTAACGAGCACGTTTTTAGTATTAGTTCTATATGTCTCAGTATAAGATCCGCTTGGCTTACCAGCTACTCTTCCTCCGTTAAGCATATATGTTATAGTATAAGAGTCTTTCTTCCAACTAGCATATACTTCTACGTCTGTTGCATTTCCTGCTGCTATCTTTGTTATTCTCTCGCTATCATCATCATCTGATACCTTCCAGCCATCAAATACATATCCAGCTTTTACAATATTTGTATCTAGCTTAGTTTCTATTCTATTGTCGTAAGTAGTGCTATATACTGTATTGCCATCTGCTAATCTCTTGCCTGGCATTGTTCCGCCGTTCACATAATACTTCAAGTCATATTTTATCTTTTTGAACTTGACATATAAGTGAAGTGTCTCACCTGCGTCAGCTATTTCTTGAATTTGATCTCCACTGATAACGATAACTCGATCACCTGTGCATGACTCATCACGATAGATGCCTTCAAATTCATATCCTGGATTTAAATTCTCTGACATACTATAGTAGTGTATTAAATTTAAATCTACGCCTGCATTTACAGTCTCAACACATCTTCCATCTACAATTTCTTTGTCTGGCAAACTTCCGCCATTTACAAAATGATACTCAACGTCTGCAGTGCCAGCATGTACTGATACAAAGTATGGATACCAGTGCCAATCTCTGTACTTATTATAGTCATCATATAGGTTAATGTCTCTTTCTTCTGATTCTTTAGACACTCCATCAAAGAATCTGAATGTAGCTCCAAGATCTTCTAATGAATCCGGTGCTTCTCTTTTTCCTGAAGTCCAGCCATAGAATTCATATTTCTTTTCTGATGCATCATATATATCGTCAGCTGCACCTAATATGATTGGCTTTAGTTCTTCTTCATCTTCTTTCTCTTCTACACTTTCTTTGACAACTTTATTGTATAGAGAAATGTTCTTTCTTCTATTCATAGTTATAGTCTTTGTCTTCTCTTCTGCAGTTGAAGTTGAATCATACTCAGTGACTCCTTCGATATATTCATCAGGTCCTAAGTGATATATAATTCTCCAAGTCATTAAATCTTCATAGTTTGCATATATATCTGTTATATTATTTGGGTTTCCTGCTTCTATAGATTCTATAACTACATTTGCACCATGAGCATCTTTATAACTCCAGTTTACGAACTCCTTATCTTCTACTTCAATATCTGTAGGAAGGATGAAGTCTAATTTATTGCTAATATTTCTCAATACTCTTGGTGTTGTCTCTCCATCAATGTGAAGTCTTAAATCATATGTGAGAGGATTATATTTTGCTTTTACTCTAAACTCATTTCCACCAACTGCATCTTTTATGAACTCAACTTTTGTAGTAGGTGATTTTACATCATACCAATATGCAAACTCATATCCATCTTTCTTTACATCAGTATAAAGCTTATACTCAATTCCTTCAGGAAGCTTATCAGTTACATTTCCTTGTGGGAAACCTTCAATTGTTCCTTCATCTGTATCATAGATAACCTTCCAAGTCGATGGTGCAAATGTTGCTATTACTTCTCTCTTGCTTTCATCAGTATCACCTGCTGCTATCCTATCAACCTTAACACCTCTCATTGTCTCCCAACCAGTGAACTTATAATCCTCTTTAGTAACTTCTTGTGGTAAGTAATAGTCTTTTAAGATATTTGCATTGCTATCAACATAAGTTTCTTGACCTTCACTTGTTACTTCTTTAATTATACCGCCGTTTAAGTTGTATGTTACTTCGTAAAGTGCTGTGCTGTATTCTGCATAAGCATCAATGTCATTTGCTATTGACTCTGCCTCAATACTATCTGCATACATAGTATCGCCATCATTTTCAATTCTCCACTTAGTGAAAATGTAGTCTGGTTTTGTCACACCTTTAATAAGAGTATAGTCCATCTTTCTACTTACTATCTCTTCTATAGTGTCACCTTCATATCCTTCCAACATACCACCTTCAAGATGATAAGTTATCTTATAAGTAGAAGGTAAATATTGTGCATAGACATCTATAACTGCTTCTTCGTTTGTCTTTGCAGCAATTTGAGTTATAGGGTAATCATCGTATTCGCCGTCATCATCTCTCAAGTACCAACCGATAAAGTCGTATACCTTCTTAACTCCTGATTCTGTTGCTACTTTTGTGACATCAACTAATAATATATGATTGTCTTTCTTATTTATATTTGTCTCTTCATAAACCTCTTTATCTTCTAGCTCTATACCTTCAAAGAGTCCGCCATTTAAGTGGTAACGAATAGTGTAGTAATCTTCTTCTTTGTCTTCGATTGCTTGGTCTGCTTCAGAAGCAGAAGCTGCTTTTGTAACTGCATCTACAACTGCCGCATTAACCATTTCCTCATAATCTTCTTTTGTGATTACGAGTGGTTTTGCTTCTGATTTTAAACTCTTTTCTTCGTAAAGTGCATCTGCGCGAATTATATCTCCATCTTCTATATCTTCACCACTTCCAAAGAGACTATCGATATAAGATATAGTTGCTCTTGGATCAAAGTTACCTAATACCTCATTTCTCTTGTTAATCAATGAGTATGTTGCCAAGTTAAATCCTTTAGCATGATAGATTCTATCACCTTCAAGTGTTACATTATGTCCTGCTTTTATAACTCCGCTTCTTACTCTTGTAGCCTCTGATATAGTAGAGCCATCTGGCAAGAGTGCATCTATAACAAGTTTTTGTTCATTTGTAGTTGGAGTACCTTCATGGTAAACTACTGTGTAAGTCTTTCTCATCAACTCAAGGTTGCCATTTTCATTCTCTTTAATATTTAAAAGTTTCTCTTCTTTTCCAAATGTCTTGTTTCTAAATATTTCCTTACCTATCTTTGCATTGTCAGCGAGTAATCCTTCTCCGTCCTCTGATGCAAATGCTACACCGATTACTGAATCTTCATCTAAAACAGTACCAGCGCCTTGTCTAATAAGGGCATTTCTTGTGTTGTTAAGCGATCTAAGCTGATACATATATTCAGCTCTTATATTTGAACCACTTGCTACTGATTCATTGCCATAAATTTCTATTTTTGCATTTCCTACATCAAATCCGATATTTTCCTTAGTAAATGCAACTGCTGATGAATATCCTACTTCTCCTGCAGGGCTTACCTCTTCATCGTATACACCTAGATTATTGTCAAATCCTTCTGCACTGCTATCGTCTTCATCTTTATCGCTTTCATCTTTTTTGTCTTTAGCTGGCTTAGTTTCAACAAGTTTCTTGTAGTCACTTGTCAATTCTAACTTGTTGTCCTTTACTATTAAGTGACCACCAACATAGTTGCTATCACTACCCATAAAGATTACTGCAGTATCGCCATTTTCCTTCTTGATAATAGTATTATCTACTAATCTTAAAACTGAATTATCAGCGAGTCTAAATGCTGCTTCTACATCCATTATAGATTTATTAGTTTTGTTATTTGTGATGTTTACTTCTCCGCCGATAAATAACTCTGCTCCATCATATACACCAATCACTGTGTCAGTTGCAGTTATATTCTTCACATCTACATCTACAAAACGTACATAACTTTTTCCTTCAACATCGATGAGTTTATCTACAGTTACACCTTCGCTGTTTTCAATCTTAACGTTCATAAACTCTACTTCTTTTGGTATTATGTTGCCTGAGCTTGCTATTGCTACTAATTTACCAGTTGGAGTGATATTTATCTTGCCTCTTGCTGAAAGTACATGAACTTCGTTTGCACCGAAGAATGCTTTATTCAAGTTATCATCTGATGTCTTTTCTACAACAGATGCTTCACTATTTCTACAGTTAGTGATATATATTTTTCCATTTCTATCTACTCTATTGCCTAGTTGTGTTGCATTAAGTGTGTGACCATTTAAGCAGATAAATAAATTTACTCCATCATCAAGTTCTATGTTTTCATCAATTGTTATATCTTCTTCAAGATATAATTTTATATCATTTCTCTCTGTAGGTTCTTTTGCTAATTCTGCATTGATGTAATCTACAAACTCTTCACTAGTTGTAACTGGGAAGAATGATACTTGCTCTTCATGCGATGCTATTACATCTAAAGCGTGAGACGCTGTCTCATCTAGAGCACCACATATTAGATGTTTATGACCATCTTCATCAACTTCATATCCATCAGCATTTTTATACATTGCCTTAAGTCTTAACTTTTGCTCATTAAGAGGTAGTGTAGATGAAGAAGCTACTTCGCTTCCTAACTCATCAAGCCATCTATTAAATGTCCAATTCATCTTAGTTGGCTCTTCATAGTCTGCTATAGTATTTATTACTCTTCCTCTTGCTACATTAAATACTTTAAGTTGAGACTTATCTTTAAATCTTCCAAATGATGCATCTAAGGTCAATTCTATAGTCTGATTACTATACTCTAAATTGAGTGTTGCAATACTTGTATCTTCGTAAGTAGTTAGAGCTGTAATCAAATTGCTTCCGTGTTTCCATCCTCTAAATGCATATCCAAGTTTTGGATCACCCTCAGTAACACCAGCTGCCTTCATAGTAGTATAGATTACGCCACCTTTATTAATCTCAAAATATTCTGCGCCAGTATATGCTCCAAAGTTTTCATTATTTAATACTCTTATAGTGTATGTAGCGTTTTTACCACCATCTTCTGTATCGCCATCTTTACCTATGTTGTCGTTGCTGCCATCATTAGCACGATAAGTTGCATCAAGAACTTGTGGTTCTGTTATCTTATAAGTTTTCAATTCACCTATTGGTGATCCATTTTTTATCCATCTATTAAATGTCGCATCAGTCTTTATAGGTTCTTCGTATCCATCACTAGCTCTCAATAATTGATATTTTGGAACTTGAAGAGTCTTTTCTCTACTATTTTCAGAAGTAAATATACCTGTGTTTGTTCTAAGTGTTACTTCAAATAATTCATCTGAATATAATGCATGAAGAACTGTTCCCTCATTACCTTTATAAATGTTGTCACTTGTTACTACATAATCATATAAATCTTTGTCCCAAGTCCAACCTACAAAGTAATTATTAGCTTTTGGAGTAGGGTCTTTTACACCAGCCTCACTCATAGTTGCAAGTATATAAGAACCCTTTGCTATCTCAAATTTCTTTACAGCACCAAGTGTTCCCTTTGCTGCATCTGATGATAATCTTATAGTATAAGTTGCATCTGCTCCGCCATCTTTTGTATCACCCTTACCTATTTCATTACCTTTATTATCTTTATAGATAGCATATAGAACTAAGTCAAATGGATTTGGAGGTAAATCAGTTGCCTTATATGTCTTTCCACTTGCATCCTCCCAGTGATCAAACTTAAATCCATCTGCCTTCTCTGGCACTTCATAATTAGTGAACTTATTAATTGCTACCTTCTTAGTGTTTTCTAATACTTTCTCTCTTGTATTATCTTTAAATAAACCTGTGTTGGCATTCAATACAATAGTCCATTTATTTGTATCTACATATTGAGCATAGATAGTAGTTTGTGTTATGTCGTCATATAAAGTAGTATCATTAATTAAGTTGGTAATACTATTATCAAATGACCATCCTTTCTCCCACCAACCTTCAACTTCTATTGCTTCGTAAGCATCATAATCAATCATGGCTTGTTTTACCAAACCATCTTTTTGAACTTCAAAACTTGAAGAATTGTGTTGAGCTTTACTTGGATCATATTTTGTAAATACTGTATAGTATGCTTTTGATCCTCCGTCTTTTGTATCTCCTCTACCTATGATATTTCCATTTTCGTCAGTATAGATAGCAAATAACTCTATATCTTTGTTGTCTGATTCTTCACCAAACACATGTGTTGTCTCATACTTATTGCCAGTTGCATCTTCCCAACGAACAAACTTATATTCATCTGACTTTACTGGTTCTTCATAATTTACAAAATCACCAAGTTCAATCTTCTTTGTGCTGTTCATCTCTATGATTCTCTTACCAGCATTTACAAACACACCAGTGTTGGCATTTAATACTACTTTTATGTGAATAGTCTTATAGTATGCAGCATTTATTTCTGTTAAATCTTTGCTTTCGTATACATCTTCTTCATCTATTAAACCATTCAAGTCATGAGTTCTTGACCAACCTTCATAAATCCATCTATCTTTATCTGGGTCTATAGTTAAACCATTGGCATCGATCTTAGCTAAGATTTTTTCATTAAGTTTTATATCAAGTAATGCTACATCATATTCTTTTCCAGAAACTGTAATTCTATCAGCATTACTCATTGTTCCTTTTGTAGCATCGTTTTTCACCATGACTGTATAAGAAGCATCTGCACCACCATCTTTTGTTGCATCATCTGCTCCTACGTCATTGCCAGATGCATCTTTATAGATAGCTGTAAGAATTAAATCATCATATACTAAATCATTTTCTGCAAATGTAGTTCCGTCCTCTTTCACCCATCTATCAAATGTAGCGCTTTCTTTTACTGGTCTTTCATAATTGTCAAAGTTTAATAATGATTTAGCTGTCTCACTCACTATAGTAAGAGTTCTTTCTCCGCGCGACATAAATACACCAGTATTTGCTTTAAGTACTACTGTTTTCTCACCAATTCTTGTATATACAGGTTTTAAGCTTGTATTCTTAGAGTCTTCATATTTTTCGCCAGGCTTTATGATAGAAGCTATATCGCCTGTCCAAGACCAACCCTTAAACACATAACCTTCTTTTGCCTCTGCAGTTATGCTTGCACTTGCAAGTGTTACTAATACATCTTGACCTATGCCAATTTTAAATACAACTACATCTTTCTCTTCGCCTTTTACTTTTATAACACCCTTATCACTGTCATTTGCTATAGTTACAGTATATCTTGTGTCAACTATTTCTTCCGCTATCCTTCTAAAGCTTGCATAGAGCACCATATCTTTTGTGATGATTGATGTAGAAGCTACTTCTATTTCATTTACATCAACCCAACGGATAAACTCGTATTTTTCTTTTGTTGGCTCTTCATATTCCTCATATGCATTAAGTGCTTCTTTTGTGTGACTTGTTATAACCTTAGTTTTTTCTCCATTTGCAAATGCACCATCACCAGCACTTAAAATTACTCTATATGTATCTTGTGAATACACAGTGCTAATAGTGCTTAAACTTATGTCATAATATCTATCTGTATTCTTTATTAAGTTGTTTTTATCGCCTGTCCATGACCAACCAAGGAATGTGTAATCTTTACTTGCCACTGGGTCTACTACTCCAAGTTCACTCATAGATGCGAGGATATTGCTTCCAAATGTCAACTCAAAACTTGTAGGACCTGTGTAAGTTCCTAATGTGTCATCATTTAATACAGTTATAGCATACTTAGTCTCTTCAACTGGAGTCTCTGGCACAACCTTCTTCTCGAAACTAGCAATAAGTGTCATATCAGAAGTGATGATAGAATTAGATGCTACTACCACTCCTGCGTTTGTCCAGTTCTTAAATACATATTCATCTTTTGTTGGCTCTTCGTATCCAGTGAATGTATTTAATGCAACTTTAGTATCACTTACTATTATTTTTGTTCTTTCACCATTTGCAAATACTCCATCACGCGCACTAAGAGTTACTGTATATGTTTTCTCTTCATATACAGCTTTTATAGTGTCTAAAGTTATGTCTAAGTATTTATCTTTTGCTTTTACTAATTCATCTTTATTTCCTGACCATGACCAACCAAGGAATACATATCCTTCTTTTGCTTCTGGATTTACTACTCCAGCTTCACTCATAGATGCAAGTATTTTGCTCTCAAGTGATAAACTGAAACTCGAAGGTCCTGTATATGTTCCCTTTGTATTATCGTTCTCAACTACGATAGTATATTTTGGTTCTACTATTGGTGGTTCTGGATCCACTGGTGTTTCTGGGTTCTCTGGGTCAACTGGATTCTTACTTGTCTCTGACTCTCCTGGTTCTGTCGACTCACCTGGTTCTGTCGACTCAGCAGGTTTTGTTGACTCTCCTGGTTCTGTTGACTCAGTAGGTTTTGTTGATTCACCTGGTTCTATCGACTCAGCAGGTTCTGTTGACTCTCCTGGTTCTGTCGATTCAGCAGGTTCTGTTGACTCTCCTGGTTCTGTTGACTCTTGTGGTTTCGTAGTTTCTTCTGTGTCGTCTTCACTCTTATCTTCTACATAGTTAGCTATAAATGTCATTTCATCAGATGTAACTATTATGCTAGCTTCTACTACTGAACCTCCGCTTGACCAATTTTTAAATTTGTATCCTTTTTTTGTTGGCTCCTCATATCCTTCAAATGTATTCAATGCAACTTGTGTGTCACTTGTTATTGTTTTTGTTTTTGAACCATTTGCAAACGCTCCATCACGAGCACTTAAAGTCACTGTATATGTAGTCTTTGTATATACAGCTACGATTTGTCTAAGATTTACATTAATATATCTTTCTGCGCTTTTTATTAAATTGTCTTCACTGCCGCTCCATGACCAGCCAATGAATTTATATCCTTCTTTTGCAACTGGATTTACTATGCCTTTCGCTTGCATCGCTCCGAAGACATTATCATCTATTGCTAATTCAAAACTTGTAGGACCTGTGTAAGTTCCTAAAGTATCGTCGTTTAAAACTGTTATAGTATATTTTGGTTCTTCTTCTACTATAACTATCTTTTCATAATTTGCTACAAGAGTTGTGTCTGTAGTAATAATAGAATTAGAAGCTACTTCCACACCCTCATTTAACCAATTCTTAAATGTGTATTCTTCTTTAGTTGGCTCTTCGTATTCTTTATATTCATTAAGTGGTATTGATCTTGTGCTTATTATATTGATAACTCTCTTTCCACCTTTAAACTCACCAGTCGCTGAACTTAATGTTATACTTATAGTTTTTTCTTTATATACTGCATATATTTTATTCTTAGTAGTATCAGTATACATATCTGTGTCATTTATTAAGTTGGCACCATCAAAAGACCAACCAAGGAATATATATCTTTCATTAGCTACTGGATCTATAACACCTGCTTCACTCATTGAAGCTATGATATTATCTCCAAGTCTTAAAGCAAAACTTGGTGTTCCTGTATATGTTCCTTTTGTATCATCATTTACTACTTGTATAGTATATGTTGGAACTTTTACTTCCTCTTTTGGTTTATCTTTATATTGTGCTGATAATTCTATGTCTCCAACTACTATGCTTTCGCCATAATATTTATTTTTATTTTCATCTTCCCAGTGAGAGAATACATAATCGTCAGTTTCTACTGGCTCCTCGTAACCCTCATACTCATTAAGCGCCTTACCCATCTTCTCTGGTTTTAATGTCTTTTCTCTCTTGTTGTCAAGGAAATAACCTATATTAGCTTTTAACTTAATAGTTCCACCTGCTATATCCCATGCACCATAAAGTATATATGGATCTGTATTTCCTTCCTTATACTCATCCATAGAGAGATACTCTATCAAATCTGTCACATCTACTACTTGATCTGGAGTATATTTTACAGTGTCGTCTTGGTCAACTTTACTAAATCCACGAAGTTTAAATGACTTCATCTTCATAGTTGTCTCTGTTGGCATAGAGATATTACTATAATAACCATAAACTTTTGCTGCCACTGATCCAGTACCTACATATAGCTTTTCGTTTGCCTCTTTGGTACCAGCATCTATTCTTACATTATACTTTTTCTCATCCCACACACCATAGAATGCGAGGTTTCCATCTTCATTCTTACCAAAAGTAGATACAAGTTCTGTTGCTTTCTTTTTATTTGTATCAGTTAACGGAAGTGTAACTTCGCTTACTTGATCTTTTTTGTTAAAGCCCTTAAAGTTAAATCCTTCCAAAGCAAAATCTTGTGGTATTTCGACTTTAGATTTAAGTTTATAAGTCTTTTCAGAATTACTCTTACTCTCTTTTATTTTTCCATCTGAAGCTTTTGATTTTCCACCATTGAATACCACCTTCACTTCATCTTCTATCCATCTTCCATAAAGCTTTGTTACTTCTGTCTCAGATAAATCAGAGACTATGCTTCCTGCTGTCACATCTGCATTTTTAGCAAGGAAAATTGAATCGCTATTTTCTTCTTTTGCAAATCCATTAAAAGTGAAATCAGCTAATGTAAAATCAGTTGGTATCTTAATCTTAGAATAATATTTTGTTGTAACTACACTACTTGTGCTTGAATTATATGTTGCTCCATCAGAAGCTTTTACTTTTCCACCTTTAAAATCTATAGTATATTCTTTCTCTTTCCATACTGCATTATATACATAAGTTCCAGAACTTGAAAACCAATCAGTATAGTCACTGAATTTTAAATATGGGTTATTTGCTTCAATTATTTTTGTTTGCTTCTTACCACCTACAGTACGAGTTGCTTCCCATCCTTCAAAATCAAAACCTTCGATTGCATCTGGTGTTGGTAATATAAAACCACCATAATAATTAAATGTCTTCTCTTCGCTGAAATCAGATTTTATTTTTTTACCATCAGACGCAATTGCTTCGCCACCGTTAAACTTAATAGTAGTTTTTATTTCGTCATATATAGGATATATGAGTGTTGGAGGATTTTCTTCTTCCAATTTTAAATTCTTAACAAATATCTTGGTTTTTTCTTTCCATGCATAAAAATGGGGGGTTTTTGGATTTTGACTAAATCCGATAAAATTAAATCCTTCCAAAGTGAAGTCGTTTTTGTTTGGTAATGTTATCTGTGCTGTATAAGGAGTGTTTAAATAATAGCGTAGTTTCTTTTCGTTACCATACCCTACATCTTTCCATACAGGTTTTCCATCAACTACCTCTATAGTACTTGCTGTTGCGAGAACATTTTTTATAACTATATGGTATAGCTTTTCTTTCCAGTGAGCATATAGTGTAGTTACGCCTGCTTCTAACTCGACTTCTCCGAGTGTTGTCTTTTTAGTGCCTCCTGTTGCATCTGTAAACCATCCTTCAAAAGTATATCCTGTCCTTGTTACTTCTGATGCTCCAGGTAAAGTCTTTGTAGAAAAATTATTATATTTTATAGTATTACTATGTTTGCTATCTACCCATTTACCACCATTTAAGTCAAATGTAGCTGTCTTTTCTTTGTATTCTTTAAGAACTGGAGAGAAGAAGATAGTATTATATTGAACTCCTCCAATCTGTCTTCTTCTATTACCATTTCCACTTCCCCACTCTTCACGCTTACGGTTAACTTTAGTAATTACATTCCATCCTTTATTATAGTAATAAAGATTAGCCCAAGTATTATTATCTACTAAATCTATATAAATGACACCTTTATCAGCCATGCCATATCGATAGCCCTCTCTGTAATCTTTTGGGTTTGTTGACTGAAAAGCATCTCTATAAAAAGGACCAAATGTTACAGGCCATCTACCTGACGGTGTATATTGAAACTTCTCCCCGGGCTTATACACTCTTTCATTTTCTAAATCTTCTACGGGACGGTCGTTTAAATAACTGTTTCTTACCACCCCTTGCTTATCGTTGTTGCTGTCTCTCTCCCAATCTCCTCTGCCGCTTGTAAACGACTGATAAGATGGAACCCAGCCTAGTAACTTATATTTTTTTCCATTACTTTCCCAGTAGACATTTTTATCTTCGTTAGGAACTGTTATACTATACTCACCACCATACCTATATCGTTCTGCATATAGTTTTGAGGTTGTATCACCATCTTTCCAACCAGAGTTTCTCCATTCAACATCTGTAGCAAGTTCCCCCTCTGCCTCGGTAACATGTATACCATAATAAGCAGTGTTAAATTTTGCTGTCCAGTCATATTGCTCATCAGTATTTGTGTGTTGAGTAATTTCATCATCTATGCTTTCAATGTGCCAAGATGATAATGATTCTTTTTCTTTCATTCCCCAGTTGTTATTAAACTTTACATTTTCAACCAAAGAAAGATTATATGTGCCATCGTCATTTTGGCTATTTACAATATAACCTCTTATGTTTTGATTGTTGTTTAAAATCGAAAAATTGCCGCCTTGTTTATTAATCAAGGTCTCTAAGTGTTGACCACCTTTTGCTGTAGCTCCATATGATTTAAATGGCACTTTTAAAAAATCTGACCACAGCCCTTTTAAATCATCATTTGTCCATGTTTTATGCTCTCTTTTCTTTTTGTTTGGATAATTATTTGCTCGTACTCCACCGCTTGTTGACTGATTTCCTATTGCATATTGTGCAAACTTTCCTCTTGTCTGCACATACCATCCAGTGTATTTTATAAATTGAGGGGCTGGCATCCATTCGTCTCTATTTTTATATTCAAGACCCAAAATGTTTTTTATAGAGCGGCTTCCCATATAATGTAAGCCGTTTGTTCCTTCTTCATTCCTTTTTTTGTTAAAATCGTGGGCCTCTTGTCCGTGATTATAATCATCAGTTCCACCTATATACATTCCAAGGTATCCTTCGTTTACATGGCTTGGACCTCTATATCCTACATCACCCCATACTACAATTGCAGGAACACCTAGAGAAGCTGCACCATAATCTTCATATGACTTTCCGCCATATTCGCCATTGATTTCACTTTCTGTTGCCTCTTTAAACTTGTCTAGTATAATGCTATCTGTTGCCACGGTAAATAATTCGCTGTATGATGCTACTTTTGTCTCTTCACCTGAATTTTCATCTGCATCATTTGGAGTAGCTATTGGTGCATCTTCTGCATCTTCATCTATAGGATCTACCTCACTTGTAGTAGAGATATTGTCTTCTTCTTCGATAGTATCGGTGTCGGCGTCGATTTCACTATCTGAAGCTATATCATTTTTCTCATCAAAAGCAAGAGTGGTTTCCTCTTGAGTCTCACTCTCCTCTACTGACTCTGACTCATCAGTGGAAGCTTTGTCCTCTTCTGTCTCATCAGAAGATGTCTCCACAGTATCATCATCTTGGGTTTCCCCTTTTGACTCCTCTGTGCTCTCATCCACTTCAGGCTCCTCATCAGATTCCTTCTCAGTCTCACTTTCTTCTAAAGCCTCATCTGACTCTGCTCCAGCCTTATCAGAATTTTTCTTTCCTTCTGAAGTTTCATCTTGAGAATTAGTTTCTTCGTCTTGATTCTTTTCCTCATCTTCAACTGTCTCATCAGAATTTTCATTCATCATATCATCATAATACTTGCGAGATAAGCTTTCGCTACTCTCACCTTTTTCCATTTCATTAATCAGGTCATCCATAGAGTTTGAGAAAGTATGAATTCCTCCACTCGTCATCACCATGGAAATGATTAAAATGATTGATGTAATTTTTTTAATCTTTTTTCCGACACTCATAATTTTCACCTCTCACTAAAAATGAAAGTAAAACATAACACTAAAATATTTTTGTGTTTTCCTTCAACACAAAAAATTCGGCTCACGCATTTTTTCTATACATGGGTCTACCATATTCCTTTAGTTACCTATAATCTTAATACATTCTTAATAATTTGTCAATATTTTGTTGAAAAATCAAGGTTTTGAAATTGTGTTTTTTTCACTTTTCAGCCACTATATATTGTGTTTTTGCCAATTTACTTGTTTTCTATGCTATCTAGCATACCTTTTATATATACTCTTATTAGATCTTCTCGCTTTATCTTATACCTATCGGCTATTAGAAAAATTATATCAAGAGGGAGTGTCGCATAGGATTTATTTTCTTTACTACCCATAAATCTTCCAAGCCCAAATACTTCAACCTTAACTTCTACATCACTTACTTCGTCGCCCCAAAGCCTATCAGTCATCCTCTTCACACGAATGGCAGATATTTTATTATAAGCAAATGCTATCAATGTCGCAATTAAAAATGCAATATACATCATTATGACAAAAGGGATTATTGGGTGAACAGTTGTGAAATGATATATGTCCTTCCACCCACCCGCTTTTTCACCAACTATTATAACCTCGTATATATAGACCAAGGCATATATAAATACAGGTATGACCGCCATAAGCGATATTTTAAGTTTTATCTCATAATATGACTCTATGAAGAAAAATGTTATAAGTATCATAATTGGGCATATGATATGGAGGTAAAAATTATACCCCAAAAATGCAAGCTCAAAATCCACTAGACTAATTACAAATACTGCAACCAGCATGGTCATCGTTGTACATGTGACCCCTATATAGTAAAGATATACAGCCCATTTTGGACAATAAAACCTCTTTTTCCTGAAGCCCTCTATCGCATATGGTAAAATCATCGCTGCGCTTAAGGCTGTAAGAGCATTTGCATCTATAGTAAAATATTGAAATAAATCTACCGGTTTTGCCCCTGTCTCAGCATACATGATAAGACCAGCAACTATGGCATAAATTGCGAGAATTACTGACGCAAAGCACGCAATCATTGCTATTAGACTCCGTTTCTTTTGTAAGTCTATTATGTACTGCCTTCCTTTTTTATTATCTCTCATTTCTTTATTCAAATCCTTTTACTCCCTTTCTTTTTTAAAAATGGTAGATATATTATAGTAATCAATATAAAACCAATCAATAATCTTATTGCTAGATAGATAAAATACTGCCTTTTATTTACCATTGGTATACGGAGTGGATTATCAAAAGATGAAAAGAAGTTTACAGAACTGCTAAGTCCTATGAGCTTTCCATCTCTATACACAGGTCTACTTAAAATTGAGTTTATATAGAAAGAACAGTTATCAATTATCCAAAGCATAAAACAGGTCCATTTAAATTCTTTTAATTTTAAACTGTATTTTCTATCCGTCCCTATAAGTATTGCGATAACCGCTAACATAGAATGATATATGTAAAACTCCC
Organism: uncultured Clostridia bacterium; assembly: GCA_947303805.1. Classification (GTDB taxonomy): domain Bacteria; phylum Bacillota; class Clostridia; order Lachnospirales; family Lachnospiraceae; genus UBA3633. Next base: position 189,467 of record CAMYZE010000001.1, on the reverse strand, counting down.
AAGCTCTCACCGATGTCAAATATTCTTTTACGGTACTAAAGTCTCCCGCTATAGATGAAACAAAAATCGCAAGCAAGCCACCCATAAATGCGGTTCCATATATAAGTGCTATAATTCTCTTCTTCCAAACCGCATATCTTATCACTAGATATAAAAACATAAATACAATTTGCAGCGAGCATAGTTCAAATGGCAAGTGCGAATACTCAATAAATGGAGAGTATTTTCCTGTTTCCCTATAGATAATTTCACCATTTTCAATAGTTTCTTGCACTATAGGCTGTATATCTATTACCGTTAGAACCTTTATAACCTCACATATTACCGCAATAAAAAAACAAGCCTTGATTACACGATCTAAAGGCCATTTATTCTTCTTACATATGTATACGCCAATTGCAATCATAATTAAACTTATTATTATAAATATTATATGTCCTGCACTATACATCTCACACCTCTTAATGACTTTCTAGATAGATTATGCACATTTTTTATTAAGTGTCAAGACTTTCAGTATTTACTATAATTTGAAACTTTGATAAAATATACTTTATAATATGTAATGTATTTTTTATTATAATTATTGTGAGGTGAGTTATGAATAATAACAAAACTCTTGGTATCAAGAGATCTGACATTGCAAAAAATTACTTGTTTCTTGGTGTACTCATTGCTGCAATGATACTTGGTTGTGTATTTGGAGCTATGCGTCCAGATGCTGCACGTAAAATTAATTTCCTTGGCACTATTTTTATCAACATGATGTTTTGTATAGTTGTGCCTCTTGTATTTGCATCAATTGCTGGTGCTATCGCTGGTATGAAAAATAGAAATCGTGCAGGCAAAATTATTGCTTACACCATTTTAGTTTTCGTAGTAACAGGTGCTATAGCTTCTATAATCATGTTCGTACTTATGAAAGTTTATCCGCCAGTGCTTAATGCTTGGGAATCTATTCCTTCTGAAGAACTTGGTGAATATGCATCAGTTCCACAAATGATTACAAACTTCCTAACCACAAGTGATTTTACTGGTCTCTTAACTCGCCGTGCTATGCTTCCACTCATAGTATTCTCACTTATTTTTGGTTTTGCAACTAATCTTATAGAGGGTGGCGTTGGTCCTGTCACTAATGTGATTTTGGGATTAAGCCGTGTAATGGTTAAGTTTGTAAATATAGTTACTTACTATGCACCTGTCGCATTCTTCGCAATATTTGCAAATCTTATGGCAGACTATGGACATATGATTACAGAAGCTTATGCAAGAGCGATGATAGTATACTATCCTCTTTGCTTCATATACCTTTTCACTGCATTTCCTATCTATGCTTGGTTTGGCGGTGGAAAAAATACTGTAAAACTTATGTTTAGTAAACTTGCTCGTCCAGCAATAGTATCACTCGGTACTTGCTCATCAGTCGCAACTATCCCTACTAACTTAAATGTCGCAGAAGAAACAGGCATCTCTAAAGATGTTTCAAATATAGTTGTTCCTCTTGGTGCTACTATGCACATGGATGGATCTTGTTTCTCTTGTGTTCTTAAAATTGCATTTGTACTTGGAGTATTTGGACAACAACTTTCTTGGAACCAACTAATCCCTATTACACTACTTGCAGTTTTCTCATCTGTAGGTATGTCAGGTGTTCCTGGTGGTGGATACATCGGCGAATATATCATCTGCTCTGTTTTCTTCCCAACTCGCATGGAACTAGCATTCCCTATACTCGTAGCAATCGGAAACTTAGTTGACCCACCTGCCACTATGATAAATGCATCTGGTGACTATGTAGTTTCATTCATTGTTTCTAGATTTGTAGATGGAAAAGATTGGTTACAAAAGCAACTTAGACCTGTCACAGCAAGAATAAATAAGACTAAATCAAAAATTTCTAAAGTGACAAAAACAACTAAAAAGAAATAAATATATCATCCAATAAAAATTAAAAAGCGGATGAGCAATCCGCTTTTATTATCTCAAAATTAAGGAATAATTATGAATACAATTTGCAAAAATATAACAATTAAAGATAATGAACTCTACTTCAATAATTTTAAAGTTACGGACCTTGCAAAAAAATATGGTACTCCTCTTTACGTAATGGATGAAAACCGTATAAGAGAAAATGTAAATTCTTATACATCTTCATTTAAAAAATATTTTGGCGACTCTGCCCTTATGCTCTATGCGAGCAAGGCTTGCTCTTTCAAATACATTTACGAAATCATGAGGGACGAAAATGTCGGCATAGACCTCGTATCAAGCGGCGAACTATACACTGCGAAAGCTGCTGGTTTTGATTTATCTAAAGCTTATTTTCATAGCAACAATAAAACTGACTTTGATATAAAGTATGGAATAGAAAATGGCGTCGGTTATTTTGTTGCAGATAATATAGAAGAAGTAAATGTCATAGAGAGAGAATGCGAAAAACTAGGTAAAAACCAAAAAATACTTCTTAGATTAACGCCTGGTATCGATACTCACACCTACGAAGCAGACAAGACAGGAAAAATTGATTCCAAGTTTGGTACTGCCATAGAGACAGGTCAAGCGCTCACTCTTGTCGGAGAAGTTTTAAAACTCTCTCATGTAAAACTTATGGGCTTCCACTGTCATGTAGGTTCACAAGTATTTGAAGAAGATGTATATGAAAGAACTTCAAAAATTATGCTTAAGTTTTTTTCTGATGTAAAAGAGAAATATAATTTCGAAACTTTAGAGTATGATATAGGTGGTGGCTTTGGTGTCCGATATGTAGACACAGATCCTATTCTTCACCTTGATACAAAATTAAAAGAACTTTCAGAATATATTAATACAGAATGTGAGAAACTCAATATAAAAGTTCCTGCATTTAGAATGGAACCAGGTAGATCTATAGTTGCTGATGCTGGCATGACTCTTTATACGGTAGGAACTATCAAAAAAATACCCGGCTATAAAAATTATGTGTCTATAGACGGTGGTATGGCAGATAATCCAAGATTTGCACTCTATGGTGCGAAATATTCTTGTATGGTAGCAAATAAGATGAATGAGGTTCTTGATTTTAAAGCTGACCTTGTAGGAAGGTGTTGCGAGTCAGGTGATATAATACAAAAAGATATTATGTTCCCATCATCAGTTAAAAGATATGATATAGTTGCTGTCGCAACTACCGGTGCATATAACTACTCTATGGCATCAAATTACAATCGATTACCTCGCCCTGCAGTAGTTATGCTAAAAGATGACAAAGATTTCATAGTTGTAAAACCTGAGTCATTCGAAAATCTAATTATAAACGATATATAAGTGCCGCTCGCACAGCTCGCGGCTACGACGTAAGAGCGAGTTTTACGAGCCCTTTTTTGTTATACCAAATCCAATATTTTAATTGCATCATCCACATACCCCAAGCACTTTTTATAATTCTTTTCTTCATCAGTGAGCCCTTTAAAGCCCGCTCCGTAGTTCACCCCTATAAATGATACTCCAAGATTTATGGCGCCTCTTAAATCGTGCTCAGTGTCACCTATCATACATACTTTTTCATAATTAGTTACTTTACAATCTTCTATAGCAAGTCTCATTATGTCAGTTTTTGTCAGACCTTTTTCGTTGATTGAACCTCTTAATGTATCGAAATATTTTGTCATATCATAATGATCAAAAAGTGGTGTCACACATTTCATTAGTTTATATGTTGCTAGTGCTATCTTATATCCATTTTCCTTAAGTGTTGCTATCACATCCGGAATATGCTCAAATGGTTTTGCCTTAAGTAGTTCATGCTCTATATAATATTTTCTGTATTCCTTGGTTAAATTGTCAATTTCTTCATCAGACAACTCTGGGTAATATCTTTTAAGCGAGTCTATTATAGGTGGACCAATAAATGTGTCAACCTCTTCTCTTGTAAGTTTTCTAAGGCCTGCATTTTCTACAGTGGCCTTAAGAGAATTAAGTATAGTCTCTGCCGTATTAAAAACCGTACCATCCAAATCAAATAATATTAATTCAAATTTCTTATTCATAACTATTTCCTAATATCAGACAACTTTGGTATTTTCTTTGTATTAACATCGATGTCAATACTAAATAACATTTTAACTACCCAAATTAAGAAAGCTATAACAAGTAGTGGTATCACACAAGTTGTAACAATCATAACAGCTATTGCATCTATCATATTATTAAGTTGAGTTGTCAATTTATCAATCCACTCTTTTGCCTTTCCTGTGACAGTTTTTACAGCTCCTGAAACAAAGTTTCCTACACTCTTTCCAATATTTTCAAACCAAGAGCCACTATTTGAATCAATTTCTTCTTTGTCGTTTACATAATTGTTAATCGAGTTATTATTATTGGCATTAGTGGTATTATTGTCAATATATATTTCTAACTCTTCTTTTAAATCCTCGCCTGCTTCAATAGTTTTATTTATTGTGTTGCCGTAAGTATTTTCTATAACATTTGAAACAACTACACTAAATGGTATAACCATAAATGCAACTATTGCAAATGTCACAAGTTTAATTGCTAGCTTTCTCATATTTTCTCTATCAATAATTGTAAATATACTAAATATAATACATGCTATAGGAATAATTATTTTAAATGAAACTAACCCCATCACCGTCACCAGATACTTTTCCAATAAAATTGCACTGAGTATAATTATAAAATATCCTGTCAGATCTAGTAATTTATTTGACACTGCTACTGCTCTATCTCCAAGCACAAGTGACGCACCTGCTGCTATAGCAGTAGAAGCAGCACTTAGTTGTAGGACCTTATCCTGTTTTGCCTGCAATGTGGCAATGGTATTATTATGAACTTTGTCTGAAACTGCAAAGTTTGACAACACAGAAAAAGATAATACTGCTATTAGTAATGGTATTATAATTCTCAAAATATAAAACACTTTTTGTTTCTTTTTTTCTTCCATACTTCTACGCTTCCCCTTGCATTAAGTTATTTTTACTATTTGGATCTTTTAAAATCTCAAGTTGTTTTTCAAGTTGGTTTATCATCTGATTATAATACTTTATCTGCTCGCTTCCTTTTCGCTCCATTGGGATGGTTCTAAACATCTCAGGTAAAATCCTTATACCATAAAAATGTCTTAAGTCTTTTTTTCTTTTATCAAAGTTTCCATTGTATGCAAGGTCGAATATCTCGTCAAATATCTTTTCTATATTTATATTTTCTTTTAAAGAGTGACTCATAGATCTTGCTATTATATAAGCGATATTATCTGCAATCTGAAGTCCTGCCACGTCTTCCTTTTTTTTCTTTACAGAAAAATTTGTATTACAGAGTTGTAGAGCCTCATAGTTTATATATCCTACGCCTTTGCTATTTGCTATTATTCTAAGATAGTCCTTTTTAAGTAAAAAGTCTGGGCTCATATTCCACTTTTGGTCTTCTGTATTTCTCGCTTCATATATAGTTTTACCAAAACCATTTCTATAAAATAAATAATGGGTATAATTCTCTATTACTTTTTCAAGTGCTATATTAAATGGATTATCCACAAGCGCAAAATCAGTTTTTTCATTCTTAGTAAATGCTGTCCCAAATATTTCATGCAATTCATCAAGTTTGATTACAGTTGCAAATACTACACCATCTACTTCTCTCACTATTTTAATTAAATCCATAAATGCTTCTGGATATCTTTTGATGTAATCAGTCGCATGAAAAACTCTTGAATCTTTATCTTTAACTCCTTTCCAAACTGCATTTTTTAACTCTGTTAGCCTTCTCTCTATTTCTTTTTCTTTTTCAATATGACATGCAAATCCGCCTATGACAAAAATATTGTCAACTGACTTACTCTCATCTAAATATAATGTATATTCATTCTCCATAAATTTCTCCAGGGCTCGTGTAACTCGCCCCTACAGTACGGGCGAGCTATGCGAGCCCCACTTTTTTATAAATTTGCAATTATCCCTTTAACGAGTTTTTCGAACTTCACTGCAATTTTTGCCGCCGTCTCTCTCACATCATCATCACTAAGTTCTACCTTTGATATGCCAGTTCCCATATTTGTGATGACGCTTAGTCCCGCTGTCTTCATACCGGCATGTCTTGCTGCTATAACTTCTATAACTGTGCTCATACCTACTGCATCAACACCGAGTTTTCCGAGTAATTTAACTTCAGTTGCCGTCTCGAATGATGGCCCTTTTAATTGACAGTAAATACCTTCTTGAAGTTTTATTTTATTTTTTGTAGCAACTTTTTTTATTACCTTTATCATATCTGGATCATAGACATTTGTCATACCAGGAAATCTTATTCCAATTTCTTCAACATTTTCACCAATGAGAGGATTTGGAGCAAAAAATGATATGTGATCTTTTATAATCATTATATCACCTGGACGATATTTTTTATTTGGCGTGCCTGCTGCATTTGTCAAAATTAATTTCTTTACACCCATCATCGCAATAAGTCTCACAGGTCTCACTGCTTCGATAGCGCTGTAGCCTTCATAAAAATGAATACGACCCTGCATCACAAGAACTTTTTTACCACCTATGGTAGTAAATACAAACTTTCCTTTATGGTTTTGATTTGTTGCCTTTGGAAAATTTTTAATGCTTGCGTAGTCAATTACTGCATCTATTTTCAAATCATTTACAAAATCACCAAGACCAGAGCCAAGTGTGATTGCAATTTCTGGCACATATGGTATTTTCTTTTTAATACTATCGTATGCCTCTTTTAATATTTTATATTCTTTGCTCATAACTACCCCCTCTAATAATGTTCTTTTTTATATTCTAACAATTAGTGCCTAAATTATAACACATATAGTCACTATGTGCGAGCCCTTACGCATGTCTATCTCCTTCAAATTTTTGACATATACATTCTTTTATACTATAATAGTAAGTAAATTATTAAAAGAAAGAAGGTTATTTTATGAGTCTAAATGCAAGTAAAATGATTTTAAAAGTTTTCGGCATTATTTCAATCATCAGTGGTATTCTCGGAATTATTTTGGGAATTCTTGCTGTAGCAGGCGGTTCAATTATAGGTGCTGGAGCTGCTGGAGGGGAAATTGCCACTGGTAGTAATTTGTCTATTGTTGTAGCATTTTTAGGTATTGGCGGTCTCACAATAATCATATTGTGTGTTGTTGATTTACTTTTAGGAATTTTCTCAGTTAGAGCAGCAAATGACATTTCAAAGATTATGCCAGCTTGGGTAATTGCACTAATTGACGTTATTTCTAGTTTAATAGGTGTTGGCACTGTATTAGTTCCAGTCATTCAAAAAACTCAAGCTTCAGATGCAAGACAAATCGCAAGTGCCATTATTGCTTGTCTTATAAGCATACTTATATTCGTTGCAGCTAACAATATCAAAAAAGCAGCTGGAAAATAATTTAGATTTATTTTATTACCCCACTTATATGTGGGGTTTTTTTATTATCATATGTTTACTCGTAAGGGCGAGTTACACGAGCCCAATATTTTTTAAAAGGATTTAATTATGAAAAGAAGTAGCGGAATATTAATGCCAATTTTCTCTCTGCCATCAAAGTATGGCATCGGAACTCTTGGAAAAGAGGCTTATTCATTTGTGGATTTTTTAGTTGACACAAAACAAAATTACTGGCAGATGCTTCCTATAATGCATACGAGTTTTGGCAACTCTCCTTATTCTGCTATATCAAATTTCGGTGGCAATCCTTTTTTCATAGATTTTGATTTGCTAAAAGATGAAGGTTTACTAAAAGAATCTGACTACAAACATTTAGAAACCGACACTAATCCAAGACGTGTTGACTATGAAAAACAATTCAACAATAAATATAAAATATTAAAAATTGCCTGTGACAACTTTAAGAATCTATATAAAGACGAATATGATAGTTTTCACTCTAAGCAAGAATTTTTTAGTGACGAATATGCTCTGTTTCTCGCAATAAAAGAAAAGTTTAATGGTGCATCTTTTGATGTATGGCCAAATGAATATAAGTTCTGTAATCTTGAAACATTAGATAATTTTAAAAAAGAAAACTTTGAACTAATAGATTTTTATAAAACCATCCAGTGCCTTTTTTTCAGACAATGGTTTAAATTAAAAAAGTATGCAAACGAAAAGGGCATCAAGATAATTGGCGATATTCCTATTTATAGCGCTTATGATAGCTCTGATGTCTGGCTTCATCCTGAAATTTTCCATCTTGACCACAATAAGCTTCCTATTGAAGTTGCTGGTTGCCCACCTGATGGTTATTCATTAAAAGGACAACTTTGGGGAAATCCACTTTATAATTATAAGCTCATTGAAGAAAGTGGCTTCAAATATTTTATAGATAAGTTTTCTCGTCTTCAAAGACTTTATGATGTTATTAGAGTTGACCACTTTAGAGGTTTTGACTCTTTCTATGCAATTCCTTTTGGAAATAAAGATGCAACTATTGGAAGATGGGTCGAAGCCCCAGGGAAAAATCTTTTCAAGACAATAAAAGAAACTTTAGGTGATGTAGAAATAATAGTTGAAGATCTCGGATTCTTAACCGATTCAGTTAAAGAACTTTTAAATTATACAGGTTTTCCTGGTATGAAGGTCATGGAGTTTGCTTTTAATGCAAATGACAAAAGTAACACAGACTACCTCCCACATACTTATCCAGAAAATTGTATAGCCTATCTTGGCACACATGACAATGATACATTTATGGGTTGGATTAATTCAATAAACGAAAATGATAAAAACTACGCTATAGAATATTTGCATTTAAAAGATCCTGCAAATTATTATAAAGAGGCACTACAAGTGTTATGTGGCAGTAAGGCAAACCTCGTCATAACTCAGTTCCAAGACATTCTTGGCACAGGAAGTATTGGCCGCATGAATGTGCCATCAACTCTAAGCCCTATGAACTGGAGCTATAGACTACTTCCTTATGAGTTAAACGACGAGGTAAAAGATTTCCTAAGAGACCTAACTATAAGCACTAATCGATACTAGTTCTCTTACTCACATAACTATAAATTACAAATAACAGTGCAAAGCCTATCGCTGGAACGATGTGCACATAGTTAATTGAAATTGCATTTGATGCCACTGTCATGAGTATTGACATAGCAGCAATACCACAAAGTCCAAATACTCCAGCAAGGCTTATAATTACACTTAATATTTTTGTATCAAACAATTCTTTTAAGTCGGCATTTAAGAGCGGAGTAAGTGGTCCTGACATAAATCCGATTAATGCAACATTTGCATATACAGGCCACACACCTCTATATGGCAGGAACAGCATAAAAATTAATGCTGACTCTAAAAATGCTAATATTTTTATTATCTTATCTGTTCCAACTTTTTCAGCAACTATTCCCATGCATATTCGTCCTATAGTAAGCGCAAATGAATAAATCGCCGCTGTTGCTGCTCCTTCTACTATAGAAATTCCTTTTTGTTCTACTACTATTGTTGCAGCCCAAGCCATAAATGCGCAACCAGAACCGATTGACAGTGTAAAGCAAAGCAAAGTTGGTAAAACTTTTTTCATCTTCAAAACTTCTAACACTTTTATGTCACTCGACTTTTCTTCTTCTGTAACTGAGTGCATGCTTAGAATCTCTTTATCTATTGTCTCTCTCTTTTTAATCCAATATTTTTTCATTAGAATAAGAACGATTATAACTATTACTGTTATACCGAGTGCTATGTTGAAACCATTTCTATATGAAGGCGTATATAAAAGTGCAAATGTCATAAGCATTGGTGCAGCTGTTGCGGTTAATCCCCAAACCGCATGCATAAATGATACCCACTTGGCATCATATGCCTTTACCACATAGCTATTAGAATTTACATCAATTATTCCGTTTCCTAAACCTAAAATGGCTCCGGCTACAAAAAACATAGGCAAGCTAATTGCATTTGCATAAAGAATCATGCTAATCGCATATAATAAAAGGCCTAAAATACTCGTGAGGTTAGATCCCAGTTTCTGTCTTATTCTAAATGTCATTAAACTCGAAAGTCCTGATGCAATGCTTGTAATAGTAAATATGATACCTATGGATGCTGTATCAATTTTTAGTTCAGATGCCATCTGAGGCCAGATACCTCCAACTAAGGAGCTACATAATCCATAAACTCCAAAGCAAATGTAAATGATAAACATAAATGTCTTTGTCATAGCCTACTCCTTTTATATCTTTGCTCTTTTATCTGCTCTATAAGCAATATAGCTAAATATTGCAAGTAATATTATAACAACCGCCATTATATATATTTGAATTACATCTATTCCAAAAAATCTTACAACAAGAGTAGCACAGAATGAAGAAATACCTATACCTGTAAGACTAAAAATAGAGCAGTAACCTAAAATCTCGCCAACATTATTTTCACCAAAAAGGTCTTTTAAGTAATGATTAAAGAAAGGAATTATTGGCGCTATTCCTATTCCCAATATTGCAACATTTAAATATAAGAAATTCATATTTGTTGACTTGAAAAACATAATGCCGATACCTATAATTGATAAGATTATTCCAAATAAAATGACATTCTTTGTTTTAATGTTACTTCCTATGAATCCTAAAACTATTCTAGTGATAGTTAGACTTGCAAAAAATATTGTTGCAAGATTTGCTCCTTCAATTACAGTTAAATGTCTCTGTTCAACATATATAGTTGCAATCCACGTATTCATCAATCCATTAAATGCATTTCCAAAAAAGAAACAAATCATAACAATAAGTGCTAAATCTATCTTCACTATATCTGCAAACGTTTTTGTGCTTGTCTTCTCTTCTTGTGACACAGAGTGGAGCTCAACAACTTCTTTTGCAACTTTTTCCTTATTTGCCTCCCACTTTCTCTTCATAAATCGCATCAAGATAAATACAACTATTATAATAGTTGCACCTATGGCAAATCCGGCTCTATAGTTGTTTAAAAATGTGATAGATAGTGCCATAATCATAGGCCCTATGGAAGAACCTATTCCCCAGCAAGCATGAAGTAAAGAAACCTTTTTTGCATCATATGCTTTTATAACATAGCTATTCGCACCTACATCAACTATAGCATTTCCTACACCGAGCATTATAAATCCTATTCCTATCACATATATATTAGTTGCTACTCCATACAAAATAAGACTTAGTGCCATAAATACAAGTCCTATTGATACAGTCACATTTGTTCCATACTTCCTTCTAATTTTATATACAAATGCACTTGTGACACCTGATGTTATATTGCAAAGTGTTGACACTATACCAAGAAGTGCCACTGCTGCGCCTATGTCACCAGCAACTTTTGGCCAAACACTGTTTAATAAGTTTCCTGATAAACCATATAATACATAGCTTACAAAAATTACAAATAAAAAATTATACATTGACATATTGACTCCTTGGGCTCGTAAAACTCGCCCTTTCAATTTGCTTACCATAAATATTTTATAATATTTAAAAGATTATAGCAACAAAAAACACCGCGGTATGGGATTTGCGGTGTCTTTGGCAGATCACTCTGCTGTATATATATAATTAAAGGAGGCCTTTGTTATGATACGATAATAACATATGGCATCCTTTAAAAATAGGTCTAAAAATCGGTAGAATTGTGGCAGAAATGTGGGAATATTTATATTTTTTTGTTATTATGATACAATTATATTTATGAAAAACGAAATTAAAAAAATACATGTAACTCTTAGCGAAGCTGAGTATGATATATACATTGGAAAAAATATTTTGTCTGACATAGATAAATATTTTGATGTAAATAATTCAAATCCCGAGAGAAAGATTTTACTAATCACTGACGACAATATACCAAGTGAATACTTGGATAAAATTAAAGCCAAACTAAATAATTTTTATCTATTTGTTGTAAAAAACGGTGAAGAAAACAAGAATTTCGATAATTATCAGCAAGTTTTAAAAACTCTTGTTGAAAATAATTTTACAAGAACTGACTGTCTCATAGCTATTGGTGGCGGCATGGTGGGAGATCTTTCTGGAATTGTTGCAAGCACTTTTATGAGGGGTATTGATTTATATAATATACCAACTACTCTTCTATCTCAGGTTGACTCATCTATCGGTGGAAAAACTGCCATAGATTTTATGCATGTAAAAAATATTGTTGGGAGTTTCTTTCAGCCTAAAGGTGTACTTATAGATGTAGAAACTTTAAAAAGTCTCCCGGATAGGCAAATTAAAAACGGTCTCGTAGAATCAATTAAGATGGCAGCGACATTTGATAAAAATTTTTTTGAATATCTAAATACAAAACCTGATATTTTAGAAAATGCTGAAGAAATAATTTATAAATCACTGCTTCTAAAAAAAGATGTCGTAGAAAAAGATGAGAAAGAAAAAAACATAAGAAAAGTTTTAAACTTTGGTCACACAATAGGGCATGCTATAGAAGAGACAATGAATCTTAAGCTTCTTCATGGTGAATGTGTCGGCATCGGAATGCTTTATTTCTCATCACCTGAAGTTAAATCCGCTATAAAAGAAATACTTGAAAAATATGGTCTTCCAACTTCTTGTGACTTTAATAAAGATAAAGTGGTCGAACTTATAAAGCATGATAAGAAGGCGAGTGGAGATACGGTTGCAACTATTCACGTAAATAAAATTGGGACATATGACATTATAAAAATGACTTTGCCTGAAATAGCAGAGTTGCTTAAATAAAATTATGGATTTTGGATTAATAGGCTATCCTCTAAAACATAGCTTCTCAAAAGAAGTCCACTCACTTTTTTCTAATTACAAGTATGACATTTGCGAATTAGAAGAAAATGCTTTTGATGCCTTCATGAGAGAAAAAAACTTTAAAGGCATAAATGTTACCATACCATATAAACAAAAAGTGATTCCATATCTTGACAAAATTGATAGTTTTGCAAAAGACATAAATGCTGTTAATACTATAGTGAATAATAATGGCTCTCTTGTTGGTTATAACACCGACTTTTACGGCATCGTTTCATCTTTTGCATTTTTTAATAGCTTTGACAAAAATTATCACTATATAATTTTAGGCACTGGTGCGACATCAAATACTTTAGAATATAGTTTAAGGTTTCTTGGTGCAACAAACATAAAAAAATGCTATCGTGAAAACTCTAAGATTAAAGGCGACATTTTATATAAAGATTTAGAAAGAGAATATGCTGACAAAGATGTGTTTATAATAAATGCAACTCCAAATGGTATGTATCCGCATATGGATGACCCACTACTAATTGACCTAAAAAAATTTAAAAACTTAAAAGGTGTTTTCGATGTAGTCTATAACCCACTTAGAACAAATCTTTTAATAGGGGCTGAAAAACTTGGTGTTAAAGCTTTCTCAGGCCTATATATGTTAGTTGCTCAGGCTATTTTTGCTGGTAAATATTTTACAGGTGATAATGCTTTAACTTCAGAAATAGAAAAGTATTATAAAACTTGCTATGAAAACAAACTTAATATTGTATTAACTGGTATGCCAACCTGTGGAAAGAGTACACTTGGTAAAATGATTAGCGAAAAATATGGATATGAATTTATAGACACTGATGAATTAATAGAAAACAAAATCAACGGCAAGATTTCAGATTTCATAAAATCAAACGGCGAAGAAAAATTTAGAGATATCGAGTCAGAAGTCATAAAAGAAATTTCTACAAAAAATCACTCTGTCATATCAACTGGCGGCGGTGCAATTCTTAGAAATGAAAATGTCACTAACTTAAAACACAATGGAAAAATATTTTTTATAAATCGCTCACTTGAACTTTTAAAACCAACATCCGATAGACCACTTACAAGCAACTTTGAAGATTTAAAAAAGAAATATGACGAAAGACTGCCAATTTACAAAAGCACATGTGATGTAGAGATAGATGGGGATGTGGACTATAGTGAACGAATAGATAAAATATTAAAAAACCGCTAATATAAAGCATATTAGCGGTTTTGATTTTATTTTTTAAATAAATGGGACGGAGATAATTATTGTCGCTTGATGCTAAATTTTTAGTATTTTTTTGAAAAAACATCAAAACTTAACAATAATATTCTCCGTCCCTTTTATTCTTCTATGACGTTTGTCATAATAGCTTATACTTATTAAACCAAAAGTGCATCCACTTCTTTCTTTAATTCTTCTTTTGATATTTTAGTTGTTGCTCTAAATGCATCCAATATTATACGAAGTTTATCAATATCAGATATCTCATTTGAGTAATCTTTAATAACTGCATTATTAAAATCATAATTGTCTTTCATAGTATTTTCTCCTCTCTTCTGCATTCGCTTTTCTTGCAGATATAATTCTTGTAATCTTTTCATCAGCAATTTTTTCTCTAATACAATATACTACAAGTAATTCTCTTAAATATACACTTATTCCAACGGCCTTGTATCTTTCTTCATTTTCAGAATGGTCTAAATCGGGTTCTTCCATGATTTTATTTAAAAATATTGATGCTGCTTCTTCAAAAGGCACACCATGTTTTTTAATGTTTTCTTTATTCTTATCATCGTCCCATTCAAATTTCATTTGCATTCACCGTTTCTATAACATTATTATATAATATGGTTTATAATTTTACAATAAAAACATTTGTAGAGTATTATATTTTTAGGGTGCTTCAAAAAGTCCATTTTTTTGACATTTTGAGCTATGGTTCCACATAAATATCACATATGCAAACTAGATAAACTTAGTTCTTGTAACATTTAGTTTTACACCTGTTGGTATTATATATGCAAATATTGTATCAATCATAAATATTATAAATACTATCATTGCTACTTTTGTAAGTATTTTGTTTCTTTCAAGCATTTCTAAAAAAGACGTAATAGGTCTATACATAAAAAAAATAAAAATGACTCCAATAAATCCAAATTTTATAGATGTAGGAAGAGAAACTCTTCCGCCAAAGTTAAATGCATAATTTACATAACTTTGCCATGGCCATCCCCCTGTAGTCATTTCCAATATATAAGACATAATTAGTTCAAGTAAGGATGCTACTAAAAAAGTAATGATATATACAATAATCAATTTAATGAAATCCGATACTTTTTTATCCTCCATAAGAGGTCTAAATAGTAAAAATAATATAAGACCTCCAATGCCATATATAGGGCATATAGGTCCTCTAAAAAATTCTCTTGGCATAAACGTCCAATGCTCTAAAAATGTCTCGTAGGCTATTTCATAGACCCATCCAATAAAAGAGTAGAAGATAAATAGCAAGAACATTTTTGAAATCTCATTTTTTAAACTTTTATTCATTTAGCACCTCATATAAGAATTATTGGAACTTAATTTTCAATTTCTCATTCAATTCTTTTAGTAAAATAATAAAGCTTTTATTATCTTTTTTAAGTTGCTCATTTTTAGTCGCAAATACTATGAGAAGTATTCCTACAACTAAAAGATATGCCCACCAAGCAATACTTAACCAGAAATCTCTTGTGACATACAATGCTGTTAGTATCATATATACTACAGTTATTACAAAATGATAATACTTTTTTATGATAAAAGAAACCAACAATGTTATAAACATAATCATGCCAAATATAATGGTATTAACAATCAAATTACTAGTCAATGCTTTTATGAATAGCAAAGCGAATGAAAGTATGTGATAAATTATCCAAATATCACTTGATATTACTTTTTCAAATTTCCATATACACTTATCTAATACAAATAATGACAATGCAACAATAAACAAATAATATTCTAACCTGTATCCGCTTATATTAACTACATTTTGAATCAATAGTGCCACAGTAATTAAAAGAAGCGATATAGAATAGATGTATTTATTAACTTTTCGATTTTCAGTTTTAAATTGCAAAACAAATATTCCTGCAAATATCAGATCAATCATTACTATGTATTTTGATAAATAATTTCCTGACAAAGCACCTATACTATCATTGAAGTATAATATAATTGAGAGATTTGCTATTGTATAATAACTTACATTAAAATCACTAATTTCAATTCTGCACTTTTTATTTTTGATTATAAATGTTAAGGCATAATACACTACAAACACTATCAACAATGACATAAATCTAATCTTCATATAATCAATAGTAGCAACAGAAGTATTTATAATCGATGCATGCCATAATATATTGACAATCATATAAGGAATAATATAAATGAAAATTTTTATTAAAGCTTTTATATTTTTATTCATTACTGCGGTATTAATTATTATTGTGAGAAGGATATATCTTATAATCATTATATAAAAATAAGTACTATCATAAGCAAAATTAAACTTACCTACCAATGCTATAGTATCAAATCTATAAGCAATATATATTAATATCAATATTAGTGATGCACTACCTACATTTACAATAATATTTAGTAATGGTCTATATTTTTTTACAATTGATGATACTATAGAATTAAAAGACCAATAATGGGTTCTTATAACTTCATAGTTTTCATCTATTAAATTCGAAATTGCATTATTATTTTCACCTTGTGATGCTTTGCCATATTTATTTAAAAAATGACTATTTGCTTCATTCACACTTATATACTTACTTATCGAATACCTATACAATATAATAATTGCAAAATTAATTAAAATTAAATAAAATACAATATTAAATGTGGTTCCAAAAGCCTTTATGCTACTTGTAAATATATATTTTTCATACATAGGTAATAGTTTTTTATTAATTAAGTAAATGAATAAAAATTCAAAAGTGATTATTTGTCCTATGATTAACAATAAAACATTCCTGCTCTTATACTCTTTATTAGTAATTTTAACCCTAACTAATATTGCTACTAAGTATAGTGTAAGAAATGCTGTAAGAATATATAGATTTGTACCGAATTTTATATATTTATGTGGATAAAAGAACATTTTTGCATAAGACATTCTTAAAATACAAATTACAAGTGCAACAGGTGTACAATACTTAGTTAAACCAATTATATTATTTTGAATCTTTGTTAAGTCAAATATATTATTTCTATCTTCAATATGACCATAAGTGCTAAGTCTACACCCAATTAATATTCTTACTATAGATAAAATCATAAGTGATACATAATACCAAAAATAAAACGCACTATCCATCAAATGATATAAAATCCAATCTGGATAATATTTACTACCTCTAGTTATATATGCATATATAAGTGATGCTGATATCAGCATTGAAAACTGAAATATTACTTCTATTACATTTTTATAATATATTTCTCTCTTACCATACAAATAAATAATCAATAAATTAAATAGTATTGAAATCAATATTGCATTTAATGGATTTGCATAATAAATAGATTCTATAATATATATTATTACAATATTTAATAATGTAGTTATATCAATAAATTTCAAATCTATTTTTATAATCTTTTTACAAGTAATGATATTTAATACTATGAAATATGTAAGTATTGACACAAGTAAAACTATGATTCTCAAATCTATCAATACAAAATATGCAAGTAAATTGACATATGATAGATATGCGATTAATAGTATATATTCACTAATATGGTCACGTTCTTTATCTTTAATATAATCGTATAACATTGATGCGAAGACAATAATAGCAGCAATAGGATTAATTTTTATTATATAGCAGTTAATAATATACAAAACGGTGTTGCTATAAAACCCTATTTGCTTTAGATACATATCATCTTTATTAAATATTTTATTAAGGTATTTTATTAAAATCGCTAGAACTGTTAAAATGCTATAAATTATTATGCGATTTACTATGCCATCACTTTCTTTTAATACACAAGCAACAATTACAACGTTTAAGATAATGAGAATATTATATGTTATGATTGTAAATATATCTGCAAATTTATTTTTAAACATTTTAGTGTTTAGTATATTTGAAGCAAGATAGCCGCACCACAATAAAACATTTAATAATATCATGGAACTTAATAGTTTAAAATTGTGTGTCACAGCCATATACCTTGCAATAGATATAACTAAGGTAAGATAAAAAATTGTTTTGAGATATTTGTATGTTTTTTCTTTAGTTTTTATACAGAGCACCATTGCAGCTACAAGGTTTGCTGTTGTTGATGATAACAATCTAATTGTAACACCAAATTGTATGAAGTCTTTATATAATGATATTATTGATGCAGTAATTATTATATAAATCATATATACTGTACCATCATTTTTAAATTTTTTAAAGCTTATGTGTGCTATTGATAATAATATCATCAAAGCTGCGATATACTCACTTGTCCATTTAAAATTATAACCTATATTAAACCTTATACATGATGCAATTAAAAATATTGCTGCTATAATATATTTATAATCACTACTATTATCACTTTTTTTAACATCGATAACTATATTGTCATTTAAATAAAAAATTGCATACCCAATAGACAAAATTGACATAAGTATCCCTTGGCTTGCATTTGTTAAGCTTATTATTGAAAGTAATATCAAAGAATTATTTGAAACTTCTCTTAGTTTTTTTATAAATATATTATTTGTGCCATCTGTTCCAAATGCATTTGATACAAATAATAAACTTAGATTATAAATTGACAATATATACATAATCAAATCAAATCTTTTTGTGAAATTTAGTATCAAAAGCAACAGTTCCATGTTTATCAAATACAACAAATATGCTGCAATCTCCTCTAACTTATAGTCCCAAATAAACATAGCAAATGACACTATAAAAACTAATAGCGAAAGTGCATATAGTAAATATTGTCCTTCTCCACCTATGCTTAAATAATTTCCAAACATATGGTAGAATCCCATTGATAGTGGTATAAGTGAAGCGAGTATACAAAACAATATATATAGTGTTATTGATGTTTTTATTAATTTGAATTTATTTTTTGCAAAGTAAGATAAGACTCTAACAAGAAGGGCTGCTACTAAAATAATTACAACCTTTAATACATTTGGAATTATCTTCCATGTAGTAGTTGCAAATACTAACCCAGCCACACTTATAAATATAACTCCAAGTGCAAATAACAAATTGCCTTGAGATATGTTGTTTTTATCTATATATTCTTTTATTGACGAAGTAAATGTAGACTTGTCTTCAGTCTCATCCATTGTTTCTGAAGTAATAAGTTCTTGCTCCTCAATATACTTAGCACTTATTGATTGAGTATTTTCATCATTAGCTATAATGTCATTAACTACTTCTTTCTCTTCACTCTCAATTTCTTTTTGCATTTCAATTGCTTCATTCTCATCTAGTTCACCATACTTTTTCTTATACAAGTTAAGTAAGCCTCTTAGGTTTCCATTCTCCTCTTCAAGTCTCTTTACATTACTCCCATTTGATATTGCAACAATAATAGACACCAAGGCAATCAATGGTGAACATAAAAACAAAAATATCAACAGCTGTAGCATAATTTACTCTCCTATTATTCAAACATATTATATAAATAGTTTTCAGTTAGCAACACTGTTAGTCCATTATATTCTTCAACTTGTATATCATATTTGCTTTTAACAACATCATCTAAATTTATATCAAATTCTAAATCTTCATACTTATATTTTACTCTAATAATATTACTTTTTATTGATTTTATTCTAAAATAACTCGTGTCATATATTTTAAAATCATCCAACACTTCAACTTCTCTAATGTCATGTCCATTGATTATATATGCATTCATTATTTTATCTCTTTTATATGCTCTAACACACTTATAATTTTCATTTGTGTCAGTCATATCTATGTCTTTACAGTACTTGTAAAACTCATCAAAATTAATTTTCTCACCATTACCGACAATAGACTTAGTCAAAAGATATGGATCAGCTAAACTTGAACCTCCATATTGCCAATAATCATTTATGACTCGATTTATTGGATATTCAACATTTTCAAGCAACTTTTTTAATTCTCCATTTTCATATAGATAAATAGTTCCAAAAAAGCCTAACCAATAATTTTTACAACTTTCCCAAGATGCTTTTTTATTTTTATTAGCATTATCATCTATGTAAAATACATCTTTAATATATTTTTGATTCTTCGTATATACATAACACTTTTTATCATTATGTCTTCCATGTATTGACATTTCATCTACATCAAACAACTTTACTGACTTACCATCACTATACCTAAATAGCCCGCCTGCTATATATAAAACTTCATTTTGAAGTGCAACAAACTCCTTAACATTGTCAGATATTTTTTTAGATTGTAACTTTTCATCTATTACATATAGTGTCTTTCTCCCAATATAATATAATTTGTTTTCATAAGTGTTTAATGATATAAATCGGCATGATTGACCACTTTTAAACTCATCATCCAAATAGTTACTACCGAAAGAACCATTTCCACAGTTTCCTATTTCATTAACTTTTCCATCACCTTTACCAGCTAAAACTCTTCCTGCTGAATCAGCCCATATATAATTTTCGCCAAGCCTACCTAAATATTTTATTTGATAATTATAATCTTCATCCTTAACTTTAATACTTGCAACTGCTTTTTTATTAACTTGATTGTTTTTTATTTTAAGTAGAATGTTTTGCATTTCCTCTGGCATACCAATATTATTTTTTACTACTTTATTATAATAATATTCGTCGTTTAAAGCATCATACACAATTATATTATCACTTCCATATCCAAAATTATCATCTACAAATTTTAGCTCACTTCCTATATATACATAAAGTTCCCCCATACTATTGTAAAAACGATCAACTTTTACATTGGTCTTTTGATAATAATCTTTACTTCCTTCTACATACCCCTTATTCAATTCCCTGTATTGAAGTGCCTCATTATTAAATTTAGTATTTTTAGTTACTAAATTTGATTTATCTATATCTTTTAAAACTGTGCTTTCAGGGTTGTCTTCGCTAAAACTAATTCCTACTAAACTCTTATTATCCTCATCATTTTCATAATAAAATCCTTTATCTCTAACATCATCATATGTTCTGCTACATATATTATAGGATCTTAAATTTGATACACTTTCTTCAAACACTTCTTTCTCTAATTTGTCATCCTTTAATACTATTTTATACAAAGTCTCCTTTCTATACGATGAATCAAAATCACTTGATTGTATTACATATACATTGTTTTCACTATCTTCAGTTATCTTAAATCCTTCTATGTTTTCAAGTATTAATTCATTTTTGTTATCATAATAACAATATAAATCTACTCTCCTTTTTCCATACGAAAAAGAATTTTTATAACTTAATTCATAATAAATATATACTTTCCCATTTTTTATATTTATGTGTACTACCCTTAATTCATTTTCATCAACTTTATTTACTAACTTATATAAATTAGAAACTTCCTCATAATTTATTTTTCCTGCATATATTCCGCCACCATTACATGCTAGTATATCATCTTTTATAAGCCAAGGCAAAGAAGAACCCACATATGAATCTCCTTTATTAAATCGACTACCCCTATCACCATCAAAAATATAATTAAACAAACTATCTCTCTCAAGATATAATAAATAATTAGATATTGATTCAGACCCAGATGTAAAAATTGAATTGTTTTTATATTTTACTGATTCTAGTGCTTTTTTTAGTTCTTTCTTCTCTTCTTTTCTACTCTTATAAGTTGTCATTATTATCTTATCATTATAAGATTTTATTTCTGCATTATCAGCAAGTTTTTTAATTTTATCTTTGCAAGCAACATAAACTGATGTATTATAGTAAACATACTCTTTGGGGTCTTTATCGGCTATTTTTTCTTTATAGTACTTATCGTCTTTATCTGGCAAAATCAAATAATCATTTAAATTTGCTGTTTTCTCTTCCAATGTCTCAAAATATACGAATCTATAATCATCAGAATGAGTTGCTTTATTAATTTTTCCTTTGTCTATTAATAAATTTTTATTCCCATTATAAAAATATAATCCGTTATTTTCACCTCTTGTAGTATAGTATATTCCTTCTGGTGTTGCTATTATATTATGTTCATTGATATATTCATCTATAAGCTTAATTCCTTCTTCATCAACCATTTCAAGTGAATAGTGATATACATAACCATTACTTATTCTTTTCACACAAAATGCCTTATCAATTAGAGAGCAATAATATACACTTACCCCTTCAACTCTATATAATTCTTCACTACTGCCACCGAATTCATAACTACATATAGTCCATGCATATTCATATGAATCTTTAATTTCCTTTCCTTTTGCATAAAAGAATTTGTTTGCATTTACATATAGGAAACGAATATATAAATCTGATTCATCAATTTTTGTAGATAAAAACTGACCATTATCTTTATACAATGCATATAAATATTTTTTTTCAGCATCAATATCTGACATTTCAACAATATACACATTATTATTTTTTACAAATACATTTCTATCTAAATTAAAAGAGCTATAGTCCTTATCGTTTGTATAGTGAGTAAACTTGTGTTCCACTCCATCAACATTTACATATCGATATTCCCCTTTATCATAAAACACTAAATTTAGCCTGTCATAAACTTTACCTTTATTTGATTCTCTCGTTTCTATACCCTTTTTTGTAGTTAATCTTTTATTTTTACTTTCTTTTTCTTTTTGTGAAGCTTCATCAAGCATTATTCTGTTATTGCTATATTCATACATTTCACCTTTAACTACATCTGCATTAAAGTTTCCTATTGTCTCAGTTTCATCTCTTGCATTCTTAATAAATATGAAATTATCACCTCTTTTAAATTTTATATAAGGAAAAACATTATCTGCTATCTTTTCTATCTCATCACTATCTTTGAGTTTAAATAGTGCTACACCACTTGATGCATATTCAGCTATACTTGTAAAATATATGTTATTCTCTTGCTTATATAAATATCCCACTTCATCTTTAATTATTTTCACATTGTGTCTATCTACAATTCTTTCTCCAGTATAATTTGATATAATTCCCAATTTTTTATCGTAATCTATAAAATACAATTTGCCATTTAACATAAATGTTTTTTGTATACATTTTAACATTTCCAAATCAGGCAATCTATCCTTTGACTCATCATCTTTATACCCAATGTTTATTTTTAATATAGGCATAACAAAGCTATCGCCTTCTCTATCACGATCATATGCTTTCAAGGTATAGCCATACTGAGGTTTATACAAAGAGCCTTCGCTATCAGCAATCCAAACTTGTTTAATAAGATTCAAATTCTCATTGCTATATGCATCTTTAATATCCCTTGGTTTTAAAATTATTTTGCCAGAATACCCTATAGCATAAAAATTCTTAGCATCATCATTGCTCAATATACTTATATAATCATTGTATTTCTCATAATATATAGAATCAGAATCTTTTTCATACTTATATTCACTATGTACTATCCTCTTTTTTTCTTCCTCCGTAAAAGCAAAATTATAAAACTCATCATTTAGATATGTTCTAAGTGTACTATTTACATAACCATCTTCATCTATACCTCCATATCGATTGTTAATAGCAAACACACTATGGATTAATGCAATGCCATCTTTAATATCTACAACTCTAAACACAAGTTTTCTATTTTTTGTAGCATCACTTTCAACATCATCATATATTAAATTATCATAATTGCCATAGTAAATATAGTCTCCAACATTCAAACTTTTTATATTATCATTGTTCAATTCTATTATGTCATGCATTTTTCCTCTGTAGTCGACATAAACCCACTTTTTATTTTGCTTTTTTAAAACATTACACTTATCATCACCATAGCTTATATTGTCATTATCATCTATAAAACTATATTTAGATTTATAGTCTATGTCAAGATAAAATTTTTTGTTATAAACTTTTACAACTTCTCCATCAAGCCATTTATGATATTTTTCCTGACTATTTGAACCTTGAATTTTATTTAATTCATCCTCATAACTATTGTTATCAGATTTATTTATAGATTTGTCAATTATAGTTTCACTTGTGCCATTTTCACTTGGTATATCTATTTTTACTTGCACATTGTTTTCACTTGGCAAATCAATAATTTTTCCTTCCAATATGAACAAATAAATAAATCCAGCAACAATCAAAGACAGAATCGTAATTACAAAGAATTTTTGCTTTTTTATTCCTTCAAGTAATTTCTTAAAAACATTATTCATATTTTAACCTCACACATGGTCTAATGCCAAATCCTATCATAGATTCATCTTTTGTCTTATTATAATCTCCATTTTCATCTACATAAAATATTTCATTATCCCAATAATATTGTGCCCTAAATTCATTTATAGTCCTTGTCCAGTAACTTGCATAATGAAAACTTTCTACCTTAGTTGACACTTTTAGATTTTTACTAATGGCATATTTTGTACCATAGGCTTTCATATTACTTTTTTTAGCCAAGTATTTCCTGACTTCACTTTGTGTTGGTAAAAACACATAATCATTCATGTTGCCACTCATATACTCTTGTTTATTTATGTTTTTACCTTCCACACTTTCGGTGAGTTTTGTTTTTAAAAGCAATTTCTTTTCATATTGATTAAAGGCCTCATTATAAAAATAATTATTTATGTATTCTCTTACATCAGAATCTTCATAAAGCGAAGTATAAATAATATCTTTCCCCACTTTACTTCTATATTGGCACACATCTAATATTCTATGTGACATTAAAGTAACTGTCTTGTCGTCTAAATTTTTATTAATCACAATCCACTCAATATCTTCTTTTTCATTTATACTACTTTGATAATATCTACCCATGTATACATGTGATCCGATAATTATATTACTTAAGTCTTTGCTACTATTAATCTTAATTACATTTCTATTTTCACTTATAATATTCTCTATTCCTATACTACTTAATTCATAAAACTCATTTTGCTCAAAAGTCAAAACAAAATCATATTCTTTGTCATTTTTAGTTATTTTGATTGGCAACTTTTTCTCTTCATAAGCTTTTACAATATTAGATTCATCAACTTCAAAACTAATTTTCATGCTACTGTTAAATTCTATTATATTATCTATATCTACATCACTAGCAATATTTAGAAACTCTTGTTTCTTATTATTTTTATCAAAAATATAATACAAATAGACAAGCAGAGTGTCTTGATTAAAAGGTATTTTCCCTTTATATTCAAAATTTTTCTTGTTGCCGCTTTTATCAATTTCTATGATATTTTTATATGAATTATCATCATTATTTCTTATTCTTTCTATTTCATCTATTCTCTGGTCATCCTTATAAACAACATAATCATAGATTTGTAAAACATAATTCTCAATATTATCATTATAAACCATAAAATTATATATATGATTATTAGCAGTATTCTTAATATTTATATTAAATACACTAGACAAAGTATTAACTTTTTCAAAATACTCTTTCTGATATTTTATCATTTTGTTATACATATAATCATATGTATTATTATCATCCACTTCATCAAAAGCTTCTTCTATATATAATCCATCTATATTAGCTAAAGTGTTTTCATATAAAACATTTGGCATGTCATCTATACTACTAATTTTACTAAAATCAATTCCACTAATATTTTTTATAATTAACTTAACATTATTATCCTCTATTCCACTTTTCTTTGTTACATAATTAATATATGCATTTAAATAATTTTTATCATTTAATAAAGCAGTTGAGAAATAATCCCTTCTCACTTCTTTAGTTTCTTTATCTAAGAGTATATCAAAAGGTTTCTCTAAAAAGTTACACTCTATTGAATATTTTATTACATAATCTTTTTTATAGACTAAGGGAAACTTCTTTATTATTTCAAAACGAGATTTATTCCCTATACTTATGCCTTTATAATTTGCTTTAAATAGACTTTTTGCTTTTCCATACTTTGATTCTAAATATTGCTCAACCATTTTATCATCTCGATAAATGTAATCTTCATTGCTCACTTTGATTACATCATAAACCAACATCGCTAATAATAGTGTTAAACATATTGCACTTACATAAATAATATTACTTAAATATAATTTGTCTTCCTTTTTCTTTCTCTTTAAAGACCTATAAGCATATTCATTTGATATTACAAATATTGCTATAAATAAAATGAAAAAATATTTAAATAATTGAATGTCTTTTGGAAAGTTTATGACAATTACTCTAAAATGATACTCAAAAAAACTATATACAAAAAACAAATACACTATATTGTATATAATAATTGCCATTATGCGCTTATCGCCTTTTTCATAGTTATTAATATCTGTAAAACTAACAGCGGCACAAACGAAATATATAATAGGCGATAAGTTCATTAATATAGCTAAAATAATCTCTTCAATTGTTGGAAATGGAGCCCACATAATGTGTTTTTCTAGTATTATAACATACGAAAATATATTTAACAAACAATTGTACATACAAAAACGAGGCTCAATTATCGCTATTAATACAGTGTCACTTTTATCGCAATAATAAACCCCGTCCCTTATATTCTTTTGCCAAAAATTTAGTTTTTAATGTAAGTAAATTTTTTGTGAACTTTTTATGTATTTTAAAACATAAAAATAGGAGTTTTATAGATTTAACTCCCATCTTTCCAAATTATTGTTATTCTATCTTTATTGACTTTGACCCTATCCACCAGTGCATAAAATAACCCTTCGTCAAAATCATATAACTTGTTTTTGCTTGCTTTCAGGTCGTTTATGTAGGTTCCAAGTACTTTTGCCCTGCCACCATTAAATTATTATCTTTCTAAAATCTATTCTACTATACTATTGAGAATTCTCAACTGCCATTGCTTGTTTACTCAATTCACGAACACTTATGTTTTCATGTACATTAGTTTTTCTCCACTCAGTATAATCAAATGGATTCTTTATGGCAATATTAATAAATCTTTCAGCATCTACATTTCCAAGTTCTTTTATAAGTGCTTCAATTCCTTTTTTTTGAATCATAATATCAGTCATCATTGTTTATTACCTCCCTCATAAAATCTATCGGATTTAACACTTTTATATCATCAATCTTCTTTTTAAGTATTCCCTTGTCAGTTGTTATAAATACATCACACTTAGCATAAACCGCACAAGCAACATGCAACGAATCTAATGATTTTAAGCCATTCTTTTGATATTCTTCTGCTTTAGACAAGATCTCCTCATTTTCAATAATATTTTCACAAGCAATATCTTTCCATGTCGACTTCTGTGTTCCTCACTTCGTCTAATGGTCTATTATAGCAACAGTTATCAAGGTATATTTTTAATTTTGTATCTTTCATAATATTATTATACATAATACACAATATTTTAGCAACATAAAATAAATGGTCTGTTTTCAAATTAGAAAAAACGAGCCGCTATTAACTTTCAGTCCCTTCTTTCCATACTATTTCATATTGCCGTTATTTCCTTGACATATTTTTGTAATTTGTTATTATAATCAATAAATTATGAATATACAAATCAAAAAAATTAATAAACTTCAAGGCGACTTAGTTGCAAGACCAAGCAAAAGTTTTGCTCACCGCTATTTGATTGCCGCAGCACTTTCTGATGATGAATCTATCATTTCAAATGTTGATTTTAGTAATGACATAATTGCAACTCTCAATTGCATCCACGCCTATGGCAAAAAACATTTTAGAGAGTTTGAAAAGCACGAAGTGCGTTTTTCAAATGAGTGCACAAAAAACTTTGATCCAACTTTTGACTGCAAAGAATCTGGCACAACGATTAGAATCTTTATACCTATCGCACTTAGGAAGTATGACAAAGCAACTTTTATAGGAAGTGACAGACTCATAGAACGAGGAATTGATATCTACGAAAACATTTTTAAATATGTGACATTTTACAAAGATAAATATAGCATAAGCACTAAGGGAACTATAACTGCTGGACATTTTAAACTACCCGGAAATATTAGTTCACAGTATATCTCAGGTCTTCTTTATGCGCTCCCGCTTCTTGATGGAGATAGCGAGATTGTCATCACCACTAAACTTGAAAGCACAAATTACATTTTGATGACCCTTGAAGTCCTAAAAAACTACGGCATCCAAATCGAAACCAACCTTAATTGTATGGGCGAGTTGCACGAGCCCCTCTACTTCAAAATCAAAGGCAATCAAAAATATTCTGCCCACAACTTCTCCATCGAAGGCGATTACTCAAACGCAGCCTTTATAGATGCATTCAACTATTTTGGAAATAACATAAACTTAACTGGACTTAATCCTAATTCATTACAATCAGATAAAGTTTACAAAAAATATTTCGACATTCTTGATAAAGGCTTTTCAGAAATCAATATAAGTAACTGCATTGATCTAGGACCTATACTCATCACTTTTGCAGCTCTTAAATATGGTGCAAAGTTCACCGGCACTAGCCGCTTAAAAATAAAAGAGAGTGATCGTGGAAATGTAATTGCCGAAGAACTTAGAAAATGTGGAGCAGATATCACTGTCCTTGATAACGAAATAATCGTAAATAAAAAAGAGTTGCATTCTTCTACAACTCCTTTTAATTCTCATAATGACCATAGAATTGCTATGGCCCTTAGTCTTTTATCAACTCAATTTGATATTGAAATCACTGGTTCAGAATGTGTTAGCAAAAGCTACCCTGGATATTTTGATGACTTAAAATCGCTCGGAGCAATTGTTTGCTAACTACTTTTTAATATTTAGCTCTTCGCAAAAGTTTCTTTTAATGAGCATATCTTATCAGCAACACAAAGTATAAACCCTTCTTTTGTCTTTGGTATTTTGGTTATATTTAACGGCCACATATGTGACAAAATATTTGCATATACTCTATCATTTATTCCAAATATTTCTTTTGCATTATCTGCTGCGATTTTAGAATGTGTAAATCCATGAAGACCCGTATGCTTTGGCGCTTTATGCCAGTCATAAAAATAGAAATCATGTAGCAATGCTGATTTTATATATTCATCTTTATTAACTTTAAGTTTTAACTTATCAATTATCTTAATGCCACATTTTGCAACTAAAATACTATGTTCCATAATATTAGTTTTCCCATGGGCAGTAAAATTTTTTAAAGATTTAAATCTTTCATTATTGAGAATTTCTTTATATTTTTCAATTTCTTTAATCATTTTCTTATATCACAATAATACAATCCATCTTTATTACAATAGAAAAATACTTTTTTTGTTCCTGATATTTTAAACCTTGCATTTGCACATGATTCAGGGTAGAGTTTTTTAAATTCTATTCTGTCACTTGATACAACTGCTATAAAAGATATATAATGATTCTTTGTCATCTCATGATTTACACATAAATAGTATTCATCTTCTATAATACTTATATCTATTTTGTGCCTTTCATCAAGCGTTTCTGCTTCAAGTGGGTTTAGGTTTATTCCATGACAACTAATTACCATTTCACCAATACTACTAATCACATTTCCACATACTGGACAAACATAGAATTTAATCTTTTCCATATTGGAAGATTCATTTGTATTTTCTATTGTATCTCCTGAAAATAATTCTGTGATTGACACATTAAAAACTTTAGCTATGTTTTCAACAAGCACTATGTCTGGATACCCTTTTCCCGTCTCCCATTTGGATATGGCTTTATCAGTAACTGAAAGTTCTTCAGCAAGCTCACCTTGAGTAAGTTTTCTTTTCTCTCTAAGTTTTCTTATTGTGTTGCCTGTTATGTATTTATCCATATTATTACCTCCGTGGGTTAATTATAGTTTCTTCGCCTCAAATATCAACCTACGAAAAGTAGAGCAAATGTTGTTCTTCCATTCATTACTTTACCACTATATAAGTTTATCATAAAATGTTTCTATTTACTACACTATATGATTTTTATATGCTATAATTAACATTATTTATAGGAGCAGAATATGGATAAAATATTAATTGTTGGCCTTGGGCTAATCGGTGGTTCTTATGCAAAAGGTTTGACAAAAATGGGCTACAATGTCTATGGCTACAACCGAAATAAAGATGCTATAGACTATGCAAAGAAAAATAAAATCATTATTGATGGTTCATCTGAATTTACTGAGGATTTCATTGGTGAATTCGACAGAATTATTTTTTCTCTCTACCCAAAAGTCTTTAAAGAGTACATTGAAAAATATGGCAGCTTCATAAAAAAAGGCGCTATAATAAGTGATGTGACTGGTGTAAAAGAGTCTATAGTAACTGACATCCAAAATATTCTTGGAGATAGTGTTGAATTCATTGCTGCTCACCCAATGGCTGGCAAAGAAGTTTATGGAATAGAAAATGCCGATGAAAAAATATTTGAAAATGCCAATTATATAATCACACCAACCAAAAAGAACACTGACAAAGGAATTGCATTTGCTACAGAAATAGGTGAGGCTTTGAACTTTAGAAAAATTTCTTTATTGACACCAAAGGAGCACGATGAAATGATTGCATTTCTTTCTCAGCTCACTCATTGCATCGCAGTTGCTCTTATGACCTGTAAAGATTCTGAAGATTTAGTAAATTACACTGGCGATTCATTTAGAGATCTAACAAGGATTGCAAATATAAATGAAAATATGTGGACAGAGTTGTTCTTAATGAATAAAAGTGCTCTGCTTAAAGAGATGGATTCATTCATAAATTGTATGAGTAAGTTAAGAGATTTTATAAACAATGAGGACGAAGAGAAAATTAAAAACATGATGAGACTTTCAACCGAAAGGAGAAAGTATTTCAATAAATAGGGCTCGCATAGCTCACCCATACAAAAAAGACTGGGTTTTTATAACCCAGTCTCTTTTTTTTATTGAATTAGTTTTCCTTCTGCATCTACAAAATAACCATCCGGTGTCATTGCCGATACCAGTAAGCTTCCATCACTGTTAAAATAATACCAAGTATTGCTTATAAATTTCCATCCTTTGCACATCTTTCCTTCATTTGCATTCTTTTCTGTTTCAAAGAAATACCATTTACCATCAGCCGTTTGAAGCCACCCTGTTACCATTTTTCCATTTTTATCAAAATAGTATGTGTCGTTTACATAGTTATCGTATGGATTATCTGTAACTTTATTATCTATCTTTGTAAATATCATATAGAAACCATCAACTAATTTTGTTTCCTGTCCATAAGCATTTGTTCCTCTCATTGTCCATTCATTAGTTAGAGGTGCATATTCCCACACTACATTTTCAAGTAAGAATACTTCTTTTATATTCTTGTTTTCTGTGATGGTGGTTACTGGAGGTTCCTCTGCGCCTGGTCCAGCTCCGCCACCGCCGCCGCCACCGCCGCCACTTCCACCACCGCCACTTCCACCGCCACTACCTCCGCTGCTTCCTCCTCCTGGATTATAAGGTGTAGGACCTGGAGTTGGGGATGGAATTGGAGTTGATTCTTCGTCTGGACCAACTTGTACTAGTATTGTCTTGCTACCACCAAACTCTTTTGTCGTAAGTGATAATGTTGTACTTCCAGTTGCGACACCATGCAATTTATTGTTTTCAACACTTGCTACAGTGTTATCACCTACCGCATACATAATAGTTGCATTTTTATATTTCTCACTTGGAGCATAAGTTGTATTAAGCTCTAACTCATCGCCAACATCCATATAAATCTTTTCGGTCTCGCCATTTACTTTAAAGTTATATGGGGCTTTGATATTTACAGAAGCTATCTCATATGATGATAAAATTTCTCCGTTATCATTTTTTACATAAAGCACAAAGTCTTTAACACCAATCTCTGCATCATCTAATACCGACTTGTCAAGTGGAATAGAGAATTGCATCTGCTCATTTATTTTCAAATCAATATATGAGCCTGTTGATATAGGGTGATCCCAATCTTCTTGGTCAATAACGACTATTCTTTCGTTACCTAGAGAGTCTATGTTTCCTGAATTATTTAATATTCCTTTTATATAGAAAGTATCGTCTACTCTCTCTACCTTTAAATCACCATATGATGTTTTTTCTGTCTCTGTCTTATCTATAACAAAATCGAAATGTTCTTTGACATCAAACACTTCTTTGCTTGATTCTACACCATCAGTAACTCCTCTTTCATTTATCGTTAGAGTTACTTTTGCCTTACTTAAATTCTTTTGTTGTTCTTTTGTAAGTGTAATGTATATAGGCGAAGTTGCATTTGATATACTTGCAACTATTGAATCCCCACCAATTCTTGATACATTTCCTGGGATGACATAGTCATCTGAGCCTCCACTTATGTTAGTTAATACTGTGTCACCTAAAGTAATCTTTCCATTGTAATCGTATCCTTTTGCTGCAGTTAAACCATCGTTATTTAAAAATACATAGATACGATATTTTCTTCTACCGTCATCGTATGATTCAACTAAGTCATACATAACCTCGTTTATAGAAAGCGAACTTTTTTCTTTATACAATGTAAACTGAAGATTACAATCTGTTATTTCATAACTATCATATTCATCATAGCTACTATCATCTTCTGAAACTAATTTATACTGATTATTTACAAATAATAACTTCCCTTCGTCAGCAACAACAGATGGTAAATCGTTAATCTTTCCATTGTTTGTAAATCTAACTGGGTTTGACCAAGATTGAACCATATCTCCAAAATTATCTTCTGACTTGATAAGTCCTGCAACATACAAATCTTGTCTAAATTGTAATTCTCTAGCATCGCTTACTTCTTCAATGTTGTCAGTTGAATCCTGTTGCCAAGCTATATAAATATTATCTTTAGCATCAGTAAATGGTGTAATATTATTTATCTTATCACTAAGTATAGTCTTATCTACTGTCACAATATTTATTTCACCTACTTCAATTTGATTATTTGCATGATCTTCGTCATATGCTTTTGCAATTATATTATCAAGCTGAAGCATTTTAATTGCACTTTCATTTTGTATCCAGAATAAGTATGTGCCGGAATCATTCTTTATTATCTTTGGCATCATATCTGGAGCATTATTATATGAAAGCCTTATTGTCTTTACATATTGATCCCTATTTAAATCATCATAGTATATAGTTTTATCTGCGTTGGTAAGTTTTAGATAAAGTTCTGTGTCATTTTTTGTATCAACATTCCTGTCAGCATCCACTACATATGCTACTATATTATAACGTTTTTTCATTGCATCAATTTGACTTATGTAAGTTCCTACTGCAGGTAAATCATGATTTTCTTTTGCCTCTATAAGCTTTTCTCCAAGTTCTTGCAATTCATCTATATCGTTATCGTCTACAAGAGTCAATGTCTCACATGCATAATCACTAATA
This sequence comes from uncultured Clostridia bacterium, assembly GCA_947303805.1. Classification (GTDB taxonomy): domain Bacteria; phylum Bacillota; class Clostridia; order Lachnospirales; family Lachnospiraceae; genus UBA3633. Next base: position 156,190 of record CAMYZE010000001.1, on the reverse strand, counting down.
TTAGGGTCGTTAATGTTGACTGTGCCTACATTTATAGACAGATCTTTAATTCTCTGGCCTTTCATCAATTCAATGAAATCTTGATAAGTCATGCCCTCTGGCAGGCTCTCTGGTCTTTCAATAGGGTAATAATACTCTCTAAGCCAATGATATTCTGGATTCATTGCCGTTACACCATAAGGTATGTACACAAGATATGCTCCATTTACTTCTGGCTGAACATTGTCGAGTAAATCACTAGGTGTAGCTATTGTTGTTACATTATCATTTTTTAAATAATATAAATGTACCTCAGGGTCTCTATTTTTATCGATACTATATGTTATTTGTGGATAGTTGTCATAGCTATCATCATATGTCATTCGTTCTGGTGTTCCAAAGGCATAGAAATTAAAGAACGAAGTATAAATTTCCATTTTCTTTAACAAATCTTCTTTCGACGTATCTTCAGTAACTGGATCTGGTCTCTTTGCCCATGCTAGTAAAATTCTAGTTCCACAGTGACATAATGTTGGTGAAAAATCTGCTGTTTCAGGACCACCTTCCCATACTTTGCGAGACTCTGTCCAATTATCATCTGCTATATCATATATCGAATACATTAAAACTGTTCGGTCTAAGTCTCCTCTAGTCTTATCATCATCAAGATATACAAGAAGTACTTTATCTCGCCCATCAACTCTAAATTTCATAAGTTTAGCTTCTGCACTATCGTATGCATTTTCTACAAGAGTTTTAGTTTTTGTTTCATCCTCTACATATGTGCTACCATAAATTTTGTCAAAACTATTTGTATTTGATGAATCACTATCTGAATAATCATCATTAGCTACAAACTTCGACTTCGCATCTGGCCTTGGTTTAGGTTTTAATTCTAGTTTTTCTTTTTTGTTAGCACTGCCAGAACTACCAAATAAAGGAAGGTTTCCATGTTCGTCATAATATTTTTCTACATCTTTAAAATATCCAAGCTTTACCCAATCTGGGAAATTATAAACTGGTATCGGTATACTTAGAAGTACTGCATCAATCCAAATTCTTATATATCCATTTATTGCAAATCCCATTTCTCTTACGTCGGTATATTTTTTACTTACATACGGATTATCTATAAACATCATCCTCAGCATAAATCCACCACGCACGCCTACACATCCTGCAATTCCCACCCCTACATAGGCTGTACCGTATAGTATAGCTCTAAACAAAAATTCAAAGTGTCCGTGATTAGTAAGTTCTTCTATTAAACTTTGACTAGGATCATTAAGTGCTATATTGGTGCCTTCATCGGTCGCTACGCCAAATTCTCCTACAAAAGATATATCTACAGATCCGCCTACATAGCAAGGTATACCATATACTAAGAAATAAAAATTAAATGTACCATTTAATATTGCACCAAGATAGCCTCCACCACCTGTAAACAAATATTGATCTTTTATTTCTGCGCTTGAGTCATGATAAAGAGCAAACTCAAAATAAATGCCGACTATAGGTTGGAACTGCCAACTAGGTACTCCGAGAGTCATCGTGCCAGCCCTTTGCTTTCCCATACTATTAATACGATCTTTCATACTGCCGATAGCAGATTTTATGCCGCCAAAACTAACCGCTTGCCCATTGTCTGTTTTATAATTACCTTTATCATCAAACTGAGTACCCTTACCGACGAATCTCTTACCTATAAATAATCTAATGCGATCGCCATCCATAGCAATACCTAATGACAAACCAACTGCATTTAACATACAAGCCATATCACCAAGGAGTGGCAAAGAATAAGTTCCTTGTGTTGGGAAATTAATATTAACAAGTGCTGGTTCTTGTTCCGCTTCTTCTATAAATGGCATAGTGGTTGTTATAGACTGATAAGTTGTTTCATTGAAAATAGGCACATCTACTCTTTCGTTTCTATCACTGTCATAACCTTTTCCATCGCCAACTTTTTTATTTGTAACCATTCTTACATAGAGTTTATCTCCACTCATGTACTCTGAGTAGTGCCCTCTTTGAAATGTATAGGAAGCAGTCCAAAGAGTCTTATCGGCATTTGATCTTGTTGCCTGTATAACAGTCTTTACATTGTGGCTCTTCATGTCAACTACCAAGAACTCAACCCTTTTAACTTCTTCATTGGCAGTAACTTCCGAACCATCTTCTTCTAAGTAAGTATAAGTATAGTATGTGCCATCAAGTTTTTTCGGCTGGACATTTGCTTCTAGGATTGTTATTCTATCATTTATATATACGGCGTTAAGAGAAGCTTTGTCCACATTCTTTACTTTCACGCCTGTCACATGAGGGTGAATGGTATTTATGTTACTAATCAAAATTTCTTCGGTTTGGACGTCATAAACTTCTTTGTTAGTTACTTTTTCTCCATCTATGTAAGTTATCTTATATTGTTTTGTAACTTTATTTCTGTTATTAAGTTTTACGCTTGCATACTTCTCTACTCCATTACTAATAATCTTAAGTTTCTTATAAAATCCGTTTTTACCTTTTCCTGGGATAGTAGAAAAATTACCTTCGATATCAGAGTATGCAAAGTGTGTCTCGTCTATTACAACTCCTATATAAGGTGCTACTTGCCAATATCTGTCAATAACTCTTCCACCTATTGGAGTTTCTTCGTAATATGCAGTTCCTGATACAGAGTATTCTGTGTCATCTGCAGTCTCACAAGTTAGATATATAATATTATTCTCTGGTCTATCTTGTCCTAAGTAGAAGTATTCATTTTGCATGTACCTTATATTTTCTTTATATCTTTCACACCAGACAGGATTATATGCACTGTCAAGACATCTAGCCTTTATGTCAAAATATTTACCTGTTATATTTTTACTATTTGGCGCTATATAATAATCATAGTAACTCCCATAGTCATAGGCAGTTCTGCCCGCAAAGAAACCATAAGAAGTATCGAAAAGATCTCTCATGTCTTTTCGTATTCGAACTATAACTTGATTGTCATTTAGTGATACCTGAGGAACTACTTTTATCTCGGTGTACTCAGCATCAAGTGGGAAATAATCACTGTCATCGGTTGGTTTTCTTATAGTTATCCACTCTGGCGACCAAGGTTTTTCCCTATATATATTTAGTCCATCGCATCTAAATGTGTTTCCATAGGCTGGATTCATTGTGACATTGAAATGTATTTTGTCTCCTATATTATAATCCCAATCAATAGTTTCAGTTCCATCTTTTTCTTTAGTTTCAGTACTTGAACTTGTATTCCAAATCTTTACGGTTACTCTATCGTCTTTTACCACTCTTATCTTTGCTGGTTTTGTACCAAGCTCAACATAAAGTTTGTATCTACCGTTCCAACCTCCACCTTGTTTTTCTATTAGCTCAACATAAGGATCATACTTTACCGCAAACTCTGCATCCATCTTGTATGAAATAGTTGTGGCGCTTGTATCATCATTTTTTGCTACGAGTTCAGATTTACCAGTTGATGTATTTTTAATATAAAGTGCTTTAATATAAAATGGGTTATTGATAGTATTGTCAAGTTTTATGGTTGTTGTTTTTCCACGATATGCTACACCTGTTCCATCTGTTTTTGCACCATCTATAGAAACTGTCGTATATCTTGAATAATCATTAACAGTTGTTTTATTACCATTTGCATCTACAAGTTCAGGAACAACACTATCAAGAAGTGAAATGTTATACATTCTCCATATAGGTTTTATAGAATGAATAGTTAAGGTTGGACTCTTTCTCCACATCCCGCCATATCTTGTAAGCTTAAAATAAACAGCTATCGGTGAATATGTTTGCTTAGCAAAATAGAGATTTCTTATCTCGTGATCAAAATGTCTTCTATTTTTATCATACATCTCGTAATACCAAGCTGAAGAACTTCCTTTTGGTTGGTACCAATGATTAATCAATATATCAGCATTGTCTCTATTACAAGACCATTCCATTTGTAAACCGCTAATATCTTTTGTATAATGTCCACCATCAGGCACATCAAGATACCAACGACCCCAAGCTGTTTCAGCATCAACGCTATGGTTTTCAAAATATGCTTTAAATCCATAACCATCATCTATAAAATAATGATAAGAATTGTCGTTTAATTCACTGTCTCTTGCCCATACTAAATCTTCAGATAACTTATATTTTTCTCCAGTCAAGGTTGAGTTCATATCAATATCATCAGTTGATCCTGCGCCTAAAATTTTGTCATCAAAAGTTGCTGCTACTTCTTCGTTTGCTCCAAGCTCTTTTTCAAAATCTTGACCCAGTTCTTTTGATAATTTTTCTTCTACTTGTTTAAAACTCTTATCTGTCCTCTTTATAGTACAAGTCGCTGTTCCTTTATCTCCAATTAAAGCACCTGCAGGCTCTTGTAATTTTAATTTGAAAGTTAGGCTATTTTTTGCAAAATATGATACTATTGGTATCTTAACTTTACGAACATTAATACCAAGTCCGAAAACTAATTTTGCGTGAACTTTTGAGTAGTCTCGTCCTCCTACTGCAGTTATATCTTCGGTGTCTATCATACAAGTTGCTACGCTTGATAAATCACCGCTTCTCTCTATTGTTACAGTGACATAGCCATCTTGCGGTTTAAACTCTGTGTCAACAAAATTTATATATGTTGGTTCAACTTCTTCATCGTCTTCAATTTGAACTGTTAGACTTGAATATTGTCCAGACACAATACTATCATCTACGCTTGATAGATTAAATCCAACCTGTCTTTTTCCTCTATACTTATTATCATTTTTAATACTTATCTCAATTAATTTTTCTGTTTGTCCAGCTTTAAACTCTAAAATTACATATGCAGACTTTAGTTCTTCTTGCACAGTTGCTATACTGTCATTCATATATGCCAAATCATCTAGGGAGTTTTTATTTGGCAAAAATTCATTAAGGTTTCTATCTGGCTTTATACGTACTTTGTCACTCTTTTTGCCTGTTGTCATCTCATAAACATCTCTCATAGATAAAGTTGAGTTAGTTGAAACTACTGTCTCAAACTCTACCGTTTCATCGCCGTAAATGATTTCTGAATATGAGGCTACTGTCGACTCTTCTGGGCTCGTAGAACTCGCTCCTACAGTTGTGGTCTCTTCTTTTACTTCTTTCTCTGAGCTCGCAGCACTCTCCCCTACAGTTGTAGTTTGTTCCTCTGTTGTTGATTGCTCTTCGGCTGTGGTTTGCTCTTCTTCAGTTGTTGTTTGTTCTTCTTCTGTTGCTTCTTCTGTTGTTGACTCCTCTATAGTTGTTTCCTCTGTCGTTTGCTCTTCTAAAGTTGTTTCTTCAATATTTGTTTCCTCTATTTGCTCTTCTAAAGATTCTTCTTCGTTCGTTTGTTCTTCTGCTTTCTGCTCTTCAATCGTTGTCTCTTCTTCTTTTATTTCTTCTATTTTTGACTCTTCGTCTGAATTTGTGAAACCACCTATTGTTTCTGCTACACTTGTTTCTGTTTCTTCAACTTTTTCTTCTGTTGTCTCTATCTTCTCTGTTGTCTTTTCTTCTGTTAAACTATTATCTTCTGTTTCTATATCTTCTTCTGGCTCTTCTCCTAAATCATCAATCTTTTTAATATCGTTTTCTATGCCATATTCTTCAAATATATTTTTTGCATTATTTGTTAATTCATCTTTTTCTTCATCAGATAATTCATAGTTGTTTTTCTCATCGTCTGACATTATATTATCGTCATTAATAGAGCCATCAATTACAGCATCAGAATAATTATATTCTTCAAAATCGTTACTTCTCATGTATTCATCTATGGTTTTTGACACATGTTTATTCTGAACATTCTCTTTAAAGAACATTTTATCTATTACTCTTATACTATAATCTCTGTCATACTTGGCAGAGACATCTACCATTGTAAGCTTTACCTTTTCTGCTTTTTCAGCATTTCCTTTTCTAATTACTTTAAACACATGTTTTCTATCATTATCATCTTCATTGACTAATAAATTCTTGTGAGGGATATAAAACATATCATCATCTATTAACGAATCGGTTATTTCAATCTCTTGCACAAAATTAAACTTTCTTTCTGCAGCAAAAGTGTTAATATGTGTCAAATTCATTGCAATTAAAGAAACTATGAGTACCTCGCTCACTTTCTTTCTTAAGAGTCCCCATAGTTTGTAATATTTAACATTTTTCATTTTGTTCCCCCTCTCTGAACATAAATAAAAAGTCTCATATTATATGTAATTATAATTATATTATACCAAATTTATTGAACTTTAACAAACATAATGGATTTCTAAGTATTAAAAATGTATTAAGATGTGGTTTAGAAATATATTGTATACTAAATATAGTTTTTTATTGTTCTTTTTGTTATAATTAAATAAACATATCAACAATGAAATTAATAAATTCAGAGTTCGTATAAACTTACCATACTCATATACAAAAGGAGAAAAGATGAATATTACATTTAATAGGCAGCTTCCTACACCTCAGGAAATTAAAAGTATGTATCCTGTCCCAGAGGATCTTGCTGCAAAAAAGAAAGCTAATGACGAAGAAATTCGTAAGGTTTTTACTGGAGAATCTAATAAGTTCATATTAGTTATTGGTCCTTGCTCTGCTGATAGAGAAGATGCTGTTATTGATTACATTAAAAGACTTCGCAATGTCGCAGATGAAGAGATCGTAAAAAATGAACTTGTAATTATACCTAGAATCTACACCAATAAACCAAGAACTACTGGTGAAGGATATAAAGGAATGTTGCATCAGCCTGATCCAAATCAAGCTCCAGATATGCTTAAAGGAATTATTGGCATAAGAAGGCTGCACCTTACAGCACTAACAGAAACTGGTTTTTCGTGTGCTGATGAAATGTTATACCCTGAAAATCATAGCTACCTTTCAGATTTACTATCTTATGTCGCTGTAGGAGCTAGATCTGTAGAAGATCAACAGCATAGACTTACAGCTAGCGGCATTGATATCCCTGTCGGTATGAAAAATCCTACATCAGGAGATTTTTCAGTTATGCTTAATGCTATAAAAGCCGCTGAGGCATCGCATACTTTCATCTATAGAGGTTTTGAAGCAACCACAAAAGGAAATCCTCTCGCCCATGCTATACTTCGAGGTTATGTAAACCATCATGGTGAGTCACATGAAAATTATCACTATGAGACACTAAATATACTTGCAAATATTTACGACAAAGAAAAATTCATAAACCCAGCAGTGATAATAGATTGCAACCACTCAAATAGTGGAAAGAAATATTTAGAACAGATTAGAATTGCTAAAGAGGTTCTGCACTCAATGGGAGAAAATGAAAAAATAAACAATCTCGTAAAAGGTCTTATGATAGAATCTTATATAGAAGACGGCAATCAAAAGGTTGATGACGGTGTATATGGCAAATCTATTACAGACCCATGTCTTGGTTGGGAAAAGTCAGCCAACTTAATTAGAGAAATTGCAGAGATAAGAAAGAAAAATAAAAATCATTAATTTTTCCTAATCTATGTGTGGCTTGATAACCACTTCAATTAGTTATCAAAAAAGCACTCGGAGACACGAGTGCTTTTTTCTTAAAATCCTTTAACACTACATCCTATTACAAGGATAACTGCTGCAACTACCACTACCCAAAAACAATTTGCTGTTAAGAATGGTATTGCCACAAATCTTGCAACGATACCTACTATGAGTAAAGCTAATGAAACAAAGTATGTACCTTGCTTTGGTGCACTTATTTTCATAATAATCCCCCTTTACATTTTATTTTTTTTATTATAACATATTGTTTGACATATTACAACTTTTGTTTAATTTTCAACAATATTATTGTGAGGTAAATATGCGAAATGTAGCAAAATTTGAAATAGTAAGTTATAAACAGTTTTTTGATTCTTTTATTGATACTTTTAAAATAGTTAAAAGTGATGATGAAAAGATTAAATCTGAGATTGAAACAACATATAAGGATTTGATTTTACCTAAGAGAGCAACTATAGGATCTGCGGGATATGATTTCAAAAGTCCAGTTGATTTTACATTAAAACCAAAAGAAACTATAAAAATGCCAACTGGTATAAGATGTAAGATGGATGAAGATGTAGTGTTAATGATTTATCCGCGTTCATCTCTTGGTTTTAAATATAGACTTATACTTGATAACACAGTTGGAATTATTGATAGTGATTATTATAATTCTGATAATGAAGGACACATATTTATAAAGTTTACTAATCTAGGTGACAAGATTTTAGAAATAAAAAAGGGCGATGGTATCGCTCAAGGTATCTTCCTTCCTTATTTCATAACTACTGATGATGAAGTAAGTAATAAACGAAATGGTGGTATTGGTAGTACAGATAGAAAGTCATATTGATATATTTAAAAATAAATGTTAAAATTAAGTATTAGAATTTAATTATGAAGAGGTGTTTATGTCAAATCGTGAAATTATAAGTTTAGTTCTTGGTTTTGGTGCTTTTTCTTTCATTCTTTTATTACTATTCTATGCTTTAACTGCACTAAGTTATCAAAAAATATTTAAAGCCTATGGCTATGCTCATCCAGGATATGCTTGGATTCCTTTTTATAGACTTTATATTCTTGCTGATTTAACCTGCGGACCTGTGTTCAAATTTGGTGAATTTGAAATAGAAAAGAAGGTCTTTTTATGGTGGTGGGTAATAACATATATTGTTGCTTTTGTGCCATTTGTTGGTAACTTTTTAAGCCTTATTATAAATGTTGTTTGTCTTGGTTTTTGCCATCACGAAGGTATTAAAAAAGTTGACCCAACTTATGATAGTGCCGTATTAAGCTATATAAGTGCTATCTTTGGCTTCGTTCTTTGGTTCCTTGTACTACCTAAAAAAGTAGACTAAGTAATTTAAAATTATCAAAAACACTTAAAAAGTCCCCTTTTTGGGGACTTTTTGAATTTTGCCCCAGCTTGGGGCAAATTCTTTCTTAGTTAAATATTTTACTTATAATTTTTGCTTATTGCTTTTATTGACTTCTTAATCTTATCAACCAGACTCTTTGGCGATAGCACTGTCACATTTTCACCGTATTGCATAGCCCAGAATTTCATTGACTCATAGTTTACAGTTACATGCGCATTCACTATGCCGTTTTTCTTTTCTTGTAGAATAATATCTGTACCGAACCAGTCTATGACATCATTTAATATTTCTTTCTTAAAATCAAAACTTACAAGCCCAGACTCTCCCGACATCATATAGAGATGCTCTAACATATGTTTTGGCAAATCTGGTTTTACTGCTTTTTGATTTATAGGTTCATCTAATATTGCTATATTCTGAATTCTATCTATTCTTAAATTTGCTGAATCTTCGTATTTATCATATTTACATAAGAGATAATATCTACCTTGCGCGGCTATAATATAATAAGGATTTACTATATGCTCTTTATTTTTACCCGTTTCTTTATCTTTTTTAGGTTTTAATTTTTTGTCTATATCATAAGCACAGTAATTGAAATTGACTTTTTTCTTTTCTCTTATAGCTTCATCAAGAACACCTATTGTATAAAATATTTCTTTGTTCATTTTTCTATCATCTTTTAATGACTGGATGAATTCTATTCTTGGATTAAAATATTTACTTGTTAAACCCTTTAGTTTATTAACCAAATCCTCACATTGAGTTGATGGAACATATTTTGAAAAAATTAAACCATCTATTAAAAATCTTAGTTCTGAGTCATCAAAATCACTTTCAATATAATAGTCTGTATTGATTTCGTTTTGTTTTTTTCCACTTCCTCTAACTAAGGCTGTGCTATTTATCTCATATCCTTCAGCTCTTAGATTTTCTAGGTTTCTCTTGATTGATTTTCTGTCCACCTTCATATCGTATTCTTTTTCAAGCAAGTCTCTAATCTCTTCTTGAGAAAGTCTATGCTCTTCGTCAGAATACTCCTTAAGAATATTTAAAATATAAAGAACCATTAAATTTTTAGATTGAGGTTTATACATATTTCATTACCCGTCTTCCAAAATCATTGTATTCTTCAATAAATTTATCATCATCAATATATTTTAAATTTATTAATATGTTCTGCCATGCACCTTCTACCGCTGACCTAAGTAAAATATTGGCAACTCTTAAATCTGATTCAGCAGACTTATTTGATTTGCCATATATACTACTTGTTATTTCTATTGCGCGAAGGGCTTTTTCTATAACTTCTTTTGGTACAATACAACATGTTTTACAAGCTTCTTTCATTTTTTCTTTTCTAATTTTCTTTTCTACGTCACTAGTATTTGGCATCGCAAATACTTTTTCCATTATTTTAAATGTCTCTGCATCCTTATCCATAAGTTCTAAAAACTTTAACTTTAATTCTTCTGCTTCGTTTTTGACTTTTATAACTTTTTCTTCAAACTCTTTATATTTTTCTTTTCCAATTGTAAGGTTGCAAACCATAAGTGTAAGGCTTATGCCGTTTGCTGCAACTAAAGACGAAGCGACTCCGCCACCAGGCATTGAGTCGCTGCTTCCTAATTTTTCTAAAAAGTTTTCAATTGTTAAATTCTTATATTCCATAATTTTTCGGGCTCCTAAAACTCGCCCATACGGCACATAGCTCTTAAAACTCGCCCATATGTATTTTACATGCTTGTGTATCCACCATCTACAGGAAGGCATACACCTGTAACATATGTTGACATATTTGATGATAAGAATAGTGTTGCTGTATCTAGTTCGCCCTCATTACCATATCTTTCAAGTGGTATCATAGTTTTTGCATTTGATTGGAAGAAATCACTATCAAGTGTTTCTTTTGTAAGAGGAGAATAAAAATATCCTGGGCAAATAGCATTTACAGTAATATTATATTTTCCCCACTCAGAAGCGAGTCCTCTTGTCATATTTACAACTCCGCCTTTTGCTGCATGATATGGGCTACAAGGCGCTATTTTATTTCCAACTAATCCATACATTGAAGCAATGTTTATTATTCTTCCATACTTTTTTGGAATCATTGCTACCTTAGCAACTTCTCTTGCCATACGGAATGCTCCAAATAAGTCTATGTTTAATTCATTATAAAATTGTTCATCTGTGATATCTTCTGCTGGTGCTACGGCGCCAGTCCCTGCATTATTTATTAAAATATCAATTCTTCCAAACTTGTCCATTACTTTTTTTATAGCTTCTTTTACTTGATCTGTATTTGTAATGTCGCAAGTCACACCTATAGCATCGACACCATAATCCTTTTTAATATTATTTGCAACTTCTTCAACAAGGTTTTGTCTTCTTGCAAGAGCAACAATGTTACAACCTTGATTAGCAAGTGCTTTTGCCATTTGTACACCTAGTCCAGTCGAACAACCTGTTATTACAGCAACCTGTCCTTTAAAATCAAAATAATTTTTCATTTTTTTCTCCTTATGGTTTTATTTTCGTGATGCTCGTTACTTTGGCATCTTCATCGCTCCTCATTATGCGTACTCCCGCTGCACTTCTTCCCATGAGTCTTATATCTTTCATAGGAGTTCTTACAACAAGTCCCTTTTCATTTATAATCATTAAATCTTCATCGCCATTTACAAGTTCTGCTCCCACTAGCGTTCCCGCTTTTTCATTTGGCTTATAGCAGATCATACCCTTTCCGCCACGGCCTTTAGTTGAAAATTCTTCGGCGTCTGTTCTCTTTCCTACACCGTTATCTGTTACAAGTAAAAGTTCTTTTCCTTCATTTGATACAAGCATTGCTATAAGTTCGTCGCCTTCTTTTACTTTTATACCTCTTACACCTGCTGCGGTTCTTCCCATATCTCGAAGACTATCTTCGTTAAACCTCATACAAAGACCCTGTTTTGTGATAAGGAAAATGTCATCATTTCCATTTGTGATTTTTGCTGCTATTAACTCATCACCATCTTTTATATTTAAGGCTTTTAGACCGTTTTGACGAACCGATTCAAATTCTGAAAGTTTTGTTTTCTTTATTAATCCATTTTTAGTTGCAAATAACAAATATTTTTCTGCACTCCACTCTTTATTGTCAATACCTGTTGTTACTTTTTCTCCCTCTTTTAATTTAAGTATATTAACTATAGCTGTACCCCTTGCTGTCCTTCCACCTTCCGGAACTTCGTAGCCCTTCATCTGATACATTCTTCCTTGATTTGTTATAAACATAAGAGTTGAATGTTTTGTAGTCATAAATACATCTTGGACAAAGTCGTTATCTATAGTTGTCATTCCTTTTACTCCGACTCCTCCTCGACCTTGTTTTCTAAATGTATCTGGGTCCATACTCTTTATGTACCCTAGGTGAGACATGGTAATTACCAAATCACCTTCTACTATAAGTTCTTCTGCTTTAAACTCTTTGTCCTCTTTATCGTCAACTATTTTTGTGCTTCTCTCATCGTGCTCTTTCTTTTCCATCTCAACAAGTTCATCTTTTATGACACTAAGTAATTTTTTATTGTCATTTAAAATGCTTTTATAGTAGGTGATTTTCTCTTGTAAATCTTTTAATTCATCTTGTAGTTTTGTTGATTCAAGATTAGTAAGAGCTTTAAGCCTCATCTCTACGATAGACTCTGCTTGCTTATCAGTAAATCCAAATTTGGAAATAAGTTTACTTTGCGCTTCATTTGCATCGGCTGACTCTCTTATAGTTTTTATAACTTCGTCAATTATGCTTATTGCTTTAAGAAGACCTTCAACAATATGGGCTCTGTCTTCTGCCTTCTTAAGATCAAACTTAGTTCTTCTTGTCACCACTATTTCTTGATGCTTCAAAAACTCCAAAAGCATCTGTAGGATATTTAAAGTCTTTGGCTCACCATTTACAATGCAAAGCATTATGACAGAAAAACTTGATTGAAGTTCTGTCATCTTATAAAGCTGATTTAAAATTATATTTGCTGGTGCATCTTTTCTTAAAGTTATCTCAATCTTATCGCTTGTTTTCTTTCCGTATACATCAAGGACATGGGTTATGCCTTCTATCTTTTTATCTTTTACAAGTTCAGCTATTTTTGCTATAAGTTCTGATCTATGAACAAGATATGGTAAATCGTGAACAACGATTTTTTGTTTGCCTTTTTCATCTGGTACTATTTCGCAGTTTGCTCTTATCTTAACTTTTCCTCTACCAGTTGTTAAATAATCTGTGATTCCTTTTTTGCCAAGTATCTGAGCGCCTGTCGGAAAATCAGGTCCTTGTATTATCTCAAGTATCTCGTCAATCGTTGGTTCTTTTTCGTTTATTTTGTCATCTATTATTTTTATAACTGCATTTACTACTTCTGTAAAATTATGAGGAGGTATGTTTGTAGCCATTCCTACAGCTATACCTGTGGTTCCATTTACAAGTAAATTTGGAAATCTAGCAGGAAGCACAACAGGTTCTTCGTATTCATTTGAAAAATTTGGTACAAAATCTACCTCATCTTTATTTATACCATCAAGCATCCACGCTGCCATCTTTGACATCTTTGCTTCTGTATAACGCATAGCAGCTGGTGCATCTCCATCTTCTGATCCAAAGTTACCTTGCTTGTCTATTAAAACTTTTCTATAGTTCCATGGTTGCCCCATACCTACAAGTGCACCATAAATTGATGAATCTCCATGTGGGTGATATTTACCCATTGTCTCACCGACTATAGTTGCACACTTCTTTGTTTTTTTATCTGGGGTTACACCTAGAGCTTGAAGAGCATATAAAATACGTCGCTGAACTGGCTTAAGTCCATCTCTCACATCAGGAAGAGCTCGTGAAACAATTACCGACATAGAATAGTCAAGATAACTATTCTCCATCGTTTTCTTTAAATCTACTTCTTTAATTTTGTCGTATACATTTGGTTCCATTAATTAATATTTTATTAATAGTCAAAAACTTCCGCTGCTTGTTTTAATACCATTACTGATCCTATATTTAATCTTCTCTTTATATCATTGATAATTTCTTTGAGAGTTTCTTCAGTAATTCTATCCATCTCAAGAACTAGAGTTTTTTCTGTGTGAATAATTCCATCTTCCTTATATCCACCATTTGCATTATAAATTGTATAAGATGCATTGCGGTTAATGCATATTGTTTTAACTATTTCTAATGCAACTGCATCATCAATAATTTGTCTGTTTTGATTCTTATCAGTTAAACCAATATAGACATTGTATGAAATGTCTTCTGCAACTATTGATTCTTCTGCTCTTGTTTTATAAAAACTTGAAGTTCTAACAATGCTTATAATTGATAAAATTATTGCTAGACCTGCCGCAATTATTATTGCTGGGTGAGTGGTAGTTCTTATACTTGTTTTTAAATTCGTTTTCTTTTCCATTTTTTCCTCTTTTTTAAACATCTAAATTTTGCACATACTTAGCATTTTCCTCTATGAAGATACGACGAGGTTCTACTTCGTCTCCCATAAGAGTTGTAAATGTAAGATCAAGTTCTGATGCTGCATCATCATTCATGTTTACTCTAAGAAGTACTCTTGTCTCTGGGTCCATGGTTGTTTCTGCAAGTTGTTCTGTGTCCATTTCACCAAGACCTTTAAATCTTGATACATCAGCATCTTCACCAAGTTCTTTAACTCTCTCATCTTTTTCTGCGTCTGAATATGCATAGTAGAATTTTTTTCCCTTTGAGACTTTAAAAAGTGGCGGCTGAGCAAGATACACATGTCCCTCTTTTATAAGTCCCGGTAAAAATCTATAAATAAATGTAAGCATGAGTGTCGCAATATGAGCTCCATCTACATCGGCATCAGTCATTATAATTATCTTATCATATCGAAGTTTACTTATATCAAACTCGTCTTTTATTCCTGTGCCAAAAGCTGTAATCATTCCTGTGATTTCAGCATTTTCATACATCTTTTGTTCATTTGCCTTTTCAACATTTAAAATTTTTCCACGAAGAGGCATAACCGCCTGATATTTACTATCTCGTCCATCTTTTGCCGGCCCAAGCGCTGAGTCTCCCTCAACTATAAATATCTCGCATTTACTTGCATCCCTCTCGCTACAATCAACTAGTTTTCCTGGGAGTCCTCCACCTTCGAGTGCAGATTTTCTTCTCGTTAAATCTCTTGCCTTACGCGCTGCTTCTCTTGCCTTTCTCGCTAAAATTGATTTATCACAAATTGACTTTGCTATATTTGGATTTTGCTCTAAGAAATATTTGAAGTTATCAGATAATACTGACTGTACTGCAAATTGTGCTTCACTCGTACCAAGTTTTTGTTTTGTTTGGCCTTCAAATTGTGGGTCTTCTACTTTTACAGATATGATTGCAGTAAGACCTTCTCTTATATCTTCACCTGAAAGATTTTCATCATTTTCCTTTAAAAACTTGTGTTCTTTTGCATAATCATTTATTACTTTTGTAAGAGAGTTTTTAAATCCGGTTAAATGTGTTCCTCCTTCTGGTGTATTTATATTATTTACAAATGAATAAATTGACTCTTGGTACTCTTCGCTGTGTTGAAGAGCTACTTCGACAAGTATGTTTTCTTTTGTTCCTTCACAGTAAAAGACTTTATCATAGGCAAGAGTTTTTCCTTTATTCATAAATTCTACGAACTCTTTTATGCCACCTTCATAGTGAAATGTTTTTTCTTTTTCTTTTCCTTCCCTTTTATCAATTAAATTTATCTTTAAACCTTTCGTAAGGAAAGCTGTCTCTCTAAGTCTCGTTTTTAATGTATCATAATTATAAACCGTTGTTTCAAATATTGTATCATCAGGGACAAAGTGAACCTCTGTACCATGTTTATCTTTTTCGCATTC
This sequence comes from uncultured Clostridia bacterium, assembly GCA_947303805.1. Taxonomy (GTDB): domain Bacteria; phylum Bacillota; class Clostridia; order Lachnospirales; family Lachnospiraceae; genus UBA3633. Next base: position 140,402 of record CAMYZE010000001.1, on the reverse strand, counting down.
ACCTATTACTTCAACTTTATTTATTGGTTTTCCAATGTTATAACTCTGAGAATAAATTTTTCCATCTCTATAAACTTTTACAGTTAATTCTTTTGACAAAGCATTTACGACGGATGCTCCTACACCATGAAGTCCACCTGATACTTTATATCCTCCGCCGCCAAATTTTCCACCCGCATGAAGAACTGTATATACAATTTCAAGTGCTGATTTTCCGGTTCCCTTTTTTTCATCAACAGGTACTCCTCTACCATTATCAAGAACCGTTATAGAGTTATCACTTTCTATAGTTACTGTTATTTCATTACAAAAACCAGCAAGTGCTTCATCAACTGAATTATCTACTATCTCGTATACTATATGATGAAGACCTCGCTCGTTGGTTGACCCTATGTACATACCAGGTCTTTTACGAACCGCCTCCAGTCCTTCAAGAACTTGGATCTGCTCCGAACTATAATTTTGTTTTTCTATGTTTTCCATTTTTTAGCTTTAATAATAGCCCTTATTTTTTAATTTTTCAAATTTGTTTTATCTATTACTTTATTATCAGCAACACTAAATACTTTTTCAGGCTTTAATAAATCAAATATATTTTTCTTTATACCCGTACAAGTTATTATTGTTTGAATTCCCTTTAGGTTTGTCACAAGAAGTTTCTGACGATTTTCATCAAGTTCTGAAAAAACATCATCAAGAAGTAAAACTGGTGTGTCATTTATTTTTTCTTTTAGCATCTCTAACTCCGAAAGTTTTAAACTAATTGCTGTTGTCTTTTTTTGTCCCTGAGATCCAAACTTTCTTATGTCTTTATCTTCAACTTTAAAACTTATATCATCTCGATGGGGACCTATCATAGTATATTGGTTTTTAATATCGATATCGCGGGTTTCTTTTAATTTCTTTAAATATATTTCTTTTGGGCTATTAAAACTCTCCCTTTTTAATTCACTAGGTCCTGTAATGTCGTTTTCATAATCCACAATAAGTTTTTCTTTATTATCGCTTATTAATAGATGGATGTTGTAAATTTTTTTTGCTATTTCTTTTATATTTTCACTTCTTTTTTTTATTACTTCTAAACCGTAATCAACCATTTGTTCATCATATGTGTCAAGTATTGATATTAAATCTTGTCTGTTTTTGCCTGTTGTTTTATAAATATCTTTTAGTAATGCATTTCGTTGGTTTAATGTTTTATTATAGTTTTGTATTAAGTTCACATATATTTTATCTATTTGACTTAATTGTATATCTAAAAATTTTCTTCTTATTACTGGTCCGTCTTTTATAATATTAAGATCTTCTGGTGCAAACATTATAACATTAAAAAAACCTAAAAATTCTGACAACTTTTCAACTTTTATTCCGTTTTTTGCTACACCTTTTTTTGAGTCTTTATTTAATTGAATATCAATAATTTCATTTTTAGAGCTTATTGAACTCTTATCTAGAGGTTGTTCACCTCTATTAAAAATTAATTTTATATGTGACTCATTTTTATTAAAATTTATTATATCATTTTCTTTTGTGTTTTTATGCGACTTTGAAGTAGAACATATATATATTGATTCTAAAAGATTTGTTTTACCTGCAGCATTATTTCCATAAATTATATTTATTTTTGGGTCAAAATTCACTTCTATTTCTTCATAGTTTCTATAGTTTTTTAATTTTAAAGTTTTTATATACATAATTTACTTAAGCTATTAAACTTATAAATAAATTTTTTATTAATATATTTATAATAAAAATATATTTTAAAACATTTTAAATTTTAACTGGTGTTAGTAAAAATGAATATGTTTCTTGTTTATCTTTAATTATTATAGGGTTTTTAGAACCAGAAAAATATAAATTTATATTTTGGTCATCAATAGCACTTAAAACTTTTATTAAATAATTTGCATTAAATGCAATCATTAAATCTTTACCTGTTCTTTTTATATCAATCTTTTCATACGAGCCACCAGCTAAAGTATTTAAACTAATATCCATATAATCATCTTTTATATCTAATATTACTGGTTTATTTTCATTTTCTCTTAATACTGATTTAGATCTTATTAAACTTTCTAAAAACTCATTTCTATCAATATTAACTTTTGTAGAGTATTCAATATTAAATATTCTATCTGTATCAATATAATTATTTGGAATAATTATAGATGTAAATAAAGTATTATTGAATTCAAATGCAACATTTTTATCATTGAAATATATATAAACATCTTTATTTACTTCACCTTTTATAAGTTTATTTAATTCTTCTAGTGATGATCCTGGAATAATTGTTTCGTATTTTCCATTATTGTCATTTATTACTTCATTAACAATTGATATTATATATCCATCCATTGATTTAGCAGTGATTTTCTCTTTATTTACATTAAAATAAATACCTTTCAAAATTATATTTGATGAATCAAAATTTTTATCATATGAAAAAATTGTTTTTTCTATAAGTTTTTTTATTTTTAATTCATTTAATAAAATCTTATTTTCTTTATTTACTGATGTTATATTTGGATAAGTTGTTTCATCTTTTGCTTGTATTTCATATTTTATATTTTCACCGCAGGTTATTAAACAATCTCTATTATTATTTACATTTATTTCTATTTCACTATTTTCTGGCATATTTCTTATTAAATCCATTAAATAAAAACCATCTATTGCGGCAATACCTTTTTCTATTATTGTTCCTTCTGTTTCATTTTTAATTGTTATTTCTTTTCCATCTTGGCAGGTTAAAATAATTTTATTTTTAGATGCATCAATTAAAACGCAATCTAAAATCTGATATAAATTTCCTTTTTTTAACGCTTTACTAACAATATTTAGAGATTTTAAAAACTCTTCTTTTTTTACTGAAATTTTCATAAAGCTCCTTTTTATTATTTATATTTATTTATTATTATTATTAGTGCTGTTAATATGTTAAAAACTTTTAAAACCATTATTAATTAAACACTTTTTTAAAATAAAACTTGTTAATTAATATTTTATAATAACATTTTTTCTTTTATATTTTTTATATTTTCGTTTAACTCTTCTTCATTTTTTAATCTATTTTCTATTTTTTGACAAGAATTAATAACAGTACTGTGATCTCTATTAAAAAATTCACCAATTTTTTCCTGTGTTATATCTTTTATCATATCTCTACATAAATATATAGCAATATCTCTTGCATAAACAAACTCCCTATTTCTCTTTGGGCCACAGATATCTAATATATTTACTCCAAAATACTCACAAACAATGTTAGTAATTCTATCTGGTGTTAATTTTTTTTCATCTTTATTTTTAATATCTGTAAGTCTTTCTTTTGCTAGATTTATATCTACAGGCTTTTTTATTATTTTTGAATATAAAATAATATTATTTAATGCAGACTCAAGTTCTCTTATATTTGATTTTACATTTTGTGCAATATATTTTATAACTTCATTATCTACTTTAAATTCAGGGTGTCTATTTTCTTCTTTTTTACGAAGAATTGCTATTCTTGTCTCATAATCAGGTAGATATAATTCGCATGTTGTACCCCAAGAAAACCTTGATTTAAGCCTTTCTTCAATATCATTTCCAAGTTCTTTTACAGGTTTATCAGATGTTAATACTATTTGTTTCTTATTTTCATGAAGAGCATTAAATGTATTAAAGAAATCCTCTTGAGATTGTTGCTTTCCTGCGAGTAAATGAATATCATCTATTAACAAGATATCAACAGATCTATATTTGTTTTTAAAGTCGGTAATAGTGTTTTTTTGAATACTATTAACAAATTCCTGGACATATTTCTCACAAGTTGTGTATAAAATGTTTAAATTTGGATTTTTCTTTAGAGCATAATTAGCAATTGCTTGTATAAGATGAGTTTTTCCAAGACCCGTCTTTCCAAATAAAAATAAAGGATTATAATTTTCTCCTGGATGTTCTGCTACAGCTATACTTGTAGCATAAGCAATGGCATTGGATTGACCTTGAACAAAGTTTTCAAAAGTATTGAGTGGGTCATTTATCCCAGATGCTTTGAGAAGAGAAACAAAATCCTCATTTTCATCTCTTATTCTTTTAAGAGAAGAGTTTTTAGCCTTAAAAATAATCTCTAAATCTTCAGTAGATATGCCAGTTTCGTGTGAAACAGCGATTCTTAACTGAGAAAGAACGCGATTTTGTAAAAAGCTAATATAACCTTCTTCAGGAACTTCTATATAAAGTGTATTTTTCTCAAGTTTTACTGGTTTTAATACATCTTTTATGAAAGCTTGAAATACATGGTCGCTAATTTCAAAATCATCCTTCATTTGAAGTAATAAATGGTTCCAGTTAGAGCTTAATTTTTCAAAGTTTTTAGACATTTCTAGGCTATTATATATTAAAAAGAGATATTTTTCAAGGCAAAAGTTGGTGGAAAACTCATTTTTTTTAACAAATTCCGGTGGAAAATTAACAAAAATTAAAAATACACAAACATATAAAATATTATGGAAGAAAAGGAGAAACAATTATAAGTTATTAACATTTTATCAACACTCTAAAATAGTTACTTTTAATGTTGACAAAAAAGCCAAAAATTACTATAATTTTTAGGATTTTACACAATTTTAAAGGCAAAAAATGCCAAAGGGTTTAGTTGCCCTAAAATAATAATAGGAGGTAGATGAATATGGCTAAAATGACACTTCAACCAAAAAAGAGACAAAGACTTAAAGTTCATGGCTTTAGATCAAGAATGAGCACAGCAAATGGAAGAAAAGTATTATCTGCAAGACGTGCTAAAGGTAGAAAACAGTTAACAGTATAACTTTTAAATCTTGGTCGCGCATAAGTGACCATTTTTATTTGCGGAATGAAACATTCAATTAAAAAAAATTGTGATTTTAAAAAAGTGTACGACGAAAAGAAATCTTTTGCTACAAAAAATATTGTAATGTATATTTCGAAAAACAGTGATGTGGAAAGTAACCGACTTGGGATTTCTGTATCACATAAAGTTGGAAACTCTGTAGTGAGACACACTCTTACAAGAAGAATAAGAGAAATATTTAGAGAAAATATTGAAAACATTGAAAAAGGAATAGATATGATAATTGTTTTAAGAGTAGGGTCTGACAAAGTGGAGTTTTTTAAATTGAAAGATGATTTTTTAAAATTGTGTAAAAAACACGGGATCTTACAACAATCGTAGAATTACATGAAAAAAGTATTAATATATTTTATAAAACTATATCAAAAATATATTTCTCCAACTCTTTCGCTTTTTACAAAATGTCCATATACACCAAGTTGTTCTAATTATGCAATAGAGGCGATAGAAAAGCACGGAGCGATAAAAGGCAGTGCACTCGGATTTTGGAGAATACTTAGATGTAATCCTTTTTCTAAAGGCGGTTATGATCCTGTACCATAAAGGAGGATAGATAGATGTTATTTTTAACAGCTCACGATGGAATGCTTGGACCGATATCTACATTATTTGGATATCTAATGAATGGAATATATCTAGCTCTTGATAAGGTTGGAATAGGTAATATAGGTATCGCAATAATTATTTTCACACTTATCACAAGACTTATTTTATATCCATTCACAGTAAAGCAACAGAAATCGTCAAAGCTTATGGCGATTATTCAGCCTGAGATAAAGGCAATACAGTCAAAATATGAAGGAAAACAAGACCAACAGTCTATGATGGCTCAACAGGCCGAGATAAAGGCTGTTTATGAGAAGTACGGCACATCTATGACAGGAAGCTGCGTGCAACTTCTAATCCAAATGCCTATAATATTTGCTCTCTATAGAGTAATAATGAATGTACCAGCATATGTACCTGCTATAAAAGAAAAGTTTATGAATATAGTAGATACATTGCTTACAGATTCAGAAGCAATACAAAAATTAACAGATTTTCATAAGAATAATGGTTTAGATAAACTTATAAGTCTTGAAAAGCAACTTCATAATTTTGAAGGGGTGGGGGAGACACAAAAAAATCTTATTATTGATTTCTTATACAAATTAAACCCTACTCAATTTGGAAGTTTGATTTCAGACTTTTCTACTGAGATTCAAAGTCTAGTTACGCCACAATATGAAGTAATAGAACAGGCAAACTCATTTTGTGGATTAAATCTTTCAACTGCACCAAATGCAATGGGATTTGCAATTTCTCCATATCTTCTTGTGCCAATTCTTGCAGCTCTTTCACAGTATTTAACTATATTGTTAATGCAAAAGCAGAATAAGAGCAAAGTAAATGCAAATGATGAAAATGACGCAATGCAGCAAACAATGAACTCAATGAATATCATGATGCCTATTATGTCAGCGGTGTTCTGTTGGGGATTTGCAACAGGTATTGGTATTTACTGGATAGCGACATCTGTATTTATGGTTATAACTCAGATTATTGTCAACAAACAACTTGAAGGCATCGATATGGATGAGATGATTAAGAAAAATATTGAGAAGGCAAATAAGAAGAGAGCAAAAAAAGGTCTTCCACCAATAAATGAAGCCCAAGCTGCAAATAATATTAAAAAGATGGAAGAGAACATTGAAAGAAAAGAAAAGGAAAGAGAAGATCTGATAAATAGCCAAAAACAACACATTGAAAATGCAGACAAATATTATTTTGCAGATGAGCAGAATCCAGATTCATTATTTGCAAAAGCAAATATGGTAAAAAAGTACAATGAAAAGAATAATAAATAGGAGAGAAAGATGAGAATAGAAGCAAAGGGTGAAACTCTTGATGAAGCTATAAATAATGCAATGATAGAACTAGCAACTACAAGTGATAACATTTCTTATGAAGTAGTTCAGACAGGTAGTTCAGGATTTCTTGGAATTGGCTCTAAGCCATTTATCATAGAGGCATATAAGAAAGACGACAAGGAAGAAAATTACAAAAAAGAAAGTGCAAACAAAAAAGAAAAACTAGTTGAAAATGCGGCTGGGGTATATGAGTTTAAATCAGAAAGAGTTTCTACAAGTAAAGGTTTTTCTAAGAAAGAAGAAAAAATGACAAGAGACCCAGAGGAAGTATTTAATGAAGCAAAAGAATTTTTAACACCTATTTTTAAAGAATTCAACACTGAAATTAATATGAGTTATACAGCAAATGTTGAAGCAAATACACTCGTCCTTAATATAAGTGGCGAAAAAATGGGTGTAGTAATCGGAAAACATGGACAAACTCTTGACGCAATTCAGCACCTTGTGAACATAGTTGTTAATAACGGAAAGAGTAATAGAGTAAGAATAAGAATTGATAGCGAAAACTATAGAAATAAAAGAAATAAAACGCTAGAGTCTCTTGCAAAGTCAGTTGCAAACAATGTTCGTAAATCACATAAAGATTATGAGTTTGAGCCAATGACATCTTATGAGAGAAGAATTATACACTCAGTTCTTCAAAAAGAGAGAAATATAGAGACAACTTCTGTAGGGCTTGATAAAGAAAGACATGTCGTAGTAAAATATAAAAGATAATAAAAAAAAGAGAACCAATGAAAAGGTTCTCTTTTTTATTAATATTTTATTCAGCTTTTAATTCAGTAGTTTTCTCTTTAGGTGGGAATATAAGAGAGAATACTAAGAATGCAACAAGTGCAACAACAAGTCCTGGAACTATAGATTGTTCAAACTTATATCCAAATAATGTCCATTTAAATGTATCAATACCTACAACTACGATAGTTCCAGCAATAAGAGAAGCGATAGTTCCTACTGTAGAACTGCCTTTCCAGTAATGTCCTAAAACATAAGGGAAGAAAGTTCCAGCTGCTCTTAATGTAAATGCAAATGTTAAGATATTGATTATGTCGTTGTTATTAAAATAAGCAAGAATTAAAGAACAAGCTCCTACAACTATCATCATACCACGAGTGCAGTTTAATACTTCTTTATCTGTTGCATCTTTCTTGAATATGGCTTTATATAAGTCATTTGCAAAAATAGAACCTGCACCGAGTAAGTCAGAATCTGCTGAAGACATAGTTGCTGAAATAATTCCTGCAAAAAGTAGTGCACAAATTACTGATGGCATAACTCTTATAGCAAGAACTGGAAGAGCATATCTTGCACCAACAGTTGCAAATTCTGCTTCAGAGAATTTACCCATATTGATAAGAGCAAGAACTATAACGCCAAGTACAGCAGGGATAAATGCAAACACGAAATTGATGATTGCTGCTAATATAGAACCTTGGACAGCAGCTTTTCCATCTTTTGCTGCATAATATCTTGATACAGCTTCTTGTCCTACTGTGAATGTTCCGATATACATAATTGTTAGAGAAAGGATAGATTTCCAGCCATAGCCTTGACCTTGACCTACAATTTTAAGAGCTGATGGGTCAACATTTGCCTTAACTGCTTCCCAACCGCCTGCAAAACTAAGTGCAAATGGAATAGCGATAATCATACCAAACACGATTAAAAAAACTTGAACGAAGTCTGTGAGAGTAACACTCCAAAGTCCTCCCATAACAGCATAGATTGTTACTACGATACCAACAATTATAACTGCTGTGTGGTAAGAAATACCAAGCATAGTTGAAAGGATAACTGATGATGCGATGAATTGTCCTGCTGTAAGACCGATAAGTGGAACAAACATGATTATGGCTGTGATAGCACCAGCAGCTTTTCCATAACGACGACGGAAATACTCTGGAACAGTTTTAACCATAGAGTTTCTTATCTTTGGTGCGAGGAAAGTAAGAAATACAAATGCAAGACCCATAGCAATGATATACCATGCAGAGTTAAGTCCGAAGCTTGGGTTCATACCTTTTTGAACAACACCGAGTGAAGAACCTCCACCGATTTCAGTTGCTGCAAGAGTACCTGCCATAAGAATTGGTCCAAGACGTCTTCCTGCAACCATAAAGTCTTCATTGGAACTAACAGATTTAGATGAATAGTAACCAATGAGGAGCATTACAATTAAGTACAAAACAACAATGCCGACAATTAAAAAATTTACTGACATAAAAGTCCCCCTCTTAAAAATTTTAATAATTATATTATAGCATAAAAATAGTAACAGTAAAATAAAAAAGTGGAATAAAAAAGATTATTTTTTCATTATTTTCCCATACAGAATTTTGAGAAAATTTCATTTATAAGATCATCTGTAACTTCTATGCCAAGAACATTTGAAAGGTTAGTGTAAGCATCAGATAGGTCAATAGTAAGTAAGTCTTCAGGCATGGAGTTTTCTATGGAAGATAAAACATTTTGAAGAGAAGTTTTTGCATTTTTTATAGAGTTGAGCTGCCTTTCGTTAGAAATGAAGATTTCGTTATTGAAGTCGAGTTCATTGTTTAAGAACATTTTTTCTATGGTGGATATGAGTTCTTGTAAGCCTTCTTTTGTTTTGGTAGAGAAGTTGATGTGGGGCTCGCATAGCTCGCCCGTACAAAGCGGGCTCGCATAGCTCACCTCTGCAGCATGTGTATCGTAGGCGCGAGTTATACGAGCGCCATTGCAAAGATCTGATTTATTATTAAGAATTATTATTTTTTTGTTTAGGGTTTTATAGAGCGAGATTAGATCCTCGTCATCTTTATCAAGTGGTTTTGATGAATCAAGAACTAAAATTATCAGGTCAGCATTTTCTGCTTCTGTTTTTGCTTTATCAATTCCGATTTTTTCTACTGTATCAACGTTATCTTCATTTCTTATGCCGGCTGTGTCAATGATATTTAAAGTAATGCCATTTAAATTTATACTTTCTTTTATGGTATCGCGAGTAGTGCCTGCAATGTCTGTGACGATGGCTCTATCTTCATTTAGCAGAGTATTTAAAAGACTTGATTTACCTACATTTGGCTTACCGAGAATTACAGTGTTGATACCTTCTTTTATGAGTTTGCCATTGTCATAATTTTTTATAATAGTTGTTAGTTCGTTAATAATATTTTCACATTGAGTTTTTAATTTTGGTTTAAATCCTTCAACAGACATGTGCTCTGGGTCATCAAGGCAAGCTTCTATGAAAGCAGTTGACTCTAATAATTCTTCTCTAAAAGAATTTATTTTATCTGAGAGGTTTCCTTTTAATTGATTGAAACTTGCCTTTAAGGCATAATCATTTTTAGACATGATGATGTCAGAAACGGATTCCGCTTTAGATAAATCGATACGACCATTTAAGAAAGCTCTTTTTGTGAATTCACCAGGTTCTGCAATTCTTGCACCGTTTTTAACCACGAGGTTTAAAATGTTTTTAAGAACGAGTATGCTACCGTGGCATTGAATTTCCACCACATCTTCTGCTGTATAAGATTTTGGTTTAAGCATAGTTAAAACCAAAACTTCATCAATAAAACTATCACTTGATCTATCGAAAATATATCCGTAATAAATTTTGTGTGTTTCTTTTATGTCAATTTTATGTCTATCTTTATTCACAAAAATAGATGAGACAATGTCTATTGCCTTATCGCCAGAAACTCTTATAATGCCAATGCCAGCAGGACTAAGAGCCGTAGCAATTGCACAAATTGTGTCGTCATGATTTATCATAATAGTAATAATAACATAATAAAAAAATTTTTTCAAAAAAAGCGAGCCATTGGCTCGCTCTATTTTTAAGACCTGACAATGAGTTATTAAACTGTTTGTGGTCCTGCAGCAAGTACCTCATTGTACTTGTCGATGATTGTCTTTTGAATCATTTCTCTTGTCTCTGAATTGATTGGATGAGCAATATCTTTGAACTCTCCATCTTTTCTCTTTACTGATGGCATAGCGATGAATAAACCATTGTCACCTTCAATAACTTTGATATCGTGAACTACGAATACTCCATCAATAGTTATTGCAGCAATTGCTTTCATCTTGCCTTCCTTTTCCATTGTTCTGATTCTTACATCTGTAATATTCATGCCTAAAATGCCTCCCTTAAATAATACTTTACTATGATAGCATAAAAAGAAAAAAAATCAAGAGTTTAATATTAAGAAAAAATGAAAAATTTAAATTAATTCCATTAAACTAAAGTTAGTTTACATTTTGACAAAATATATACAAATGTAAAAAACCAATTAGGAAATTACTATATGACAGGCTTTCATAACTTTTAATGCAGCATCGTGGTTTTCTACATTTGTTCCAGCACATAAGTTTTTTTCTATTATTATGTCTTTTTCTGGGTAGAATGCCTTTATGAGTATTGCATTACTTACTACGCAGATGTCAGTGCAAAGGCCTATGATAGTTATTTTGTCGTAGTTAGAAAGATACTTTGGGAAATCTTTATAACCAAAAGTATTTTTGATAAAAATTTCTTTCGCATTTTTTTCAAAAGGTTTAAGTTCACTGCAAATGTCGTGGCCTGAAGTTCCTTCTATACAGTGTTTTACAGGGAGAAACTCACCCTCTTTTGTGTCCATATAGTTTTCGTAGTGGGTGTCTTTTGTAAAATAAATGTCTTTGTCATCTTTGATAGCTTTTTCAATTCGTTCTTTCACGCGAGGAACTATGTCTTCTGCTTCTTTAGAGCCAAGAGAGCCTGTGATAAAATCATTTTGCATATCAATTACAATAAGACAGTTTTTCATATTGTTGACTCCTTTGTTATAGGAAGATAGATTATATTACACTTTCGTAGGGGCGGATAGTATCCGCCCAATTGTAGGGGCGAGCTTTGCGAGCCCTTAATTAAGTTTCTTTGTGTGTAATAGTGGATAGAGTTGTGAAAACGCCACACCACCTATTATAAATATAATACCTAAAATTTGTAATAGTTGCAATCTCTCACCAAGTAAGATAGTAGAAAAAATCACAGCTGACACAGGGTCAAGGTAAGAAAAAATTGCAATAGTTGATATCGGAAGTTTTGGAATGGTTGAATAATAAAAGAAACAAGAAACTCCGGTATTGATAATACCAATCCATAAAACTGGTATCCAAGTTGTGCCAGTTATTTTTATGTGAATGCCAGATGTCAAAAGTAAAAATATGGTTACGAGGAAAAAGCTTGATACCAGTTGGCAGGTAGTATTTTCTATACCCGTTGCACTTCTAATTTTTTTATTGAATAAAACCATCACGGCATAAAGTATCCCTGACATAAAGCCGCAAAATAGTCCGTATATCTTACTTGGGTCGCCAGAAAAATTTGGATTTAGTAATAAGACTCCAATGAATACAATGATGGCACCAAGAATTTTTTCTTTAGTTAGTTTTTCTTTAAAAAATATTGGCGATAAAAGCATAGCAATCATAGGCCCAAGATAGTATAAAACGGTAGAGATGCTTACGCCAGCAGTTCTATATCCTTCAAACAAAAATATCCAACCAGCACCGAGTGCAAGCCCAGACAAAAATAGAAACAAAACATCATGCCGGTCTTTAAGGCATAAGTATTTTTCTCTATGGACAATGCTTACTATTATAAGGACCAAGCTTCCGATAACAGTTCTTAAAAAAACTATTTCTATGCTGCTAAGCGGTATGAAGTGCGCAACAATGCCGTGTGATCCCATTATTAATAGAGAGATAAGATAAAGTATTAAGTTTATGTTGGGTTTTTTCATAGTTTGCTTATTTTTGTTGTTTTGTCATATTATAGCACTAAAAGGGTTTTTCAGGAATAATTAAAAAGAAAAATTACTAGTTATTAAGTAAAAGTGGGTAATAAAATGTGAAGTTTTCACAAAAAGTGGGCGAGATTTTGTGAAAAACCCACAAAAAGTGGGCGATATTTTGTGAAAAGTTGACGTATGTTAAACCACATGTTATAATGTAAGAAATTCTTACATGGAGGAAAGTTATGAACACTGAAGTATTATCAGTATCTTCTAAAGGGCAAGTAGTGTTGCCAGTCAATATACGAAAAAAACTAGATATAGACACAAATACAAAATTAGCAGCAAATATTGCAGGTAATATTATAATGCTTAAAGTGATAGACATTCCTACTGCTGATGATTTTTCAAAGTCACTAGATAAGGCTCAAAAGTGGGCTAAAAGCGTAGGTTATAAAAAAGCAGATGTGAATGCGATAATAAAGGCTAAAAGAAGGAGTAAGTAATTTTGAAAATTGTTATAGATACAAATGTTGTTATTTCTGGGACTTTTTTTGGCGGCTTTCCAAGAAAAATATTAGAAGCCGTAGTCAATAACAAAGTAGATGCATATGCGAATACTAAAATCATTAAAGAGTATTTAGATATTGTTAAAGAAATGATTGTTGATAAAGGTGGCAAAATAGATGAAAATATTTTATCGCCATTTATAGAGAAACTAAATTTAGTCAAACCCGTATCTAAAATAAAAATTAGTAGAGATAAAGATGATGATAAATTTATAGAATGTGCTATAGACTCAAAAGCATTATATGTTGTAAGTGGCGACAAGGATTTATTGGATATTGTAGAGTTTCAAAATATAAGCATTATTACTGCAAAAGATTTTTTTAATCAATATCTAAAATAAAAAAAGTATAGGTGCAAATGTAAAAGAGTTCGAAAAAGGACTCTTTTTTGTTGCAACAAATTGTTAATTATGATAATATTATAAGTGCGAGAAAGATATCAATTTTTTATTGCACTTTTTGTGCAAACTTTGTGTTACCTAACCGAGTACCACATTTGGTAAAATGTGAGCTTTATATTAACTCGGTTAGAGTATTGATATCTTGTCTCGCAGCAAGAGCTCACTTTTCGCTCGTGGGCTCTGCCTGCGAGTTTTTATTTGGGGCGAAAAAAGGGAGGAAAAATTTATGAAAAATAAAACGGGGCTAATCCACTTGTTGGTAATGATTATGTTGTTAAATATGTTTGCTTGCACAAAAAGATGTAATGAATGGGTAGAGAAAAATGGTAATAAATATTATTATGATGAAAAAGGTAACATGTTAAAAAATTGTTACAGTAAAATAGGTATAGATACTTATGCGTTTGATAATGATGGTGCTTTAATTAAGAATAGTATAGTCAATCATGATGAAAAGTTATCATTTGTTGATTCTGATGGAAAACTAAAGTATTATGGATGGTGCTTATATAATGGCAATTGGTATTTTGCAAATCAATCGGTTTTACAAACAGGTTGGATAAAAGATCAAGGGAATTGGTATTATTTTGATAATAAAGCGATAATGACAACTGGATGGACAGTAATTGATGGAGAATACTATTTATTTGATAATAGCGGAAAAATGCAAACAGGTTGGCAAGAAAATAATAAATATTATTTAGATAATAACGGGGTTATGTTAAAAAACACATCAAGAAATATTGATGGGGTTGATTATATATTTGATAGTAGTGGAGTTGCTAGCATAATTACGAAAGAGAAAAAATCTAATAGCTCAAATTATAGCAATATTCAAAATGGTAAAACAGGAACATATGCGAAATATAGTATATTATATCCTCAAATCAATGCGATACTTGAACCAGCATATAAGACATGGAATTTGTACCGACAAGCCAATGATAATTATAGTAAATTACAATATAGTTATACTTTAGAATCTTATGGTAATAGATTATGTGATATTTGTGAAACAGCATATAGCATAGATAAAGCATCAAACAATACAAAAGGACAAGACGAGGATATGCTTTTTTATAGATTGGGGCTAACATATATTGCCACTACTCAATAAAAAACTTCATAATAATATATTAATAAAACTATTATTATACTAGATCATATAAAGGAATAATAAACGTAGAGATAAAATAGTTAATACAAATATAAATTATATATTTATGGTAAAAGAAAATTTGAAAAGGAGAAAAAATATGGGATTTTTTAAAACAAAAGAAGAAATAGAGCAAGAAAGAATTGAGAGAAAAAGGAGAGAAGCAGAAGAAACATTAGCAAGAACATTAAAAGCAGAAAAAGAGAGTTTACTAAACGGATATTATGTGGCTGTTAAAACGTTGTTTGCTAAAGGAGTTTTATATGTGGTTCAAGACTTCATTATAGACAGCAAAGAAGATTATTATGATTTAACATCATACAAATTGGATTTAGTAACTTCAGTTTATGATGGTTATGGAAGAATCATGAGAGAAGGAGTATTATTTAATCAAGAATATGTATTGTTTGTAGCATATTCAATTAAAACAAAAGACGGCATTGAAGAAAAAAACAATGGATTAATACATGTATTTAATGGTGATAATGGGGGATTTGCTTATATTGAAAGAGATGAAAAAAATATTTATGAAAAGAAAATGAGCGAGATGGTTGACAAGAATGGAAAGAGCATCATAGAAGTTCTTACATCTTTATTAGAACCAGATGCAACTGCAAATTTAATCAATAAGGCTCAAGCAGAATTGACACAACAAATAAAAAATGAACAGGCACAAGCAACTGGCGAGGCTATAGGAGCCTCAATAGGGGCGGCAATATTAGGTGCATCTGCTGCAAACTTGGGACGCTCAGTTAGACAATTTGGAAGGACAAAATAGAAAGATAATATAAATGGATATTGATTACAAAAAAGATTATTATAAATTATTAACAATCCCTCAATATGCTACGAAAGAAGAAATTGAAATAGCATATAGAAGTCAAATTAAAGTATTTCATCCAGATAATGTTAGTTGCGTAGAGAACTTGAGAAAAGAATATGCAAACAGATTTATAGAAATACAAGAAGCATATGAAATATTATCTAATGAACAATTAAGAAAAATTTATGATAGCCAAAGGCAACACTATAGAGACACTGACAATAGCTTGAAGTATTCCAACAATATGCAACATGCCGCTCCCTCTAACTTTTGGGAAAAACAAAGTAAGGCATGCGATAATTTGTATAAGGATAATGAAAATAAAATTCATATAAATAGAATTCAACCTCGAGCGGTCAGTAACGATAGTGGTAATTGTGGTTGTTTAATAATAGTATCAATAATCTTTGTAGGTTTTTTCTTTGGTTTTTTCTTTTTGTAAAATTAATAAAATTGAGAATAGCTTATATAGAAATGAAAAAAGCCAAGCGAACTGCTTGGCTTCTTTATTTACAAAATATTTTTTAATTTTATTAATTCGTTTTTTAAGGTTGGCAAATCATTAATAACTGCATATACATATCTTCAAACATAATCGCTCCATAGTCGTGAGAAATCTGATTTCGTAACCCTGACATCTTTTTCCATTCTATTGTTTCATTTTGTTAGCCATATAAAATTTCCTCTTTATTGATTCTTAATTTAACTCCCCTATTTTTTAATGGGTATCTAACAATATCTACAGGAACATTAAACTTTCCTTGAATTTCTTGCATTAATCCTACAGTTGTGAAAATAGAAACAGTAGGGGTATTGTATTCTATCATTAAATCAATATCACTATCTTCTCTGTTTGTGCCGTCTGCACGAGAACCAAACAAAATAACCTTTTTAAGATTATATTTACCGGATATTTCATTTATAAAATTTTTTAATTCGCTATTTACCATATAATAATTATACATAAGTGATAGTAGTTTCGCAATAATTATTTATCATCATAGTGGCCTTTGCACTGGTATATAGTAGTGACACCCATTATATACTTATAAACAAGTCTATCTACTTCATTTATTCTTCTACTCCATCTTTTTTCGGGGTCGTTCTTTAATGGTTCGGGTTTACCAATTCCATTAAAAGGGTCACGAGAAATTTCCTTGATGAGTTGGTTAATTCTCTTTTGCGTTGTCTTGTCATTATTCCAAGATAAATATTCTTCCCAAGCATTATTAACGAATTGAATATTAGCCATTTGCGATTGCCTCTAATTCATCCATAGTTTTTGTTACAATCTGACCATTTTGAAACTGCTTGGTAGCTTCATCTAGCCACTTCATATTTGACTCGCTGTAAAATGGATCTTCGTTGTAGGTTAAATCAAAAGGCACCTTTTTTTCTTTTACAACTTTTTTCGCAAATACATTAAAGAGGCTTGACATACTAAGTCCTATGTTGTCGCAGAAATCTGCAAATTGCTCCTTTAAGTCGTTATCCATTCTTATATTTACATTTACCATAATGACCTCCAATAATGTAAAATTATATTAATATTTATAGTATATTACACGCAATATTATATAAACTTTATATAATTATAGCAAACTTATAGTATTTGTCAATATTTTTGCCGTAAATTGTGACAGGGCTCGCATAGTTCGCCCATGCGAAATAGAACTTTTGTTCATAGAAAATTCAAGGTTTTTTCTCTAAAAATTAACAATAATTATTTATACTTTCTACATGAAACGAAAGGTTTAAAAAAGTTATCTTTAAGTATTTAGAAAATAACGATATTTAATAGATAAGCTAAGAAAGGAGAAATTATGAAAAAGAAAATTTTAGCATTAACTGTAGCTTCAATATTAGGAGTTAGCTCTATAGCATTTAATTCATTTGCAGAAGGAGTAAATAACCAAGTAGGTCAAGAAAGACAGATGGGCGAAAGACCTGAAAGACCAGAAAATGAGATATTTGGAAAAATCACCGCTATCTCTGAAAACTCAGTAACAATATCTCTTGCTGAAATGAAAAAACCTGAAGATGGGCAAGGTAATTTTGACAAAAAATTTGATGGTCAAGGTAGAAAAGATGAACAAAAATGGAATAACAATAGCAATACAAATCAACCACCTGAAAAAAAAGAACTCACTGAAGAGCAAAAAGCTGAGATGAAGAAAAAAATGGAAGAAATGTTTACACTTACGGGCGAGACAAAAACCATTGATATTTCAAAAGCAGACTTTAATGCATTTGGTAGAGGACCAAAAGATGGTAAAATAAAAGGTGCTGATGCAAATGCAAACAACAACACAAACAATAATGAGAATAGTAATCAAAAACCTGCGAAGACTTATAAGGATTATCAAGTAGGCGACTACATCTCTATTGAGCTTGAAAGTAGCAACTCAAACACTGCAAAAACAGTAAGAGATGCATTTATGATGCGTGGTATGGGACCAAGAGGTGGACAAGGTATGCCACCACAAGGTAATGCTACATTAAATTAGCCTCCTCTAAATAATAAGTTATAAAAAAACCTTCTGGTAAAACAGAAGGTTTTTTATTTGGTATTTTTTTAGTTGAAAAATTGTGATATAATATTATATTACACATTATTTATATAAGAAAATATATAATAATTAAAAAATTAAAAGAGTTAATGTAAAATTAAAAATATGACAAATGTAGTTGAAAATTATGATGCAGTTGTAGTAGGTGCAGGTCATGCAGGATGCGAAGCGGCACTCGCTCTTTCTCGCCTTGGCTTTAAGACGATTGTGTTTACTGTGTCGGTTGATAGTATTGCTCTTATGCCTTGTAATCCAAATATCGGAGGAAGCAGTAAGGGCCATATAGTTCGCGAGATAGATGCACTTGGTGGAGAGATGGGTAAATGTATCGACAAGACATTTATTCAATCAAAGATGTTAAATTGTAGCAAAGGTCCAGCAGTTCATTCGCTTCGTGCTCAGGCTGATAAGCAGTGGTACACAAGAGAAATGAGAAGGAATCTTGAAAACCAGGAGAACCTAACAATTCGCCAAGCTGAAGTAGCGGAACTCATTACTGAAGAAATCGGGGCTCGTGAAACTCGTCCATACGATGTTGTAGGGGCGAATGAAAAAGGTGTAGGGGCGAGCATTGCGAGCCCTAAGAAAGTTATCGGCGTCAAGACAGTTTCTGGAGCTACTTATTATGCGAAGACTGTAGTTCTTGCTACAGGTGTCTATTTAAATGCGCGTTGTCTTTATGGAGATGTCATCGAACACACAGGACCAAATGGACTTAAGGCAGCAAACCATCTTACTGAAAGTTTGTTAAAAGAAGGAATAACTATTAAAAGATTTAAGACAGGGACGCCTGCTCGTATAGATAAACGTTCGCTTGATTTTTCTAAGATGGAAGAACAAAAGGGTGATGTGCCAATTGTGCCATTTTCATTTTCAACTGACCCGGATAGTATACAGAAAGAGCAAGTTAGCTGTTGGCTCACATATACAAATGATGTGACTCATGACATTATAAGAAAAAACATTGACCGCTCGCCTCTTTTTTCTGGTGTAATTGAGGGAACCGGTCCAAGATATTGTCCGTCGATTGAAGATAAGGTGATGAAATTTCCAGATAAGGATCGTCATCAGATTTTTGTAGAGCCTGAAGGCCTTTATACAAATGAGATGTATTTATCTGGTATGAGCTCTTCGCTCCCTGAAGATGTGCAGCATCAAATGTATAAAACAATGCCGGGTTTTGAAAATGCGGTTATCGTCAGAAATGCCTATGCTATAGAATATGATTTGATAGATTCAACAGAGCTTAAGCCTTCACTAGAATTTAAAAATATTGCGGGGCTTTTTGGTGCGGGACAAATAAATGGTTCTTCTGGTTATGAGGAGGCAGCTTGCCAAGGATTTATGGCAGGTGTAAATGCGGCAAGGCTCATGCAGGGAAAAGAGCCAATTATACTTAAGAGGTCAGATGGTTATATTGGCGTTTTGATTGATGATCTTGTGACAAAGGACACAACTGAGCCATATCGTATGATGACTAGTCGTGCTGAATATCGACTTCTTCTTCGTCAAGATAATGCGGATTTAAGACTTACTGAGATTGGTTATGAGATAGGACTCATTTCAAAAGACAGGCTTGATTATGTAAATAATAAAAAAGAATTGATAACTAAAGAAGTTGAGCGACTTAAAAATACTCATGTAGGTGCAAATGAAAAGATAAATAACTTTTTAAAAGCAAATGGTACTACGGAACTTTTGAGCGGTGTGACTCTTGCAGACCTTTGTAAACGTCCAGAACTTTCTTATGAGAAAATTTTGGAAATTGATGAAACTAGACCTCATTTACCAAAAGAAGTGTCAGAGCAAGTTGGCATAGAGATAAAATATGAAGGATATATTGCTCGTGAGATGCAGCAGGTTGAAAGTTTTAAAAAGATGGAAGGTAAAAAAATCCCTGCGGAATTAGATTATGATAAAGTAATAAACCTAAGAATAGAGGCAAGACAAAAACTAAAAAAGTTTAAGCCAGAAAACATTGGTATGGCATCAAGAATTTCAGGGGTGAGTCCGGCGGATATATCGGTGTTGTTGGTATATTTGAAAAAATAGTAGCATATAATCCTTGACAATTTTTGAAAACATGGTATTATAATAATAAGTGGGCTGGTAGAACCTTAAGTCCAACCAAAGGCGGGGAATTTCCCCGCCATTTTATTTGAATTTTGATAACGTTTTTTTAAGGTATTGGGCTCGTAAAACTCGCCCGTACGACTAGGGCTCCTAAAGTTCGCCCCTATGAAAGAATATAATGTCGCAAAAATAGTGGATTTATGCTATATTATTATAATAATTAGTAATTTAAATACCCATTTTGTTTAAAGATATTGGTATTTAGCAATATAATAACTAAAAAAGGATGCAACCATGGGTAAATATAATGGGAAGATTCCTTATTAATAATGGTATGAGTGAGGAAGATTTGAATAATTGGTATGAAAAATTGACAGATGAAAATTATGGCGACCAAAATTAATGATTAAATACAGTAAATTGAAATAGAGAAATTTATGAAGAGAAATGATTTAGATGAAATCGGGTACAAAGGCTATAGAAGTTGTGCTCGAAAAAAACGATATAAACTGTAAAAGAAGTCAGTGCAAAGGCAAAAGAATATAGGATGAATTATTATTTTTGTGACATTTGCAAAGGCTATCATTTGACGAGTCAGAAAGGATAATGCGAAATGGATGTATTTGACATAATAGGACCAATAATGGTTGGACCAAGTAGTAGTCATACTGCTGGAGCTTGTCGTATCGGAAAATATGCAAGGGGAATATTGTCTGAAGAGCCGATGAATGCAGTGATAAAGCTTAGCGGCTCTTTTAAGCAGACATATAAAGGACACGGCACTGATAAGGCAATAATTGCAGGGCTTCTAGGCTTTAATGAAGATGATGAAAGAATAAGGGAAAGCATTGAAATTGCTAAAAAAGAAGGCCGAAACTTTACTATCCTTGAAGAAGATATTGAAAATACGCATGCAAATACTGCTGAGATAATTATGACCAAGGCAAATGGCGAAAAAGTTGTGATTCAAGGCTCTTCTATTGGCGGTGGAAACATACTCATAACAAAGATAAATGATGCGAAAGTAAATATAAATGGGCTTTTTGATGTGCTTGTAGTTGGGCACGTGGATATACCAGGAATGGTCTACAAGATTACCAAAGTTTTGTATCAATGGAAAATTAACATAAATGGTCTATCGCTTCATAGAGAAGAAAAATCAGGAAATGCTGTAGCGATAATAGAGGTTGATGACAAAATAGATGATAAACTTTGTGATGAGATGAGAGAAGTTGAAAACGTCAAATATGTAACATTGTTACGTTCACTTAAATAGGAGCAAAATATGAAATATGCGTCTATAAAAGAAATTATAAACGAAGCAAAAAAGAATGGGGTCAGAATTTCAGAACTTGTGAAAATAAGTCAGTCGAAGGAACACAATGTTTCCGTTGATGAATTATGTGCAAAAATGAAAAAAACCTATGAAGTTATGAATGAATCTATAGAGACAGGTCTTAGCAAAAAAAGTAACCTTAAGATAGAACAAAATGATGCTTCGAAAATTTATAAAAAATATGTTGAT
Source organism: uncultured Clostridia bacterium (assembly GCA_947303805.1). GTDB lineage: Bacteria > Bacillota > Clostridia > Lachnospirales > Lachnospiraceae > UBA3633. Next base: position 118,734 of record CAMYZE010000001.1, on the reverse strand, counting down.
GACGGAAAAAGTATATTTGGAAGTAAGGTAGGCGAGGCTGTAGCTATGGCTATGGCTGTTTCAGAAGTAAATGCAGGTATGGGGAAAATAGTTGCCGCTCCTACGGCTGGAAGTTGTGGAATCATTCCGGCTGCCATAGTAACTATAAAAAATATTTATGGAATTAGTGAAGAAAAAGTTATAGATAGTCTATTTACAGCATCAGCTATAGGAATGGTTATATCAAATGTTATGGATATAGCAGGTGCCTCTGGTGGATGTCAGGCAGAGTGCGGTGTGGCACAAAGTATGGCGGCAGCTGCTATAGTTGATATGCTTGATGGTGATTATGAGCAGATTGCAAATGCGGTTGCCATAAGTCTTAAAAATATTGAAGGGCTTGTATGTGACCCTGTGGCTGGTCTTGTAGAATGTCCTTGTATAAAAAGAAATGCAAGCGGAGTTATAAATTCAATCCTTGCAGCAGATATGGCGCTTGCTGGTGTAGTAAGCATAATCCCAGTTGATGAAGTAATTCAATCTGTAAAACAAGTTGGAGACATAATGGATGATAGATTAAAAGAGACAGCGATGGGTGGTCTTGCCATGACAGAGACGGGAAAAATATGCACCTTTAATTAAAATATATTATATTTATATGTTTAACTTTTTGTTTACATATATGTGACAATTGTGATATAATGTAAAATCATTACACAAGTAGGAGGTTTGTATGAAAACAATAAATAATATTAAGAATATTGCAATTTTGTTTGATTTCGTGGTTTCGATAGTTGCTTCTGCAATTCAAAAGTCAAATCCAAGTCTTTCAGGAATGCTATTTGGATTATCTGCAGTTATTCTATTAGCTGCAGTAATCTGTGTAATAATAGAATTAATTAAGAGAAATAAGTAAGTAGTAATAATAAGGGGATAAATATCATGAGCAAAAAAGTAGCAAAGAAAAAAACAACTACTAAAACAGTTAAGAAAAAGGCTGCTAAAACAGCCAAGGCAAAAAAGAAAAGCTTAAAGGCAAATAAGCCAGTAAAAAGAACAGAGAAAAAGGTTTCTAAAAAGGTAAAGACAAATTCAAAAAAACCTTCAACCAAGCCTAAAAAGTCAAGTGCAAAAGAAAAAAAGGAAGTGCCAGCACCAAATCCATCTAAGTGGTTCTTTTTCTAAAAGTATTTAAAAAGCAAGAGAAAAAACTCTTGCTTTTTTATTTAAAAAAATATGTTATTTTTTATATAAATGTGCTATATTATAGTTATATATTTATCGGAGAAAAATATGGGAAAATTACTTTTAAAATTAGTTTTAGCATCTATTTGTGGCGGAGCCATTGGTTTTGAAAGAGAAATCAAAAACCGAAATGCTGGAATTAGAACTTATATGACAGTGTGCCTTAGTACTACAATTGTTATGATCATTGCGCAGAAATGTTTTTTTGATACAAAGTCTGGTGATATTTCTCGTATGGCTGCAGCAGCATTACAAGGTATAGGTTTTCTTGGTGCGGGATTAATAATTCATAAAGATGATAAATTAATGGGTATCACTACTGCTGCTATTCTGTGGGCTACAGCTGTCATTGGTCTTGCTATTGGATACGGATTATACTTTTTAGGTATTTTAGGTACATTATTTATGATTATGATTGGAAATGTATCAATAAAACAAAAGCTTGCTAGTAAAAACCAAAAAACAAAACAAACATATCAGTCGGGCAATAAGCGAATAAATAAGAATTAATTATATGACGCGTTTTAAAAACGCGTTTTTATTATGGAGTTAAATACATTTAAAAACTTAATTATTTCTGAGTTTTCTGAGAAGGTCAATTTTGATTTATCCGAACATCAATGTGAATGCCTTTTTGATTACATGAATTTATTGATTGAAAAAAACAAAGTAATGAATTTAACTGCTATTACAGATCCAAAAGAAATAATTTTAAGGCATTTTGTTGACTCTTCTATCTTACTTAAGATTTATGGCAAAGTTTTTTTTAATGGTAAAAAAATTGTTGATGTAGGAACCGGAGCTGGCTTTCCTGGTCTCCCTCTTGCAATTTTGTGTTCAAAAGGAAACTTTGTTTTGACTGATACTCTGGGAAAAAGAATCAATTTTTTACAAGAAGTAATTGGTCAATTAAAAATATCAAATGTCAAACTAGTCAAAGCAAGGACTGAAGATTTTGCACATGATAATGATTTTAGAGAGAGTTTTGACTACTGTTTGTCTAGAGGTGTAGCAAAGATTTCTGTTTTATCAGAATACTCTCTCCCACTCTTAAAAATTGGTGGTAAGATGCTTGCATATAAGTTAAATGACTGTGATGAGGAACTAAATGAGGGCATGGTGGCAATTAATACCCTCGGAGGAAAGTTTCACGTGAAACACTCATATGATTTGATTTTGGACGAACCGAAAAGATGTATTTTGGAAATAGACAAAACTCTTGCAACATCAAAAAGATATCCAAGGAAGGCAGGAACACCATCTAAGGAACCACTTTAGCACTCGTAAATATGTTAATCAATGACCCAGATTGGGTCATTTTTTGTTTCACGTGAAACAATTCGCTTGACAAAATAAAAATAAAAATATATAATCAGTTGGTTGAATAAAAACAAAGAGGTAAAAGTATGTCTAAGGTAATCGCAATAACAAATCAAAAAGGTGGTGTCGGCAAAACAACAACCGCCATAAATTTGTCAGCCGCACTTGCTGAGGCAAAACAAAAAGTGTTGCTAGTTGACTTTGATCCACAGATAAATGCAACTGCTGGTGTGGGTGTCGAGTTAGATGATAATGACAAAACTATTTATGATGCAATTCATGACAAAAGCAAAACAAATGACATTGTGATGAATGATGTTATAGAAAATTTGGATTTACTTCCTGGCGCAATAGAGCTGTCAGGACTTGAAACAGAACTACTCAACAAACCAGACAGAGAGTCGGAATTAAAAAAGGTAATTGAGCAAGTCAAGGATAACTATGATTATGTAATTATAGATTGTCCACCAGCTGTTGGCATTTTAACCGTAAACGCGTTAGTTGCTTCAGACGCGTGTATAATACCTGTTCAGTGTGAATACTTTTCACTTGAAGGATTAAACCAAGTTTTAAATGCGATTGAACTTGTGAGAAGCAACATGAATCCAAGCTTAAAAATAGAAGGTTTGCTATTTACGATGTTCGATGCAAGAACAAGACTTGGACAAGATGTTGTATCGGTTGTAAAAAATAATATGAAAGTGAAGATGTTTGAAACAATGATTCCGAGAAACATAAGACTTGCAGAAGCACCAAGTAATGGAAAAAGTATTTTGGATTATGATAGTGCATCTGTTGGAGCAGATAGATATAGAAAATTAGCAAGTGAAATTTTAAGAAATAGCGAGGTTTAGTATGGCAAATGTAAAAAGAGGATTAGGAAAATCTTTTGGGCAAATATTTGGAGAAGAAAAAATCCAAAGTGAAAACGTGGCGGTAGCAGAACCAGAAGTTGTTGAAAAGGTTGTGGAGAAAATAGTCGAAGTTCCTGTAGAAAAAGTTGTGGAAAAGGTGGTCGAAGTTCCGGTTGAAAAAATCGTTGAAAAAATAGTTGAGGTACCAACAGGTGAAAATGTAAACGGCTCTCCTCTTCTTGTCAACATAAACTTTGTGCAACCAAACCCTAACCAACCAAGAAAAAACTTTGATGAAGAAAGATTGAATGAACTAGCAGAATCAATAAAGAATTATGGAGTTATAGAGCCGCTAGTTGTAAGAAAAGTAGGCCCTGTTCACTACGAGGTAATAGCTGGAGAAAGAAGACTTCGTGCATCTAAAATTGCAGGATTATCACAGGTTCCAGTTATTGTAAAAGAGTATAATGATGACGAGAGAAAAATAGTCACTCTCCTTGAAAACGTGCAAAGAGAAGATTTGAATTCTGTTGAAAAAGCATTTGGATATAAAGCACTTATAGATGAATACAATTTAACTCAGGATGAGGTTGCTGACAAGGTTGGAAAAAGTCGTTCAGCAATAGCAAACACTCTTCGTATCCTTTCGCTTGATCCAAAACTTCTTGACATGATCAAGGAAGGAGTTTTAAGTGAGGGACATGCAAGAGCACTTCTTAGTATTGAAGATGATGCAATAAGAGATAAAATAGTTAAAGAAGTTGTTGAGAAAAAACTCAGTGTAAGAAAAATTGAAGATATGGTTCGCCTTGAAAAACTTGCTAGAGATAGAAAGGAAAAAGAAGCAGAACTAAACACTGATAGTTTTAAAAAAATGAAAATTCAATTGAAAGATATTGAAAAGCAAATGAGAAGTAGACTTAATGCAGCACTAAAGATTGTGCCAAAGACAGAAAACTCAGGTGTGATAGAAATTAAATATACTACTCAAGAAGAACTTGACAGAATATATTTATTAATTAATTCAATAAGATAAGGGGATAAAAATGATACTTTTTGATAACCCAATATTATTTATTATAGTTGTGGTATTAATCGCCTTGTCACTTGCCTCTATAATATTTGCTTCTGTGGCTTTTGGAAAGTATACCGAATTAAGTAGAAGGTATGAGATGTTTATGACAGGAAAGGATGCAGAGTCGCTCGAAGATTATTTTATTGATTTGCAAAAAGACATAGACCATCTTATAGAAGATAACAACAAAAATAAAGACAGCATACGAAAATTAAATCGCATCACAAAGAGATCTTTCCAAAAAACAGGATTTTACAAATATGATGCATTTGAAGAGAAGACAGGAAAAAGATCTTTTGCTCTTGCACTTCTTGATTTTACAAACTCAGGATTTGTAGTTACTTGCCAATCACACGACGACGGCACCATCATATTTATTAAGGAAGTAGAAGTCGGAACTACAAGCACCAAACTTGGACCAGAGGAAGAAAAAGCCCTTGAAATAGCTATGGGTCAAAGAGATAGGTATGAAGATTAGAAATATATTTGCGGGAAGCGGTAGAAGAAAGAAAAAGCCAATAAACCCAATTGTGTTGGCTGTTTTTGCATTCGTATTTGCCGCCGCTGCATTTAACATATATACCTTTAACCGACTAAGACCAAAAGAACTATATTATATGGACACTCTCGATGCGACATTTCCTATCATTTATCAAGTAAGAAATGACAAAAAGGTAAATGAGATGAGAGGCTTTGTCGATGAGAGATATAATATAGTTTCAAATGATACGATAACTATGCTAGAAGCTGAGAGAAAACTTGAGTTATTAATATTAAATAATAGAAATGACATTAACTCACTTGAATATGAGGTAAGAGATAGAACAAGCAACAGCCTTCTTGAAAGAACAAAAATAGACATTTCAGACGAAAACAAAAGTAAAGATAAAGATGAGACAAAGGTTACACTAAACATACAAAACTTGATAAAACAAAACACTTCTTACTTACTTACTATAAAAATAAATATTAATAGAAGAACTGCATACTATTTTGCAAATATAATATATAGACCAAGAAATATTTTAGATGATGCGATAGAACAGACAGAGTGGTTTACAGATTTGACTTTTGATCCAGTGACGGCTGGTGACTATGAGAAAGGAATAGTAAAATATCTCGAAACAAGTATAAATAGAGATATGCGAGAAATGCATACAGTCACTTTGCAGCAGTCTTTTGAGCAGTTGACATTTGCAGATACAAAAATGAAGAGAATTAGTGATTACTATTTTAGCATTTATCAGGCACAAGAATATAGTTATACTATAGCCATTAGATATCTAACGAAAAGTGGAAAAGACAACAAGAACGAGTATTTTATAAATACTGATGAGTATGTACTAAGATGGGACGGAAAAAGATGGTATTTCATGAAGTTTACAAGAAGTACAGAAGAGCTTGTAAATATAGAAGACAATCCATTTAATGAAACAAACAAAAGATTTTATACAGGTGTCACTAATCCAAATGACATAGTAAAAATAGAATCAGAAAATAAAAGGTTTTTCGTATTTTGTAAAGAAAAAGAAATTTATAGATTTGACACAGAGACAAAAACCATGACAAACATTTTCTCTTATCGCATCCAGAGTAAAGAGACGTTTGAAAATGTAGCAAAGGACTTCGCTGTCAAGATAATGAATATTGATGACAATGGAAATGTGGTCTATATAGTCTATGGTTATAATATGACTGGATTAAATGAAGGCAACATGGGGATAGGAGTATTTACTTATCATTCTGACACAAATGAGTCTGAAGAAAACATATTTATACCGATTTATACAACTTATCAAAGTTTAAAATATGATATTGAAAGACTTTGCGTTTTCAAGAATAACAGGCTTATTTTTAAAAGTTATAATAAAGTATATTCTATAGATATTAACACAGCTGAGATTTTAACTCTTGCAGATGGTTTTGAGGAAACTAAGTTTGCGGCAAGTTCAAATAGTAGATATTTTGCATTTAACAATGATAAAGAAGCGGTTTCAAAGCACATAAATATTTATAATATAGAAGATGGTAGAGTTATAACAATTGATGCAAATGAAGGTGAAAACATAGAAGTAGTTACATTCATGAACGATGACCTTTTCTACGGAGTGTTTAGTGATGAAAATATATGGCGTGAGGCCAATAAGATTATCGGAAGACCAAGCCATGAGATACGAGTTATAAATGCAGTAACTGGAAAAGAAGATTTATTTAAAGAAAACGACAGATATTTATATAATTTTGTAAATCAGCAAAATGTATTAAGATATAATAAGTACAAAAGAGAAGGCACGCACTATACATATCTTACAAATGATGTTATAGTAAATAATTTTTCTGCAGAAAACACAGATGTATATAACTATAGAGAAGAGTTGACAAAAGAAAAACTAAGAGTGGGTTACTTTGAGATCCCTATGGAAAAAAATGAAAAAATAAGGTATGAAAAAAGTGCCGGGGTGTCAAGAAAGCAGGTAGAGGAGACTGCACTTGAGTCAACAAACGAACAGGAAGAAACACTTTATTATGTATATGATTGCGGAAGTCTTAAGGCGAAACTTAAGAATCTATCAGATGGTATTAATGAAATAAGAGATAACTACGGATATGTTAAACTAAATGATAGAATTACATGCTATAACAGAGCCAATAAAGGGAATGTTTCGTACTTAAGACAAAGTGACAGTATCTTGGAAAACCTAGAAGGCTTTGAGGAAAATGTCTACATTAAAAATAATGAAATTTTAGTTATGAATGTCACAGGCATCACTGAAAGAGACCTTGAATACTATATGAGTTTAAATGAAAAGATAGCTGTATTTAAACATGACACATTCCAGTTTTTTATAACAGGTTATGATAATAACAACTATGTACTTGAGTATGCAAACAAGGAGAGAATCTTGACACCAAGAGATGAAGTGCACGAGGCGGTAGTCTATGGGGGATATGTGCTCTTCGCTCAATTAGAAAGTTTAGAGTAAAAAATATGAAAAAAACAAAAAAGAAAAATAAAATATTTTTATTTATTGCTATGATCATGTTACTTTTTGCTTGTGATAGTAAGATAAAGAAAATCAACATTCATGGCACTTATAAGGGTACGGGAATGATGGGGTATGAGGCTGTTGTCGATGCTGGAACAATAACCATTTACTCAACGAACTTTTTTGAGAAGACCGTTTATTGGTATGGAACTTGCAATTCTTATGAGTTGGATTCTGACAACAAACTAATATCAAAAAAATTAGACACAGGAAGAAGCAATAGTTGGTTCTCTTTTGATTTTGGAATGGACAGAAGTGGTGTGACAGAAAAAGAGATTTTATTTTCTGACAACTCTTTGACATTTATTTATGATATGGGTGGAATGGCTATAAATCAGGTGACCTTATATAAAGAAGGAAGCGATAAAAAGCATAGTGAGTTTGATTCAAATGCAGAAAAGGCTGACCCGAATTATGTAGAGCCAAGTAAGCCACTGCCTCACGAAATCCCAAGAGGACAAGAGGCACCAACAGAAAAACCAACTGAAAAGCCAACAGAAAACCCAAATGTGACTGTGCCAGAAGGAAACAACTATTCACTATAAAATATGAAAAGTGGCGAGAAGCCACTTTTTCATTGCTGTAGGGGCGAAGCTTTGCGAGCCCTTATTTTTCTGCAAAAAAAGCATTGACAGTAGTTATCATATATGTTAACATTAAATTGATGGAACTTTCATTTTATAAAAAAACTGATGGAACAAAGCCTGCAGGAGAGTTTATTAAATCTTTACCAACAGACTTGAAAGCTAAAGTAGTTAGAGATATAGATTTACTTGAAAAGTATGGGTTTGATTTAGGTTTACCATATGTTAAAAAGATTCAAGGTAAAAAATACGAAAAACTATATGAATTACGATCTAAGTTTTCTACAAATATTGCAAGGATATTTTATTTCTTTGAAACAAAAGATGGTATAATTATTTTAAGTGGGTATCTAAAAAAGGATAATAAAACTGATAAAAAAGAATTAGATAGAGCACTTGAATATATGAATGATTATTTGAAAAGGAGAGAAAAGAAATGAATAAAGTAAGTGAAAGCTATGAAGCAGTAAAAAAAGAATTATTTAAGGAAGATAAAAGTTTAAAGAAGGAATATGATGCTTTAGCACCAAGATACGAACTTATTTCAAAAGCAATAGATGCACGACTTAAGAAAAAAATGACTCAAGAAGAAGTAGCTATAAAGATGGGAACTACAAAATCCAGTATTTCAAGATTTGAAAGTGGAAATTACAATCCCACTATTGATTTTTTGACACGACTGTCTTATGCTCTTGGGAAACGATTAAAGATAAATATGGTGTAAATAGGATGTAGGTGCGGATACCATCCGCCCACCATATGGGTGAGTTTTACGAGTCCGAAAGCAGTAAGGGTGAAGTTTTGCTAGCCTTTGTAGGGGCGAGCTATACGAACCCTTATTTTTTTGCGAAATTTTTGGAAATTTTGCAACTAACTATTTGAAATGAAGGCGATTTATGATAAAATGATAGGTGCGACATCAACTAAATATTATTATGGGGAAACTATGCCTAAAATAGTTTTCCTTTCAATTAAGCTTCAACAGCGAGCATTTTTATTGTGGTAAAAATGCGAGTTCTAATTAAACGCTGTTGAAGTTTAGTTGGTGTCGCAACCTGAGAGCTCGCAATTTTCAGTCGTAGCTTTCGGGCTGCGACTTTTTTAGTTTATAAGAAAATCGAATCGCAGTCTGAGAGTAGATATCGCAGCTCTTGGGCTGCGATTTTTTATTTCTAAAAATATTTTAGAAGTAAATAACATCGCGAACTAGGTATCTAACGATATTTTTATCGTAAAAAGGAGAAAAATGGTATACGGATGTTCGCTATTTAGCAATGTGGGTATTGATGAAACTTATTTTAAAAATAACGGTGTAAAAATTGTACTAGCAAATGAATTGTTAGATAAAAGGTGTGATTTTTATAGACATTTGTATCCAGATGTTGAAATGGTATGTGGAGATATAACACAATCACAAATATTTAATTTATTAGTTAAAAAATATAAAGAAAAGGGTTGTAAATTTTTGATTGCAACTCCACCATGTCAAGGAATGAGCCAGGCTGGAAAAATGGATGAGAACGATGTTAGAAATAGATTAATAATAGACACAGTTAAATTCATTAGTAAAACTTTGCCCGATAATATAATTATAGAAAATGTGCCAGGAATATTAAAATTTTCTATAAAGGTAAATGGAAAACAAGTAAAAATAGTTGATTACATATCAAGTGAGTTAAAATAATTAAACTATTATATTAATTATTCTGTTTTGGATGCAGCGGATTATGGAACACCACAACACAGGAAAAGAGCAATCTTTTTACTTTCAAGATTTAAAGAATGGAAATTCCCTGAAAAACAATCTTTAATAACGGTAAGAGATGCAATCGGTGATTTACCTAGTCTAGAAAGTGGAGAAAAGTCAAACATTAAATATCATAATGCAAAAGAACATAATAAAAATCATATTTTGTGGATGAAACACACTGCAACTGGAAAAACGGCATTAGACAATACTGAATTTTATCCTGAAAAGAATGGAAGAAAAATAAAAGGATATAACACAACATATAAAAGAATAGAGTGGGATAAGCCGGCTCCAACCATAACAATGTGTAATGGGGGTATTTCTTCTCAAAACAATGTACACCCAGGAAGATTACAAAACGATGGCACATATTCGGATGCAAGAGTATTAACTATTTTAGAGTTATTGAGATTAACAGGGTTACCTGATGATTGGAATATCCCACAAAATGCATCAGATAACTTGATTAGGCAGGTTATAGGAGAAGCATTTCCGCCAAAATTTGCAGAAGCGATGATAAAAACAATGCCTAAGGAGGATAATAATGGATAAATTACATTGGCAAGTGCCTGGAAATGGAAATCCGTTTGATAGCACCTTAAATGAATGGGAAAATAACTATATGTCACAACGGAGTATAGGAGTTTTAGAATATATAAATAGTAAAGATCGAGTTAGTAAAAAAACATTTGAAAATGAAATTTGGAATTATTTAATTAAAAGATTTTCACATGAGCCAAACAACTCAAATAAAGCACATTTTTATCGTCCATTAGAGTTTGCTGGCTTGATAAGAAACAACAAAGGGATTTTAGATTTATCAATTGATGGAAGACGTTTTTTAAAAGAAGTGCAAAATAAAAACTATGATAGAGCACTAGATTTCTATATATTACAATTAATGAAAGTCCGCTATCCAAATACTGCAACAAAAGATGTAATTTTGCATTTATTTCCATTTAGAATAATGTTTAAATTATTTATAGATTATGAACATCTTCCAGTAAGTTATTTTACAGATAGGATTAATTATATTTCAAATTTGGAAGATATTGAAACTATAATGACAAATTATAGTACCGCATATAAAAAAAGTTTAGAAGTTAGCAATGTAAATGTTAAATGGAAGAGTTGGGTTTTAAGTTATTTGATCAAGTGGAAAATTTTAGAATTATCAAAAGATAAAAATGAAGTTTATATAAGTATATATAAATATGACTTTATAAAACAAATAGTTGATAATATGAGTTATGAAGATATGTTTTTTGATGATGAAGCAGATGAAATATTCAAGAAAAATGCAATAAATCATAAAATCAAGAGAGATAACAAGCTGATAAAGCAAGTAATAGAAATGAACAACCATAGATGTTATTTAAATGAAAACCATATTACATTCAAGACACCATATTATGACAATTATGTTGAAGGACACCATATAATACCGATTTCATTACAGGATAGTTATGAAGAAAAATTGGATAGTATAGATAATTTAATTCCGCTATGTCCCATTTGTCATAGAGCAATGCATTTAAGTGACAATGAAACAAAAATTAGTATATTAACCAATATACTAGAAAAAAACGACAAACTAAAAATGATTAAAGATGTTAAAATTGAAGATTTAAAAGAAATATATTGTAAAGAAGACTTATCAAATGATTAGCTATTAGAATATTAAAAAGAGATCTAGTATAATAATAGTTGCTAATATTATTCTATGTACTCACAAGGAAAGAGTATGAGACAATAGTTAATCAAGGGTAAATATGAAAAGGCCGCCCTCACAGGTGGCTTTTTATGCTTTTTTAATAATATGTGCGAATAGCAAGACACAAAAATTAACCAAAAGGGGTTGACAAATTTTTATGATATGATATAATTAACCTAAAATGGTTAACAAATCGGAGGGTAAAAAAGGAGATTATTATGGCTATCACTAAGTTTGGAGAGTATACTCGAGACTTAAGAATTGATAGGGGAGAAAATTTAAAAGAAATGGCAGAAAATCTAGGAGTTTCATCAGCATTCCTATCAGCCGTTGAAAACGGCAAAAAGCAAGTACCTAAAACATGGTATGAAAAAATAAGTAGCATTTACGAGTTAGCTCTAAAAGAACAAAAGAAATTAAGAAATGCAATTGAGGAGTCTAAAAACATGTTAGTATTAAATTTACAAAATGTAACACAAGCAAATAAAGAATTTGCACTTGTATTTGCACGTTCGTTTGAAGAATTAACGGATGAGGAAAGAAAAAAAATTCAAGGTATTCTTACAAAAAAAAGAGGTAAAAATAATGCATAGTTATACTGCTGAACCACTATCACGATTTGATATTAGAAAAATAGTTAAAGCATTTAGGGAACTTCTAGGAGTAAAATATGAATCGTATATAGATGTAGTTACATTATTAGATATTCTTGGTAAAAAACTAAAGAATTTTTCTTATGAGGTGGTTGCAAATAACACTTTACCCAAAAAGGTTTTTGCGACCACTGATGTTCAAACTGGCAAAATAAAAATCAAAGAACATATATTTAATAAAGCTTGTGACGGAAACGGATTTGCACGATATTGTATTGCACATGAGATAGGACACTATATTTTATTAGTTTTGTGTGGGTTTGGATTAGCAAAAGCAGATAATAGTATAAAGATCCCAAAGTTTAGAGATCCAGAATGGCAGGCAGAGTGTTTTGCAGGAGAGTTCTTGATGGGATATGATGCTGTGAAAAATTATTCGGTGAATGAGTTAGTGACTAAATGTTGTGTAACTAAAAAAGCAGCAATTTACCAATATAACATGTTTAGAAAATAATTATTTGAAAGGGGTGATAATATGATTGTAATAAAAAAATCATAAGACCTATTGGCGTAGATCTTATGATTCATAATACCCGATATGCTATGCTGCACTCGGATGGTAAATTGTAGTATAGCATATCTCAAAAATTTTATCAAGTAAAATCTCAATAATGTCGATAAAGCATTATTTATCACATTTAATGACATTAAAAATTGAGAAATTATTTGATCCAAATTTTAAAAATCTCAATTTAATTGAGATAAAAGGAGGTGTAGCTATGTCTACAATAAAATTACAAAGCAACCGTGCTGGTTGCAAAGATGTTTTTAAAGCATTTCTAGTTAAAAACGCTAAATACGAAGGCGAGTTAGAAATACCAGTAATTAAAGGCATAAAGGATGTTCCTAACAAACTTATATCTTTTATAGACGCTATGAAGAATAGCACAAAGGATTTTAATCAATGGGTGCACTTTTATATTGACGACTTTCATTTTATAAAAATTTGGAATAGACCTAAGGACTTTATTGATAGATTAAAAAAGTTTAATGGTGTCATTCTACCAGATTTTAGTGTATATAGAGATATGCCACTTGTAATGCAATATTGGAACATTTATCGCAGTAGAGCAATTGGAAATTATCTTCAATCAAATGGAATAAAAGTAATTGTCAATATAAGATATGGAGATGAGCGAACTTATGAATGTGCTTGCTTGGGTGCTCCACACAAATCAATCATTGCTATAGGAACCAATGGTACGATACAAAACAAAATAGACAGAAATTTTTTGGACGAAGGTTTTGACTACATTGTAAAAATATTAGACCCTAAAGTAATTGTTATTTATGGTGGCATAACAAGACATATACAAGAAGTTAGCGATGATAAAAAAATCAAAATAGTTAACTTCCGTAGCGAACAATATGAAAGATACGGAGGTAACTAAGATGGGAGCAGGAGTATATGGAGGATTTGGCAATACACATGGGTTTACGACAATAAAAAATAGTAACATTAATGATGATAATTATCTACAGCACAAATTAAATTATATTTATAATGGTAAAAAAGATTTTATCCCCAAGAATACTGTATTCAAGAACAAACCAAAAAGTATAGCAGGGGGTGGTAGTTCAAAACCACTACGAGTAGAGAAACAACTAATAAAAAAATATGGTGGCAAGAGTGGAGACTGGTCAAAACAAGCTGTTAAAATAGAGAGCCAAAAGTATATATTTGATATTCATTTTTACAAAAAGGGAAAAAATCAGTATATGGCAAAAGTTAAGAGTAGAAAGGAGAAAGACTAATCATGAACAAAGAAGTATGGTATAAAATTAAATATATTGGCGAGTCATTTGGTGTTGATGAATTAACAAATGGCAAAGTCTATTGTGCTATTGAAGATGGAGATGATATGTATCGAGTAGTAGATGATAGTGATGAGGATTACTTATATGATAAAATCAATCCACGACCAACAGATGATAGTTCTAAAGGTGGTAAATGGGAAATTGTCGATACTTTAAAATGTAAGGAATTAGATAAAAAATTAAAATACATATCGGAGATTGACTATGAACTAAATGAAACCATAACAGCAGAAAAACTTAAAAACTATATCTCTGAAGTTCCAGTTGCTGATAAAAGCAAAATAGTTGAATATTTGTATAAAGGTAAAATTGCGCTTATGCGAAGTAATGTAAGAAACGACATTATTGATAGTGAAGCAGGAACAATAGGAGCAGAAATATGGAGAATGGATGGAACATATAAGTGGAGTTCAAGCTTGATTTATTATTTTGTTAACTATAATTTGAAACTGTCAGATGAATTTTTAGATTATATAAATAATAAATTAGAGGGCAAGAGTAGTTAAAAGGCTGCTCATTTTTTAAAGATAAAGAAAGGAGAGAAGATTAACAAATGAGCAGAGATGAATTAAAAAAATTAGTAGATGAAGGTCATGAAATTGAATTTAATTATAATGGTAAAAAATATTCTATTACATACGGAGAGTTGAATGGTAAGGAAGTAATTTCATTTTGTGAGTTTTATAATGAAACAACAGAAGTTGATACCTTTGAAAAACTTTGTGAAGTTAAACGATATGGTAAAACTGTAATTGAAATGGTGAATTCAATAACGGAAAAAGATATTTGAATTTATTAGCAATAAATATGAGTAGAAAAGTTCTGGACTTAAGTTTTTGAGGTAAAATTATGAAAAAAGATATGTATATTTTTCCAGCGATTATAGGTAAAGAAAAAAATGAAAAAGAGTATAGTGTGTATTTTCCTGACTTAGATGTGGCAACATCTGGTGTGGATAAAGCTGATGCATTTGAATCTGCGAGAGAATTGCTAGGTCTTGTTATATATGGTAAAGAACAGGATAAAGAAAAAATCCCAAAACCATCTAAGATCGAGTCATTGAAGATAGGAAAAAATGAGTATGTAATACAAGTTATGTATTCTTGCCAATAAAATTACTGGAAAAAACTGCACTTTTTCGACGAAATCCCCATTTATGGGGATTTTTGTTTAGGAAAAAAGTCCACAAAAAATTCATAAATAATTAGCACTCAACACTTGACAGTGCCAACAATTTGTGCTATAATGTCGTCAGAACAAAGGAAAAGAGAAGATGATCGAATCTAAACACTCCATTCTTTGCTCCAATATAAAGGAATAAGGAGGAAAAGATTATGTTATTACCTAGTATTTTTGGAGAAAACTTACTTGACGATTTTATGGACTTTGGAAAAATGAGAGATTTTGAGGACATTGACAGAAAGCTGTATGGAAAGAGGGCTTCAAGAGTTATGAAGACAGATGTGCGTGAAAATGAAGGAAGTTATGAACTCGCTGTTGACCTTCCTGGATTTAAGAAAGATGAGATTAATATCACATTAAATGATGGCTACATAACAATTGCAGCAGCAAAAGGACTTGATAAGGACGAGAAAGACCACAAGGGCAGAATCATTAGACAAGAAAGATATGCGGGTTCTATGCAGAGAAGCTTCTATGTAGGTGATAATCTCAAAGAAGAGGACATCAAAGCAAAATTTGAAAATGGACTTCTTAAACTTGATATACCAAAGGTTGATGCAAAGAAAGTCCAAGAAAAGAAAACTATAATGATAGAAGGTTAATCCACTAAAAAAAGACTCGGAGACAAAATCCGAGTCTTTTTTATGTTAAGTCAAAGAATCGTGTTTTTAGGAAAAATAATAGCAAAAATAACTAGTTGTTTAACTAAGAAAAGAACCCCAACAGTTTTTTATAATCATCTAAAGACAGATTCTCCGCCCTCACATTTTCATCAAAGCCAAGTTCTGATAGGGCGTGAGTGACAGAGTCTTTATTAAAACCTGCATTGGTTAAAGAATTTAAAAGCTTTTTTCGCCTTTGAGCGAAGGAAGCTTTTATTAATTTAAAAAGTTGGTCGTAATTGGACTCGTGAAACTCGCCCGTAGGAGGGCTCGCAGTGCTCGCCCCTACAGGGTGCTTTATAAAATGAACCACTGCTGAGTCGACCTTTGGTTTTGGGAAGAAGCAATCCTTTGATACAAGCATTATCATCTCTGTGTCGGCAAAATAATTGCAAGCGAGAGTTAGAATCCCATAATCTCTGCCGCCTGGAGAGGCCACGATTCTTTCTGCTACTTCTTTTTGAACCATGAGGGTCATCTCTGACACATAGGGATTTTGTAGAAGAATGTTGATGATAGGAGAAGTGATGTAGTAAGGGAGATTTGCAACGACCTTAATTGGGGCTCGTAAAACACCCCCATACGAGGGCTCGCAAGCTTCGCCCCTACAAGTTATGTTAGACTCACAACCAAATTCGTTTATGATAGCCTGAAAATCCAACTCCATAAAATCGGCATTTATGATAGAAACATTTTCATAATCTTTTAAATTGCTTTTTAAAAGAGGTATAAGGCTCTTATCTATTTCAACAGTGACAACTTTTTTAGCTCTATCACACAGGCATTTAGTGAGAGCCCCATTTCCAGGACCAATTTCTAATATAAAATCATCTTTAGTAATGCCACTTTCGTCTGCAATATCTTCAAGTAAAAATTCATCGATTATAAAGTTTTGCCCCAGTGAATGTTTAAATTTAAAATTTTTAGGATTAGATTTCATCAGTTATCACAAACTATTTATTAAAGAGTTTCCCTGCCTCACTAATTTTAGCAATGACGAGTATATTTTCATTTTCTCTTAATTTAAAATTAGGACCAAGGACAACATTGATTCTATTTTTACTTTTTACTCCAATTATATTAATGTTAAGCTTTTTTCTTAGATCTAGTTCTGCGAGGGTCTTTCCAACCCAATCACTTGGAGTTGTGATTTCAAAAATTCCATAACCATCGTCTAAATCCATAAAGTCATAAACTGAATTTGTGCCACATCTTAGGCTTGTCCATTTTGCGAGTTGCTCTTCTGGGTAGACTACGAAGTCGGCGCCAATTTCTGAAAGCAGTTTTTTCTGAGATTCTTTTGAAGCACGAGCAGTGATCTTTTTTGCTCGTAGTTCTTTAAGATTTAAAACAGTCTCGAGAGAACATTGAAAATCGTCACCTATAGCAACTATACATTCATCAAAATTACTAACCCCAATAGTTTTTAAAAAATCAATATCAGTGCTATCTCCAATTAAAGATTTTGATGCGAAATTGCTTACATGTTTAAGCTTATCTTCATCAGAGTCTACAGCCATGAATTCAACATCCAAAGTGCTAAGTTCTTTTGCTACGTGATACCCAAATCTACCAATTCCAATTAATAAAATATTTTTCATAAACCCTCCTTATCCAACTGCTACATTTTCACTAATGTATCCTGCCCTTGTGTTAAGAGATGGAATTAATGCATATATAAAAGTGAGTCCGCCCACTCTTCCAAGAAACATAAGTAAGATTATTAAAACCCTTGATATAGTCGAAAGTTTAGTTGTAATTCCAAGAGTAAGACCAACTGTCCCTATTGCGGAAGCTGTTTCAAATAATGTATCTGTAAGAGACAAGCCTTCTATCTTACAAATGACAAAACCAAACAGGAGAAATAAATTGATATACATTACAAAAATAGTTGTAGCATTTTTAACAATTTGTATTCCTATTCGGCGATTAAATATATGAGGCTCATTATGTCTTTTAAATACCGACATAGTTGAAATCATTATAATTGCAAATGTTGTTGTCTTCATACCACCTGCAGTAGAACCTGGAGAACCACCTATCAACATTAGAATGATACTTATTGCTTTTCCAACTTCAGACATATCTGCAAAACTAGTTGTGTTAAAACCTGCAGTTCTAGTTGTCACGGATTGAAAGAGGGCGGGCAAAATTTTATCAACCCCTGTCCGAGTATGATATTCAAAAAAGTAAAAATATGTAGCTGGAATCATGATAAGTAAAAATGTAGTGACAATTACAAGCTTACTCTGTAGCCTATATTTTTTAAAGTTAAACTTTCTTTTAATCACGTCTTCCCATACGGCGAAACCAATTCCGCCAAATATAATAAGCATCATAATAGTCACATTTAATAGGACACTTGATTCATAAGATGTAAATGAAGAAAAAGGACCTCTAACCCCCATCAAATCAAAACCAGCGTTACAGAAAGCAGAGATAGAGTGAAATATTGAATACCAGATGGAAGTAAAAAAATTAAAATCATTTCTAAAATGAACGAATAATAAAAAAGCTCCTATAAATTCATAAAATAGTACAAATCTTAAAATGAATTTTATAAGTTTTATAGTTCCACCAACATGTTGCATAGCAAGAGCTTCTTGAATAACCGTTCTTTGCGAAAGGTTGATTTTTTGACCAAGAAATAGAGATATTATAGTTGTCACAACTACTACTCCAAGACCGCCAATTTGAATTAGTATAAGGATTACAATTTGACCAAATAATGACCAATGAGTAGCTGTGTCAACGACAACTAGTCCAGTCACGCAAAGAGAAGATGTCGCTGTGAAAAGACAGGTTAGAAAGTCTGTTGGTTTACCACTATTTGATGATATAGGCAAAAAAAGTAAGACAGTTCCGATAAGAACTGTCATTAAAAAACTTCCAAGAATAACTTGTGTTGAGCTAAATCTTATTTTTGTCATAGTATTAGTTTACTGCCAAATCTTCAGTAGTTGCAATTTTTCCAAATTCAAGTAACTTTTTAGTATCTCCGAATTGGCTGCCTTCAGCTTTTAAAATTACTGCGATTATATTATTGTTATAATAACTCATCATTGATGATATACACCATTTTGAAGCATTGGTAAATGCAAGACGACTTGCAGTGACATCTGCATTGTAAGTTGAATTATCTTTATTTAGTTGTGAATTCTTTGACCATAGGTGAAGTTTACCTCTTCTTTTTACGGCAGGAAGTTCATATTCATGAAGTGATAAAAGATTGACGAGCTCAGGATTTTCACAAATTTTTGCCATTATGATAGCCATATCAAGTGCTGTGCTTTCGTTTTTGCCAATGCCAGATGGGTCTACAAAAACAGTATTTGTTAGACCAAGACTTGTAGCGGTTACATTCATCAAGTTAACAAACTCAGCTAAACTATTTGAAACATTTTCAGCTACGACATTTGCAGAATCTACACAACCCTTTACAAACATGGATGCGAGAGCATCTTTAAGAGTAATGGTGTCACCTACATCAAGAGCGGCAATAGACGCATCTTTATCAATACCCCTTACAGCAGTCCTATTGACAGTGAGTACCGAGTCCATTTTGAGATATTGTGTAGCAATATATGCAGTCATTAGGTTTGTGAGACCAGAAGGGTTATATTTTGTATTTTGATTTTTAACGGCATAAATATGTCTTGTATTGGCATTTATAAGCGCAAATGTAGGAGAAGTTGTCTCAGGAACCTTTGCAGTATTTATGGTTTTTGTGGTAAAATTAGTTAGGTTAACATTGTTGGCAAGATTTACGCCAGCGCTATATGCAGCAGCCCCAGTAAGAGGTGCGGCAGGTTGCTGAGTAACTTGAGCAACAGGACTTGCAACTGGTGTTGCTACATTATTTACATTTGTAGAGACAGTTCGCACAGGATCAGCAACTACGATTTGTTTTATAGCTGCTATGTCTCCGCTTGTTATTTGGCCCGTGCCATTCATTTGATTAAAATCATAATCAGAAATAACGTTTGCATTTTCTAAAGAGATTTTATTAGATGTCTGTTCAAAAGCTGCAGGACCATAGAGCTCAGTTGAACTTAGTGGCTCGTCTGCAAATGCCATTGACGAAAAAGCAAAAACTAATGCCGAAATTGCAATATTAAATTTTAAAAAATTCATATTTTTCATAATAAAACAATTTTAATACAAAAGTAAAAAAATGTAAAGTAGGATAAAAACGAGTGAGGTAAAAAATGATTAAATTAAACTTTGAAAAGGCAGAGGAAGTAAAGAATTTAAGTAAACATGTGAATGAGGCAAAGTCACATATTGCAAATTTACTTGCAGGAAAAATTGATATGACTGGTTGGGTGGACCATCCAATAAAATATGACAAGGAAGAATTTGCTCGTATAAAAGAAGTGGCAAATGAGATTAAGAACGAAGCAGAAGTCCTTGTGTCAATTGGAATCGGTGGATCATACCTTGGTGCAAAAGCTGCGATAGAATATCTTTCTAATTATTATAGCCATCACTATGCTGGGGCTCGCGTAGCTCGCCCATACGATGATAAAGTAGGGGCGCACACAAATGGTGTAGAAGTAATCTTCGCCGGCAATGGCCTTTCAGAAAAATATTTGAAAGAAACGCTTGACTATGTGGAAGGAAAGAATTTCTATATAAATGTCATAAGTAAGAGCGGTGGAACCCTCGAACCAGCTACAGCCTTTGATAAGTTTAAAGAACTTTGCGAAAAGAAATATGGAAAAGATGGAGCAAAGAAAAGAATTATCGCAACTACTGATAAAGCGAAAGGAATTTTAAAAGAGGAAGCTGATAGAGAAGGCTATAGAACTTTTGTAGTTCCTGATGACATAGGCGGAAGATATTCAGTGCTATCTGCAGTGGGACTTCTCCCGATTGCAGCAGCAGGTTTTGATATAGATAAACTTATGAAAGGTGCGGAGGTAGCAAGAAGCATTTATACAGTGGCAGATGAAAATAAAAATGATGCGATGAAGTATGCTATCATTAGAAATTTATATTATGAAAATGGAAAAGATATAGAAGTATTTTCAACTTTGAGTCCAAATATGCAGTATTTCGCTGAGTGGCTCAAGCAACTCTTTGGTGAGTCAGAATGTAAAGGCAACAAAGGCATTTTCCCTGCATCACTTAATATGACAGCCGACCTTCACTCTATGGGTCAACTTATGCAAGAGGGGAAAAGAAATATGTTTGAGACATTTATCATGATTGAAAATGATTATGATAAAGACAGAGTTAAATATAACGACAAGTTTTTTGTAAATGACTTAAATGACATAGCACTTCGAGCAACTGAGAAAGCTCACCACACTGGAAATGTCCCAGTTATAGAAGTAAAAGTTCCTGAGCAAAACGAGACTACACTTGGCGAACTCTTTTACTTCTTTGAGATGAGCTGCGCTATATCAGCATTAATCCTTGGAGTAAATCCATTTAACCAGCCAGGGGTGGAGGAGTATAAGAAGAACATAAAAGAATTATTGAAATAAGAAGTGTCAAATTTGACGACTTTTATGCAAAAAGAAGTGTCAAATACGACTAATTTTGTTGACAAATGGCTTAAATTAAGTAAAATTTAATTATAAAAAAAAATGCATAAAATATAATTAGAGATGAAAGTTTGGTGCTGATATGAAAGTAGAACTTATAAATGATGGACCATTTACTATAGTTTTAGATAGTGAGGAGATGTAGTAAATATGAAAACAAAAGAAGTAATAATAGGATTTATAATAAAATATAAAATTGAGTCAGTTGCAGTTTTGATATTTTCAGTTTTATCTGCTATTGCATTTGAAATTAACGAACTAAAAGCAAAAGCACCACTATTTGATGCTATAATCATTTTTGCTTTTATTGCAGCAGGAACTTTCTTTGTTGATAAAGTTTTTTTGGTATACGGAAATGAGATAATACAAAAACTCGCAAACAAAGACCATAATTTCAAGATGGCAAGATGGATTTCATACTTAGTAGTTGTAGCAGTAGAGTATTTACTTTGCATATGGGGTGCTTATCTTATGAACAAAGCCTCTCTTTTAAATGGAAGAATGAATATTTTTTCAAGCCCAAAATATAAAAGTATATATTTTATGAGAACATCAGCCACAATTGTATTGGCGATGATTGCAGTGTTTATAATCTATTTGGTAGTGAAAGAAAAAAGTCTATCGTTAAAAGAATATTTTCTTAAATTATTTATGAATTCGCTCATGGTATTCATATCATGCATGGTAGTGCTTGCGGGAATATTTGTTTTGTATATGATTTGTGAGATTTTACTTGGCACCATTCCATATTATATAATTAGTAGAATAATAGTGTTCTTACTTTCAATGATTTCTGCGATGGGAATATTGGTGAGTATAGAAAATGTAGATGGAAGTCAAAGCATTTTTTCTAAGATACTGGTGAGATACATTATGCAAATAATGGTGTTCGTTGGATTTATAATTTTTTATATATATCTAATTAAGATAATAGCAATGCGTGAATTGCCATCCAATCAGGTATTTGCAGTGTGTACAAGTCTTTTTTCAATAGGACTTTTCACTTCACTTATGAGTCTTGGCATAAATGAGGAATCAAAATACAACACAGCGATAAAGTTTTTGCCAGTAGCATTTATACCAGCACTAGTTTTACAAATTATTTCAATTGCACTTAGAATCGCTCAACACGGGCTTACAAGTGCAAGATATATTGGGGTGATGGTTATAATATTTGAAATAGTATATTTGGTATTTTATATTTTAGATGAGATATTAAGGAAAGAGAAAGTGAAATTAGAAAAAGTTCTACTAATTGCAAGTTTGCTTATTTTCATTGCCTGCTTTGTGTCAAAGATTAACATGTATGAGTTGCCTTTGGCTTATAATTGGTGGGTAACAAAGAATGTATGGATATGGTAAAAATATTGATGTTAACGAATAAAGATAAATTAAGAGAGTGGATCTTTGAAAAGAAAAAGGCAAATGTCATCTTTGTTATGGATGGAGAAAAAGAAGTTGGTTATGCACTTTATTTTTATAATTACTCGACATTTACTTGAAAGGCCGGAATATATCTAGAGGATTTATTTGTCTTGCCTGAGTATCGCGGTAAAGGATACGGTAAAGAATTATTTAACGAATTAAAAAGGATTTGTAAGGAAGAAAAACTCGGACGAATTGACTGGCGGTGCCTTGACTGGAATGAGCCAAGTATAAAATTTTATGACAGCCTTGGTGCCAAAAAGCACAGCCAGTGGTTGAATTATAGGTTGGGGGAGCGAGAATTTACATAATCTTTAATATCTTTGGGATATAATTTTAAAATGTCGTTTTTGCTTAATTCCCAATCTTCTAATAATACTTCTCTTTCACATAAAGTAATATCTATCTTTTTGACTAAACTTAATAATTTTTCTCCGTCAATTATTTCAATATTTGTTTGCTTTGCAAAATTAACAGCATCGCTGGAATAACTACTAGTTGTTATAAAAATCATACCATCTGCTTTAACAATTTGGTTTGCACCAGCTAATTTTTGTAACTGTGGTCTACTTATAACATGATTAGCTTGATAACACTTGCACTCCACAATGTAAGTTTTACCATCTTTTTTAATCAGTAAATCATAACCGCCATCTTTAGATTTAGACGTTTGTTTTGCTATATACCCACGTTCTTCATATAAATCTTTACAAAATGTTTCAAATTGATAAGGGTCTTGAATATATTTGTTAATAATATCATTTATTCCATTTTTAATAGAACAACTGTTTAACTTTTCCCATTTATTATTTAATTTAGTTTTTTCTGTAAAGTTTCTGTCAATTCTATTTAGTCCGAATTTTCTTAATTCTTTAACTAATTCATATAATGCGAAAGGATTCTTATTTTTTAATACAAATTCATCGATAGACAATACACTATATTCTCGAATTAATCTATTACGACTAACACGTTTATCACGTGTTCCATCTTTATTACTTGCCCGCCAATATATTTTTCCAAAAACAAAAAAATTTTTACCTTTCCGTCTAACACCTATATTAGTACCTTTCGGTAACTTCACATCATATTTACTGACAAAAATAGTTTTCAATAAAAGACAAATTATCATTTTAATAATACGCACAACTATTTTAATTAACAAAATTGCAACAAGTATTAAAAAGATGTATACTATAATACTACTTTTACCATATGCTATTGTTACAACATCGTTTTTAGTGATCATAATTATTCATTATTTTACATTTCAATATACTTAATCAATTCTTTTGGTGTTACAATAACTTTACTAGTGGGAAAATCTTTTATATTGCCAGTAACTAGTTTTGCATTTTTGTCTTTCTTTTCCATAACTACTTCATAAAACTTTAGATCGGATTCATCTTTAAAATCTATTTTAATTTGTGTGGTGTTATTAGAACACCCTTTTTCTTAAATCTTGAAATTAAATCACCCACACCCTTTTTGGTGAATCCAAATTCTTTTCTTGACAGCACTTCTTTATATTCAAGAAGTATTTCGTTGCTATATAATGGAGTTATAATATTGGTATTTATATATTCTAAAAGTTTAACTTCTTTACTATCAATGTCATTTGCAAGTAAAGCAGAAACTAATACATTGGTGTCAAAAACAACAAGAGCCTTTTTCACTATAAATTTTTCTCCTTTCTTGTTGCTTTTATAATTTTGTTTATATCTTCAAGCGACATGCCTGAAACCTTATTTTTTTTCGCTTCATTTCTTAAAGAGTTTACACTACTCATAAAATCGTCACTATATGGTGATATAATCTCAAATGGTATTTTTTTTTGATTTACAACAGTTTTTGCAAATACATTAATTGCCGTACTTACTGTCATTCCAAAACTTTCGCATATTTCTGCGAAACTCTTTTTTAAATTATTATCCATTCTTATACTAAACGTTGCAGTTGCCATAATACCCCCTTAACACAATGTGTTCTAATTGTCACACATATTTTAACACTCTTTTAAAAACTTTTCAACATTGTCTTGATGAATACATTATAACAAAATCTCATAGTATTTTAATTAAAAAGAGCAAAACTACTTGAAAAAACTGCACATTTAACCAAAAATTTACTTGAAAAAACTGCATTTTATGCCAAAAATTTACTTGAAAAAACTGCACATTTTTGATAAAATCCCTATAAATAGGTATTTTTATGTTTAAAAGAAAAGCATATGAAAAATTAAAGATATGGAAAGAAAAGTACAGTAAAGATTATAGTGCTTTACTTATTGGTGCTAGAAGAGTTGGGAAATCAACAATAGCGGAAGAATTTGCAAAAAATGAGTATAAGTCATATATTAAAATAGATTTTGCAGATATAAAAAAAGAATTGCTACAAGTGTTTGATGACATAAATGATTTAGATATCTTCTTTATGAGATTGCAAGCAAGTACCAATACTAAATTATATGAAAAAGAATCTGTAATAATTTTCGACGAAATACAATTATTTCCAAAAGTAAGACAAGCGATTAAATACCTAGTTAAAGATGGTAGATATGACTATATAGAGACTGGGTCTTTAATAAGTATAAAGAAAAATGTCAAAGACATAGTAATCCCATCAGAAGAACATAAGATAAATGTTTTCCCTATGGATTATGAAGAGTTCTTGTGGGCGACAGGAAGTGATAATTATGATACTATAAGAGAACTCTATAAAACAAATAAAAAAGTTGGCGATAAATTGAATAATAAATTAATGAGAGATCTACGAGTATATATGGCAGTTGGAGGTATGCCACAGGCTGTTAGTGCTTATGTGGAGAAGAAAAACTTTGATGATATAGATTTTGTAAAAAAAGAAATATTAAATTTGTATAAAGATGACTTTAGAAAAATAGATAGTTCGGGAAGAATATCTATGTTATACAATGCGGTGCCTTCACAACTAGCGCTTAATAAAAAGAGATTCATTTTATCAAATGCAGTGGGAAAGAGAGTGACATCAAAAGATAAAGAATTGCTTTATGACATAATAGATTCAAAAACAGTTCTTATTAAGCACAATGTAACAGATGTAAGCTCAACTTTAGAACAAACGAAAGATATAGATGATTACAAATTATATTTGTCAGATACAGGGCTTTTTATATCAATGCTGTTTAATGATAAGAGCAAAGCATACATAGATATTTATTCAAAACTTTTGAGCGATAAACTTCCAGTAAATATGGGATTTGTATATGAAAATTTTGTTGCACAAATACTGACTTCTTTTGGCTATGATTTATATTTTCATACATGGGCAAAAGAAAACAGTTCACATAGTTACGAGATAGATTTTCTGGTTCCGCACGGATTAAAAATAATTCCTTTTGAAGTAAAATCATCTGTGATTCATAATCATAATTCAATAGATGCATTTAAAGAGAAATATTCAAATCAAGTAACAAGACAATATCTTTTATCTCAAAAAGATGTTGATAGAGAAAATGAATTATATTTTAAACCTATATATATGTTGCCGTTTATTTTAGAAGAATTGTAATAGTATAAAGTATAAGGAGTTTTTATGGACCACATAAGTAGAGAAAGAGCATACGAAATATTGACAAAATATATGGTTGGAGAAAATTATCTTCAGCACTCTCTTGCAGTTGAAGCAATCATGAAAAAACTTGCAGAGAAACTTGCACCAAATGAAGTAGAGTTTTGGGGAGTGTGCGGGCTACTTCACGACCTTGATGAAGAGCACTGCGATTGGAAAAATCACCCAGAGGTTCATGGTCCTAAGTCGGTTGAGATATTAAAAAATGAGGGAGTCGAAGATGAGGTACTCTTTAATACAATCATGGCTCATAATCCAGACTCGGGAAAGAGAACAGAATCATTAATTGAGCATGCTATAATTGCAGCAGATCCTATGAGTGGATTTATAAAAGCCATTGCACAGATTTATCCAGACAAAAAGGTGGCAAGTGTAAAACCGAAGTCAGTTATAAAGAGATTTAAGGAGACAAGATTTGCAGCAGGTGCAAATAGAGAATACATGATGCACATAGAGAGATGCGGCATTCCTTATGCTGAGTTTGCTGAACTAGCCCTTGATGCCATGAAAGACTTTTCGTATTAACAAGTTGAATATCAATATTGAGATAAAAATCTCTTAAAAATGTTAAAAAATGTGTTATAATATATTATTATGGGCAAAGTATATTTTGGTGCCCAAGTTTTTGAGTGAATAAAAAGTGAGGGAATAAATATGGCTGATGAAAAAGCTTTAAATCCAGAACTTGAAGAACTAAAAAAACAAATCAATGTATTAAAAGGAAAAGTAACAACTCTTGAGTCGAGTAAAAAAGAATTAGAGAAAGAAGTGGAAGAGGTAATCGGTAGAACTATTTACGAAAAGAAGAGAGGACTCGAGAGATCTTATGATGAGGTTTTGAAAGAAGCTGAGCATAGACTTAGAGCAAAAGAAAAAGAGAAGGCAGATGAGAGAAAGAAAAACTTAGAGAAAGTTATAAATGAGAATACTAAAGAGACAAAAGAAAATAATATATATCTAATTAATCATATTAAAAGTATTTTGAAAGAAAATAAAATTCCTTCTTTTGTAAATAGTGATTTTTACATGGGAGCATGGTACCCAACAACAATAAAAGAGTGGGTTATCGGAATTGCTGCGGTACTGATAGTACTACTTATTCCCACAATAATAGTATTTGGTATATCAAGAGAAAGTTTACTTAAAGCATTTCCAAATAACATTCTTAGAAAAATAATTTGTGCATTAATTTATTTTGGAGTGATTTTTGTATTTGGACTTATTTGGCTAGCTATTGATAAACTCACAAAGAAAAATGTAGATGTATTAAAAGAAGTTAAAGAGATTAGAAAAAATATTGATGACAATAATAAAAAGATTAGAAAGATAATACAAGAGACAAATAAGGATATGACTGATGATAAATTTGATTATACAAAACTAGATAGAGAAATAGAGTCTGGTAAACTTGAAGTAGATAACTATAAGAAAAAAAGAGAAGATGCGATTAACCATTTTGAGACAGTTACAGTAGAGGACATAAAGAAAAAAGCAAGAGAAGAAGTAGAGAGAAAAGTAAGACCAATAGACACCGAGATAGAGCAAGTAAAAAAAGAAATAGATAACTTACAAAAGAAACACGATGAATTGAAACTTTCATTAGCAGAGTAAATGGAAACTTTATATAGAAAATATAGACCAATTGATTTTGATACGGTTGTAGGCCAAGATGCAATAATTAAGACCTTACGAAATCAGATAGTTAAAGGAAGCATAGCTCATGCTTACTTATTTTCAGGTACCAGAGGAACGGGAAAGACAACTGTTGCAAAAATATTTGCAAGAGCAATAAATTGTCCAAATGAAATAAATGGCAACCCTTGCAATGAGTGTCCAACATGTAAGTCTGCTATAGAAGGAACCAACCTCAACATAGTAGAACTTGATGCAGCATCAAATAATGGTGTAGATAACATAAGAAAAATTATAGACCAATTAGAGTACCTGCCAAGAGATAATGAAAAGAAAAAAATATTTATTATAGACGAGGTGCATGCATTATCTGGTTCTGCTGCCCAAGCTTTTTTAAAATCTTTGGAAGAGCCACCAGAACACGTGGTATTTATACTGGCAACAACAGATCCAAATAAGCTTCCTGAGACGGTATTATCGAGATGTCAAAAATATAGTTTTAAAAGAATAAATATTGAATCAATAGTTAATTATTTAAAGAAAATATGTGATGAGGAAAAAATAGATATAGATGAAGATGCCCTTACTTTTATAGCAGAAAAAAGTGATGGAAGCATGAGAGAGAGTATAAGTAAACTTGATAGAGTAAGAGCTTATACAAGCAGCGACAAATTAACAAAAGAAAATGTGTTGGATATTTTAGGAATAGTAGATGACGATGATTTTGGAAAACTTGCAAAAGCTGTAAACGAAACAGAAATTGAAACTGCTATAAAAATTTTAAGTGATTGCATGGAAAGAGGGAAAGATATAAGTCAATTTACAAATGGTTTTATCTGGTATCTTAGAAACTTACTCATTGTAAAAGATATAAAAGAGCCAATCGAAACTCTAAATATCACAAAAACTAATTTTGAAAAATTAAAAAGCGAAGCAGAGCTAATTTCAAAAGATGTTTTGATTTACTTTATTGAAGAGTTGTCAAAAACCGTAAATCTCATGAAGTATGATGAAAATAGAAGAGTTATATTAGAAACTGCTCTTATAAGACTTGCAAGTCCTGAAACTAATTTTTTGGAATCGGCAGTGATGGCAAGGCTTGATAATATAGAAAAAGAACAGAGAGAAGGGCGGGTTTACAAAGTAATTGATAAAGTAGATACTAATCTAAAATCAGAAAACGCAAATGAGAAAAAAAATGAAGAGGCAAAAGAAGAGACAAGAGAATTAAAACTAACTCCAGTTACCATGGAAGAAATTGAAAAAGTAACTGACAATTGGAAAACAATTGCGGCATCTACAAGCAAAATTTTCAGAACTGTGATGATGGATAGCAAACCTATTCCTGGAAGTGAAAAGGAACCAGGTTTTATAGAAGTGCAGGTCAATGAAAAAGGAACTAAGTTTTTAAAAAAATTTGATAACTATAAAGAGATAGAGACAGCCCTTTCTAATAGTGCAGAAAAAATTATTAGTAAAAATATTATTTTTAGATTGGTTTTATCTGATGACAAAGCTTATGTGAAAAACACTACATGGAAACTTGATGATGCGTACGATAAAATTAATATGAATGTTGGCGAGGAATAAATGTTAAGTAGTTCTGAAAATATAGAAAAGCTAATATCTGAACTTACAAATCTTCCCGGTGTAGGTAAAAAGTCGGCAGGAAGGCTTGCATACCATATAGCAAATGTTCCAAAAGAAAAAATTGAATCGTTGGTACAAGCCATTAAGAACGTAAGCGAAAATATTAAGAGATGTAAAGTATGTTATACACTTTCGGATGGAGATATTTGCAATATTTGTTCAAGTGATAATAGAAATAAAAAGCAAATAATGGTAGTTGAAAATGAGAGAGATCTTTTAGCATATGAAAGTGTAGGTGAGTATAAAGGAGTTTACCATGTGCTAGGCGGTGCACTTTCACCTCTTACAGGCGTTGGTCCAAATGAGCTTAAGATAAGAGAGCTTATGGCAAGGCTTAGCGGAGACATAGAGGAGGTAATTCTTGCAACTAACTCTTCCGTAGAAGGAGAGACTACTGCAACATATTTGGCAAAACTAATTAAACCTTTAAATATAAAAGTGACAAGAATCGCATCAGGTGTGCCTGTTGGCGGTGACATTGAAAATATAGATGAGGCTACACTTCTTACAGCGTTTAACGGGAGACGAACTTTATGATGGACCAAATAGAGTTTGAGAATCTAGTTGAAAAAATGAAAAGAAGAAAAGACGAGGGAGATATAAAGACAGCTATGAAAGTTGCTGATAAAATCCCTTGGGATGAAGTAGAAGATGTAAATCTTCTCATTTATGTTGCAAGCATCTATGAGGAAGGTGAAAAATATAGAGATGCTAAGCTTATACTTGAGTATGCATATGATATTGCACCAGTAAAAAATAGATTGTATTTTGCACTTTGTCTAATAAATGCGAAATGTAAAGAATTAAAAGATGCAATAAACTATTTCATAGATTTTGATAAGAGCTTCCCAGAAGATAGTAGGAAAAAAATACTTGAATATTACATAATGAAGGCTAAGGGAGCAGGCTTAGAGCAGCTAAAAAGAATCCTAACAGAATATCTTAGTGAAGAGAAAGATGAAAAGACGTCGTTTGAATTAGCTCTCTTAAGTGACAAACTTGGAGAAAAGAACGAGGTTTTGGAAATATGTAATTTCATAGTTAATTTTTACGGGGTTAAGAGAAATGGTTATGGTAAAAACGCATTACTATTAAAGAAGAAGTATACCGAACTTACTAGTGAAGAAGAAAAACTTTTAGTTGATGCTGAGATTGGCTATGTGAGAAATGTAGACAGTGATATTGAGTATAAAGAACCACCAGTATTCTACAATGAGACGAAGTTGGAAGAGGATAAAGTCAATGTCCCTGTCGAGAAAGTTGATAGAGTTGACGTAGAAGATAGAGACGATGTGAAAGAGCTATTAAAAAATGATAACGATGAATTAAATGAAAGCTTAGTTCCAAAAAATATAAACATTTCTTACACTCCCGATGAAGAAAGCTATGCGGAAAAAGAAAAAAATAAAATGGCATTCATGAGTGATGATCGAACCGATAAAGCAAAGCTTAAAAAACTAATAAATGAACTTAAAGAAGAAGAGCGGATAAACAATAGTGAATTTAATAAGTTTAGACAAAAGAGTTTTGAAATACAAAGGAGATTTAATAAAATGAAATTAAGTGAGACAAAACTTCATATGATCATTGAGGCACATTCAAAAGAGGAAGGAACAGAAATTGCAAAGAAAGAGCTCGAATATATTCACAACATTCTTGGCGAAAAAGCTGTGATAGCAAAAGCTTCGGCATACAATATGAATGAAAAGGGTTTTGCTTTTTATGAAGATAAAATAAAAGACAGAGACTTAATAATTGAAAATGCAGGTCAATTAAAAAATGAATTGATAGACGATATCGAAGAGTTTATAATTAATAAAAAAGGAAAAACCATTTTTGCTCTTGTGGATGTTATCAATAATTTTGATAAGATAGCAACAGATAGGCCATCTTTTGTAGGAAGATTTGATATCTATTCAGTATTATCAAGTAGGCCACAGGAAAGTTTAGAAGTGACAAAAGAAGAAATAGAACAGTATAAAGCAAAACAAACCGAAGATTTTGGAAAAGAAAAAGTTGCAATAAATGATAGAGTTGCTGCACCAAAGAATCCACCAGAGAGACAGGTTAATTTAAAAAATGATAAGCTTCAAGGAAGATTGGGTAAATCAGGTATGACTGTGGATGAGTTTGTTGAAGAGTGTAAAAAATATGCTGCAAGTATAGATTGTGTGTTGCCAGGTGAAGCAATACCAGCGCTATATGAGAAAGTTGAGGAGATGCAAGACAGTAAGATACCTTTAAATAAAGAAAATGCCGAGGCGCTCATAGAAGAAGTAGCTGATAGAGCAGAGAAGCCAAAACTATTTAAAAAACCAAAATACGACAAAGAAGGATGCTTAATATTGTCGGAGGAATATTTTAATTTTTAATGCAAGAATTCATTTTAAAAAATTTAATAACGATAATTTTTATCTTATTTTTAGTCTACGGTTTTATTAAAGGATTTGCTGTAGGGTTTCTAAAAAAAGTTTTGTCATTTGGAAGCATCATAGTAACAATTATTGCGACTAGATTTTTTACGCCAATGGTTTCAAATTTTGTAAAAGATGTGACAAATATTGAGTCGACATTAACAGCATTAATTTATGACTCTATAATAAAAAATAATTTTTATGATCAGATAAATATTCCATGGTTAAATGGATCGATAGACACAGGAAATATTCAGGAGTCTATAAGAAATGGAATATGTACCAACATAGCAAATGCAATAATAAATTTAGTGTGCGGAATAATTGTATTTATAGTTGTATTAATTTTGATAAAGATAGTTTTGAAAGTTTTAGATATTGTGGATTTTATTCCAGTTGTTGGACAATTAAATAAGATTCTCGGTGGGGCATTTGGAATATTTGAGATGATTTTGATAGTGTGGATAGTATTTACAATTTTTAAAGCATTAGAAAATGTGCCACAGATAAAAATACTTACAGATAATATCAAAGGTTCCGCATTGGTAGGATATTTTTATAATAATAATTTTATTTTCAATTTTTTTGCTAATTTATTTTCAGCATTTTCTGCAGGCGGAAGTACTGCATAAAAATATAATTAAAGTTAAGGGGGTATAAAAGTGGGATTTTTAGATGATTTATTTGGACAAGGAACCGAAGAAAAGGTTTCAAATGTAGTTGATGAGACTGTTCAAAAGGGAAAAGTTTTAGGAAAGAAGGCTGTAGCAAAAGGAAAGGTTGTTGCAGGTGTCGCTAGAGAGAAGGCGGAAATAGTTAAGTACAAAGCCCAGATTGAGAAAATTAAACATGAGATAGGGGCAGAAGTATTAAAAGTGGGTCTTTCTTTGGCTAAAAACGACGCTAAAATCAAGTCATTGGTTGCTAAAGCAAAAGAGTTAGAGAAAAAGGCTTATTCTGTAGGAAAAAAAGCAAGTAATACAAGTGCTAAAAATAAGACAAAAAAGACTGTAAAAAAGTCAAAGAAAAAGTAAAAAAACACTTGCAAAAATTAGTAATTTATAGTAAAATCAATAAGCCTATCTTTTGATGGGTTTATTATTGGCCCGGTGGCTCAGATGGTTAGAGCGCTGCCCTGTCACGGCAGAGGTCAGGGGTTCGAGTCCCCTTCGGGTCGCATAGGGCGGATTTTATCCGCCCTAGAAGTTTATGGATGGGTTCCCGAGTGGCCAAAGGGGGCAGACTGTAAATCTGTTAGCATTGCTTTCGGTGGTCCGAATCCACCCCCATCCAATTATTTTTGGGGTGTTAGCTCAGCTGGGAGAGCATCTGCCTTACAAGCAGGGGGTCATAGGTTCGAGCCCTATACGCCCCATTTTTATCAAAAAAACACATAATATCGCGGGGTAGAGCAGCTTGGTAGCTCGTCGGGCTCATAACCCGGAGGTCATAGGTTCAAATCCTATCCCCGCTACTCAAAAAGAAGGTCTTTATACCTTCTTTTTTATTTTATGCAAAAATAATATAAATAATGCACACAACATAAATATGAATAAGAATAAAAATAATGAATATAACACCACCATATATAGTGTCATAATGCAATTTAAACCACACTTTGTAGTTAATAATAAACGGCAAATTTATACATAAAAATCTATAAAACAAGCAAAAAATCAATAAAATAAGTATTAAGATTTTATTAAGATTGGTTAAGACTTATTGAGAAAATATAGGGGTTTTAGTAAAATTATTATGCATAGGTGTAATAGGAGCGGAGGGCCTATTATATTGTTTTAGTGTACAATTTTTTATTTCAAGGGGAAATTATGAAAGGAGAAATCAAAAAAATCATATCAGTTGTTATGATAGTTGCAATGACTGTTACTAACAATGGATTGATGGTGTTTGCTGACAGTGTGGGCAATATAGTTGACCACGCTAGTAGTGTTGTGCACGAAACTCCAAATTACTATGAAGAGACAACAACAGTGGCAGCATACCAGACATACCTTGAATCAGAAAATCCAGATGTATTTGATGATAAAGAGACAAAGAGTAGCGATTTAGTAGAAGAAGCAGAAAAAGAAGAAATTGAATCATCTGAGAGTTCGAATGCCAATGAAAGCGAGTCTACTGAGAATGAAAAAGAGGAAGCTACTACTGAATCATCAGAGAAGATAAATGAAGAGGAAACAACAGACGAAGAGACAAGTGATGCTGAGACCAAGTCGGAAGAGTCAGTAGAGTCAAAAGAAGCTGAGAAAGATATTGCTACAGTTTCAGATGCAGAAGAGACAATAGAGCAAATTGAAGAGGAAAAAATTGCCACAGCCTCAGAAGTTAATAATGATAAAGATGAAGAAGAAACAAACAATGTAGCAACAGCATCCGATATGGAATCTCAAAACACTGTAGGAGAGATAGA
This sequence comes from uncultured Clostridia bacterium, assembly GCA_947303805.1. Lineage (GTDB taxonomy): Bacteria > Bacillota > Clostridia > Lachnospirales > Lachnospiraceae > UBA3633. Next base: position 84,141 of record CAMYZE010000001.1, on the reverse strand, counting down.
AGTTGCTACTGAGTCAGAAGCGAATGAAACTATTGCTACTGAGTCGGAGTTAAATGTAGCAGTGTCAACTACATCTCAAACTGTAGAGAATAAAGAAATTGTAATAGCTACAGTTTCAAAGATTTCATGGAAAGTAAAAAAAGTTTTAATAGCAACATATGCTTCACTTAATGTGCATGCAAAAGAAAATGAAAAAGATCATATGGCAAGACTTGCAAGCTATGCCAATGTAATAATTATAAACGATAGAGGTGAAGAAAAAACATTTAAGGTAAAACTTAAATGGAAATTGTTTAAAAAATACGATGTAAATGCAAAGTCAGATAAGCAATCAGCACCTATACCAAAAGATGTATGGAGAAAGAGTCTAAAGGTTGATGAGTTTATCAATGAGCAAGAAGAAGTAATAATAGCAACAAGCAACATCGCAGATATTGAAGAGAGAGTAAAAGACGAAAATTCTAAACATGATGACAAGGAGTTTGTAATAAAACTTCAAGCAGATGTTGAATCTAAAGAAATTATAGATAGTACAGAAAAAGTGACAATAGAAGAGGAGACAACAAAAGAAATTGTTGAAGAGTCAACAACAGAAAGAGTAGAGATAGAAGAGGTAGCAGAGCCGACTGTTGCTGGCTTTAACAATACTGATAAAGAAACAAACGATGAAGATCTGGCTACAAAATCAGAGATATTGCAAGAAGACGAGGCAGAAATAGAAAATGAAGAAACAGAAGAAGAAGTTGCAACAAATTCAGAGACTACAAAGAATGATGAAGTTGAGAACATAGATTCTTTATATGCAAACGGTAATGAGATATCAGATGGCACATTAAGTTACTATGACCTAATGGCAATCTATCTTTATAAGTTAGATGTTCAAGCACTTGGAGATGAGATAATAGAGTTGATAGATGAAGCTAATAAAGGTGATATAGATAATAGCAAATTTGAAGAATCAAAAGAAGTTAAAGAAGAGAACTTATTAGATGGTTTCCTAAAATTATTTGGAGTTACATCAGATGCAGAGACTGACACAGAAGATAACTCAATAGAAGAAAATAAAAGTTTAAATGAAAATGAGAGCCTTGAAGAATATTTGTCAAAAGCAAAAGTAGATGTTCTTGAAAGTGTAAAACTAAAACCAGTTGTTGCAGAGTTTGATGGACATGAACTAGGTGCAGGAGCAACTCATACAGCACACCAAATTGCAGCATTTGTAAATGGACAAAAACTGGATGCAGACACGATATTCAATTCTCAGATAGGTGGAGATACAGCTGACATGTTAGACCTATCAGAAAACAACAAAAGAATTAAGGCAACAGGATCTAATATATTTATCGCAGGAACTTATTTCTTACCAAGTGACATAAAGATTTCTAACCAGTGGATAGTTGAAAGCGAAAACACTTTGACACTTTGCTTAAATGGTCACAATGTCACATTTGCTACTGCAGGTTGCGTAAAAGGAGAAGGAAGAGTTGTAGTATGTAACTGTGAGGGAAATGCCACTATAACTACCGATACTCCTCAATACAATTGGCGTGACAAATGGTTCGCAAGTACATCTGAGACATATACGAAATGGAATGAACATTCGTTATTCTCATGTAACGAAGTGGGTATATATGCAAAAGATAATAACATTACTTTTGCAAATGCTGTGATTAAAAATCAATATAATGGTCGAAAGTCGATCTCGCAGATGGAAGATTCTGAGATGGATGAAGCAGAATATTCTGGAGATGGATCATTGGTGTGGGGTAAGAGCGAGTTACAATTATTCGGTGTTAATTTTGAAAACAACAGAGCGACAAGGTCAAATGGTGTTGCTGCAAATGCTCAGCTCGGAAAAATGATTCTTGAAAATTGTTCATTTACTGGAAATAAGAACTTAACAAACAAAGGTGGTGCGGTAGCATTTAACCCTAAGGCAACAATAATTTATAACTGTACATTTACCAATAACACTGCTTCTACAAATGGTGGAGCACTTTATGGTAGATCATATACCAACTCAAATGAAACAACAGAAATAGGAACAGTAATTACGAAAACAACTTTTGAAGGAAACACTGCACTTTCAGATGGTGGAGCAATATTTATGGATTATCTCTGTGCAAAAGGTGTAACCATAGATGGCACAGAGTCAAATAAAATAGTGTTTAAAAACAATACTGCCGGCGTATCTGGTGGAGCAATAGCAGTTAAACATATGAGATCTGTAGATGGTCAAGATACCAATGCATATTCATATGAGGATGCCACAAGTAGAGATAGACTTTTAAATATTAATTATGCAACATTTGAAGGAAACGCTGCAAAGGGAATTAAATTAGACAAAAATGGAGCTACAATAGATGATGATACTTCAAAAAAAGAAAACTTTGGTGGAGCAATATATTTAAATTCACAAACAATTAAACACATTACATTCCCAACAGATGAACCAGTAAAAGTTGTCAACATCAACAATTGTACATTCAATGACAATTTTACAAAAGGTTATCAACTTGAGATAAAAGCAAAAGATATATCTGGCAACTTTAATGGAGAAACACTTGCAAAATATAATGTTGGAAATTATGGTGGAGCAATTTATGCAAACAAAATTACTACTCTTAATATAAAAGATTCAATAATTAAAGATAATCAGTCAATGACTGGAGCAGGTATATGCGTGAAAGAGTCAACGATGAGTTTTATAGGCGGAGAACTTTCAAATGGAAAAGCATATAATTGTTCTTACGCAGCAACAGAGTTTTATAAGAGAGTCGTGTCACCTGGTGGTGGAGCTGCTTATATAATGAGTGGTGCTCATCTTACTATATCAAAGGAGACAAAGATAGAATCAAATGAAAATGCATTTTATCTTGATGGTGGTTCTATAGATCTTGGGGCATCGGTAGTAAAGAGCAATATCGGTGAATATTTGATTGGTTATACAAACTATAAGACCAATAGAATATTATTTAGCGGTGTAGATATAAGAGACCATGAATTCAATGAAATGAGAAAAGATTATGCATCGACTGCATCTGACGCAGCAACCGGTGAGAGAAAATACGATCAAGGCATATATGCACCTTCTTATATATCATTTAAAGGTAAGAATGCAATTAAGGGTAACAAGAGAAACTTCTATACAAAGAGCGGAACAACTTATACAAGTAAAAAAGAGTATGCAAATATAGTTATGACTTCTTCGGCATCTAATTTGCAGATGGATTTAAGTCAATACTTGTTTGATGTTCCGTTTACAGATCAAGACATAAGCGAGAGAATAGGACTTTATTATGATTTTGATCCAAAGGGTGATGATCAGATAATAGCATTTGATAAATGGACTCACGACAATGTAAAAGTTATAGATGAAGGAGGTCTCTGGACCAACTATTTTGAGATAGATAATTCCTATAAAGGTGAGTGGGCTGATGGATGGAAGTTCTATATTGAAAAGAATTTAATAAGGATGAGCCCGCACATAGTACAGGTTAAGTTTGACTCCTATATAGAAAATGTGCCGAGAATAAAACCACAGTATTATAACTTTAGAAAAAATGGAAGTGAAAAAATAAAGATTGCAACTCCGACAGAGATTGTGCGAAGAGACATACATACTCCAGGTAGAACTCTACTTGGGTTCCTTGGAGTAGATAAGACGGATTCTACTAACACTAAGTATGATATGTGGGATTTCGATCGATGTGTTATAGACCCAGCATCAGCAGTCAATAATGAAATAGTAATTATATTACTTTATACAAATGATAGTTTAAAAATTAAACCTTGTGGATGTGAAAATGGCAAGGTTTGTGTTCACGAAGGTTCAACATCAACTCACACTGATAGAGGCACTGGAACAACTGAAGAAGAAGTTAGATACATGAACTACATAGAAGTAGCAACATATCCGCAGTTATCTTATAGATATAATGGTAGAAAGACACAGTATTCATTAAGCAAAGATTTAACACTTACTGCAGAACAGGCAAAAGAGTTTGTAGATGGCGGTGTAGTTCTCAACTTAAATGGTAAGACACTTACTTATGACACATCAAGCAGCAATGATGCTTATATATTTACTACTACAGGTACTGATACTATGCAAGAAAATACTGATGCTAAAGTTATGATATGTGGCGTTGCAACTCCTGGTGCTACTGAAAGGGGAAGTATAGTTGCAAACGGAAACCATAAAGGTGCATTTATACTTGGAAATAGTGATATTTATTTAAGCAATCTTGATATTAAAAATATTACAGCAAAGACAGATTCTGACAAAGCATTTATAGAAGGAAGCAGTGCAGCACTTAATACTTATGTGCATACAAAAGATGTGCGATTTGACAGCATTAACTTAAAGTCAGATTTGATAAATGCTGGTTCAAGAGTAATATTTGAAAATACCAATATAACTAATTCAGTGGTTCAAGGTAGCATAGTTAAACTTCAAGCGGCTGCAAATGTAGACACAACTTTGGAATTGTTAAGTTCAGAAATAAAAGGAGTCACAGGAGCTGATGCACTTCTCTCTGCAAACTTAACTGCTCCAAGAGTAGGAACCAAGGTTAAGATTGCTACAACAAACATTGTAAATAATGAGTTTAAAACTCAGATGATGAGTCTGTCAGATGATACTACAGGTGCAAATTCAAGTATCCATTTACAAGGAGACATTGACATAAGTAACAACACATTAACCAATGGACCTGCATTTATATATAATGCAGCTACTAATGGTGATGATGTATTTGGTGCGGATGTTAACGACAAAATCAATATCACAAATAATACTCTCCCACACACAGATGGAGTTACGCTTGCTGGATTCTATGAGAGGACAGTCACATTTAAAGGAAGAGTAGAGTTTAGTGGCAACACAACAAATGTAGGAAAGGCAACTAATAAGGTCAGCGCGGTTAGATCAGGAAATGATACAAAAGCTTATCTTGATGAAGTTGTAATAAGAGTTGTTGGAAACAACACTTTCTATGAGTGGTATGCAGAAAACTATGATGGAACCACTCAGACATATGATCAACCTATATTTACTCAGGTAGCAGGAACAAAGCTTAAAGCTTCAGATTCAATAATCAAGATAAGACTTATGGAAAATAGTGAAGACCAAGGACAAAAGATTTACGAGAACTGGTCTATAAATAATATTATTGGAGAAAAAGAAGCAGAAGCTACATTTATGAGAGATGATTCTTATGCTGAAGAAGATCCATTTGATATATACAAAAAAGGAAAGAACGATACGGATTCAGACATTTACTTAGGTTCATCTTTCGTAGCAGTACGATTTAGACTCTATAATTATAAAGCAAATGTTGATGAAAGAATAGATTCTTCAGAAGGCTATACTGATGCAGCAGTACAAAGAGTAGAGCCAGATATCTATACTTTATTAGATACACCTCAATATAAGTTTGATTTCTCACGAACTTCGGTTATGTGGGAGGCATTTGCATATAGAAATAGTGATGGAACATATGATTATTCTGAGGAACGACTTTATCCAGAGAAGACAACTAATATAGCGCTAAAGGCCACAAGAAGTGTTATGATTTCTGGATATATCTATAACTATAATAACAAGAGACATGTCCACGAGGGAAATATAGAACTTTGGACTGAGGCAAGAAATGAAGGACATTTACAAGCAACTAATTCGTTTGTATTCTTACATAATGATATAGAAATAACTCACCCATTACTATTCACACCAGAAAAAATTTATCACTTATGTTTAAATGGCCATAAGCTTATCGTAAATAAGAGCGTTGAGTGGTTCAATTCAGATACTTGTAAGTTAATAATTTGTGACTGTCAAAAGACAGGAAGTATAGTTCAAAATGAGAATGATATCACAGAAACATTTATAAATGTAAGAGGTGGAGAAATTGAATTAAGCGATGTGACATTTGGTCCATTTAAGAGTGTCAAAGATATAGCATTTGTCCGTGTAGACAAGACCGTTAAGACTACAATTGAAAATGTAGCAATAAAAGAAGTAAACATGAGTAATGTTGCACTCGTAGATAATTCATTTATTGAAATTGAGACAAATAATTTGGCAAGTATTAGCAATATAACTCTAAAATCAAACAAGATGCTTTCTAATAATATTGATAATGCAATACTTTCTATAGATAACTTATCTGGTGGAAGCATCAATATAAAAGATATATTAGTAGAAAATAATGAAATAAGCGGAAGTACAACCGATAATTATGATGGTTCAGGCTATATATTAAAACTTGATGGTTATGAGAATGTAGTTCTGGATTCACCAACAATCAAGGCAAATAAATCAATAATAGGTGCACCAATAAGACTTACTGGAAACTCTTCAATTACATCAGCGCTTAATATGAGTAATGTAACATTTGCTGATAACCAAAAGATTCGCTTAGGAACTATGGAATTTAATGAACAAGTAGCAAATGGTGTTTCTGCAAACTTTGCAACAACCAAGTTTAAGAAATTAAACATAAACGGCGGTGTATTTAAAGGAAACAGCTTTAATGCAAATGGCGCTGAATTACAAAGCACTGAAGGTGGAGTAACAGAATTAGTAAATTATGAATCAAGTCTAACAGTTAAGAATGTAACATTTGATGGCACAGGAGCTGTATTAACTGGCGGATTTATGGGAATAGTTCTTGTTGATAATGAAGATGATTTATTTGAGGATGTAAAAGTTACAAATTACAATATAGGTGAAGAGATATTTATGATTCTCGGCAAGGGATCAGGGCTTGGACCTGCTGGTTCTTATTCGGGTAGAACAACATTTAGAGGTAATTCACAATTTTCAGATAATAGCGCACATATATTGGTATGTAATGAAAACTATCGAAATGATACTAACAATGATAATGAAGGACTATTATTATTTAATGGTACTAAGTTTAACAACAATACTGTAAATAAAAAATCAGGTAGTAAAAGTCAAGGTTTAATTCAGACAAATGGTACTGCGATTATAATTGCAAGCGGATCAACTTTCACTAAGACATTAGGCACTGCTGTAAATGTATCATTAGAAGAAATAAGATTATTAAATACTGAAATAAGTGCTGGCTCAGGTGATGATGCATCCGTTTACATAAGCGATACTGGAAGACTTACTATCGGAGACAAGGTGGTAGTAAAAGGAAATAAAACTAATATATATATTGATGACAACGGCACCACACAAGGATATATTAGAGCAGTAGCCGGTCACCCAATACTTCCAACATCAGACATTAGCATCTCAGTTCCTGATAAGGAGTTTAACTTCTTTGATGAGTGGGGACCAAATTACATTAAGAATTATAACTATCATAGTGGTTCAACCTATACTTATCTGCCGGGTGATTTGTTTAAACTTGATGCGGCACTTGCAAGCAATAGAAAAGTTTACATAGATGGTTCTATAGCTTCTGGAGATCAAAAGTTGTGGGTATCATCTACTCAGGAAACTTCTGAGTATGCAACACTTATATTCTTTGATAAAGATATAGAGGGACCAAAGGAAATAACAAGACAGTATATCAAGATTGGCCAAGTAACTAAACTTGATAGAGTTCAAGTAGACTACATCTCTACACTAAGTCAAGTATGGATGACAGAATCAGATGGTTCTAAGCCTGAAGCACAAGAGATGTGGCGACTATATAGTGGTGGTCGCTATAATGACTTTGAAGTAAGAAATTATGAAGCTGGAAAAACATACTATGCATATTTGACCAAGAAACACATTCATAAGATTTGCGGTCCTGACTCGATGACGGCTTGTTCGCAACACGCCGATGGTGCAGTACACACTGCAGATTATGAATTTATACAGGTTGGAAATAATGACAATATTATAATAAAAGCTTCAAGAAGTAATTACATAGGACTTTCTAATGACTTAACTATTAATCAGGAAGCTCTAGATTCATTAGCTACTAGGGATATAGTATTCTGTCTTAACGGACACGATTTGATATTTGAGAAGGATGCCAAGCTTACTACAGCTCATGACTTCACATTTGTAAACTGTGAGAAAGAAGGCATTATATCTATAGAAGAGGGTGAGATGACAGCCAACTCACTTATAAGTGTAAGCGGTGGCAGAAGACTTAATATTTACAATATCAACTTCCAAAACTTTGGCACTGAGTCACCTGTAGTAAAAGTACAAGGTGGTACAGTGTTAAGTGAGAATGTATCATTTAAAAATATTAAGACAACTGCAGCTAACGGTATGTATGATATTCAATCTAGCACTATATATGTGGAGAAACTTTCATTTACCAATAATATAGCATCAGGTTCTTCTCTTCTTGATTTGAGATTTGATAATCTCACACTTGGAAAGATAGGAAGTATACAGATTAATAATAATACTTATACCAACAAACTGCTTTCTCTTAGTGGAACAGGCAACATGGACTCTATTAATGTTGAAAATAACACTATGATAGAAGGAGGAGGATCAGAATCTTATGGAGCTATATATGTAGCAAATGGAGCGAATATTACATATACAGATGATGCCAAGATTTTATCAAATGACTCGTCTATAAATGAAGAGTCTAAGGGTGGAGCAGTTTCTGTATACGGCAGACTAAATTTCAATGGCAATATGACTCTTGAAAATAATAAAGCAGGTTTTGGCGGAGCAATCTATGTAGATAACACAGGATCTTTATATGTGAGTGGAGAGGCATACTTTAAGAAAAATCAGGGAAAGATCGGTGGTGCGATTTACTCAAAGAACTGGAGCAGCATTCATATGGCAAGTGCAATCTATGATGAAAATATTGCATCAACTCATGGTGTGGTTGCATTTGGAGGAACCTATAATGGCGTAGCAACATTTAAGAATCACACAAGAAGCACAAAAGAACTTATCTATAATATAAATGATGATGGCACTGATAGAATAATTCTTGATAAAAATACATTGTTCTATGACAACTCACTTGCAGATAGTATTATCTACCTAAAAAATGTAGCTAGTGCAGACATAGACATCTCATATTTAAGCACAGGAAACTCTGTAAAGAGCTTTGTTGAGATTGCGACAGGTTCTATAACTATTGATAATGCTACAATTACCGACAATACATTTAATGATTCAGTATTTATTATAAATAATCCACACACAGCAAGAGTTGCAAGTATATCTGTGTATGAGAACAAGATTACAAATGCAGTAGTAAGTGTGAGTGGTGGTATGGTTGAGATAAGCAACAGGATGACATTTAGGGATAATGTTGCAAGACTCGGTAGCACCAAACATTTCTATGTGAGTGGAGAAGGCGGATACTTTAAAGCTACAGAAAAGATAACCATGGGCAAGAAATATATGTTTGCCGCTTATACCAATGGAATAAAGGTATTTGAGAAATGGAATTCAACTTATATTGAAAACTACGATAATCCTCAAAGCAAAGCTCCTGGAAGATATATGGTGACCCCTGAGAACTCTGACACTATTAAACTTGCAGATGACAATATTGAAAAGGGATATGGATTCTATAAAGTAGGAAATACAAATAGCCAAGATATATATGTAGGAAAAGAAGGTGTTGACTTTATCCAACTTAGATTTATAGATCCAGAATATGATGGGGTTGTATTTGCTTCACAGAATATAGAACTAGGAAAAGAAACAAAGCTTGATAAAGTTGATACTTTAGAGTGTGATTTAGTAAAACAAAAATGGGTAGCAACTATGAGCGATGGAAGAATTAAGACTTTTGACTTTACTTCAACTCAAACTGCTTCATCATCAGAAACTATAAATGTATCATATGTAAGACCTCATTTACATAAGATATGTGGCACTGGCAGCAACGAAACTTGTAAGCATATGAACGGTACAAGTCATACAGAAATAGAGTATCAAATAGTTGGAAATGCAGCAGAGTTTGCAACAACTACTTATCAATATGTGTATATCAATTCAGATATTGAAGTAAACTCTACCATTACACTCGCAAGTGGTATAAGAGGCATATGCTTAAACGGTCATACAATAAAGATTGTAGGCGGAGCAAATTCATTATTTGATACAGCAAATGAATTAAGTATTTGCAATTGTAAGAAGAAAGGTGGAATTACAACAGGTGAGGAAGCACAGACAAAACCTATCATTAACTACACTGGAACAACAACATTATCAGTATATAATATCAACTTCTTTGGCATCAATACAGAGAGATCAGTTATAAATCTTGTAAATGATGGTACAACTTTATATGCTGAAAATATTACATTTAAAAACAATAAAGATTTAGGTGCTGAGTCAGCTATAAATATTAACATAAACACTAATACAAACAATAAAGTTTACTTAGACAATGTGTCATTTGAAAATAATAAGAATGAGAGTGACTATCAGATGCTAGATGTATACAGTGGATATAACATTAGCACACTTTCATTTATCAACAATGATTTAGAGACGAGACTCGCATGGTTTAGTAATAAAAATACTGTTGATATAGGAAACTTAATTGTAAAGAACAATAAAGTAAAATATGATTCTATACTACTATACTTTAGCGTGGAAACTAAGCTTCAAGTTAGTGGTGATATGATTTTCGAAAACAATACTATAGATGAAAGCACTATATTGACAATATCTCAAAATGCAGAAATTAATGTAATCGGAACCATGTCATTTATCAACAATACGGCGAAGAAACACGCAGCTATGCGTATTGATAAAGGTTCTAAAGTGAAAGCAGGACATTTCTTGTTTGATGGCAACAAGAATACTGAACCTAATAATTCTATAGTTGAGTGGGCTGAAGCAAAGTTAATATTAAACAATGCCGTATTTAAGAACCATGTTAACGAAACAGATATATTACTTGCAAATGTAGATGATAATGGAGAGGGTGAGATTTATATAGCAAGCCCAACGTTCATAAATAACAAAGGTACCGCAATCAAGCTTGATGGAATTGCTAAGGGTGTTATTAATGGATTAAGAATTGATGGAAACACAGGCAATAACTTCACAAATATACTTAATATAAATAATAGTACAGTTTCTATAGCGCATATGGTGGTTGAAAATGCCAATTTAGCAAATTCTGCAGTGGTTATAACTGATTCGACTGGTGTAGAGTTTGAAGATGCACACATATGTAATAACACAATCGCGCAAAATGGATCAGCACTTTTAGCAAACGGAAGTGGAACAACTGTAAAAGTAAAGGGATCAACTAAAATTGATGGCAATACCAATAATATAGTTCTAAATGGCGGTTCTTATTTAAAAGCAAGTGGAATGCTAAACAAGGATTCAAAGATGGACTTTAGTATTTCAGGCACATCTATGAAATTATTTGAAGGATGGGACAAGAACCATATCGAAACTTATGGACAGATAGCTTCCAAGTCAAATCCTAAGAGATACACTTATACACCTGAAAATTCAGGATTATTCACTATCAAACCTACAAGCGGATATGGCATCTATAAGGGTGGCACAGGAGACAAAGTAAGTGTATATGCAGGAACTAAAGATTCATATAGTATTCTTTCATTTGTATATAAAGATGAAGATGATGTAGAGACTGTAATAGATACTCAAAATGTAATTAAGGGAACATCAGCAATAGATACTCATCTAGATACAGTTGATTCATTTGAGTATGAAATTGAGAATCAGACTTGGTATGCACCAAATGCAACAGGAGAATATAACATCAAGTGGGAATTTAAGAATGATGTAATTTCTAATTTAAATAACGATTCACAAATTAAATATGTAAGAAAACACATTCACAAAATATGCGGCGCTAAGTATTATGATGATTGTGAACATAAAGAGTCAACACTTAATCACAATAAAACTGTTCACTATGAAGATGCTTCAAGTTCGAATTCAGCATATTGGCCAAGCACTGCAGAATACATAAATCTTTTAAATGATATAGAATTTACCAGCTCAATGAATTTATCTAATTTAAAGGGAATCTGCTTAAATGGTCATAAGATTATAATAGGCAATATAAGCACCAACTTTATGTCAATAAGTTCTACTTTAGATATCTGTGACTGTAAGAAGAATAAGGTTGAAACTGGAGCTATATGTGTAAAGGATGGAGTAACATTAAAAGATAGCATAGTTAGAATAAATTCTGGTGGCACATTCAATGCTTATGGTATTCGCTTTGCTAACATATCTCTTAATGACAATAATGATTTTACCACAACATATACTTATGCGATAGAGAATTCAACATCTGATGGTAGTGTATATCTTGAGAAGATAGTATTTACAGGCTCAACTGAGACTGGAGCAAAAGGATTATTTAGAAACCAAGGTAGTGCAAATCAATTTATGGTAGTAGAGCCTCTTTTCACCAATATTACACTTAACTCTTCATCGCCACTACTTGATTTAAATAGTCGTTTTGCAATATCTACTATATCAGTAATAAAGAATAGCGGTTATGCAGTGCCACTAATTAAAATTACGGACGATGTATCAATAGGCAGCCTTGTATTAAAAGATAATGTGGGAGCAACAGGTCAAGGATTAGTATCTATAGATGAAGGCAAGACTCTTACTCTTACTGCTGATAACTTATTTGAAGGAAATGAGTCACAAGGCGGCGGTGTCTTGAAAGTTGCCGGTACACTTATAGCAGAAAAAGATTTGATATTTGAAAACAATAGCACTGTTAAAGGAACAGGTTATGGAGGAGCTCTATTTGTAGATACAAATGGAAAGGTTATAACTCACGGAAAGACAAAGTTCATCGGTAATGAAGCAATGTTTGGTTCGGCTATTTATGCCAATAACATAAGCGAAGATGCTCTTAAAGATATGAAAGAACCTTACTTTGAAGATAACACTGCATTAACTAGAGGAGTTGTTTATTGGTCAGGCGCACTTAAACTTGCTACACCAACATTTGCCAACCATAAGCCTTACAATTTAGCAGCCTCAACAGGTGTAAGAACAGGAATCATTGTTAATAGTAGAGCAGATGATAAATTGATACTTGATTCGCCTGTATTCATAGGCAATAACTTAGTAGGACCTGATGGAGAAGCTTCGGCTATTAGACTTACTGGTGCTGCACCTGGAACTAAAATTACAGGCTTTAAAAATGATACAAAAGACAATATAATGGCAAACTTTGTATATGTAGAAGAAGGCAATTTGATTATAAAAGGAAACATTGATAGATCATCAACAAATAATAAATTTACTGAAACTATACTCAATATAAGAAATGCTTCAGATGTAACTTTTGATGATTTATGTCTTGAGCATCAGACAGTAGAAAATGCAGCAGTATATATTTCAGGCACGCAGGTAAAACTTATTAATGAGGTAAGAGTTATAAGCAATATCACATCTGCAGGGGCTAACACTAAGAACGTTGTACTTGCTGATGACAATTCTTACTTCAAAGGAACAGGCATAGTAGGCGCTCCAGCATTTATCAGTTATTCGTCTATTATGGGCGTATCTGTAAATGGAAGAGATGCGGTTAAGATATTTGAAGGTTGGAATGCTGAAAACTTCGAGTACTATGACAAACCACAAGTAAAGGAAATTCAATATAAATATGTATATGCTCCTGAAAACGCTGAGATTTTTGTACCGGATGAAGCTGCAACTGATCAAGCACTTTATAAGAAAGGCTTTGCAGGCGATGGTGATGGAGAAGGAAATGTATATCTTGGTACAAAAGATAATTATGTAACACTTAAATATTACAATGATGTAGAAGAAGTAGAAAATTATGTCGAAAAGGTGGGGGATAAAGAATATTACTGTTATCAAAACATTGCAAAAGATGTACCTACTAAACTTGACAAGATAGATACTCATGAATATGAGATAGAAAAACAAGAATGGTATGTAGGTTATCAAAACAAGGACACTTATGACTACCTTGAGAAATTTAATCCAGCAGATCCAAAACCTACAATGGATGGAGTAAATGGTGTTGTTGAAACATTTGCCGAAGATCAAGAAATTAGATATCATCAACTTCACATCCATAAAGCTTGTGGATTAAAACTTAGCGAAGAGTGTAACCATGATGGACATGCAGACCACATAGGAACAGTAGATTATAATGATGTAAATACTATAGAAGAATTAGAGGCAGCAACTGAATATGCAGTTCTTGCTAAGGATTTGGATGTAGCTAATTTACAAAAATCTATAAATCTAAATTCGGGACTAAAAGGAATATGTCTAAATGGACATTCAATAATGGGTGATGGAAGATATGGATTATTTAATATCACTCGAGAGTTCACACTTTGTAATTGTAAACCAGCAAAAGAGAATACAGGAATTACTTCCGATGAGTCGTTTACTCAAGCAAATGACATAATTAACATAAATACTACTGAAGAAGTTGGCATCTATAGAGTTGCTATTAATAATGTTGCATTTGGTACAGGATATGCAGTTAATGTAGAACAAGGAAATGTATTTATCGGCTCTCTTCAAATAACAGGAAGCACACAAGCAGGTACAAATGGAGTAATAAGAAGCAATACAAATGTAACCATAGATACTTTGATGTTTAATAATAATAAATTAACTGGTACAAATCCAATGCTTAGAACAAGCGATACATTAAACATCAAGAAACTTTATTTACAAGCAAATGAAATGGAAGACTCTATGGTAATAGTTAACTCTGATATGAACATGAGTGTAATAATTTCTGAAGGCAATGTAAGTGCCAATAAAGGAGCAATTCTTGTAGCAGCAGGAAGAACTTTAACGGTTGGTGGACAGGTATTTGACAATAACACAGCAAAACTCGGTGGAGCATTGTACTTAGCGGGAACTTATAAATGTATAATAGATGACCCATACTTTAGTGGAAATGAGGCAACAGAAAAAGGTGGAGCTATCTATATTGCGGATGGTGGAAAGATTCAATTAGAAGAGGTGGCTCACTTCACAGTCAATGAAGCACCAGAGGGTGCAGCAATTTATGCTGAAAATTTAAGGGCAGGAGACATAGTGATGCCAAAGTCTGAGTTCTGGGGCAACTATTCGACAGAGGGTGCAGCTATAACATTTGGAGGAGAACTTGAACTTTCTGATATAACATTTGAAGCTAGTGCAAAAGGTTCGTCATTTATCAATAACGTCAATACTTCATTAGCTACTGACAAGGCAATTATATCTTCAGTATCAGTTATAGATAATGAAGGTGGTAAAGGCATCGTCCTTACAAACGTGAAAGATGGTTCAAAGGTACAGAATGTTAAAGCAGAAGGTAATGATATAGAAAGCATTGTGCAATTTAAAAATATATCTAATGGCAACAGAGTATATCTTACAAATGTTAAAGATGTAACAAACAATAAGTTTAGCAATGCAGCTATAGTATTTGATGGCGTGGCAGATGCAGTTATAAACAATGTAAATATCAAAGGAAATGAGTCAACTGGATATGGAGCATTACTTGTAAGTGGTGCAGATACAAAAGTTTATTCAGTCGGCGAGCTAAATATAAATGACAATATAAATACTGGTGAATATGGAGCGGCCATAACAATACTCGGTGGAGCAAATCTTGAAGAAGATGGCGGCATGAGTATAAACGGTAACAGATCTTCTCAAGGTGGAGCAATTTACCTTGATGGAACTTTGGGAGTGCAATCTCAAGGATCTAAAGTACTTAAGGTATCAACCAACTATATTAATGATACAGCTCAGACAAAGAATATACTTGTAGCAAATGAAGATTCATATGTATATGCTACAGGAAAGATAAGCGATGATACACAGCTTGGATTTACAGCAGGTAATGTAAATGTAACAGCGTTTAAGCATTGGAACAAAAGCTACTTTGATAGGATTGGAACTACAGATAAGTTTGCTTATACTCCAGAGAACTCAGGAATATTCATCGTTGATACATTGTCTCAAAATGCAAAACAAGAGTTCTATAAGAGCGGAAACGGTAGTGATGTGGTGATAAAACTTGGGGCTAACTTCACAAAACTTCATTTCGTGACAGCAGGTAAGACGACAGAGTATGTGACTCAAAATGTAGAAAGAGGGGCAGATACTAAACTAGATAAAGTACTTGTGTTAAATGATAGCGAAAAGTGGATAGCACCAAACACAAATGCTTCAGCAGACTTTAAGTGGCAGTTCAATCGTGGTGACATAATCGCCAATTACAACACTGCAGAAGAATTCATCTATAAACTTTTCACTTATTCAATAGTCTATACTGGTGGGTCAAAAGGTGGAACACAAACTTACAACAACATTGAATATGGTGAGGCAGTTTATGCAATAAATAATCCATTCGGTGGACAAGGATTTAAATCTTGGACTCTTAGAACAGCAATACCTGGCATACCAAGAGAATATGCTGTTGGTGATTTGGTTAAGAATGTATGTCTAACTGATGGTGGCACAGCATATCTTGATGCAAGATGGGACGGAGAGATACTTATTAGACTTGATCCAAATGGTGCAAGATATGGACTAGATATTCTTTACGATGGAACTTATGATATATATACTAAGGCAAATGTAGGTACAAGACTTGGTAATTCGTACCCAACTTCGCTTGGAGGAGAAAACTACTCGGCATACAACTATAATATTAAGTCAGATGGAAGTGGCACATCATATTCTCCAGGACAACAGGTATCATTTGCTGATGATGTTACTCTCTATCTGATGTGGTATAAACCAGCACCATACAACCCAGGTGGCAAAGGCAAAGGCAAAATACTTCCTAGTGGAGGAGGTGGCGGCAGCGGTGGTGGTAGCCGTACAAGTGGTGGCACTATCCCAATAGGTACATTTGATGGTGAGTTTGGACCGGGCACTATACCTGATAATACAGTTCCAGTAGTACAGACAGGTGTATTTACTGTAGATGACCAAGGTAACATAAGAGACACTTCACTAAATATAGTTGGTAATATACATATTGGTGATAGAGTAAATGCTGATGGAAGCTTCACGGCTGCAAATGGCATAACGGTCTACCCAAATGGAGCTGTTGTTGATACATTTGGAAATATTTATAACCCAGATGGTTCTATTACTATAGCCAATGGCACAATATATTTTGTAAATGGAGATGTAATGGATCCTAGTGGAACTATTTATCACCCAGATGGATCTACAACTCTACCAGATGGCACTGTGAGAGATGTTGATGGTATAGTTCATTATCCAGATGGATCTATAATGTTGCCAAATGGCACAAGATATTTGGTAGATGGCACAGTTGTATCACCGGGTGGAACTCAGATAAATCCATTTGGAGAAATAATACCAGCAGAGGATTCAGAGAGCAAAGAAACTCCAGGGTCTTGGAATTATGATCCAGCTTCTAATTCATGGAAGTTTGAATATATAAAAGCCGATGGAACTAAGATTACTTATAAAGACCAATGGATAAATACTAAAAATGCGCAGGGACAAGAAACATGGTATACAGTAGATAATGATGGAAATATGATTACTGGATGGCTAAAGAGTGAGGGAGAATACTTCTTTATGTCAACAGACCCTAACTCAAGAGGTGAACTTGTCAAGGGCACTGTGATTATAGATGGAAAGACTTATACATTTGATCAAGATACAGGTGCACTTACAAGTGGTGATCTACCTGAAAAGAATATAAGCGTACTTGGAGCAGTAAATAATATTTCTGGAATAGATGGAACTTGGCTTAGGTATAGTACTGGAGAGAGATACTTTGTTAAGTATTTTGATATGCCAGATGGAAGTAGATTAGAAGTACCGCCATCAAAATGGCTTATGATAGATGGACATTACTACTTCTTTGATAAATATGGCATACCTCAAACTGGACTTATAGAATTTGATGAAAAATATTATTACTTTAAAGAGGATGGTACTATGCAAGAAGGTGGCGAGGTAACTATAGGGGATACAATTTACGTATTTGACAAGGCAACTGGAGCATGCAGAACTATGAGACGAAAGTAATTTAACGATATATTAATTATATGTTGACGGATGCAAGCGAAGGCAAACTTCGCTTGTAGGGTTGCCATATAATTGGCAAAAAAATTGAAGAAAAGGTAAGAATTAGAGAGGGGATTCTTCAAGGGGAAAAAGAAATGAAAGAGCAATTTAATTTGAAAAGATTAATTGCAATCACACTGGTGGTAGCAAATGTGTTTGCTTCCGCTGGCTTTACTGTGCTTGCAAACAGTGTGGCGAATATGGTTTATTACGCTACAGTGAATGAAAAGGAACTTAAGAACTATTATTATCTCTATCAGGAGGAAAAGTATCAGTATAAGGAAAGCGTCAAGTACTATGCTGAATACGATACTGAAGATAATATTAGTGATGAGTTGAAGGATAAGGTCAAGTCAAAGCTTGATGAAACTTTAGATCAAAATGAAGAAGTTGAGACAACAACTTCTATAGATTTAATGTCCTCTGAAGAAAATATAGATAAGAAGAATGAAGATTCCCCAGAAGAAAATGATTCTTACCATGATGAAGATATAGATGAGACAGACTATAGTGATGAGCCAGAAGCTGATGAGACTAAAAAGGAAGAGACTGAAACAAGCGAAGAAAAGATAGAAAGTGAAGATGTAGTAGAGAGCACAGAGAGAACTGCTGAAGAGACAGAGACTGAGACAGAGACTGAGACTAAGACTGAAATAGAAGAAAGCACTACAGAAGTAATAGAGACAAATGAAAGTGTAGAGTCAAGTGCTGAGAGTCAAGAAACTGAGACAAGCGAGACAGTAGAACAAAGTACAGATAAAGTAGCTTCAGATAATGAAACTGATAAAAAAGATAATATAGTGGATGAAGAAAAAGTGGCCACTGAAAGTGATGTTAAGGAAGACAAGACTGCAAGCGGTTCGGAAATTAATGTGTCAGAGAGAGCCACAAAAAGTGAAACTGAAAAAATAGCAAGTGAAAGCGAAGTGGAGAAAGTAGCAACAGATAGTGAAATAGAGGTTGCATCTACAAGCGAAGCAGAATTAGCTACCATAAGTGAGATTAGTGAAATAGTTGCTACCAAATCTATAGTAGTCATTGCTACAGTACCAGTAGTTAAATGGGAGGTAGTAAAGATTTATCTTGCCACTCGTTCAGAGATAGATCTTTTGACTATTGATGAGACAAGGGATATAAAACTCGATAAAAATGAAATTATAAAGAATTATCTTGCGAAGACTGCAAAAGTACTTGTGAAGAATAATTTAGGAGAGAGTAAACTCCTTACAATAAATATAAAATGGAAACTAATTAAAAAGGTTGTCATTGCTACCCGTGCAGAAGAAAGAACTATGCCGTTTAGAAAAGTAAAATGGCAGAGAGAATTTGGCATGGGTAATTATGGTGGAGAAGACCAAAGCATGTCGCTTGATGTTGTAGCAACAAGTGATGAGACAAAAGTTATAAATGATATCAAAGAAGATGTAAAGAATGAACATGGCGATGAAGCTACACTTATAGTGAAAAAAGTTACAGCAAGTGTAGTTGACAATAATTTAAAACTAGAAAAATCTGTAATAGAAATTGATAAGGAAGAATTAGCAACTGAGACAAGTCAAAATATTGAGTCGGTTGATAATTCAGAGTCTATTAATATTGAAGAAACTATTAATGAGACTGAACCGATTGAAAGCAACGAGACAGATGAAATAGTAGAACCAACAGTAGCGGGTTTTGTGGGCACAGATATTTCTACTAATTCAGAAACTAATGAAGAAACAATAGATGAGTCAACAGAAGAGACTTTTGATGAAACCATAGACGAAACTGAAGATGAGACTATAATTGAATCAACAGAAGTAACTGAAGAAGTGGCAAGTTCTTCAGAAGTTATTGCTGAAGAAGTAGCTAGCCCTTCAGATATTGCAGGTAAAGATGAAAATGGATTAGATGATAGCTTACTATATAAAGATTCAGTTAAGACAACAAGTGGCAAAGACGAAAATGGTGCAATAATTGATGGAAACTACGATTTATCAGAGATGGAAGTATATTCACCAGATGTGGATTATATTATAGAGCAAGTATTAAACAAGTTAAATGGAACTGATACAGAAGAAGTAACTGAGGAATTTTTCGAAAATGATAAGCAAGGTGAAGATACAGAAGATGATAAAGATATAGTAGGTGGAATAGTGGAGTCAGTGGCTGACTTCTTTGGAGGTTTATTTGGAAGTAGCGGTGAAGAAAATTCTGAAAACGAAACACAAGAAACAAGTCAAATAGATACTAGTAGCAAAAATGGAGAAGCAAAAGAAACAGAAGAAGTTATCGAAAAATTAGACAATGCAAAACTTGATTTGAAAGAAGCGGTAAATGATCTAGAACTAGGAAAAATACCTCTTCCTACAGTTGAGTTTGATGATTTTGGACTTTTTGGCACAGGATATAACTATGGTCATGGTCAGCCATCTTCAACCAACCGACATCCAATTTGTGGTTATGAGGAGTCATATGATGGTTCTACTTGTTCAGGTCATGAGATAGATGGAGTAAGATTTAGTCACGATAAACTCACTGGAGTAAATACTTCTTATATGGGTATAGAATATAGACTTCCTGAGTTAAGAGATAAAACCACCTCTACAGTCAGCGTAACAAGTGATATGGCAGTAGCTATATTTGCTGATGCTGGAAAAGAAGATTACACACTCACAAATCAAATTGAGGTTATGTCAGGAGTAAACTTCTATATTTGTACAAATGGTGTAAATATTAAATTTGCATCTGAAAGTAGAATATATGGCGAAGGAAATATTTATCTCTGCAATTGTCTTGAGGAGGATTCTTCAAAAACAAACCGCAATGTATCGCATATCACAACTGAGAATGATTTTGTAATAATAGACCAGTTTGGAAAGAAATGGCCTGCTACTATGTCGAGATTTAATCAACAAAGAGAAAATCCTCTTATAGAAGGAAATAATGTATATGTGTTTGGCACAAATACAGCAAATAAGTGCAACATAATGTTCGAAGGCATAAAGATAAGAGGAAACTTCAGAAATACTATATCTGCAGAATACATGGAAGACGCAAGTCTCATAAAGAATTGGTCACCATACCACGGCTATGGATCAGTTTTAAATGCTGCAAATGATTTATATGTATTCAATGTCAATTTCAATAACATAATAGCAACTCGTTCAAATGGAATATTAAATGGAGGAATTGGCAAAAACTATATTACTATCTGTAAGTTTGATGATTTGACCATCACTGAAAATGGTGGAGTAATTTGTATCGGAAATGCAGATCCAGTAGAAGTAGGAGCAGTAAAAATAATTGACAATGATTTCACTAACTGTACAGCTTATCAAAATGGTGGAGCAATATATCTTCAAAATATTGTGGGAACAAAGACAAATAGAAATGTAAAAATAAGAAATTGTAATTTTGATAACAACGAAGCCGGAGTAAATGGTGGAGCATTATTTATTAACGGTGTTGATAATTTATATATTTCAAATTCATCATTTACTAACAATAAATCAGTAATGAGTGGTGGAGCTATTGCAGTTCATGAAAATGAAAAACATAAATCATCACTTATAATAGCAAAAGAGAAAGAAGCTGATTCTGTAATAAATTTCTCAAACAATGAGACATCTTATAATGGTGGTGCTATTTCTTTAAATGATACATATTACGATAATGAAACCAAAGGTGATAAAGGTCCTAAGCAAGGAAAGAGTATAGATGTAAATCTTGGATATGTTAACTTTGATCAAAACGTGGCAAAGGGAGTGTTATATGCCACTAAGAGTACAAATTATAGATATAATTCATTCGGTGGAGCAATCTACTCAAAAGGAGCAGTTATACTAAATGTAGGAACTGACATTGATGGTGTCTATGATAAAGATGCAGTAGTTAATTTTACAGATAATGAAGCATCAAATGGTGGTGCATTATTCTCAGCAAGCTACAATAAGTTTGACATAACTTTACAAAACTTAGAGTCTTATAATATAGAATTTGAGAATATAGTAAACCTATATACAGGTAAGATGGAAGGTAATGGAGTAGCAAATAGTAATAAAGGTGGCGACGCTTGGAAGTTTGTAAGCTGGGGTGGTGGTGCTATTTATGCGACAGGTAAATCAAAAGTTAATGCAGAAGAAAAGTATTTAATTAACGATAATGATGATGCTGTATTTGCTTGTGATGCAAAAATAACAATTCATAGTCAGGTAACAGGAAACAATGGACGATATGTATTAGGATATACCAATGCAAGAGAAAATTATTATACATTTGGCGACAAAGCAAAAATCGAAGATAATGTTACTGAAGATGCTTATGTACCTAATATAATGGCTGCAGGAAAAATAGATGATGGAATTAGAGATTATGTAGAATACTATAATGCACCTGCCACTAAAGAGGAGACTCCTGTGGTAACAGACAATAGTCAGACATACATAGTATCTGGACCAGTATTTAATGATGTATTCAAAAAATCAACATTTGGATATAAGCCAGAACAAATAAATAATGTAAAGTGGACAAGAGAGTTGCCAGAGCAAGTGTTTATAGGTTTTGAGTTTAACCCACTACTTACAGCTGTAACTACTACAAAGGCAAACGATGTCTATGGAAAGACAACAATATCAAATGCTTATACTTATGATGACCGTTGCGTATTAGGATGGTGTGATAACGGCACATTATATTTGCATGCAAAACATAAAGTTAATGTGCAAGATGGAGTTTTGTCATCAATGTTTGAAGGCTTTACAAATGCACAGGTTATTGATTTAGGCAACTTTACAGGTACATTTAATACTTGGAAAGAAATGGATAAGATGTTCCTTGGTTGTGCAGCGCTTGAGACTGTAGATTTATCTCATATACAGTTCATAGAAAGACCTACGAAATTAGCTCAAATGTTTAAGGGATGTCAGTCTCTTACAAAAGTAAATCTTTCTAGTATGATTACAAAGCACACAAGAAATGACAAAACATATTACACTGCAAGCTTTAGCGAGATGTTTAGCGGCTGTAAAGCACTAAAGAGACTTGATTTGAGAAATTTTGATACTACTGGGGCTAGAACATTTGAGGCAATGTTTAAGGATTGTGAAAAATTAGAGTGGCTTGACATAACTTCATTTGTCACAAGTAATGTCACAAACATGAAGAGCATGTTTGAGAATTGTGGAGTTCCAGCTCTTGATCTTTCATATTTTAATACTGCAAGTGTATCAAGTATGGAAAATATGTTTAAAGATTCGGGCATCGAATATCTTGACATGTCAAACTGGGATATGAAGTCTATATCGGACAGAACAGCACTTAATATAGATAGAATGTTTGAGAATTCAAAAATAATTAAAATATATGTAACTCCAGATTATAAATGTGAATTCAACGGAACCAATACATTCCGTAATGCAAGATATATAAAAGGTGGCAATAATACTGCTTACTCAGGTAGTAATACTGATGGAAAGTATTTAGTGGCATATGAACCACAAACTAACGATATTGGATATGCAACTCTTGCAGGTAAAGTTGATAGAAAGCCAAATGATGTAAGACCAGCTGTGGTAAAAGAAATAGTTCAAACGACAGAAAATTTAGATAGTTATAATTGGAGTTTTATCAATAAAAGATATAAAAATGTTTATTTAGAGTTTAAGGGCAATGTAACAATAATTAACAACAAGAATCATAGACCTACATCTATTTATGACAGAAATAGTCAAAGAAGAGATGTGTTCTTTAACCCACGAAATACAAAACTAATTATTGACCCAGCAACACTAGGATCAAAATCACAAATCGGTATATTTGCCGATGTGACTAAAGGAAATGAAGAGATACCTTTAATTGATAATTGGAACGAGAGGGGATTTGATTTTGCATTTTCGGATGTATTCCTTGTTGATGGCAAAGGTCAGCCAGCTGAAGACTTCACACTTTACTCTATTTATGAAAAAGATAAATCATATGTGATAGGAAAAAATGGAGGCACAATTAGATTTATATCTGGTGTAGAACCTACGAGAGAAATAGAAGTAAATGTATACAAAAATGCTACAGTATCAGAAATATATTGGCCAAGAAGCGAAGATGAAGATTGGTATAAAGCAGATGGAATGGAATTCCTTGGTTTTATGATAAAAGATGTAAGTACTAGATTAGACCAATCTATATTTGGAGAAAAGAATAAACTCTATGCCGATGAAGGAGCATATGTTAATAATTATCGCTTCGTGACAAAAGAAAATATATCTAGGGTGCGCATAAATGCAAAAGAGATGATAGATAGTAACAACGCTGTAATTTATGGAGTACAAAGATATGCAAGTACAAGTAATGCATATATATATAAGTATAGAATTTGTGGTACACCTATAACAGAGAATTGTAATCATGAAGGTATAGTAGGAAATCATATGGCATTATCAGAAATAGATGATAACTATATGGCGACAAGTGTGATACAAGTTAATACTTTTGAGCAGATGCTAGCAGTATTGCCACAAAAGAAATCATTACTTGGTGAAATGGATGATATTGACGACAATGCTTACACATATCCAATATTCTGGCTAAATAACGATATTACCATTCCTGATGGTTTTGAAGGTATATTCTCAGAGGGAATGACAATATTCTTAAATGGCCATACAATCAATAATTTAAATTCAACAAATAATATATTTGACTTAAGTAAAGGTAGAAAAGGTGAAACAAGATTAGGAAAGAAATTCTATACAATTTATGACTATGCAAAAGTTAAGACTGACTATGTAAAAGAGGATGATAGTTCAAAACCTACATATCCTCGACTTGAAGATGGACAAAACTTCAATTTACATATAAAACAAATTATCAACGGTGATTCTGCAACTTCTTATACATTTGAAGATGAGTATATAAAGAGGATAATTTGGACAGATGAGCGACCACTTAAATATAAAGACGGAGTGGGGGTAAGAGAAGCAAGAGATATATCTGAAGGCGGCGAGTTTAAGAGATATACAGATTATTCTGATGTCCCAGATACTGCAATATTGGCATTTAGTCCAACTTCAGATTCAAATGAAATATTCTTATGGACCCAAGCCGAAAAAGTTCAATGGCCAGAAGATACTACAGCTTATATGTTTGCAAACTTTAAAGCACTTGAGTATGTAGACTTTAGCAAGATGGTTAAAGCTGAAGGAGTATATAGTATAAGATATATGTTCTCTAATTGTACAAGCATCAAGAATATTGACTTGACAAAACTTGATGTAGCTGCCATCACAAATACTCAAGCTGCATTTATGGGATGTTCAAATCTTGAGAGAATTTATGCCAATGCAAACTTTGATTCTACTACAAGTTTCAATAATATGTTTACGGGCTGTGACAAATTGTCAGGTGGTCAAGGTACAAGATGGGGCACAAAATATAGTGGAAAAGATTTAGCAAATATCGATACTTGTGATGATTCTTCGTCAAATACAAAACCATGGGATGAATATACTTCAAAAGTTCCAGGAGTGCTCACACTTAAAAACGAAGAAATAGGTCATAGATATTTCAACTTGATTGGTAATGTCGCATCAGCTAGCGAAGCGGGAGTTATTAAGCAGGCTGATGGAACTACTAAAACAGGTGTTGTGAATGTCAATGGAATTAATTCTGTATTTATGAGAAATATTTCTTTGGAAGGTTTTGGTGGAAGTGGAGTAGATCAAAAAACACTATTTACAGATGATAGTGATAACTTCAATATGTCAGAAGGAAATCTTTTCATAGAAAATGTAAAACTCGAAAATAATTTCATATCAAATAATGATGTGTTTAATGTTAAAAACATTTACATCAATAACTTCACTACAGAGAACATCACACTCAAAGATGACACAAGTGGTGAATTCAAGAGTGTATTTAGTTTACCAAGCACAGTAAGTCCAATAACTTATCTAAAAGATTTAAGTTTAAGTAATACTGCAAATGACACTACAATTATGAAGTCATTTATAGAGACAAACTATGTATATGGAGTAAACGATAGAAAAGTATTCTTTGATAATATTAATATAAAATCGATTAATTCAAATGCCCCATTGTTAGATCTCGAAAAATTCAGTTATAAGTCAAGTGACATGATAGGTAGAGATAACGATGTATATTTCAGAGGAACAAACAGTATCACACATTGTGTTGTGGATGGTGCAAGAAGTTTAATAAACTTAGCGCCAAGGGTAGTGTTTGACGATGAGAAAACCATCACAGAGATAAAAGACAATATAGTCAAGATTTCAAGTGAAGCTGATAAGCCTCACACAGTAGTTGATGTGAAATCTGGAATGACAATTTCTGGTGTATTATATGTTATCAATAACGTATTTAATCCAGTGGTAACAGCAGCTACGTATAGTTCGGCACTTAATTATGTAAATAGAAAAAATAGGATTACATTTAAAAATGGTGGACTTACAGTAAAAGATAATACAACTTTAGACCCTGACAATATGAGAATAAGACAACTTAACTTCAATTATAACATGTCATTAAATGATGCGGGTGTGCCAGTAAGTGATGACGATCATATAGATAGTTGCCAAAACAATCCTTTGTTCTATGTAGAAGGAGGATATAAGTTTAGGTCTGCTGATTCGCAGATTTATATCTATACCAATGACTTATCAAGAAAGTACTATGAGCTTTGTCTCATCGCAACTTGGTCAAAGGTAACAGTTGAGGATTTAAATGAAAAAGCATCAACTCAAATTATGAATACATTCTACAAAGATCCAGACCACTACAACGATCCTGAGGAAGTATCTATAAGAGAAATATACAAGAAAAAACAGGGACTTATAGAAAAAGTTATGTTTGGTGCATCGTTTATTGAGGTAGCTGCACTCCTCCTAGAGAGATTGCCTGGAGATGGAGAAGAGACAAGATATAATACTAGGGTAGCAACAGTTTCATATCAGATGATAGCAGAGGATGTATTGACTCAGATAGAGAAACCACTTAATTCTGGAACATACGTATGGAATGATGGAACACCATTCACTAAAGATTTAAGTAAAGGTGTATTTTGGTCAGGACCAAATAGAAACTATCAAGTGCCAGGCACTGCTGGCTATAATTCATATGAAGTTTATGATGATGACTTTACTAATGCCATAGCTACTCTACACAATGCAACTGGCGACAGCAATTTCTATACAAGACGAATGGGTAAGAAAACTTTAGTTAGAGGAATTTATATGTATGGTTTTGAAACAGATACCCATATTCATAGCAAAGATTCAGAACCAGGATTAACTAGTGACAAAAAGTATTGGCTTGAAGCAAGAAATGATTCACACTTAAATATCAACACTGCAAATATATATTTAAAGAAGGACATTGAAATTACAAAGAAATTGATATATGAATTAGAAGGGGACTATTCAATATGCTTAAATGGTCATAAGTTATTATTCAATGACATTGAGGACTGGGTCGCATTTGAATCTACAGCGGCGAAATTTACTATTACAAACTGTAAGGATAATCATTTAACAACTGGTGGATATATAGGAGCTACAAGCGGTGCACTTAGTCATACTATTATAAATGCAGATATGCATTCAGGTAGCATTGTGCTTGCAAGTGTAAGTTTCCTCAACACTAATTTAGATAAGCCATTTATCAATATAAACTCTTATGGTGCAGACAATAAGTTTGTATCAAATAATGTCTACTTAGAAAATATAACTATGAATAACTCAGAGAACCTTGGCTTTATAAACTTTGAAGAAAAAATCGATGATCGTTTTATAGAATTTACTACCGGTGATATATTCAATGCTACAATTAGAAAAGCAGCGGCAAATGAAGGTTCGGTTCAAATGCCTGAGCAAACTTTGAGTGGCAATGTATCTATTGAGAAGATAAGATGGAGTAAAACCATACCTTCAAATAGAAAACTCTATGATGTGTCTCAACTTGGTGCAGGCAATGAAGTGACAGACTTATCAAATATAAATGAAAATCAGGTGCTTATGTGGTGGGAAGAAGCATATACCACAATCTATCTATATGCAAGCGCTTCATATGTAAAATTAAACTCAGAGTCATCTCGTATGTTTAATAATTTACTTGCACTCGAAAGTGTCGACATGTCAAGATTCGACACAAGCGAAGTTGTAAATATGGAAAGTATGTTTGAGAACTGTATTAGTTTAGAAAAACTAGATTTGTCAAGATTTAATACTGTGGAAGTAGAAAATATATCTAGTATGTTCAAGAACTGTATGAGTTTGACTTACATCAATTTGGAAAGTATAGACACAAAAAATGTAACAAAGATGGATGAGGCATTTGCAAATTGTGCAAATTTAACTGAACTAAATCTTAATACTTTTGAAGTTAAAAATAGCGTAACAGTTACAAATATGTTTGCTGGGTGCTCAAATCTTAAAACAATATATGTAAGTGATAAATTTGAAGCTGCAGATGACACAACTGTGAAGATGTTTGAAAACTGTCTAAATCTTATCGGTGGTAGCGGACATAAGTTATACGACGAATCTGGCGAAGTAAGTTCTGAAGAGAAACTTACAAGAAAGTATGCAAGAGTAGACTCTGCTTCAGTAGAAGGATGGTTTACTCTAGGGGATGTAAATGATACTACACCAAAGACATTTACATTTGGAGAAGATACAGAATATAGCTTATATAACGATGTGGTTACTGTCACAGGACTTACTGCAAAATCTGTTACAGCGACAAATAATTCAAATGTCATAAGTTTCCACGACATTAAAAATCCTCGCATAGTTGAAAGTACATTTGATGGAAGTAGTAACCTCATATATGTTGACAATGCTACATTATCTATCGTAAGAACATATATTACCAACACTACTGGTAAATATATTTATGAGTTTGCTGATGATGCAAGAAGCACTATAGTATTCGAAGATTCTATGATAAGTGGCAATGCACTTACAGAGAGCTATACTTATGCAAGTAAGTTATACCCATTAAATATAGTGCTTGCTGGCGTAGTAGAATATAAGAACAATACAAGACTTGGTCAACCAGAAGATTTACTTGTCATAAATAATAAGATAAGAGTTACAGCAGGATATGATGGAGAATTACTGTCAAAGAATTCAGATGTATGGTTTACATCTATGACACCTGAGACAGAAGTATTCTACGGATGGAATGATAAGAATGTAGAATATGTAAATAAGGGAACAGAGTTTAGCAATATATTCAATTATCATTTTAATAGTGACTCAATGCAGGATGTCACAACTCTTCCTGCAGTTGGAGCAGCATCTACTATTTATAATTTAACAGAGGATATATTAGGTGTAGGCATAAAGACTTACTATGTATATAATAACAGCATTAAGCCTACAAGTGGATACAGCTATAGCGATTCAGGAGTTTCATATTATATTGATGACTCTACTTCAAGAACAGAAACTTGGGAAGACTTTAGAAAGCACTTCCGTGAGCTTGTTGAAGAGAACATATTCGTTGAGAACCCTCTTATTAAAGACCAATTAGTTTATTTAAATAATAGAGGTGTCTATGAGCCATGGTATACAGGAGACAGCAGACTTCCAGCTACATCTAAATTCTATAGCAAAGGCTACTATATATATGAAAATGCAGAGTATAGACCTGTAGGAGGAAAAGAGAGATTCTACAGAGAAGATGATAGATGGTATGTAGGATATGATTATGTAAATGTATCATATTTTGTAGATAAAGATGTAATAAAATATCAAGGAAAGTCTATAGAAATTAATGATGCATATATAAAGAGAACATCAAAAGGTTCTCTTGTTGACGTACCTTATACGCTTGCTACTGTTGGTGAGTTTGATAACAAGATGTCATATCTTGGATTCCTTGGTAGAAATATACTAGTGACAAGCAATACCACATTTATACCTGATTGGAATTTTGAAAGAGATAGAGTAAAAGGTATAACATATGCAAACTTTGATGGTTGGTATGTCGACCCTATGAGTAATAGCAATTTTGATAGAATTCTTTACTCAGTATTCACTGATGACAAAGTACAGTTAGAGGGAAGAGGTAAAGCTTCAAGATCTGTAATATCAAAGAAAGAATCTGCAATTGAAAAGACTATAAGCATAGTTGACGACAAAGTTGTAATAGCAACAAAAACAGTGACATCAGGTGTTTATGAATATGTGGATCATAATGGTATAGTTGCAAGAGACAACTATGTATATGTAGCTACAATTCCACAACTTTATTATCAATACAAGTCAAGTGGAAGCGTAATAGAATATTATAATACTCAGTATATCTTAGGAAAAGATATAAGAATTACTGAGACAAAATTCGATATTGATGTTATGGGCAAACTCTACGGTTCAAGACTTATATATTTAGATGGACACAATATCTATGTGGATGATGAGAATCATAACTTATTTGATACAAGTAACCATGTACCAGTTAATCCAGCATATAATGATAATTCACTTAGTATAGTAGGTGGAAAGGGTGCAAAGATTATATATGCATCTAAGTCACTTGCAACAGAGTTTATTAGTTATGAAAATGTAAATAATTCAGTTGAAAAAGTATTGTTAAGTGATGTGACATTTACAGGTGGAAATCATGTATCTTCACTAATTAAGGCAAGTACAAAAGTTGTATTTAGAAATGCAACAGTTTCAAATATGACTTACTCAGCTGGAAAGATGTTTGACATTGCTGCAGGAGCAGGATTAGAAATAAGTGAATTCTATGTTGAAAAGAATAGACTATCTGGTCAGAGTGTGATAAGTATCGCAGATGGTGCTGATTTCGAGGTTGCAACTTATAGTAGCTTACATATAGAAAAGAATGAAATAGCAATGAATGTATTTGAATTTGGAGGAAATAGAGAGTTTGGCTTATATGGTGACATCTATATCAGAAATAATACATTTGTTGGAAGCACTCGACATAAGATTGCAAATATAAATGGAAGAGGAGTATTTGTACTTGGTAATATAGAACTTATTGCAAAAGACAATAAGCATATTAATAATGCAAACTTAGATCCATATGGATTCTATTATAACAATGTTTATACTCAAGCATTATTTAGACAAGCTAATGGTACTAAGTTTAAAGCATCAAATTCTGTTATTGGTATTTATTATTCAGAAAATAATAGGCTCATATACAGTGGATGGAATAAGAATAATATAGAAGATTTTAACAATGGATATATTAGTGCAAATAAGACATTTATAGCAGATAGAGGACTTGATGTTGGTGTAAATATTTACAAGATAGGTACAGGTTCAAATTGTGATGTATATATTGGAGATAACTGTGCGCCAGTAGAATATGTCTACTTTGATGGATCTAAAGATATAGTTCTCGCAACTCAATATGTAGCAAAGAACATAGAGACGATGGTTGAGAGTATAGTTGATCCATCTACTAAGTCATCTATTTGGTATGGACCAGCACTTGATGATGACAAGGCACTTACATTCTATGGTACAGATTTGAAAAATATTACAGTTATTATTACTACATTAAATCCTGCAAGAATTTATGGTTCTGAAAACATACCTCACTCACATGAGGTGGCTAAAGATTATGATGCAAGAATAGCGACATATTTCAATGTGACAGCAACAGCCATGTTTAGAAAAGGCTTTAGAGAATTATACTTAAATAGAGATGTACATGTGACAGAAGATATAGTTCGCAATTGGTCAGATTATGAGGAAGTAGACATATGCTTAAATGGTAACACACTTACTATAGATAAGAATATTAGTTTCCTCAATATGACAAATAATGTCAAAGTTGTAATTACTGATTGTAAGGGTACTGGACATTTTGACTTGATTGGCGGACAAGATGATGGCGATAAGGAAGCAATGAGCCTTTCTAACTCAACTCTTGTACTTAACCATATTAACTTTAACGATATAAACAGAACTTTAGTAAAAGCAAGTGATAATGCAAATGTGCTTGTAAACTATTCAACTATAAGTAACATAAAAGCAACTTCTTCAATATTTATTATTGATGGCACTAACGGAAGATTTGATATTGAAGATACTATGATTGCAACTAACTACAATGCAACTCCAATCATAGCACTTACTAAAGCAACAGTAGCAACATTCAGCAACTTGAAAGTATTTAATAACCAATCTAAGGCATCGGCACTTGTTAAAGTTGGAAAAGTAACTGATATGAGAGTACTTGGTGGACAATATTTTGACAATACAAGTGTAAATAACACATTAAACCCAAGTGCAAATGAAGGTGTGATATTCAATATTGATGACATAGATGCAAATGTAACTATAAAGGAAGTAGCTACATTCTATGGCAACAAGTCAACTTATAAAGATGCTGGCGTAATCTATGTAAATGCCGGAACTCTAAATGTGGACGGTGAAAAAGGAACTGTATTATTCAATGAGAATATATCTAATAAGGGTGCAAGCATCTATGGAAATGATAACAGTATCATAAATGTTCAATATGCATCGTTTAGTAATAGCAAAGCTGAAAACTATGAAGGTGCTGCTATCTATACAAAAGGTAAAGCAAGTATTTCTAATACTGTATTTACTGGATTTAGAAAGAAGGGAAGTATTGTTCATCTGAATAATTCTGCGAGATTATCAAAAGTAGAGTTTAGTAATAATAATGGTTCAGAAGTCATTGGTATATTTACAAATTATAAGAATGTCCAAGTAAATAATTCTGTATTTACAGATAATATTCAGATGGATACAGCAATGATAGCAAGCGGAAGCATTGCGACATTTGATATTAAAGATATGACATTTACTAATAATACCATGAACACTGCTATGTCATTTATTAATTCAGTGTCTACAACTTCTATCATAAATTTAGATATTAAGAACAATGAATTTACAAATGATGGTGTTTCACTTAAGAATTATGGCAAAGTTGAGTTTGTAAGTGTAAATGCAGAAGAAAATATTTCAAATAACAGTTCTATTATTAGTGTAGGTAATAAATCAAAGGCTACATTTACATCAGATAGCAGATTTGTTAAGAATGAAGGAAAAGGAGCTGGTGTAATATCAGTAAATGGAGACGGCAAGATAGATATAAGAGACATATTTACTGCATCTGAGAATAAAGCTGTAACCAATGCTGGATCTGTTCTTTCATTACTTGATAAAAATTCAGTAGTAACTATGACAGGAACTGTATCTATCACAAATAATGCCAACACAAGTTATGGAACAG
The DNA here is from genome assembly GCA_947303805.1 of uncultured Clostridia bacterium. Classification (GTDB taxonomy): domain Bacteria; phylum Bacillota; class Clostridia; order Lachnospirales; family Lachnospiraceae; genus UBA3633. The sequence goes on along the minus strand of CAMYZE010000001.1, from coordinate 50,876 downwards.
TCTTTGTTGACAAGGGAACATTGAACATTGGTGATAGAGTCAATATAGAAAAGAATAATTTTGCAAGTTCTCGTGGTTATAACTTAGTATTCTCAAGAGCATCAGACTCATATTTGATGAAGGGTATAGAAGGTCACAAACTTGCAAGTGGTTCAGTAATCAGTGTTTCTGCATTTGAAGAAGAAGTAAAAGTATTTGAGTATTGGAATGATACTTATATAGATAGGTTCAATGAAAAGAATTACTATATGGTTCAAGAAATATTTAGATCTGATGAACCATATAACACAGAATCAAGAAAAGCAGTTGTTTATAAATATGGCACATATGAGCAAGTATCTCTTAGATGGGGATATAATTACGCACTTGTGCAGTTTAAGAAAGATGCCACAGAGTTTGTAGTCGCAACTCAGTATGTAGCTAAGAGAGTTGAGACTTTTGTGGACAGAGTTTTATTGCCAGAAAAAGATGTAAAAATTGAAACTCAGATTTGGTCTGCTCCTTCTGTGCAAGATGAAAAAGTAGAGATTGAATGGTACTGGGGAAGAGATGAATCAAAGAAATATAATTTAAAAGTATCAAAAGATACTATTATCTATCTCGCAAGTCATAAACATAGGCTCTGCGGAACTCTTGCCAGCGATAGCTGTGCTCACTATGATAAAGCATCTCACTCAGTAGTGAATTTTGCACTTATCATGAGTGAAACTGATATTGAAAGAAGTATAAGTCAAAAGAGATGGGCACTTATTAATGATATTAGAATAACTAAGAATTACACATTGGAAGATGATTCGGCAATCTGTCTTAATGGTCATACGCTTTATATTGATGAAGGTATAGACTTTGCAGTATCAGGAGATAAGACTCTTACAATATGTGATTGTAAGCACGATAATGAACAAGGAGCTATATCTGAGTCTTATCCAACACATGCAGGTGCAGCTACAGATTTATTTAGAATTACACAAGGTCAACTCAATTTATACAATATAAGATTTGCAACTATAAGTTTCTTAAGCACTTCAAATATAGAGACAATTGTTCAAGTAGGTGCAAATGGAAGACTTTATGCAGAAGATTTAGTATTTGAAAATATAACATTTGATGGGCACTCTTCTGAGCACCCACTCATAAGACCAACAAATAATAGAGTTAAGGCTACAATTTCAAATATCACAATTAAGAATTCTAACATAAGAAATGTAAATAATGGTTTACTTAACTTAATTTCTGGATATGCAATTAAGTATGCAAGCATTTCTATATTAAACAACACGACAGATAAGGCAGTAGTTAAGTTTAGTGGAACTAACCCTGCTGGTATTGATGTGCTTGGAATATATGCAGAAGGCAACACAATTAATACAGTTGGAACTAACAAGGGTGGAGTAATCTACGTTGATAACACAGAAGTTAGAACTGAAAACGGTTACGAGGTAGTAGGAAACAATGGAAATAATTCATCAATTTACATCACAGGTGACCATGGTAAGCTTGTATCAAATGGATATGTGAAAGCATATAATAATAGCGGTGATAAAGGTTCCGTTTACTATATTAATAACAACAAATTTACTTTACCTAAGGGTGCAGATATAAGGGATAATAAAGCTAATAAGGGTGCAGTAATCTACCTTGACAATGCAACACTTTATGTGCCAAATGAATCAACAGACTCTATCATAGAGAATAACTATGCTGATTATGGTACAGTTATTTATGCATACGATTCGGACATCAACGTAGAAAAGACTTGGACTATCAAGAATAATGATGGTAACCAAGGTTCCGCAATCTATGTGGAAAATGATGAAAAAGATTTTGGATTAAGAGATATCATATTTGATGGAAATGATGGATATGAAGTAGTTCATATAGAGAGTGGAGAGAATATAAAACTCGCATCACTTTCATTTATCAACAATAGGGCGACAGACAGTGTACTCTATATAGAGCTTACAGATGATACAGTTATAGATGATGTAGAGTTTAAGAATAATACTTCAGAAAAGAATATATTTGAAACTTATGGATCGACTATAGATGTAAATAAATTGTTATTTGAAGGTAATATAACAAAAGGAGCGCTGATAGAAACAGATACATCTACTATTAATAATAGTGGAAAGACTGAGATGGTACTCAATGCCGTAGGGCTTGCAGCAGTAAATATGGACGGAGCTTCTGGAAGCAAATTTATAGCCTCTGGATCTATACTATATCATGACAACAACGGATCTTTCTTAAAACAAATTGTTGATGGAGAAACTAGATTCGTAGGCACAGCAGAGATAAGAAACAATAACAATCTAAATTCAGCAGCACTCGACATAGAGGCTGGAAAAATTTATCTCGGTGGAAAAGTTATAATAAAAGATAACAAGACTTTAAGTGGAGATGATTTCAACTTATACACTCACGGAATCGGAGAAGCACTTGGTAACCCTAAAGCTAAACTCGCTTCTGACTCTGAGATTTATTTATCAGTAGCAGATAATAATGACATAGCATTTAAGTATTGGGACGAGGCTTATATAGCAAGCTTTGCCGAGATAGTTGCTCCATCAGTCATGTTTGCACCTGATGATATATTCCATGTAGATAATACTATGACTGGCCAAGGATTTAGACTTTATAAAGAAGGTGGATTCCCTGATACAGTACTTAGAGTTGGTGATGATTATGCAGTAATTACATTTAGAGAAGAGAAGAATTCACCAGTAGTTCTTGCAACTCAATATGTGGCAAAGAATTTACAGACCTATGTGGACAAAGTAATACTTCATGATAGAGATATCGTAAATCAGGAGTGGATAGCTCCATCACTTGCTGATGAGGACATTACGACTTCTTGGCTTATGGACGAAGAGAAGTATGATGTAAAGGTGTCAAAGGATACAATAGTTTACTTAAATAATCATAAACACACGATTTGTGGAAATGATGTCGCTGATATTGTTCCTCACTACAATGGAGAAATTCATAGTGAGATAGTTAATTTCGTGGTTGTAAAAGACGAAGAAGGACTTATAAAGAATTTATCAACAGGAAAGTATAAATATTTTGCTCTTGCTACAAATGTAGAAATCACGAAAGAAATAGAATTAGCTTCTGGTTCATCTATTTGCTTAAATGGATATACACTTAAAATTGTAAAGGGTGTAAATGTATTTAATGTGACAAATGGAGAACATATTACCATTACTGATTGTAAGATAAATAGTAGCATAGGAACTATAAGAAGATCAGAGAATAGTACTAGTGATGCTGATGCTAAGCAAAACATGATTTCAGTTACAGACGGTCTTATAAATATGTATAACATACATGTAGAAGATATGAAGGTATCAAGTGACAGTGTAACTGATAAGCAGACATTCTTACATGTGACAGGTAAAGGTACAGCAAATATTGAAAATGTAGTATTCGCACATAATGATGTGAAAGATGTAGCGTCATTAATCGGTGTATATGGTAAGCAGGCAAAATTGAGATTTGCAAGCGTAAGTATCGCAGATAACAATATAAGTGGTGCGAACACAGCATTCTTAACTATCTATACAGAATCAGATGATGGTGTAGTTGCATCTACTGTTTCTATTGTGAGAAACATAGCTGACAATCAAATCATCAACATAGTTGGCAAAGATACTAGAATGACTGCTGAATATGCAGAGATAGCTGATAATACTTCAATTGGTATAGCAAGACTTATCGCATATGAAGGTTCATATATATTTAATGGTGGATTTGATATTCATGACAATAATATCCGTGCAGTTCTCTATGCTACAGACTCAAATACATATGCAATACTTGCAAGCTATAGTACTGTAGGGCTAAATGAAACTTTACTTTATGTTGGTAAGGGTGGACAGGTAACTCTCAAAGGAGATACTTATATCACAGGAAACAACGTAATAGGAAACAAACCTATTATATATGTAGAAAAAGATGGAACACTTTACTTAAGCGACCGTGTTTATATCGACGGTAATAACATGTCAGAAGCAAGACCTATAAATGTATATGTTGCGGATGGAGGTATGCTCAGCTCAAGCTTCTGGAATAAAGAAAATAAGATTGCTTCAGGTTCTATAGTAAGAGTTTCAGTAGAAAATAGTGAGCAAGAGATATTTAAATACTGGAATGGCAACTATGTTGAAGAATTTAACAACTTTAATGACCATGAAGTATATTTACATCAAGAGATATTTAAACTTGACAGTGACGAAGAATCTAGAGGCTTTGTAGTATACAAGAAGGGAACAGGTAGCGAAGTAACTCTCAATGCTGGTACAGATTTTGCAACCCTTGTATTTAGAACTGGTAAAGATATAAGAGACATAGTTGCCACTCAGTATGTGGCTAAGAATACATTAACTTATGTCGATAAGATAATGCTTAAGGGACTTGAAGACAACGACCAGTTATGGGGTGGACCAGATAATAATGACAACACTAAGAATGTAAATTGGCAGATGTCAAGAGGAACTTACAATGTAAATGCAACTCTCGATACAAGAGATGTATATCTATTAACTCATATACACAAGGTATGTGGTCTTGGTAGTAGTGTACCTTGTGAGCATTTAGATGGATCAAGTCATGAAAAAGTTAAGTTTACATATATTGCAGACCAAGATGACTTATTAAATTATATAAGTGAGCATCCAGGTCAACCACTGTACTTAGCGCTTTATCAAGATTTAGTACTTGATAGACAGATTGCTAATCTTGCATCAGGTAGTACTATTTGTTTAAACGGACATAGACTAATCATTAAGAAAGGTAAGAATGCATTTATGATGTCACAGGATAATACTCTTAACTTCTGTGATTGTGGAAATGCAGTAGCTCTTGAAATACCTAAGAAGGGATATATTACAGAGAGTGATGACACTAGTGAGATGAGTAGTAACTTCATAGTTCAAAACGGAACTATTAATTTCTATGGTATAGAGATAGCTACTATTACAAATACTAGAACAGATTACTCAACATTTATGTCTTTAAGACAAAGTGGTAAAGTAAACTTTATAGAATCAAGATTCAACAATGTTGACTATGACCATACAGAAGTATCACTATTCAATTTACCACGAAATGGTAGTTACAATTTAAGGTTTGAAGATACTGTATTTGAAAATAATACAGTAGTGGCAGATATGAGCAATGAGTCAGAGACTAATTCATTACTTTCAATTGCAGCATATAACAATGTTGAATTTGCGAGTGTGTCATTTGTTAATAATAATGTTACTTATGCAGTTGTAAATGTAAAAGACACAGGAGTGCTTACAGTGTCTACGATGAGTTTCATTAGAAATACTATTACAGCAGATGTCGGTGGTGCATTAACTCTTGATGGAGAAGCTAAGAATATTGGTCAGCTATACTTTGAAGAGAATAAGGGTAAGAATGGTTCAGCCCTTGTTATAAACAAAGACTTGGATGTTCATGCATTGGTGGTTGCTACAAACAATAACGCTACAGTCGGCGCACCTATTTATTTGAACGCAGTCCTTAAAGGTAGTGAGAGTGTAATCGTTAAAAACAATCAAGGTGTATTAGGTGGTGGTCTCTATGTAAGTGAAAAGGGTACTATGGCAGCAGATGTAGAGGTAGAGATAACAAATAACACAGCATCTGATAAAGGTGGTGGTATATTTGTGGCAGAGAATGCAGAATTAAGACTCGCAAATAATATCATCATAAGTGACAACAGTGTAACAAATGCAACATCTGAAGGTGGTGCTATATATGCTAATAAGGACTCTAAGGTTTACTTATCAAATAAAGCCGTTATATCAAATAATGAATCAGCTGGCTCAGGCGCAATTATGCTTAACGAGGCAGAGTTAATCGTGCCAAAAGAGGCAAAGAATTACACTATCACCAATAATAAGGCAAGAGATGGAGCAACTGTTCTTAAGATGGTCGATGCAGACATCATAGTTGAAGATGGAATGCTTGAATTAAAAGGTGATGGTATAAATCAAGGCAGTGTAATTTGCATTGAAAACACTACAGGAAAAGAAACAATCATTTCATCTCTATCATTTGTTGATTTTGTAAGTGAGCAACAGTTGATAGATGTTTCATCTGAAAAGGTTACATTTAACAATATAAAGATTAGTAGCAACTCAGTTACTACTGCAAGACCAATCATATACTTAACAGCCGGAAATTATAATTTTAGAAACATTGATATACAAAATAACAAGATAAATGAGACAAAAGGTGTAATAGATAGCAGAAATAATAGCAACATATATCTTGGTGGTAAGTTGGTTGTTAAGAATAATGTTGATAGTAATACTGGTAGAGAAGTAAATATACTTTCGGTAGACACTACAAATTATTATGGAGATATCAATTACCCTATTTTGCCAGATTCAGAGATTTATGTAGATGTATCTACTGATGATGAAACTTTCTTCAAATATTGGAACGAATATGCTATAGCAAGCTTTAATGATTTACGTGATGGTAGAGTTGCTTACTTACCAGAAGAGATATTTGTATTAAGTAACAAAGCAGCAGATCAGACTCGAAAGATATATAAGAGTGGCACATATAGCAATGTAGAACTCAAGATAGGTAGAGATTTTGAGACAATTGAGTTTAAGAGAAATAAGGATGATAGAATTGTAATAGCTACCCAATATGTAGCTCATGACTTAGAGACATATGTAGATGATATTAAGCTTTATGACGTGCCTGAGATACGTCAACTTTGGGTTGCTCCAACACTTGATGATGAAGATGTATCTGAAACTTGGAAGTTTGATGGCACAAAACATAGTGTGAAGATTACATATGGCAAGACGATTTATTTAATAGATCATATGCACACAGCTTGCGGACATACAGCTACAGACTCAGTTGCTCACCTTGATGGCAAAAAACATAATCAAACTATTATGTTTGTAAATGCCGGAAATGAAGATGAGTTAAGTAGAGCAAATGGTAAGTATTTCGCACTTTCAAATGATATAGAAATTACAAAACCAATAGATCTTGCATCAGGTTCAATCATCTGTTTGAATGGCCACGACTTAAAAGTTGATAAGGGTCTTGAGTTCTTAACACTAAATGCTGGATATGAGTTCACCATCACAGATTGTAAGAATACTGGATCTATAACTCATTCTGCTAATAATGCATCTTCAGTTGATGATGCAATGATTGGCATTCATGGTGGAGAATTATACTTATATAACATTGCATTTAAAGATATGACATTTGATGATGTGTTAGACCAAAACATCATAGATGTTGATAATAATGGTAAGTTATATCTTGAAAATGTGAATGTGATAGATAATACAAACAATTCATACAATAGCTTCTTCAATATGGTTGATGACTCACCTAAGGTTTATGTTGCAAGTGTAAGCTTTGCAAATAATACTATTGGTGGAGATGTAGCAGCATTTGCATCACTCGCATATAAGGGTGAAAATGTAGTAATTTCTACCATATCAGTAGTAGGAAATATTTCAAATAATTCAGATACCGAGTACTCATTATTTGAAATAAGTGGAAAAGGTAATATCCATACTTCATTCAATGAGATACGCGATAATAATGCTTACTCACTCATAAGTATAACTGATGGATTTGATGGAACTATTGATGATACATTTAATGTCACAAATAATAAGTTTAATCAATTGATATATGTTAATGGTGGTAGAAACAATATAAGTATTGCTACACTTAATAATTTAACGATATCAAATAAGGACAATAGAATAATGTATGTTGGTAGATACGGCATAACAGCACTCCTTGGTACTGTAAGCATAGTAAACAACAACATTTCTATTGCATCACCTGCGATTGCGGTTAGTGGACAACTTGCACTCGGTGGACATGTCAGCATTTATGATAACCATGCTGGAGTAGAAGGTATGGGTTCAATAAAATTAAATGGCTCACATGATAATGCTCGTCTATATTTAGCACCAGGAAAGATCATCGCTTCAGGTTCTAAGATAAGTTTAAATAATAAGAACAGAATGGATGTGAAGATGTTTGACTTCTGGGATAAGGATCATATAGAGTCATTTGACAATTTATCAAATAATAGAGTTGTCTACTTGCCAGATGAGATATTTGTACTTGATAAGGAGACTTATAATGAAGGTCAGAGAATTTATAAGTCTGGTACATACAGCAACACATCACTTTATATAGGAACTGATTATTCAACTCTTCTCTATAAGAGAGAAACTAACCCAGACTTTGTAATAGCAACCCAATATGTAGCTAAGGGTGTAGAGACATACATGGATAGAGTAGTAATTGATGGAGCAAAACTTGAAGATCAATTATGGCTTGTACCTACAGTTGAAGATGAAGACGAGAGTGCAGTAATAGTTTACTATGAAGCATCTCGTAGCAGTGTTAAAGTTGGAAAGAAGGATGCGTATGATATCTTACTTCTTTCACACTTACATACAATCTGCGGAAATAGATTTGAAGACTCAGTAAGTCACTATGATGGCTCTATACATAAGGATATAGTGAACTTCATACAAGTAAAGAATGAAAACGAAATCATAAAGAATTCTAATCTTGGATATAAGTATTTTGCACTTGCAACAAATGTAGAGATCACAAGAACTCTCAACTTAAAAGATGGCTCTGCTATCTGTCTAAATGGCTATGAATTAAAAGTGCAAAGAGGTGCCAAGGCTATAAATATTGCTAATGGCGAGAATGTAACCATCGCTGATTGTAAGTTTAATACAAGAAATGGCAAACTCACAACAGGAAGTGACAGAGAAAGCGGATACTCTATTGAAGATGAAGCTATAGATGTATCAAGAGGTACATTAAGTCTCTATAACTTAAGAATAGCATCTATAAACTATGTAGATACAGCAAATGCTCAAGAGTTCATCAGTGTATCTGGCTCTGGAAAACTCAACACTGAGAATGTAAGCATTAGAGATAATAAGATTACCCAAGTTTCACTTATTGAGATTTATGATACGCTTGAGACACGATTTGCTACTGTAAGTGTAATAAACAATATAGCAAGCGAATCTTCAATATTTGGATTTGCCGGTGATAATATTAAGATTAGCACCATGTCAGTAGTTGGAAACAAGATTTATGACACTGAGTACGGATTTAATGCAGTAATAAGACTTCAAAATGCAAATGTTGATGTAGAAAATGAATTGATAGTAAAAGATAATGAATCAGAATCAGCAGTTATAAAACTTCACGAGTCAGAACTGACTGTTAATAGATACGAAGCAAAAGGAAATAAGGCTAAGTATGGTCCAGGTTTATATGTAGAGAGAAACAGCAAGTTCAATGTATTAGACAAAGCAACATTTAAAGATAATATCGGTGAACTTGGTGGAGCAATCCTTCTTGCAAATACAGAGTTTGTAATATCATCAAGAAGTGAGTTTGTGGGCAACAAGGCTGAAGTGGGAGCTGCTATAGCTGTAGTTGATAATTCTAAATTATTGGTTGACGGTGAAGTAGTTGTCGAAAGAAATAAGTCAGAAAAGGTTCACGGAACATATGCTACAGAATCTTCTATAGTGGGATTAGTATATTCTACTATGGAAGTAAAAGATGGTTCGAAACTTGTATTTAAAGAAAATGAATCATTTGGAAATATATTTGTGGGCGGTGAAAGATCTGGAAGTGATCAGGAATTAAATGTTAAGAATATGGAGTTTGTAGGCAATAAGGCAAAAACTATAATCAACACATATTTATCTGGCATAAACAACACCAATTTTGACAAATTGTTATTTAAAGATAATGAGGCTAGAGATACATTTATAAGAATGTATGCTTTAAACGATGTAGAAATAGGTAAAGACTTTACATTTAATGGTAGAAACATAGCATCTAATTCTATATTCTACTTAAATACTCCTTATGTAAACATTGACGAGTTAAGCCTTAACAATGTAGAAGTAGGTAAAGCTGCATTTGAAATAGACCCAGTAGATGAATATATAGTTAATGTAGACCTTAAAATATCATCGATTTCATATACCAATAATAAAGGTTCATTCTTGTATGTAAACTCTGATATTTCAAAACTTAATTTTATGGATTACTTGAATGTAAAAGATAATGAGGTAGATAAGTATGGAGTAATACATATAGCTACTGGTAGCATCATACTTAATAACAAAGTAGTAGTTAAGGACAATGTGGATAAGACTGGTAATGACAAGAATGTAGTAGTTGAAAAAGCAGGATTTATAGACATTGGAAAATATGTAGAGATTTCAACAGATTCAGAGATTTACTTTAGTGATATAAATGATGACGCGGAAATTGCTAGATACTGGAATGAAGATACTATATATGGATTTGATGACTTTAGCGAAGCAAGAGTAGCTTACTTACCAGATGAGATATTTAAGGTTGATGAGAAGTCATATGATAAGGGTTATAGAGTATACAAGAAAGGTATTTATGGCGATGTATCTCTTATGCTTGGTAAAGATTACTCAACTCTTCTCTACAAGAGAGAGACCAACCCAGATGTGATAATTGCTACTCAATATGTAGCTAAGGGTGTAGAGACATATATGGATAGAGTAGTAATCGATGGAGCAAGACTAGAAGATCAATTATGGCTTGTACCTACAGTTGAAGATGAAGATGAGAGTGCAGTAATAGTTTATTATGAGGCATCTCGTAGCAGTATTAAGGTTGGAAAGAAAGAGGTTTATGATATATTACTTCTTTCACACTTACATACTATTTGTGGTAATAGACTTGAAGATACTGAAACACATCTTGATGGAACTACTCATACAGATGTTGTGAACTTCATACAGGTTAAAAATGAAAACGAACTCATAAAGAATGTAAATCTTGGATATAAGTATTTTGCACTTGCAACAGATGTAGAGATAACAAAGGCAATAGGATTAAAAGATGGTTCTGCTATCTGTTTAAACGGCCACGAGCTGAAGATAAGACGTGGTGTAAAGATGTTGCAACTCGCAAATGGTGAGACTGTATCATTCACTGACTGCAAGCATGACATTAAGAATGGTATGATTACTACAGGCGTTGATAGAGAGGCTGGATATTCTTTAGAACCTGTAGCTATGTATGTAAGAGACGGATCTCTCAACTTCTACAACTTGAGAATTGCTTCAATAAACTATGTAGACACAACAAAGAAGCAAGAATTTATAAGAGTTAGTGATGATGGAAGTATAAGTTTCAACAATGTTGAGATTGAGAACAACAAGGTTGATAATAATGCATTCTTAAATATGACTGAAGGTATTAAGATGTATGTGGCATCAGTAAGTGTAATAAATAATACTGCTGACAATGCTACATTCATGGATTTGAACGATAGTGAAGTTATAATTTCAACTATGTCAGTAGTTAGAAATATAGCTACAGTTGCAAATGCTATGTTGGACGGATTCATTAACTTTAATAGTGCGGCAGTAGAAGTAAGAGGAGTTCTCAACTCTATAGGCAATAAGATACATAATGGATCTGTATTATCATTAGATGAAGTCATATTTAATGTAAATAAGTTCAATGCCATAGGTAATGATGCATATATAGGAGCAGGTATACTTCTAAATAATTACATAGATTTCAATGTAAGTGGCAAAGCAGTATATAGAGATAACAAAGCTGTGTCAGGTGCTGCAATCATGGCAAGAGCAACTGATGAATTGGTAATAACTACAAGAAGTGAGATAGTAAATAACGAAGCAGTATTTGGTTCAGCGATAGCAGCTGCACATGCAAGGCTTGTAGTAAATGGCGAAGTTGAGATAGTGGGCAATAAGTCTATAATTACAACTTCAGATTTAGCAACCATGTCATCTATTTTAGGATTTAACAATGCGATACTCGAATTTGCAGATGATAATTCAAGAATCATATTCAAGAACAATGATTCTGAAGGTGCAGTATTCTTAGATACTAATAGAATGGTTGGAGATCTTGATATAAAAATAAGTGGAATGACATTTGAAAACAACAAGGCTTCTAATCTCATAACTTCAAAATATGCAGGAGCAAATAACACATACTTTGACGATTTAGTATTTACTGGCAACAATGTAAGCGATAGTTTAATTACTATGGAGCACTTAAATGACATTGAAGTTGGTAATGGATTAGTATTTAATGGCACAAATAAAGCATCTAATTCTATGATTTACTTGAACGGTGGATATATTATGGCAGGCGAACTTGAAGTTAGTGGATTAGAAGTAGGCAAGGCTGCATTTGTACTTGATATAGATGATGGTGCAAGATACAATACAGAACTTATAATTTCTTCAGTATCTTATATAGGAAATAAAGGTTCATTCTTATATTCAAGAGATGCTGTGGCAGTTGAATTTGGTGATCAAGTTCTGATAAGAGATAATATTGTAGATAAGTATGGTGTAATTGATATCGCATCAGCATCTATTTCTATCAACAATTATGTAGTAGTAAAAGACAATAAGACACAAGCAGGTGAAAACCGCAACGTAGTAATAGGAAAAGATTCTAAACTTGAGGCTGGATACATTTCACCTATATCTACAAATTCAGAAATTTATTTCTCAGATATAAATTCAGATAGTGAGATATTTAGATATTGGAATGAATATGATATAGATGGATTTGATTCATATGATGACCAGCATGTTGCATATCTACCAGAAGAAATATTTAAGGTAGATGAAGGTTCTTATAATAGAGGATATAGAGTTTACAAGAAGGGAACTTATAGTGATGTAACTCTTATGCTTGGTAAAGAATATGAGAAATTAGTATTCACAAGTGATAAGGATCATAAAGATATAATTGCGACTCAATATGTGGCTAGAAATATTGAGACCTATGTTGATGCAGTTAAGGTTCCGGGCATAGCAATTGAAGATGCTATCTGGGTAGCGCTAGATGTTTACGATGAAACTAAAGAAACTGATTTAATCTTTGGAAATGGAAGAAGATATAGTGTAAAGATTACAGATACAAGATATGCAACACTTATTTCCCACACACATAAAATTTGTGGATTACTTGCTACAGAGTCATGTGTTCACGTGGGTGGAGAGAACCACAAGGTTGTAACATTTAAGTTTGTATCTAATCTTGATGAACTTATCAATGCTCTTTCTAGTACAGAGCCAGCTTATGTCGCACTTAGAAATGATATAGTAATCTATGACGATGTAAAGACTCCTATAACCAATGTAGCATCAGGCTCTGCTATCTGTCTTGCAGGACACAATATGATATTTGAACATGGCAACACTGGATTTAGACTTATAAAAGATGGTGTACTCAATATCACTGACTGTGGAAATGCAATGAAGACAGGAACTGCTAATAGAGGATATATCACAGAAGTGAATAATGGTCAAAGTTTAAATGAATCGCCATTTAACATACAAAGAGATGCTGAATTAAACTTCTTTAATGTGCAGATTGCTACATTTAGTTTCACAAGTGTCGACTATGGTATGAGTATAGTAAATGTAGGTAGAGATGCAAAAGCAAACCTTCATGATGTTCACTTTATGGGTAATACTATAAATGGTGTAGACGCGAACTTCATATCTAATTCGCAATTAAATGGTGAAATACTCTATGATAAAGTTACATTTAAAGATAATAATGTTGGTGGAACTGATAGCCTCATGCTCTTAAAGAATAGAACATCTGCCGGTGGATTAGGAATCACATTCGGTGAGTTGACATTTGACAATAATATAGGTGGCACAGCAATAGGCGTTGACCAAAGCGTTAATGCAAAATTTGATAAGCTTGCATTTGTCGACAACAATATGGATGTATTATTAGATGTTCGCGAAAATGCAGGAGCTGAATTAGGTATAGTTGTAGCAACAAATAATACAGTAAGAAATGTTATCATGGCTGGTAATAATGCTAATGTTAGCGTAAACGACGAGACAACTATATCATCTAACTCAGCATATACACCTGTCTATATAGGACCTAATGCTACATTAGAAGCATTTGCAACTCTTAGCATAGTAAGAAACACTGGTGCAACAGCTGGTGGAGCTATAACTATAGAAAATTCTGAACTTGTACTCAATGATCACTTCATAATAAAAGATAATGAAGCTCAGTTTGGAGCTGCGATAGCATTAAGTGGATCTACTTTAGTATCAAGCGGCACAAAGCCATATGTATTAAACGGTAACTACACAAAGAATTCTGAACTCGGTGTGAGCGGGCAAGGTAGAGAAATATATGTATTTGGTGCTGAGTCAGAAATTATAAATGTAAGATTTAGTGAAGAAAAAGAGAATATCAATACAACAAATAAAGACTCAAGTATCATATATGCAGAAGCAAATGTATTACTTGATAATGTTGTTATGACAGATAATGAAACAAATGCAACATTGATTTCTGCAAGAGGAAACACATCTCCTATAAGTGTAACACTTGATGATGTTACTATAAAAGACAATGAAGTGGATGTAAATGGAGTAGTAACTCTTGCTACAGCGAGCCTCATAGTAAGTGGCGACATAAAAGTAAAAGGTAACACTGCAAATGTCGCAGGTGTAGACCAAGATGCTAACTTGGTGGTTGATAGAAGCGTAATTGTGGGAGATCAAGACTTTAAGATTTCTTCAGCTTCTGAGATCTATGTACAAGTAAAGAACACCGAGAGCCCATTCTTTAGATATTGGAATGAGTTTATGATAGCAAGCTTTAGCGATGTATCAGAAGGTAGAGTAATGTATGCTCCAACAGAGATATTCCACATAGATAATGAAACTACTACCAATGCTGATAAGAAAATCTATAAGGCAGGGCTATACGATAAGGTTGAACTAAGACTCGGTCAAGAATATGCTGTTCTAAGATTTAAGGAGAAGAAGAATAGTCCAGTAGTGCTTGCGACTCAATACGTAGCTAAGAGTACAGCTGCTTACGTAGATTATGTAAGGCTCCATGATAGACCAATGAGTGAGCAGGTATGGATTGCTCCATCACTTGAAAATGAAAAGGTAACTGTAAATTGGGAGATGGATAAAGCAAAGTATGCTGTTAATTTGACAGAAGATGCATATGCATTACTCTCTGTTCATACTCATACAGCATGTGGACATGCTGCTACAGATTCAGTTGCTCATATGGATGGCACAATACATAAAGAACTATTATCATTTACAGATGTATCTAATCTTGATGAAATACTTAACAATAATATAAACAAGTATTTCGTACTCAATGACGATATAGTAGTAAATAGAGCTCTTGATAATTTGGCTACAGGTTCAGTAATCTGTCTAAATGGCCACAAGATTAAATTGGCTAAAGGTTTAACAGCACTCACTCTCACTAAAGACAAAGATATCACATTTACAGACTGTGTGGGAACAGGTGCAATAGTAAATGATACTACATCAGTATCAAAGACAAAGGATACTGTATTTGACATAAATGGAAGACTCAATATGTACAATGTTGCTATCTCAGATATGAATTTCACAAGTGCACTTGGTCAATCAGTACTTAAGGCAGATAAAAATGCAAGACTTTATCTTGAGAATGTAACTATAAAGAATATAGATAATGCATCAACACTTCCAGTAGTTGATATAGATTCAGCTATTACTTATGTGGCATCAGTAAGCATATTAAATGTAAATTCTGATACTGCAAATGTATTATCACTTAAACTTGATAATAATTTGTCTATATCTACTTTATCAATTATTGGTAATAGCATTACAGATAGTTCATTAATTAAGTTATCAGGCAGTGGAACAATTAAGGGAGACAAGATAACTATTAATGACAATACGGCTGACCACATAGTAGAACTTGATAGTGCAACGGTTGAGTTTAATGAGCCAGTAGCAACTATTGATAATAATATAATAAGCATTATACATACAGATACAAAATCTACAATCAGTAATTTAAATGTGACAGGTAAAGCTGATAGTATACTTGATGTAGGCGATAGTGCAGAACTTATTCTCCTTGGAACCACAAGTATTATAAACAATGCATTGTCATCTGGATATGCAATAGATTTAAGAGGAACTCTCTATGTAGAGGGCAATGTACAAATTAATAATAATAGCACAGCAGGATTATCTTCAATACTAGTTCATTCAAACGCTGTAATTAAGAACGTAACTGGCAGGAAGATAGCAACAAGTTCTAGAATAAGTGTATCAGCACTAAATAACAATATGACTATCTTCAAATATTGGAATGAGGATAGCTTTGAAGAGTTCTTAGATGTAAATACTATGAACGACCCAAGCAAGATATTCTTAATTGACAACAATTCTAAGTCACTTGGATATAGAGTATATAAGAAAGGCACTTATAGCGAAGTAGAGTTAGCTGTAGGTGATAACTATGTGCCACTTACATTTAAGGTTAATGATGTTGTAATAGCAACTCAATATGTAACAAGAAATATACTTACATATGTAGACCCAGTAAGTGCAAATGGTAAAGATATAAAGAACCAAACTTGGCTTGCGCCATCTTCTACTGATGAGACTAAGCAGATTGAGTGGTCATTTGCAAATGGCAATTACAATGTGAAACTTACTAGAGCAAATTCATTTATCTATAAGGTTCATAGACACAGAATATGTGGATTACCATCAACTGTATCATGTGCTCACTTTGACAATGTAACCCATGCAGACGTGGAGTGGTCAGAAGTTACAACTATGCAAGACTTTATTGACAACTATAATCTACCAGAAGCAAGTAGACAACATTACTTTGTACTTGCTACAAATTGCGAGATAACAGAAGACTTAGATAGATACCTAAGTACAGGTGATGCTATCTGCTTAAACGGATACAAATTAGAGTTCTTAAAAGGTTATGGATTGACATTGACAAGTGGTAGACTTGAGAATTTAACTATCACTGATTGTGGTGGAATAAATAAAAATAAAGGTGCAATCACTTCTAAGAGAGGCGCTGATGAAGGTAGCTCAGATTATCATTTCACAGCTAGAAATGGCGAACTTAGATTCTACGGTGTTCAATTTGAAGGATTTACTATAGATTCTGCTGACAACAATACCAAGATTATGGATATAAGAAGAGATGCAAAGGTTGTATTTGACGGAGTGACATTTAGAAATAACACTTATAATAATGCAGACAAGACCACAACTTGGTTAAAGATTAATAACTCTGCGGATGTTACATTCTATGACACTACATTTAGAGACAACAAGGTCTATAACACTGTAGGGGACACTGATGTGATGAGTTCAGTGCTCGTAATTAACGGCAATGCAAGTACAAAGTATGCAAGCATATCATTTATCAACAATGAAGTGCCAATTTCAGTTCTTACTGTAGAAAGAAATGCTATAAGCGTAGGAACTATGAGTTTCATAGGTAATACAGTTCATGGTATAAATGGTGAAGTTTCTGCAGTTCTTGCTATCGATAATGTGAGACTTGGTCTAGATGGAGAATCTAGATTTGAAAATAATGTTGGTGCAGCTGTTACACTTGCTGGAAGCAATGCTAGATTGGAACCACATAAAGATATGTATATAAGCGGAAATGAAGCTAATAAGGGTGCTGCATTTGATGTAGAAAATAATGCAATACTTGTATTAACAGATAAGATGCATGTGACTAACAATGTCGCAACTTATGGTGTAATCTATGCAAAGAATGCCAACATAACTGCTGAACCAACACTTGATACACTAGATATGAAAAATAATATTGGTAAAGTAGGTTCAGGTATTTACTTAGATAATTCTACACTCAATATAACTAATACTTTGACATTACTTGGTAATGATGGTTCAACACTTGTAGTAGATAACTCAGGTGCCGACACATATAGACCAGTTATTACTAAACTCAATATTGCTGGTGCTCGTGGCGATAAAGATGGTGCCGCAATAAAGATACTTGCTGACAATGTGACATTAGAGGATATAGTGGTTAAGAATTCGAATGCAATAGGAAACATAATCGCTATTTATGGTGCTAATGCTACAATTAACAAGTCAGAAATTATAAATAACAGATCAACTAATTCTACTATAGTGGTTGATAGTGATAGAGCAACTCTCAATATTTATGGTGACTCAGTAATTACAAATAATACAAATGGATCTACTGGAGCACTCTATGTGAAGAGAGGAACAGTATCTGTAGGCGACAAGATCAAGATCAATGACAACTTAGCATTTACAGGTTTGGCTAGAAACGTATTTGTGACAGTAAATGGAACTGTATTTGCAGATACAACTCATAAGATATCTACACTTTCAGATATTTCATTATCAGTAGAGAACAATAACATTGTAGCATTCAAGTACTGGAATGAAGACAGAATCACAGGATTTGATTCAGCACCAGTGTTTATGCCAGAAAACATTTTAAAACTTGATAAGGAATATGAAGGTACAAATAGAAGACTTTATAAGTCTGGAAAATATAAAGATGTATCAGTATTGATAGGTGATAACTATGCTACTGTAGAATTCAAGAAGACTGTTACATCTAAAGATGTAATCGCTACTCAATATGTAGCTAAAAATGTCGAAACTTATTTAGACAGAGTGACAGCTCCAAATATTCCTGAGACAGCTCAAAACTGGCTTGCTCCATCAGTTGTTGACCCTACTCAAAAAGTAATATGGAATATGTTTAAGACTAGATGTCACGTAAAGATTAATGACAATGCAGACATTATCTTAGGAAGTCACGAACATACAATTTGTGGTAATAAAGTAGCTGACATAAATCCTCATATTGATGGCAGCATACATGATGCTCTCGTACCATTTACAGAAATTACTAGTGCGGACGAGATAATTAATGCAGCATCTGTTAAGTACTTTGCACTTGCAACAAACGTTGAAATTAATAGATCACTAGATATATTACCTGATGGATCAGCTATTTGCTTAAATGGTTATAAGCTAAGTGTAGTTAAAGGAGTGCAGTTATTCAATATAACTGATAAGAAGATTTACATAACAGATTGTGGATTAGGCGGCAATGCTTCAGCACTTACACATAGTGCAAATCAAAATACATCAGTAGCACCTATGTTCAATGTTTCTGGAACAGCAGAGCTCTATTTCTACAATGTAAAAGTAGATGGACTTACTACAAATGCTACAAATAATCAGAAGTTTATCAATGCCGTAGGTGGCAAGGTAGTAATGTCATCTACAAGTATTACCAATGTTAAGAATGAAGCAACAGATGATTTCATAACAATCAATAACGCTAAGTTGGTTCTTGATAATGTAGAATTTGCGCATAATGCTAATAGTAAAAAGTTTATGACATTCAACACCAATGTGTCAAATGTAATCGTAAGCAGCATATCTATCGCAAATAACAATAACTCAGGTTACATGTTAACTCTTGATGGTGCAAACGAACTAAAACTTGGCAAGATAAAAGTTGAAAACAACAACTCTACTGGAGATGGAAGTGTATTCTATATAAATGGAGGAACTTTAACATTTGGAAGTGATGACACAATAATTAAGTACAACAAGGGTGTTAAAGGCTCAGTAATTAGAATGGCTTCAGGAAGCATAAAGGCAGAGACCAATGTCAATATGTCATATAACGAATCAACAGATGGTGGTGTAATCTATATGACAGGTGGCAGTATACTTGCTGATAAGGCTATAGGTTCATATACATTTGAACACAATAAGGCAGCAAATGGTAGTGTAATCTATGCTGAGAATGCTACATTTACTGTGGATAGTAACGTAGCATTTACCAATAATATTGCAACAGTAGGTACTATCTACTTTAACAACATCAAGGGATTCGCAACAGGCAATAGTTCATTGACATTTAATAATAATAGAGCTGAAAAAGGCCTATGCTATGCATTTGCAAATAACAATACAGCAGTGACTATTTCATCATTATCAGTAGCTGGCGTATCAGGTACAAGTAGTGCATTATACTTTGATGGTGGTACAGAAACTATCACAATTAAAAACTCAAAATATGAGAATAATGGTTCTGCAACATCAGTTGGAAGTGTAATGTATATAAATAACGCAAAAGTAACACTTGATAAGGATATAGTATTCAACAATAACTACAATGCGGTATTCAATAATGGCGGTACATTTACAACTGTGACATTAACAGGTCCTCATGCTACTACGATAGATGAGCACTCTACAAATGACATAGTATTTGTAAATGGACTTGGAGACTATGTACTTTCAGGTAATAGTGGAGCAACATTCAACTTAGGTGGCGGTATATTCAAGAATACTGCAAACAACTCAACTTATGCATATAAGTTATCAACTCCTTCAGGTATTGCAGGTGGCGGAAAGGTTAACTTCTTATTTAATGGTAATATCACATTTGCAACTGGAAGCAATATTAGAAATATCTATGTAACTAATGCATCAACTGAGACATTTAAGATTGGTACAGCTACAAGAGATATGATGCTTGCATATTATGTACCAGAGAGAGGCACTAAGATAATAGACAATATCAATTCTGCAGGTGGATTTACTCCAACATTCACTTACAATGATGTAACTTATGTGGAGGACCCATATAGAGATAGAGAGACACCTGCTAAGCCATGGACTGCATATGTACAAAAAGTAAACGGCATAGACAATGTCTATGTAGGATATAAGACTTATGAAGTTACAATATATGCTAATGGTGGTGCGTTCAAAGGCATGACTGGAGATACACATAGAATAGTTCCAGCCGGAGTTGTAAACCCTACTACTTATTCTATCTTAATACCTGATGGATATAAGATACTTTATTTGACTACACCATCTAGAATTGGTTATAAGACTACTCAATTTAGTACAAAACCAAGAGCAACAGATTCAGGTGCTATTGTGATTACCAATGACACTACTTATGATCATAGCACACATGGAGAAAAGATTTATGCTAACTGGAGTCCTATAACATATACAATCAAATTTGATCCAGCCACAACTTCAGCAAGTGGAAGAATGGATGACATTCCAAATGTACCATTTGACAGAGAAATTGTATTACCAACTGTAGATTATAGAGTACCAACATCTACATTCTCAAACTGGATTGATAAGGATGGTATAGACTATAGCAAGGAAGACCCAGAGACAGCTCCAAGAATAGAGATTAGTTATAAAAATATGGCTAAAGTAAAGAACTTGAGATGTGTAGACGGCGATATAGTAGTGCTCTATGCTAATTGGGAGGCCGGACCATTTGAAATTGTATTTGACAAGAATACACCAGTATCACCTGGTGGATATGAAAATATTGTAAAAGGTGACACTGCTACTCAAAGTAGAAGTGGTAAAGAGAAGAAAGCACTTTCTCCAAATGGTTACTCAGTTGATGGATATAGATTTATTGGTTGGTCAGAGAAACCTCTTACCGCTTCAGAATCAGAGGCTATAGAAAACATACCTTCTATGTATTATAAGAATATGCAAGAGGTAGTCATTGATCCTAAGGGAAGTACATTGGTTACACTCTATGCAATGTGGGGAAGAAATAAATACTATCTCTCACTTGCTCAAAACGAGAGATTCGGAGAAATAGCTGATCCATATGTAGGTAGATTTGAAATACTTTATGATCAGAAGTACTCAGAGCTTAGTGCATTTGCTCCAAAGACAAGAACAAACTATACATTTACTGGTAAGTTTGTGACATCAAGAATAGAGCAACCATATGATAGAAAGCATTATAATGGTACTAATTACTATACAGTAGATTCAGTATACAGAGATACTGGAGATAAGGTGTTATGGCCATTATGGACCAATAATGAAGTTGAAATAACTATGGTAGTAGGAGAAGGTAGTTTGCCAGCAGGAAAGACAAGCAACAAGTTTATTGGTTACCTAGATGCTCCATATTATTCAAAGGGAACAACAAGTGAGCCAAAGAACGAAGACGGATCATTGGTAAAAGCTATATCTGCTACGGCTTCAAAGATATTCAGAAAATGGTCTACTCTACCAGATGGTTCAGATGAGATTAACTCATCTACACTATTCACCGATCCTTCAAAGAATGAAATATATGCAGTATATATTGATAAATACAAGGTATATATTTACTACGAACCAGGTTATCGTGGTAGAGGAACGATGGACCCATCATCTGGAGATGTAGGTTCGACATTAACTGTAAAGCGTAATCTATTTGATAGGTCAGGACATACATTTAGTTATTGGCAAGGCTCTGATGGAAATAAGTATTATCCTGGTAACGGAGTTCTATTATATGATAATTTAACACTCACTGCTCAGTGGACAAAAGGTGGTGGCTCTAGCGGTGGAAGCACTGGTGGCGGTGGTGGTGGCGGTGGTGGTGGCACCGGCGGAACACTCCCAGTATCACAGCAAGTGACAGTAAATGCAAATTGGGAAATAGATCCAGTAAGTGGCAAGTATATTGCAAGGGATGCTAATGGCAACATCATAAATGGATGGCAATATTCAGTCAATGTAAATGACAATAATAATTCATGGCATTATTTCAATAGTGATGGAACAGCAAAGACTGGATGGGTAAGATATGATTCATCAGTATACTACTTTGATAATTACGGTAATATGGTAACTGGACTTGCTTACATAGATGGCACAGCAAGACAGTTTGATGAAAATGGTCAATTAATAAGTGATGATACTGGTATAGATGCAGATATAATTGTTGATTTAAGTAGTAGCAATTCAGGCGAACGTGGCAATTGGAACTATGATCCTATAACTAATAATTGGCAATATATGATAGATGGACAACCAGCTAAAAATACTTGGTTTGAAAGCAATGTAACAGGAACTAGCTGCTGGTATGCAGTTGATTCAAATGGCAATATGCTCACAGGACTTGTAAGAACAAATGGAAGTATTTATTATTTACAAGAGAGTGGAGCAGAAGCTGGAAAACTAATGGCAAATGCAACTGTCACTATCAATGGTGTAGTCTTTGAGACAGATTCTGAAGGTAAGTTAATTGGAGACTTGTCATTATTTGGAAATATATTTAATATTTATGATATGGATCAAATGGCTGGTGAAAACCAAAATGGCGAGACTATTCCTATAATAGAGCCACCAGTAGTTAATTTTGCAAATACCCAGTTCACTCAAGGATTCGTAAATGCTGGCAATGGAATCATTTACTTTATGGTTCCTGTGACTGATGCAGCTGGAAACATCACATATGAAAAAGCAACTGGAGTAGTACAAATTGATGGCTTCTACTATTACTTTGGCAACGACGGTGTGATGAGAACTGGTTTAGTAGAAATCAATGGAAAACTCTATTATCTATCTGAAGTGGGAGACAGAATTGGAAGCGTCTATGTAGGTTATATCACACTTGGCGGTGTCACATATTACTGCGACCCAGCAAACGGTGGTGCTGCAACTAGAATAAATTAATAGAAACAAAAAGGGGCGGATAACATCCGCCCATTTGTAAAAATGAAAGTTAACATAATTAAAACGAATAGATTTATTATCATAGCTATTCTCATAGTATTTACATTAATACAAAATACTTTTGCTGAATCAAGCGATAAATCTGACAAAATAGCAGTTGTCGGTGACTCATATGCTGGACACTTCAACATCAATGAGGGAAGCGATAGATATGAATATTACATATTTCCAGTAGCAAAAATAGATGATAAGTTAAACCAAGCTGTATTTGAAAATGCTTTAAACTCACAGTATATGTATATTTTATTTACGTCAGGTGTAAACGACCAGGCATTAAATACTGACATAAATGTATTTGAAAATACACTTAGAAAGTATATTGCTATGGCAATACAAAATCAGAAGTATTTGTTCTTTCATACATATATGGACTATCATAACAAAAAATATGGCAATGGAAGTTACCCTCCAGAGAGTTATGACCTAGTATACAGAAAACTTGCGAATGAGTTTGAAAATGTATTATACATAGATATGACAAGCTTCAACAATACTAGGTATGATTGGGGTGACGGATTGCACTATGATAAACTTTTTTATGATGCACTTAGTGCTAAACTTATATTCTATGTTGATTCAATAGAGCATTATGTTTTTAATGTACCAAGGCTAAGAATAAAAGAAAGCAACAGAAGACAAATTGCTGTAGCTGGAGACATAGCTGCCGATGAATTTTTTTGTTATGAGAATAAGAAGGACTATGTCATAACAAATTTTTCTTGTCCTAACAAACTAATTTTTCAAAATAAAGATCATATAATAAGTGCAATCAATTATGAAGCTCAAAGTATTCTTATTTCACTGGGATTAAAAGAGTATGAAAATCAAGTTAATATAAATGATTTTGAGGATGTGCTAAGAGAGTGTCTCAATGAAGCTTGTATAAAACATAAAAATGTATTCATATATCCTTCATTTAATTATGAGATTAACTATGGTCTACCTAAAACGATTTCAGAGTATGACGCAGTGATTTATAGGGTAGCACATGAATACCCAAATACTTGTTATGTCAGTCTTGGAAACTATGTCAAAGAAATTCCTCAGATTTATGATACACTTTATGAGATACTTGACAGCATGATTAGGGCAATATCTTAATGTATAAAACCAGGCTTTTTTATTGTAAAATTATCAATTTTAAGATATAATATAAATAATAAGCGGATATGGCGGAATTGGCAGACGCACCAGATTTAGGTTCTGGCGGGAAACCGTGCAGGTTCAAGTCCTGTTATCCGCATTTTTTGTATTGCAAAGTAGGCTCGGATATTATCTGCCGCATCGTAGGGGCGAGTTTCACGAGCACGAAAGGAGTATAAATGTCAATAAAGTTTAAAAATGCAAATGTGTTGAACAAAGATTTTGAAATTTTAAAATCTAAGGATTTGATTGTAGAAAATAATAGAATTAAAACAATACGACCAACTGATGCAAGTGACGATTCTAATTATGACAGAGTTATTGATTGTAATGATAATTATCTAATACCTGGAATAAAAAACTCACATACGCATAATGCAATGGTATTTTTAAGGTCACTATCAGACGACTTGCCACTTCATGATTGGTTAAAAACATATTGTTTTCCAAATGAAGCAAAACTCACAGATGAAGACATATATTATTTTACAACACTTGGCATCATGGAAAATCTTACATCAGGTGTTACTGGAAGCATGGATATGTACAAAAGCAATTACACAGTTGCCGAAGCATCTTATAAAGCTGGATTTAGAGTAAATATCTGTGATTCAATAACTCAATTTGATAAGGTTATTGCACCAGAGGAGTTTTACGATAAGATTAATAATTATAAAGGTGATAATGGAAATATTGTTAAATATACATTTGGACTTCATGCAGAATATACGAACAATGAAGAAATAATGAAGATGCTGTCAGAACTGACTCATAAGTATAAAGCAGAGTTCTATGTGCATAATTCAGAGACAAAGTTTGAATTTGACGAGTGCAAAAAGAGGTGGGATGGACTTACACCGACTCAGGTATTTGAAAAGTTTGGTTTATATGATTTTGGAGGAGGAGGATACCACTGTGTACATATTGATGACAATGATATAGAAATATTTAAGAAAAGAAATCTTACGTTAGTTACTTGTCCGGGATCAAATGTTAAACTTGCAAGTGGGATACCAAGAATTAAAAAATTTTTAGACAGTGGTATTAAGATTGCTATAGGAACAGATGGGCCAGCGAGCAATAATGCCATAGATATGTTTAGAGAAATGTATCTAACGACAACTCTTCAAAAAGTTACAAATAATGACCCATCAGCTCTTAATCCAAAAGAGATACTCAAGATGGTGATGGTAAATGGTGCTAATTGTATAGGTCATAAAGATGCAGACTCTCTAGAAGAGGGAAAATTAGCCGACCTTGTTCTTATAGATGTGAATAAGCCTAATATGCAGCCAAGAAATTCATTTATCAATAATTTAGTATATGCATGTGGCAAACAAAATGTAAAGCTTACTATGGTAGACGGAAAGATATTATACGAAGACGGAAAGTTTTTTATAAATGAGGACGAGAATTACATTTATAAAAAGTGTAATGAATTGCTGCATAATTTATTAAATAGATAATGATAAAGGCTAGTTATATGAGCCCTGGGAGAATATATGTTAAATTTTGACGAGGAAATTAAAAAGTTTGAAAAAAGTCTAGAGCCTGACCAGATTGATGATGCATTGGCTAATATGGACATTACCGATATGGACGATATAATGCTAAATATGTTTAAGCAGGCAACAAATACAAAGATGAGTTAAGAGAGACATGTCATCAGTTTATGAGAGAGAGTTTAGACAGATCTCCAACAGGTTTTATAATTTAGCACTAGATAGAGCGGTTGAGAGAGATCTTTTTGGGGCTACTTTACTTTTGAAGAAGTCTCTCTCTTTTAATGCTGAAAACACAAATTCGAGAAATTTGCTTGGATTAATTTTTTATGAAGAGGGTGCTGTCACTGAAGCCATAGTTCAGTGGCTCGTAAGTAGAGATCTATACAAAAATGAATTAAATCCAGCTAATGAGTTGCTAAAAAAAGTCCAAAATGATGAAGAGACAAGCAAACTATTTGAAAGTGTAAAAATTTATAATCAGGCGATTGATGATATCAAGTTTGATAGAAATGACTTGGCAATGCTTAAGCTAAACAAGGCTGTAATTTTAAATCCACATAATGTGAAAGCGATGTTTCTTTTATCTATATTGTTTTTGCAGATAAAAGATCATATAAAAGCGGGATCATATTTGCTTAGATGTCAGAAAATAGATACTGGCAATAAGTTTATAAATGAACACATGGATTATGTGTTAAGGAACACCAAAAAGAGTGAAGTTAAAGAGAAGAGAATCAACAAAATATATTCATTCAAAAAATTAGAGTCTGATGATGCCATACTCCCAAGGCAGTATATAAAGCTTTCAGAAAATCAAAAAGTTATTTTTATACTTATAGGTATAATCATAGGAGCGTTATCTCATGCCCTACTTATTTTGCCAAATGCAAATAGCAGTGATTCGCTTGCAAGCGAAAATCAAGTTATAAGATATGCGGAACTAGTGAATGATCAAAACAAAATCATACGAGATATCACAATAGAAAACAATCAATTGAAGACAGATTATGAAGATGCCAGTGTAAAGTTAAAGGCATACGAAGAACAAAACAAATTATTTACATCTCAATATGAAACTTTAAATAGCATTATAACAGATTTTGATAATGGTTACATAAGTCGTGCAGCAAAAAACTACGTCGAACTGGATAAGGATGCAATCACTGATGAGACTCTAGTGACATTATTAAACCAGGCAAGATCAAGAATAGAGGGTATAGGAGCAAAAAGATTATGTGAACTTGGCACAGAAAGTTGGAATGCTGGGAATAAGACAGCAGCTATATCATATTATCAGTTATCACTTAGTATAAATCCCGAGGATCCGGAAACAATGTTTTTACTTGCCCGTCTATATCAAAATCTAGAGAGATATAAAGAGGCAAATGAAATATTCGATAAGATTATCGCTCAACATCCACAGTCAAATTATGCTAGAAGAAGCCGAGAGGCGAGAGGATATTAGTGGAATATACACTTAAAAAATTAGGCAGCATCAAATCTATAAAGCTTCCGAAAAGAAAATTTATAGGAAGAGATATTGATGAGAAAAAGAACACTCAAGGAAAGAAGCGGAGAAGGAAAAAGAAACTTCATATCTTGAGAAAGATTTTTGTTGCCTTGCTTGGAATAGGGCTTCTATGTATGTTTCTTGGACTTGGTATGATAAAAGGTATACTTGATAGCACGCCACCTCTCACAAGTTTCCATTTTGGGCCTACAGCATTTGCTACAAGAATAGTGGATAGAAATGGAAACCTGATGGATACTCTTGTGAAAGAAGGGTCAAATAGGGAGTCGGTAAAGTATAAAGATATACCTGAAAACCTAGTAAACGCATTCGTGGCAATAGAGGATGAAAGATTTTGGGAGCACTCTGGTGTTGATTTAAAATCAATTGGAAGAGCAATTTATGGTGTGCTTAAATCAGATACAAGTAGAGGTGGAGGATCAACTATAACGCAGCAGCTTGTCAAAAATGCTGTGTTCGACTCCGCACTCCATGAAAAGGGTCTTGAGAAATATGTCCGTAAGCTTCAAGAGCAGTATATAGCACTTCAGTATGAGACTCAGGCGGAAATGTCTAAAAAAGAAATTAAAGAACAGATTATCACAGATTATTTGAATGTTATAAACTTAGGTGCCAACACTCTTGGGGTGAAGGTGGCTGCAAGAAGATATTTTGATAAGGATTTAAAAGACTTAACCATAAGCGAGTGTGCGGTGATAGCAAGTATAACCAAAAACCCTACAAGAAATAATCCTATAACTCATCCAGATGAAAATCAAAAAAGACAGAGACAAACTTTAAAAAATATGCTTGCACTTAATTATATTACCGAAGAAGAGTATGAAGAAGCTATAAATGATGATGTTTACAATAGAATAAAGAACATCGAGATAAAATCTGAAAATGTTGTTTCGGTTTACACATACTTTACAGAGTCAGTTATAGATCAACTTCAAGAGGATCTGGTTAAGAGACTTGGCTATTCTCAATCACTTGCAAATAACCTTTTGTATTCTGGTGGCTTAAGAGTAGAGACTACCATGGATCCAGATATTCAAAAGATTGTAGATACAGAAGTGAATAGAGATGCCAACTACAAAGTAAAAAAATATTCTATAGATTATAGACTATCGATAAGACACCAAGATGATACTCAAACTCATTACTCTCAGGTTGATGTGCAAAATTATCATGTAAATGTGTTAAAAAATAAAAAATATGATGGACTTTTTGCAAGCAAGGATTCAGCACAGCAATTTGTGAATAGTTTTAAAGATTCAGTTTTAAAAGATGGAGATTCAGTTGCTGCAGAGACACTAAACTTTTTCTTAGAACCACAGTGTTCATTCGTTATGGTAAATCATAACACAGGAGAAGTTGTAGCACTCTCGGGTGGTAGAGGTGAGAAAACTGTATCAAGATCTTTAAATAGAGCTACAGTTACAAAGAGGCAGCCAGGAAGCACTTTTAAAGTACTATCGGCATTCGCTCCTGCACTTGAACTTTACAATAAGACACTTGCAACAACTTATTATGATAGCGAGTATGTATATAAAAATAAAAATATAAACAAGACCTTTAAAAACTGGTATTCATCAGGATATCTAGGTTTCCAAAACATAAGAGCAGGAATAGTTTATTCATTGAATATTATTGCAGTTAGATGTCTTATGGAGACAGTTACGCCAGAGGTTGGAATTAGATATGCAAAGAGACTGGGCATTACATCACTTGATGAGGCAGAAGATGCAAACCCTGCTGCGGCTCTTGGAGGCCTCACCTATGGCGTCACAAATTATGAACTCACATCAGCATTTGCTGCAATTGCAAATGAAGGTAACTATAGAAAACCAATCCTATATACAAGAGTTTATGACCACTATGGAAAAGTAATATTAGACAATACGAAAAATCCTATCACAAGAGTTATGTCAAAAGAAAATGCCTATCTTCTCACATCGGCGATGGCTGATTCAATGGTTGGTGGAAAGGCATTTAGCAGTCCTACTATGAATATAACGCCTACATCTACTAGAGCTCATTTTAAGGGAATGTCACTTGCAGGAAAATCAGGAACTACGACAAATAATAACGATGTGTGGTTTGTAGGTTATTCACCGTTTTATACTGCAGGTGTGTGGGGCGGATGTGACGAGAATCAATCGCTCCAAGATACAAAGACAAAAGTAAATAATGGCGGCACATCATTTCATAAGGATATTTGGAGAAAAATAATGCAGACGGTTCACACATCATTAAAAGACACAAAGTTTGA
The DNA here is from genome assembly GCA_947303805.1 of uncultured Clostridia bacterium. Classification (GTDB taxonomy): domain Bacteria; phylum Bacillota; class Clostridia; order Lachnospirales; family Lachnospiraceae; genus UBA3633. The sequence goes on along the minus strand of CAMYZE010000001.1, from coordinate 20,936 downwards.
GAAGCCAGCTGCAATTATTCAAAGAAAAGTTTGCAGGAAGTCAGGTCTCTTATCAACTCAAGGTTGCGAACATGACTTAAGAGGTGATTGCACATATACAGAATATTTTATAGACGGGACTCAACCAAGAACAAGATGCAATATTCATACGAGTATTGGCACAATCAATATGCCAAAGAAATATATAGATCAGATTTCAGACGACACTAATTATATAACACCTAATTTTGATGTTGTTCCAATTTTACCAGATGATGCAAATGTAGCACCGACAAGTAATATTATAATTGCACCAACATCTGTAAATGCACCGCATTAGTTTAAGATGTGAAAGGAAAAAGATGAAGAGAGTAAAAAAATTATTAAACATTTTATTTACATTACTTATTTCTATAAGTATATTTTCGTGCGAAAAGTTTAATTTTAGCATATCATCTAAAGCCGTTATTGCCACGGAAAGTGAAGTAAAGAAAGAAGAAGAGAATAATTATGGTGACAATCTAACATCATTAACTGGTCAAGTCTCTACTCTTTCAAAATATGAGCTACCGATAATAGGGGACATATTATATGGTTTTAGAGTTGATGGAATATATGATTATGATATAAAAAATGCCAAATTAGTTGTATTTACACATGAAAAGTCTGGAGCAAGGGCAATACTCATATCAAATGATGATGAAGATAAAAGTACAGTTATCGGATTTAATACATTAACATATGACAACCGTGGTATACCGCATGTATTTGAACATGCCTGTCTTGGAGGCTCTGCTAAGTATCCAAACGCTAATACATTTGATGAAGCGGTAAGTAAAATATATCAAACTTTTATGAATGCATTTACCATGCAACATGCTACAATATACCCATGTTCATCACTATCTGACCTACAACTTTTTGAATTATACAAATTTTATCTTGACGGAGTTATGAATCCAGATGTACTTAGAGATGAAAAGAATCTTGAAAGAGAAGCCTATAGATATATATTAAATAATAAAAATGATGACCTATCCTTAAGTGGAATTGTATATAGTGAGATGTCAGCAAATGAGTCAAATATAAATAGGGCAGCATATCAGAGTTCAAAAGAGACTATGTTTGAAGGAAGTTTTATGGCTTCTGAAACAGGCGGTGTAACTACAGACATCATTAAAATTGAGAATAAAGACCTTATTGAATATCACGAAAAATATTATCATCCAAGTAATATGGTTATAACACTCTATGGTGACATTGACTATAAAAAATATCTTAAGTATTCTGATGAGGAATATTTAAATAAGTTCAATAAAATTCAAGTAGATAAGTCGGACGATGATTATAAAAAGCAAGAAGGCTTTAAAATTAAAAAATATGATTTCCCAGTTTCGGAAAATGATGATATAGATAAGCAGTCAGTAATAGTTTATGGTGTATCATGTGAAAACATGAGTGTATATGAGAGTGGAATATTTGATGTTGTGTTGAGCGCACTATCAAAAAGTGATGGTCCAATAGATAGAAGATTAAAAGAAAAATTGCCTAGCGCAAATTTTAGTTGCGATGACAATTTGTTTTTCCCTAAGCCATTTTTCTTGATAGAATTTACTAATGTCGATGAGAAGGATGCAGATACTATTAAGAATTTGGTAGAAGATTCATTTGCAGAAATTATAAATGATGGTATAAAAAAAGATATAGTAGATGAAATAACAGATGAGTTAGAAATAGAAAAAGAAATGTCAAAGGACTCTCATGGTTTTTCATCAGAGTCGGCAAACTTTTATGTAAGAGTCTTTAGTAATAATGGAGATGACATACTTGGCGATTTAAGATATAATAAGGGACTAGCTGATATAAAAAAAGCTTTTGAAAATGGAGATATCACAAAGTTGGCAGAGAAATATTTATCAAGTAATGATAAATGTACTTTAGTGGCTGTGGTTCCAAAGAAAGGTTTACTTGAAGAGAAAAACAATGCAGTAATAAATAGTTTAAAGAATAAGAAAGCTTCTATGACGGAAGAAGAAATAAATACTTTAATATTAAAGAATAAAGAGTTTGACGAATGGAATAGCAACCAGAGTAAAAATTCAATTATTAATACAATTAAAGTTGCAAGCATTAGTTCCCTTGATGAATATAGAGCTGCATGCTATGCATACGAAGAGACCAATGAAGGAGTTCATTTTATAAGAAGTGACATTAAGGATGCAAAGAGCAGTTATTTTAATATTTTATTTGATGCAAGCGGAGTAAAATATGAAGATATACACAAGCTTAATTTTATATCTGAGTTATTTTTAGAAATGCCAACCACTCATTATGATGGCAAGAAACTTGGTGCAGAGATCGAACGATACACATCAGCATTTCATGCGGGACCAAGTGTAAAGTATTATGATGGTGGGGGATATAAACCATATTTTTCATTTTCAGTTAGAGCACTAGATAATAATTTGAACAAGGCATTCGAACTCCTTGAAGAAATGATGTATGAAACCAAGTTTGAGGATATAGATAAAGCTAGAAATATCGCACTAAGTTGTAAAAATGGCATAAAGCAATCATTTAATAGTAATCCAGCAAGGTACACAAGCATTATGACCACTGTACAAAATGACAATGATTATTTATATGAAAATTATCTAAATGGTATTGACTACCTAAAGTTTTTAAGCAATATAGAGAAGATGAGTGATGATGAGGTAAAAACACTGCTTACTGATTGCAAAGAATTATTGCTAAGCTTATACAATCGCTCTGGTCTTGTGTGTGAGTTGATTTCAAACTTTGATACTATGAAGTTATTAAAGTCTAAGTTGATAGAATTATCTTATGATTTTGTAGATGAGAAAATTAAGGAAATAGACTATAGTGAACAATTAACACCATTAAAAAATAGAATTGCCTTGGTCTGCAATGGGACAATGCAATATAATAATGTGTCTATGCCAATGATGAAAAATGATATAGAATATAATGGCAAACACTCTGTACTTAAAGGTATTTTAGATATCAATATACTTTTCAATGAGTTTAGAGCTAAGAGATCTGTCTATGGTTCTTATAGTGATTTCAACAAGCAAAGAGCGTTTATATATACATACAGAGATCCTAATTTGAAAGAAACTTATAGTGTATTTAAGACAATACCTTCACTATTGAGAAATATAAAGATTTCAGATGAAGAACTTGACAATTATAAATTAAATGCTTACTCAAAGGTGGCTTACCCACTTACAAAGTTTAGTGCAGCAACTATAGCGATTGAAGAGGCTCTCACAAAAACTAAAGTTAAGAGACCTGACAGGTATGTAGGCTATATGAGAGATATAAAAGCTCTTACGACAAATGATTTAGATGAAATGTATAAACTAGTCGATGAACTAATTGATAAAGGCAAATTTATAACTGCGGGTAGCAGAGAGCAAATCGAAAACAATAAAGACATGTTCGATGAAATCATATATGATTATGTGGAGTAATATGGCACAGATAATATGTAAAAATCTAATAGTAGGCTATGAAGGTCAAGTTGTCCGTGATAACATCAATTTTGTTGTCAACAAAGGAGATTATCTATGTATAGTTGGAGAAAATGGATCGGGTAAAACTACTTTGATGAAGACACTTTTGTCGCTGCAAAAGCCAATGGGGGGCGAAATAATATTTGGAGATGGTTTAAATGCCAATGAGATAGGTTACTTACCACAACAGTCAACTATAAAAAGGGATTTCCCAGCAACTAATTTCGAGATAGTATTATCTGGAAACTTAGGGCACAGTGGTTTTTTCTATAGCAAAGATGATAAAGAATTGGCACTAAAAGCCATGAAGAGACTTCATGTGGATCAGTTTAAGGATAGATGTTTTAGAGAATTATCTGGGGGACAACAACAAAGAGTTTTACTTGCGAGAGCACTTTGCGCTACACAAAAAGTATTATTACTTGATGAACCTGTATCTGGTCTTGACCCTAAGGTGACTGCTGAGATGTATGAATTAGTAAAAGAATTAAATCAAAACGACAACATAACAATTATTATGATTTCCCACGATTTAAATGATGCACTTAAATACGCGACACATATATTACATGTAGGAAGTGTAGTGTTTTTTGGCACAAAGAACGATTATTTAAATAGTGAATTAGGAAAGCAGTTCGTTTCATAGGAGGCTTATGATAGAGACTTTACAATTATATTTTCAATATCCATTTGTGCGATATGCCATGCTTGTTGGAGTGCTTGTGGCACTTTGCTCATCACTACTCGGTGTGACGCTAGTGCTTAGAAGATTTTCTTTTATAGGTGACGGACTATCGCATGTGGCATTTTTTGCGATGGCTATAGCTGCCATCTTTCAGTGGACAAATAATATGCCACTTATTTTGGCTGTCACGATAGCTGCAGCAATTGCAATACTCTGTGTGGGCGAGACCACACTTATGAAAGGAGATGCTGCAATAGCGATGATATCAGTCACTTCACTTGCACTTGGATATTTATTTATGAATATTTTTTCTACGTCATCAAATTTATCAGGTGATGTCTGCACCACACTGTTTGGTTCTACATCAATATTGACACTTTTACCTGAGCAGGTATTTTTGTCATCAGTACTATCAATAGCAGTAGTAATTATCTACATATTATTTTATAATAGGTTGTTTGCTTTGACATTTGATGAAGATTTTTCAAGAGCAATAGGAGTAAATGTGGGATTTTACAATCTTGCAATAGCAGTTATAATTGCTGTGATTATAGTTCTTGCGATGAATCTTGTAGGTTCACTTCTCACATCGGCACTCATTATATTCCCAACACTTTCGACAATGAGACTTTACAAGAGCTTTAAGGCAGTCGTAATAGGATCTGCAGTTCTTTCGGTCTTATGTGCGGTAATAGGAATGTTGACTTCAATAGTTGTGGGGACACCAGTAGGATCGACTATAGTTGGAGTAGAAATTATCGCATATATAATCTGTGTGATAGTTGGGAGAGTTGCTGTAAGAACATAGCAAAATTGATAATAAAAAAAGGGGATATACCCCTTTTTATTTTGCAACTTTCATAGGTTTTATAATCCAAAGTGCTTTTGTACCTTTTAGCTTTAAGTTTTTGGCGAAGTCTTTATTATTTGATATGGTAAGAAGTGTAGGTCCCGAACCGGATATTAGAAGCACTGCGTCACCATTTTTTTCTACAGTTTTCTTTATGAGATCATAATCTTTGATAAGTTTTTTTCTATATGGTTCGTGAATATAATCCTTGCAAACTGTCTTAAGCAAGTTAAAATCACCGCTTTGAAGTGCTTCAATCATAAGAGTACTATGAGATAACATTGTGACTGCTTCATTTTTTTTGTAATTCTTAGGCAAAAGTTTTCTGGCCATCTCAGTAGAAGTTTTAAAATTTGGAATCAAAACAGTGAAGTATAGTTTTTTGGAAACAGTATATTTTTTATGATAAAAAATTCCAGAGTCAAGTTTTGTAGATGCTGTGAGTCCACCAAAGATTGCAGGTGCAACATTATCTGGGTGACCTTCTATTTTTGATGCGATTTGAAATATCTCGTCATCACTTAGTTTTTTTAAGCCACCATAAAGTAGGTTGGCTGTTTTACATCCTGCCACAATTACACTTGCTGATGAACCTAGTCCTCTGCTTGTAGGTATGGTTGGCTTATAATATACATGAAAAGAGCCTTTCTTATTAAGTTTTTTCATAGTCTCAAGAAAGGCGACATTAAAAATATTATCTTTTCCAGTAAATGCAGGGTCACAGCCCTCAATAATCATTTTTTCTGATTTTTCTATTTTATATTCATTGCAAAATGAATACGCAAGACCAAAACAGTCAAAACCTGGTCCGACATTTGCTGATGTGGCAGGAACCTTAAATTTAATCATAAACCCCCTCCTTCAATATATTCAATTTTACAGCATACTGATAAAAAGGTCAACAAAGTTTCGAAAAGATATGAAAAGGAATTAATTTTTAGTCTTTTTTATCATTTATAATAATGATATAATATTACAATAACAAATTGAAAGGAAAAAAGTCAAATGAGCAGAATTTATATTACAGGTCACAAAAATCCAGATATGGATAGTTTGTGTAGTGCTTACGCATATGCAAGTTTAAAAAATCAGATTGACAGCAAAAATGAATATATTGCTGTTAGAATTGGAAGCTTAACTAAAAGTATACAAAAATTTTTTGAAGGTATAGGGGCAGAAGCACCTAAATATAAAAATCACATATATCCAACTGTAAAAGATGTTATATTAGAACCAAGTGAGAGAATAGATGCAAATATGCCACTAACATCACTTTCAAAGTTTTATAATGAGGAGAATCCATCTTCATATCCTATTTATGATGGCAATGAATTTATAGGACTTTTAACTATTGATGATATAGCACTTTGGTTTATGTATAATTTAGAGCAGCATGAAAAAATAAATTCAGTGCCGCTAATTAAAGATGTTTTGAAAAAGAGGGAAGAGAGATTTGATGCAACAGATTTATTTGAAGATGCAAAGGCGGTTATGACAAAATCAAAACTAAGAGGTTATCCTGTATATGAAGAAAATAAATATATTGGATATGTGACAAGAAGATGTTTCCTCGATGCACCAAAACATAATGTAATACTAGTTGATCACAACGAAGCTTCGCAAAGTATAAAGGGACTTGAAACTGCAAACATCGTGGAGATATTAGACCATCATAGATTAGGTGCATTAAAAACGATACTTCCAATTTATATGGATATAGAGCCGCTTGGTAGCACTTGCACGATAGTTTATCAGCAGTATTTAAAACACAATTTAAAACCGAATGAGGTAGAAGCAAAGATGTTGCTCGCGGGTTTAATCTCTGACACAGTGATATTAAAAAGTCCAACTACGACAAAAACTGATGTTGACACTGCAAATGAGTTAACTAAAATTGCAAATGTTAATTTAAGTGAATTTGCAGAAAAAATGTTTAGTAGTATGGGAGGCCTTACACCTGAAGTTGCAAATGAAAAGATAGAAGCTGATTTTAAGATATATGCTGAAAATGGAGTGAGCGTTGGTATTGGTCAATGTGAGGTTATAACATTAAGAGACCTTGATAGTTATAAAGATGCATATTTAAAAACACTCGACGAAGTAAGATTAAAAAATTCTCTTAACTGGGCTATGCTTATGATTACAGATGTAATAAAAGAGACGAGTGTTCTGCTCACAACAGATTTTAAACTCAATAAAAATATTCAGTACAAGAAATTAGAAAAAAATGTCTATGATATGCCAGGAGTATTAAGTAGAAAGAAACAGCTGCTGCCGGATATTTTGTCACTTATTAATCAATAGATATAAACTATGTGTTTTCCATTTATATTGACAAATAATTGTTTTATGATATAATAAAGCTAATTGTGAAGGATATATTTATAAACTTCACAATTCATTTTTCAAAAGCTTTTCATACTATAAAGCCTCTTTAATAAGGAGGTATGTATGAAAGAAAAATATATAAAAAATTGAGTCCAGTCACCATTTATGGTGACTTTTTATTGTCATTTTAAGTTTTAAGGCAGGTTTGCCGAAAGGAGAAATTATGAGTAGTTTAATAATCAGAAATGCATTAACAAGAAATACAGGAAATGATTTAGTAGAAATAAAAATCGTAGATGGGAAGATTAATGAAATATCTACGAAAGTTAGCGACAAGGTAGATGAAGAGATTGATGCTAAGGGAATGCTTGTGACTGAAAGTTTTGTAAATGGGCACTTGCATCTTGATAAAGTTTATACTCTCGATAGAGCAGGACAGAAAGCAATAGAAGAGTATAATAATGGTGGAATGAGTAATGCACTTTCATCTATAGCTTCAGCAGCAGAGTTCAAATCTGAGTATGACGAAAAGTGGATAATAAAAAATGTTCGAAAGGCACTTGACCTTGCAGTTAAGTTTGGAAACACTCACATAAGAGCATTTGCAGATGTTGATACAAAAGCAAAATTAGAAGGAGTAAAAGCATTACTTAAAGCAAAAGAAGAATACAAAGATAAAGTAACTCTTGAAGTTGTAGCATTTCCTCAAGATGGTGTGGCGAGAGAGCAAGGTGCATACGAACTAGTGGAAGAAGCATTGAAAATTGGAGCCGATGTAGTAGGTGGTATACCTTGGATTGAATTCACTCGTGAAGATGAGCAGGACCATGTTGACAAGATGTGCGAACTTGCTAGGAAATATAATAAGGACATATCGATGCTCTGCGATGATGTTGGGGATGCAGAAGAAAGAACCTTTGAAATGCTTATTAAAAAGGTGATTGATATGGGATGGTTTGGGAGAGCAACTGGGCAACACTGCCGTGCAATGATGCTGTATCCTGAAAACCAATTTAGAAAACTTTGCGCACTACTTAAGAGGGCAAAAATGGGCGTGATTTCTGATCCACATACTGGACCGTTACATGCGAGAGTTCAAGATTTAATTAAAGAAGGTATACCAGTTGGACTTGGTCAAGATGATATCAATGATGCATATTATACTTTCGGTCAAAACAATATGCTTGAAGTTGCATTTCTTGGAGCTCATTTACTTAGGATGGTTAGCGATAAAGATATAGAATTATTATATGATATGGTTACTACTATGGCTGCAAAGGTTTTAAATATGAAAGGACACGAAATGGTTACCGGTGGAAATGCAGACCTAGTGGTTTTAAATTGCAAGGATGTAAAGCAAGCAATCTGGTATCACGAAGAGCCAGTGTATGTGATAAAAAATGGTGTGATAATTAAATAAGAGTTTGATTGAGAATAAAAGGAAGAATAAAAGGGACGGAGAATATTATTCTTCATTCCTTTTAAAAAAATATAAAATTAATCATAAAGCAACAATAATTATCACCGTAACTTTTATTTTTCAATTTGCATAATATAGCGGAACGGATGTGTTTGCAAATTAAATTGTATGAGGTGACAGGGCAAAAGTGCTTGAAACTTACATAAACGACCTGAAAGCAAGTAAAAACAAGCTTACAGGTTTTGACGAAGGGTTATTTTATCACTGGTGGATAAAGTCATAGTTAATAAAGATTGTATTAAAATAATATGGAAAGATGGGACTGAGAGTTAATGGCGGTCTCGTTTTTATTTGAAAATGATTTTAGATATTTGATTTTATCTAGATATATTTAAATATTGACAAAGATTAATATTTAATGTAAAATAACCTAAATAGGATAAAATTTGAAAAAAGTAGGTTAATTGTATATGTCAGTTTTAATGAATGTATTGAAAGAAGAATATGAACGTTCTAAAAGGATAGTTAAAAGCATTGATAAAGAACTATCAATACTTCCAATTGGCTATATTTCCAAGAAACAAATTGGCGGGCATATATATTACTATATACAGTTTAAAGAAAATGGAAAAATCAAGTCCAAATATATTAATGAAAAAGATGCATTAGAATATAATAAGAAAGTTTTACGTAGAAGAAAACTGCTTAAGAATAGAAAAGAGTTACTTATGGATCAAAAAAGAATAGAAAGAGTGTTAAGATAGTATGGCACAAGAAACAGAATTTTTAAAGTTTATAAAACTTCTTGATAACAATGGATGCTTGTCGCATGTTATATTAGTTGGTTCATGGGCAGAATTTCTTTATGATAAAGCAAATTTGCTTCCTAAATTTGTATCAAATCTAAGGACTTTAGATGTTGATTTTATGGTCAAGAATATTCATAAACCTAAAGAGAAAATTGATATAGTAAAACTTGCGAGAGATGATGGATTCCTTGTAGAAAAAGATAGATTATTTGGTACAACAAAAATCATTAACCCTGAAGGTCTTGAAATAGAGTTTATTATAGCCAAACGCGGTGCTGGCAGTGAAGCGTCTGTTAAAACCAATCTTGGTGTTACAGCACAAAGTTTACGGCATTTAGATATATTATCTAAATACACAAAGATTGTTGAGTTCTTTAATATGGATATAGAGGTTCCTCTTCCAGAAGCATTTGTTATTCATAAAATTATTATCAACAATGAACGTAAAGATAAGAAAGAGAAAGATAAAATTTCTATAAATGGTATTTATCAACATATAGATAAAACCAAGTTCAATGAAATCTATGAAACATTAACACTTAAAGAGCAAAAAATTGTTACAGAATATGTGGATAAGAATATGGAAATAGACTAGCAATAGTTTAATATATACTTTTTACTATTTATAAATTTGATACTAAAAATTATATAAGCCTTGCTGATATTGCTAAAGCAAGAATTGATAATAGTACGGCAGCAAATTTTATTAAAAATTAGCTCAAAAGTAGGGAACTTTAATTCAAGAGAAATTAGACAAGATAATGGCCACCCTTAAGGAAAAGGGTGACAGGGCAAAAGTTCTTGAAACCTACATAAACGACTTGAAAGCAAGCAAAAACAAGTTAAATGACTTTGATGAAGGGTTATTTTATGCACTGGTGGATAGGGTTAAAGTTGATAAAGATAGAATAACAATAATTTGGAAAGATGGGACTGAAAGTTAATGGACGGTCTCATTTTTTTGTGGTATGGAAAAATTTATATTTTATTAGAAAATGATACATGGTATAATGAACATATGACTATAATGAAGAAAAATAAATATTCTTTTTGGAAAAGTATTAAGTTACTATTTATTGTATTTTGTATGTTGGCTTTTGCCATACCGTGTATTGCTTGTTCTAAAATATTAAAGGTGGTTGAATTTACTTCTATCAATGATTTAAATATAAATAATAAGAGTATGGAATATTTGAATGAAAAATATTTGGATTTATTAAAAAAGAAAGAAATAGATATGGACTTATATATTGATTATAATTCGCTTACTGAAGAAGAGTATTATAATCTTTTAAATAGAGAAAGATTTAATATTAAAGATATTTGTTTTGATAAAGAAGGTAATTTATGGTGTTATTTACAACCTGGAGATGGCTGTAAAAAAATTAATATTTACGATGTAAATGGGATAGAATATGAATATAATCATTTTTATACTACTGGTGGTGGAGAAGAAGATAATTGGTATACGAAAAGTATGAATAATCGAGAAATTGAATGTAAAGATGAAGAAATAATAGACATATTTAATAAATTTAATAATTTGGAAGTAGATATGGGAAGAGCATTACGTTTGATGTTAAAAAATAAAAAAACAGTAAGAGAATATGATGAAAAACAGTTTGAATATAATCCAAATGTAATCTTTTTTGGTAAATATTATCAAAATATTATTTCGCTGCCTATACCTACTGAGCCAATAGAGTGGTTGGTATTATATAATGATAATCATAAAGCATTGTTGGTAAGTAGATATATTTTAGAATGGAAACAAATTAATAGTAATAATATTAGTAATTGGACTAATAGTGAATTGAATACATTTTTACAGAATGATTTTTTTAATAATGCATTTTCAAATAAAGAAAAAAGTGTGATAATTGAAAATAACAATAATGAAAAAATATCTTTAATGACGAAAAAAGATGTTGAAAACTATTTTGAGAATATGCAAGAATTGAAAGCAGGTGGTGCAAGTGTATATGTGTTGACGGAAATTCATTCAGGTACCAGTTTTGTACAAAATGAAAAATTAACATTTGATTATTGGTTAAAGCCTTATGATGATATTAAAGAAACTTGTGAATATGTTGATTTAAATGGTAAGGTGAATGTTTCAAATGTTGAAGATTTTAAAGGGGTTAGACCTACCATATGTGTGTCATTTGAATAGTATATTTGCACCTTTTAGAAGGTGACTCAAAAATTTAAACTTTTTATATATAACAAAATATATAAGGGGTAAGGTGTATGTTTAGTGATGAAGATAAGATTAATATTGCTAAAGAATATGTTAATGGTACTATAGGACTAAAGAAATTAGCTAAAAAGTATAATATTAAATCTTATAATTCGATTAAATATTGGACAATAAAGTTTAATGTTACTGGTGAGCACAAGACTATAACTCATATTAGGAGTCTTTGGCACTCCATTTTATTTCATTAAAGTAAAATATTAATATGGAAGCAAATTATTTCTATAGTGAGCCGCATAGGTGGCTCTTTTTTTGTAAAAAATTTTTACTTTATCAGCTTAAAATCCCAACTTGACATATAGCCAAGTTTAGAGTAAAATAAAGTATCACTTTAGATTTATCGGTGAAAAAATGAGAGAAGTATATATTGAAAGACATCTTGAAAAAGAAGTAAAGAAAGCAAGCAGGTTTTACCCTGTTGTTTTAGTGTGCGGGCAAAGACAGGTTGGTAAATCTACAATGCTTTATAAGATTAAAGAAAAGAGTAGGAACTATGTAACATTTGATGATAATGCAATAAGAAGACTTGCTAAAAAAGACCCAGACTTATTTTTTGAAACATATAAGCCGCCACTTATTATTGATGAGTTTCAAAGGGTACCAAGCATTCTGATAACACTAAAAAAAATCATAGATAATAAAAAACTCAAAGAAAAGAAAACAAATGGATTGTACTGGCTAACAGGTTCGCAAAAATTTAAAATGATGAAAAATGTATCAGAATCGCTTGCTGGACGAATTGCTATATTAGAAATGTCATCATTATCTAGTAGAGAGATAAGTAAGAAATCAAGTTTGGTTTTTGATGGAGATATAAAAAAACTTAAAATAAATTATAGTCCTAACAAAGACTATGTTGATATAAGCAAATTATATAAAAAAATTTTTACTGGAGGACTTCCCAAAATTGTATCAACTAAAATAAATAGAAATAATTATTATATGGACTATATAAATACTTATTTAGAAAGAGACGTAAAAGAATTATCTCAAGTCGGACATCTTGATACATTTTATGATTTTCTTGTGTATATGGCTGCAAGAACGTCTAATGAATTAAAGTATGATGAGATAAGTAAGAACCTTGGTATATCAGCGCCTACTGCAAAACAATGGGTCAGTATTTTAGAGAGAACAGGAGCAATATTTATACTTAAGCCATATTCTAATAATATTACTAAGAGGTTGGTTAAAATTCCTAAGATTTATTTTATGGATACTGGTTTAGTGGCATATTTATGTGGCTGGGATAGTCCTAAGACTCTTCAAAACGGAGCAATGTCTGGTGAAATATTTGAAACCTATGTTATATCTGAAATTGTTAAAGGATATCTAAATAATAGAGCAAAAATGGATTTATACTATTACAGAGATATTGATAAAAAAGAAATAGATTTATTAATTGTTAAAAATGGTAGCATAACGCCGATTGAGATTAAGAAAAATAAAAATCCAGATGATGCAACAAAAAACTTTGATGTACTTAACAAATTTAAAATGAATGTAAAAAAAGGATCAATAATTTGTATGTCAGAAGAATTTATTCCTTATGATAGAAAAGCAGATTTGTGTCCAGTAAGTTCAATTTTATAGGAAATAAAAGGGACGGAGAATATTATTCTTTATTTCTTTTAAAAAAATAAAAAATTAATCATAAAGCAACAATAATTATCACCGTCCCTTTTATTGTTGCATAGCTATTCCTGGATCAAGTAATGAAGCACACATTATTGAAAACAACAATATTTTGATTTTGTATTAAGTGATGAAGATGTAAAAAGAATCACAGAAATAAATAAAAATCAAAGGTATGCAAATTGGTAATAATTAATGTAGTCAAATAATAAATATACTTAAGGAAGAAATTGAACACGGTGATTTTGAAATGATGAAAAAAATAAGAAATAATAAGAGGTCACTATAATGAAGATTATAATTTTAAATGGAAGTCCAAGAAAAAATAATAACACGGCAAAGATGCTTAAATCAGCAAAGGAAGGAGCAGAATCTAAAGGGTACGAAGTAGAGTATTATGATTTGTATGATTTAAATTTTACAGGATGTAGGAGTTGCCTTGCCTGTAAATTGAAAAATGGAAGAAGAAATCATTGTTTTTGGAAAGATGACTTATCGCCAATCATTGATAAAATATTTGAATCAGATGCACTTATTATTGGATCGCCAATTTATCAAGGTCACATTACAAGCCAAATACAAGCATTGATGGAGAGAGTTCATTTTGTAACTTTGTCATACGATGATTATCATAATTACAATGATAAAAAAATAAACATTGGTGTAATTCTAACCATGAATGCACCAAAAGAGTATTATGAAAAACTTTATGCTGAAAAAATCAAAAATGATTTAGCATTATTACACAACTTAAATGGCGAGATGAAAATAATAGGAGCATTTGATACTTTGCAAGTGAATGATTATAGCAAATATAATATGGCTTCTTTTAATGAAGCTCACAAAAAAGAAGTTAATACAAATCAATTTCCAATTGATTTGAAAAATGCATTTGAGTTTGGAGCTTCAATTTTAAAGTAATTCGTGCCAAGGGTAAAAATGCAAAATATATATTGATAAAAAATGGAATTTTTTATATAATATGATAAATAATGAGAAAGTAAAGAGGTTGTAGGTTGGAGTAGATAATTGAAGTTTGAATGGGATGAAAATAAGAATCAAAAAAATATAAAGAAACATCAAGTTTCATTTGATGAAGCTAAGACAGTGTTTTATGACAATAATGCTTTGTATGAATATGATGATTACCATTCAGTGACGGAAGAAAGATTTAAGATAATTGGTATTAGTTATAAGGAACGATTGCTGATTGTGTGTCATTGTGTAAAGGAAAAAGATATAATAAGAATATTTTCAGCAAGAGTTGCAGATGCTGATGAAAAGGTTATGTATTATGAGGCAGTAGGAGGCAAAAGATGATAGAATTAGAAGATATGAATATTCCAAAATTAACTAAGGAAGACTTTAATAAAATGGTTAAAAATCCATTTGCTAACAAATTTACTCCTGAAGAAAAGTTTAGAGCGTATCTTGAAGCTTTTGTTGCAGACAATGGCTGGAGCAAAGAATTTGTTAATGGAGAAGTTGATGCCGTTTTTAATTAAGTATTATTTTAAACTTGTGCTTGAGTTTAAATAAATACACTAATATTTCGTCTGGGAGTTTAAAACTAATTTATTATTATTTAAATCGCCATTTTATGTGGCGATTTTTAATTGTGTGGGGTCATATCAAATGTTGAGATTATAAAGTGGTTGCTTGTGAATTGCGACAAAGAAAAAGCAGGGCAAAAGTGCTTGAAACCTACATAAACGACCTGAAAGCAAGTAAAAACAAGCTAACAGGCTTTGACGAAGGGTTATTTTATGGACTGGTGGACAGGGTTAAAGTAAATAAAGATAGTATTAAAATAATATGGAAAGATGGGACTGAAACATAAAGGGTCTCATTTTTTGATTTGGTATTTAAATATTATCAATAGTAAAACAATTAATTAAATGTGGAAAATATGATATAATATTTGAAATGAAAATAATTCAAGTAAAATTTTACAAACTAATAAAATTGCTTATCTTAATAATGTTTATCATATCATTTGCTTCAGCTTGTGAAAATTCTACTCCGCAACGATGGGAACGGATGGTGTATTTGGATGAATTTAAGCAACCAACAGATGAATATTGCCTACAGCAAAAAACAAGTGTGGAAATGAATGAGAGCATTACAAAGCTTGATGAAAAAATTAAGGCAGAAGTGACAGTCAATAAGGATAATATAACAATAAGTTTAATTTTTAATAATGAAAAAGAACAGATGCTTATTAATACCATGAGTATATTAGGAGAGAGTGATTGTAATATTACTATACTTAAGCCTGATGGACAGAAGGTCAAATGCATAGGCAGAAAAAGCGGCAGTAAAATTGTGATTAGAGGAGATACTAATTATAAAACATTTGTAGATTCCTTGTTTCTTGGAGGAATTGTAAAAGTTCATATTGCATATAGCTCATTATCTTATTTGATGGAATTGAAAGCAGATGATTTTCTTGATATGTTTACTAAGACTTTTTTAGATAAATAAATATGTTGTTAGTTTAGAAAATAAAAGGGACGGAGAATATTATTCTTCATTTCTTTAAAAAAAAATAAAAAATTAATTATAAAGCAACAATAATTATCACCGTCCCTTTTATTTATAGTTACGAAATGAAGGGTGTAATATGCTATTAAAAAGAATAATTATAAAACTTATATTTATTGCAACAATAGTGTTTTTAAATAGTTGTAATATGAATAATAAAAATACTGAATATTTGAATGAAAATAATAATACTGAAACAATAGATATTGATGATAGTATTAGCAATAAATTTGAATTAGACATTAAAAATAAAGAATTTAATATGAATGATTATTTCATTAAAACTGATAAAGATACAAATAAAATGAGTATATTTAGTAAGGATGAAAATTTAATTTATGAATCAAAATGGTATGAGCTGGAAATTATATATGATGTTGTTGCTGGTAAACCTTTTATGTTTTTAGATATTGAATATGATGCAGATGGAGGTTTCGTTGAAAGTTATGATATGTCTGGCATGCCACTAAATATTCCGACTTATGTCAAACCATTGTTTGTTGTGAACAATTACATAATTGTTGAGAATGGTATGTATAAAAAGGAAATTTATAAATATATTGATAATACATGTATAAAGTTTGTACTTGAGGCATCTGATATTGATTATGATAATGGTAAGTTTTTTGTTTCATATGGTGCTGATTTTGAAGATAGCAGAAATATGGATATATATAATGAAGAGTTTGCTTTGATAAAAAGTTTTCCTAAATATATATATCTTAAAAAATGTTTAATTGGAAATAAAAAGTTTTATAAAATATGTTCTAACAAATTAGGCTATCACAAATATAATTATATAGATACATACTTAAATTTAGTTTTGGATTATCCATATAATAATATAGAACAAGTGGGGAAGCAAATTGTTATTTTTGAAACAGATTATGGAAAAATAGAATATAATTATCATAAAAACATAATCAAAAGTGAAAATATTTATAAAGGATACGATAAATACAACTTCTTAAAATATTTTAATAACATATATAATATAGTCAGTTTTTGTGATGGAAGAGTTTATTGTATTAATTACAATGAGAATTATTTTCTTTTAAACGAAAGAATGAAGCCAATAACGCAAAATTTTGAATATCCTATTAGAATTGAGAATAAATTGGAACGTTATAGAAATGAAAGTATTAGAAATTTAATATTTTCAATATGTGATGGTGAAAAATATAATTATTATACAATTAACAAATTATTTTATATTGCTAATTCTAACCAAGATTTTCAGTATTGTAACAATGGATATTATTTTACAAGAATGGATAATGGAGTTGTTTTAAAAAATATTAATAATAAAATTAAGGATACAAATATTGAATGGATTACTGATAATGGATATGAACCAATTATAAATACATATTTAATAAAAATCAATGATAGAACATATACACTTTTCGCCAAATATGATAATAATAATGGGGTTACTAAAAATGAGTCATTTTCTCTTTATGATGAAAAATTTCATAAAATGGATATATTAATTAATGCCTCAAACTATTGCATTTTTAATAATTACATTGCTATATATGATAATCAAAACACAAAAATATTTGATGAGGATTTTAAGTTTGTTAATCAATTAGTGGATAGATATTATGCAGTATATGAGACTGAAATTGAAAGAAAAACTTTATATTTGTTTGAAAAGAACAGTTTAAATGGTAGATGGTGTGATATTTATGATTCTAAATTCAATCTTGTTGATTTCAATGTAAACTTATTCGATTTTGTTTACAAAAAAATTAGTTTTAAATAAAATATTTTATGGTGCATTAGTCAAGAAAAAGTAGACACAAAAGTTTAATTTGCACCTTTTTTGCACCTTTAAAAAAGTCGTGCACCTTTTGCACCTTTATGCACCTTTTGGAAAATCGTGCACCTTTTTGCATCTTTTGCACCTTTTTGAAAATTATGTAATTTTAAATATGTTTATGCAAAAACTATCAAAAAAGTAGCAATTTGAAAATCAAAAATAAAATCAAAACCGCTAATATGCTTTATATTAGCGGTTTTTTTAGTGCTTCCAATTTTGCGAAGCAAAATTTTAGAAGTTCTTATGCAATTTCGTAACATTTGCGAAACAAATGCACAGAAATTGCTGTTGAATCAAAATCTATGTTGCAATGAAAAGTGTATCATAGGTATTGATACGAACTATCATTTGAAATGATTTGAAACGATATGAAACGAATTGAAATAAATTGAAACGATTAGAAACGATTTAATTGTTTTTTAGATAAGAAAAATAGCAAGTTTTCATTGATAAAAAACTAATATATTTGCCGACTATACTTTATTACATAATTTAAGATGTTATATTAAATTTTCGTCGGTTAAAAAAATTAAATATATAAAATTTAATTGAAAAAAAAAGAAGCCCATGCTATAATTGATGTAAATATTTTACAGTTGAAAAAAATCAGATGTAAAAAAAATGCACCTACACTTATGAAAGGAGGAAATTTATGTTAAAAAGTGTCACATTAAAAAATTTTAAGTCATATATGGATGAGACAAAAATAAGCTTCGAGAAGACAAAATATGAATACTTGGAAAAAAATGTTTACAACGGAATATTAAAAGGAGCATTTTTTATCGGCGATAATGGATCTGGAAAATCCAATGTACTAAAAGCTATAAGATTTATTATAGATTTATTAGAAGGTAATAATAATATTATATATCCATTTTATGTTAGATTATTTAGCAAGGAAACAGAAATTAAATATAATTTTTATTTTAATGGAAAAAATATTTATTATGTTATAATCTTTGATTCAAACGGGATAAAGGAAGAACATTTATTGAAGGAAAACAAGGAAATATTAACAAGAATAGCTTCTAATGGAATAGTATTTATTAACGAGAAAAAAGTAAATGAAAAAATCGAAGATTCAAATGTTTCGTTGTTGAGAAAGATGAGCGTATCTGGAGTTGTGCAAGATGATGCCGATGTTAAATACCTCATTGAATTCATAAAGAATTCAAATTATATTGATTCCTATTCTAAAGATATGAGTCACAAAGTAAATGATTATATTAAAAAATATGGAGATAATTACTTAAATAATTTTTTGAAAGAGATTAATTCCCCGTTGGAAATAAAAAATACTACTTTTCATGAGAAAGATGTAATACTCTGTACGAGAAGTGACATGGAAAAAATAATTTTACCATTAGAACTAGAGTCAACAGGAAATCAGGCATTAATTAATGTATTACCAACTATTATTGATTCTAGTACAAAAAATGGAATGATTGTCATTGATGAATTTTCTGCTGGTATGCATATTAATTTAGAAATGTTTTTAGTCAAATTCATGATGAATAAAAAATTTATGTCACAATTGTTTTTATCCTCTCACTGTGCCGGATTAATTTCAAATACCATATTTAGGCCTGATCAAATATATGTTGTTAGTTTTGAAAAAAACAAAGGTAGTAAAGTTTCAAGAGTATCTGATTTTTCTCCGCGAGTATTTCAAAATTTGCAAAAAATGTATTTAAGTGGTGAATTTGGAGGACTGCCAAAGTATGAAGCTATTGAAAGATAAAATATTGGGGCAGGTTATTATTGTGACTGAAGGGGAGAAAGACGAGATTGAGTTATTTGAAAAAATTTTTGAAGATATATTTAATTGTGAAGTTGTTGAATTAACACATAGAGATGGACAAGAAAGTAATTTTGTATGCAAAATTTGTAAAATTAAAAATGAAAATAGTAAAATATTATTATTGAATGCTAGACATTCAAACATTAAATATGCAGATGATATAGATTTTTTGAATAGAGCATATTCAGAATTAATAGAAAATTATAGTTATGATATAGATATAGAGAACAGTAAAATATTTTTTGTATTTGATAGAGATTGCAAATCTAATAATAATTCTATAATAATTTGTAATTTAATTGAGAAATTCAAAGACCCATATGATATTAATGATACACCTGGTTTATTAATTTTGAATTACCCTTCTATTGAATCATATATTCTTTCAACAAAAATAGATAAAACTTTTGCTTTAAAATTTGAACTTGGGAAAGATATTAAAAAATATAATAAGTACCATAGTAGAGTTAAAATATGTGATATTGATGATAATTGTTTATTACATGCATATGAAGAATTTTGTGATTATATATTGAATATAGGTGCAATCAGTGAATGGAATAAGATAACACAAAATATTGCATATACATATCAAAATATTAATAAAATGATATATAACAAACAAGAGGATTTTTTTAAAATCGAAAAAAAATATCAAGCATTTTCTTCTGTGTCTATGATTTTTTATAGTCTTGGAATAATTACAGAAGATGGCAAATAGATGCATTGAAAAATATAGCGTTAAGGTTTGTGACAGCAATTTACTAACTAAAGTTGAAATAATGCAAGCTAAAAGATTAAGAATTAAGAAAGAGCGTTTTAACCAACTATATAAATACACTAAAGATAAGTAAAAGTCACTAATTGAGTTTGATGAGGGCTTGTTCTATGCACTGGTAGACAAGATAGTGGTCAAGAAAGATAAAATAACGGTGGTATGGAAAGATGGGACTGAAAGTTAATAGGCAGTCTCACTTTTTTTTGGAAGTTTCAAATATTCCTTCAAAAAATTAAAAAATATAAGGAAATGTAAAATTTATAATGTTTCAGAAACTAAGAGTTTCGATTAGGGACATTATTAGGGACATTTTTCTTTACAAAAATGTCCCTAATTAGGAAATAAAAGGGACGGAGAATATTATTCTTCATTTCTTTAAAAAAAATAAAAAATTAATCATAAAGCAACAATAATTATCACCGTCCCTTTTATTCCAGTGCTAATTCCATCAGCCAGCAATCTACTTTTTCTCCCTCAAACATCTCATGT